>CAYFJW010000001.1:0-189205 GCA_964343875.1 Candidatus Woesearchaeota archaeon
CGACTTTGCACAATAATTAACCCTATTTTTGTGCAAACTTAGCTATTTTTGGCCCCATAAACTCTTACAAGTATACTCTTCAAACAAAGAATTGTTTCTAGAGCCAGCCTGGTAGATAGCAGATCAAAAAATATATCCCACACATATGTGGCCTTGTCTATAGGCCTTCTGTCTTTAAGAATTTCACCAACTTTTTGTTTAATATTTGTTCCATTAATTCGATCAGGATAACCGATTTTTATATTTTCGATGCATCTTACAAATGTCCTATCAGTATATTTTTCAAGGTTACGAATATCTCTAACAAAGGCCCTATTTTTCCTGAGAGTATCTTGGGTAGAATCTTTATGAGAATAATTGTCTACATATAATGAATGGGCGATTATGTTCCTTATTTTAGCTATTTTTTTGAACTTTCTTATGCTTCCTTTAAGGGAACTTATTTTTTTACATCTCTCAACTAACTCTCCAAAATAAATATAATTAACTCGCTTTTTACCTTTCTTATTCAAAGTAATCAAACCCTTAAGTTCTCTTTCAGCACGATTTTTATCTTTTCTGTTTAAAACATATTCTTGTTTTAGTATTTGTTCTGTACATGAACAACAAATAAAAATGCAACTAATGTGTGAACTGTGAATATAATTGTTCCTCGCTTCATCATAAAATGAGATAATCTTTGGAGGAATAGTTCTTTTGGTCATGCCAAAGCATATTTTACCTAATTTTTTCTCCCTATCTTTTCTTCTTCTTCTTATTTTTTGAGGCACATCAGTGATGCCTAACCAAGACCGATCTGGAGCTAATAATTCTCTTAACAAACTAGCTGGAGAGGTCACTTTTGCCCCCTCTTGAAGCACAAACATCGGATTGTTCGTTACCATTCAAATCCCAATGAATTAGCATAGAATTACTTTTTCCAACTCCATTAAATGGTTCTTTATGAATCCTAGTTTTTCTTCTAGTAATTAGTCTTCTATCCTCTTCTTCAAGCAAAGGATCATGTCTGTTTACATAAACATCTACATTCCACAAACCCTCTAGCTTATCAAACCTTCCACGTAAATTCAATGAAACATGAGTGTTATTTGTAACACCATTTTTTAATGTAATTCTCTGAGGTTTATCTGAGATATAACCTGCACTTCCAGCAGAAAAAGGAGAGTTTGCGTTTCCTTCAACATTATAAGGTGTATTAAAACATTCCAAATTTATTCCTAGCTTTTTGAGTGGTTCCGTCAAATCAATTTCTTTTTTAGGAGTTATACCTTTCTCATATTCCACTTGAATGGATAGAACTATTCTGTTCATCTCTTCATCACCTTACAATAATCCTCATAACAACTATTAAAATCTATCTTCAAACCCAACTCAAAACTCTCCTGAACTAAAACACTCAAATTATGACAAATACACTTAACCAATAACTCATTAATCTGACTAACATATGTCTTAGTCCTCAAATTATTCCTAAAATTCTTCTTAATCATACTAAAGGCAGTCTCACTATTAGAACGTAAATGATAATGCTTCATAAAATCCTCTTGATGATCTGTAAAATAGTCATACATAGTTCTCCACAAAGAACGTCCTCTCTTAGCCCCAACACTATTGCTCTTAAATGGAATAAAAGGAATAGCTCCAGTCTTAGAGATGGCAATCAAATTCTTATTACTCAAATAAGCCTTATCAGCACTAACTTCTTTCATATCAAAGAATCTAGAAGCATTACTAACTAGTCTAGGTAAGTCTACACAATCATTTTTGAAACCTTCTTTAATCACAACAGAAACAATTACATTAGTTTTATTCCCTACAATTAAATTAAGTTTCATCCATTTCTTTTTCTTACTTGGTTTCTCAGTTCTAATGTCTAACCATCTTTGATAATATGTTGTTGTAAATCCAGAAGCATCAATACTAAACTTATCTTCAAAAGGTCTTAATGGTAAGGCAGTTATTTCTAAGATTTCAAATAAAGCCTTAGTGAGGTTAGAATCCTTAAACATATTCAACACAGAATTAAAATGCGGAGTTTTGCTTAGTAAGTTTCTTCTCCTTGCATTCTCAACATCACTCATTGCCCTTCTGGAACTAAATCCTCCGTAAGTGTAAATAAACATGCACAAAATCTTTTCCTTAACCTTGAATGGTTTCCTTCCGATTTGGTGTTTAGGATCTTCAAAGAAATCTAATAGCTCTAACAAAAGAGATTCAGCAATAATCTTCTCTCTAGTTTTTGCTGAGTTATAGGCAGACCAAGCCTGAGAATAAGATTTCTTAACTCTTTCAATAACTTCCTTTTGATTCCACTCTTCTAGAGACTTCTGAGTAGATGGAGTTTTCTCTACCTTGGCATTGTAGAGATGCTTCTTCATAGCTTCTTCTAGTTTTGGGTTTAGTTTTTCTTTCATTTTAATCCGCATAGTTATAATAGGATAATTATAGAAATATCTATAACTATATAAATATTTCTATTGAGTATAAGAAATGCTATAATTATAGGAAAGACTTATAAACATTAGGCTATAACTATTTCTTATGCAAAATAATGATTCCCTAAAGGACATCTGGGAGTTATACGGGGTGAATGAAAATCCTTTCTCAACATCTCCTCTCCTTGTAATCGGTGGCTCAATCCCATTAGATTCTTTCGTTGGGCGTAAGGAACACATCCAAAGACTAAGTAAAATACTTGGATCTAAAGGGGGGTCAAGAACATTCGTGTATGGGGACATCGGCGTTGGAAAGACTTCTTTCGTGAATGTAGTTAGAAAATCTGCTTATGACTCTGGTTTTTTTACACATTTCAAAGAGATAACAACCCAAGACAAGTGGACTTCTGATGAATTTATATTAAACACGCTATCTGCAGTTTACTCCACACTCAAATTAATGAAAGAAAAACCAATAAGTAAGGCAGGTTTTGAAAAGTTATCAAGCTTGTTTGAAATTGCAAAAAAGAATGTTAGTGCGGGGGCAAGTATTGCGGGTTTTGGAGGTAATTATTCTAAAGAGCAAAAAACAAATGAACTAACTTCTGTTACACTTCAAGATTTCTTTTCAGAAATAACAGAAGACATTAATGATAAAACTGGAAAAGAGATCATAATCCATTATAATAATTTAGAGTTAATAACTGAAAAAAAGATAAGATACTTATTTAATAACTTAAGAGACTTCTTCCAAACCAGAGGAGTTCACTTCATTTTTATTGGAAATCTCACTGCATATTCCATTTTACAAAGTGTATCTAGGTTTTCGTCAATTCTTTCAGACACACCATTCAATATAGAGGTTTTAAAATACGAAGAAGTAGTGGACGTAATCAAAAAAAGATTTGATGGCTTAAAAATCTCTGAAAAGTATAATATAATTTACCCATATAATCCAGATTGTTTAAGAGTAATCTATGATTTGATGGAAGGCAATATAAGGGATATTCTTAATACTTTGTCTACCGCAGTATTTTACTCCACAGATGAAACTCCAATAGTTTTAGACAGAAATAAGTTATCGCTTGTTCTGAAGGAAATTTTGGAAAGCAGATATCTTAAGAATATAACTCCGAGAGCAAGAGAAGTTTTGAATGAGATTGCAAAGCATCCTGAAGTTACGAATAAAGCTCTTTCTGACAAATTAAAAATACCAAGATCAAATATATCCACATACATAAAAGATTTAGAAAATGCTGGTTGTGTATACCTTAGAAGGAAAAACGGTAAAGATAAATTTTGGAAGGCTGATCCAAAAATTAAATGGTCTCTGTTAAAAACAGATCCACAACAGAGGTTAAGCTACCAATGACTTACAAACTTTCACCTTCCTCAATAAATGTAATGCTTGAATGTCCTAGATGCTTTTGGCTTCAATTAGTTAAGAAGCTAAGAAGACCTTCTGGAGCATTCCCCTCACTTCCTGGAGGCATGGATAAAATACTAAAGAAGCACTTTGATAATTTTATGGAGAATGGAGAGCTACCTCCAGAGATTAAGAAGCATGGCCTAAAGAATGGATACAGGTTATTCGATGATAAAAAATTGTTGGATATCTGGAGAAACAACTTTAAGGGTTTACAGTATGTTGATAAAACATCTGGATTTCTCTTAAAAGGGGCAGTAGACAACATTCTTTCAAAAGGGAAAAAGCTAGTGGTTCTAGATTACAAAACGAGGGGATATCCTCTGAAGGAAGACACAGCTGAACACTACCAAACACAAATGGACATTTATAATTTTTTATTAAGGGAAAATGGATATAAGACTGAAGATTATGCTTATCTTTTATTTTATCATCCTGAAAAAGTTGTAGAGAATGGAGATGTAGTCTTTAACACTGATTTAGTTAAGATGGAGACAAGTGCCGAAAATGGTGCGAAAGCTTTCAAGAAAGCAATAAAAATATTGAAATCTGAAAAACCTCCAAAAGCTAGTGAAGATTGTAAGTTTTGTGCATATCGAGGTGAGAAATGAAAAAGAGTCTTGAAGTTGTTGAACTCTTTGCGGGCGCAGGAGGGTTGGCATTAGGTTTAGAAAATGCGGGATTGAGAACAAAGCTTCTTGTTGAAAATGACAAAGACTGTGTGAACACTTTAAAACAAAACCGTCCCAATTGGAAAGTCATTGGAAAAGACATTAAAGAATTTGATTTTTCAGAAGTTACTGCTGATGTAGTAACTGGAGGTTTCCCATGTCAAGCATTTAGTTATGCTGGTAAGAAACTAGGATTCGAAGACACAAGAGGGACACTCTTTTTTGAATTTGCGAGAGCTGTAAAACAGATTCAACCCAAAATATTTGTAGCTGAAAATGTATCTGGACTAGTCTCACACGACAATGGAAGAACCTTAAAGACTATGCTAAGGATTCTAAAAGAAGATTTAGATTCATACGACGTTCAGTTCAAGGTACTAAACGCAGTTAATTATTCAGTTCCACAAAAGAGACAAAGACTTTTTATTGTAGGTACAAAAAAAGGAATAAACTTTTCATTTCCAGAAGGGCACGATAGGATTGTCACACTTAAAGACGCATTAGTTAACGTGCCAAAATCAAAAGGCACATCATACTCACCAAACAGAAAAAAAGTACTTAATCTAGTTCCGCCTGGAGGGTGTTGGATTAATCTACCAGAAAAATTACAAAAAGATTATCTTGGGAAAAGTTTCAACAGTGGCGGAGGAAAAAGGGGCATGGCTAGAAGGCTCTCATGGGATGAACCTTCTCTAACGCTTACAACATCGCCCTCCCAGAAGCAAACAGAAAGGTGCCATCCTGACGAAACAAGACCTTTCACAGTTAGGGAGTACGCAAGAATACAAACATTTCCAGATGAGTGGGAATTTACTGGGAGTGTATCTTCTCAATATAAACAAATCGGAAATGCTGTTCCAGTAGACCTAGGTTATGCAATTGGGAATGAGATAGTTAAAGCATTACAACCTATTCACTCAAAGATTTTGAAAACAACTCCACAAGTTTGTTGATCTCTGATTCTTCAAGGCCACTATCCAATTTCAAAACTTCTTCAATTGCATTGGGTAATGCCTTCCAAACTTTTTCCAAAGCATCTCGATCTCCAGTTATAAGTTCATAAACATCTTTTCCCCAAATAGTGTTAATTTTTGGATCCACTTTGCCCTTATATTTCCAAACAGATCTTCCAGAATCTCCCTTTTTGCTTAAGATGTATGCCCAATATGCCTCAGCATTCGGATGATGTCTTATCACTCTTTCAAGTTTGTCCCTAACTTTGTCTTTAGAATCAGCATTTACAGTATTCTCTTTATTTTTTAATTCAATAAAGACTGTATCATCTTCTTTCTTCAAATCAACTTTTGTAGTGTCGCCAGTTCCAAGGTCTTTCCAACCCCTAACTTTTCCTAAAAGCTTTTGATGAAAATCTCCGATACGATTATTAATTGTCTTGTCATTTTGCCTCACGCTTTCATTAGTTATCCACGTGTCATAGTCTAATCCGCCATTCAACATGTCAAAAATTACCTTGAATGGATCGAGAGTGTTCTTGTGAAGTTTTTCCATATCAATATCTTGAGAAGTATCTGGATAGGCCTCACAGACCCATTTAACACATTCAAGAAAATCTTCATCTGAAACAAAATCAACATATTTGTTTGGCATATAACTTCAAAAATTCTTACAATTATAAGCTTTTCATTTTTGTGCAAGACCTCTAGTTTTTGTGCAGAATCAATATTTTTGTGCAAAGCCAGCGAAGCCGAAACATTTATATACACTTAATGTATACACGCCAGTATACACAATGAAATCAATCAACCAAGCCTCCATTCTATGTAACAACTGTAACAAAAAAGCAGTCAAATCAACTATAATCAAAAACAATTTCCAACTAAGATCCTGGAAATGCCCAAAATGTAACGAAGAATGGGTACATCCATTAGATCTAGAAGCATACAACAGATTCATTAACATGAGACAAAAACAATACGCAGTCAAACTAAGATTAGTAGGAAACTCCTACACAGTCTCAATACCAAAAGAAATCATTGACTTCCAAGAAAACATCTTCGAAGAAATGGACAATCTTATAAAAATGTCCTTAGAATCCCCAGAAAAACTATCATTATTCTTTTCAAGAAAACTTTAATAACCCCCAAAGGAGAACACACCCAAAATGACCAAAGAAGTAAAATTAAAGGTTCAAGAAGCATACCAAGAGGAAGCCTACAAAGGCATTGTTAGAATTGACTCCCAAACAATGAGAGAAATTGGAGTTAAAGCAGGAGATATAGTAGAAATAACCGGCGGAAGAACCACAGTTGGTATTGTAGATAGAGCCTACCCTTCAGACATTGGTCAAAAAATAATCCGTATGGATGGAATTATTAGAAGAAATGCAAAAACAGGCATTGGCGAACAAGTAAAAGTTGTTCAAGCAGATATCAGAGAAGCAAAAAGTATCACAGTCGCACCAGCACAACAAGGAGTAATGATCCAAGCTGCAAATCCAGAAATGTTCAAACACGGTTTACTAGGAAGAGCAGTTACAAAAGGAGATATTATTTCTTTAGGCGGAGCAAAAAGAAGAAGAAGAACTATGACAGGTTCTCCTTTCGAAGACATTTTCTCAGGAATCTTTGATGATCTAGCAACTTCCCCATTAGGATTTGGTTCCTTAAAATTCATAGTAGCAGACGTAAACCCAAAGAAACCATGTATCATCACAGAAAATACTCAATTAAAAATCACATCAAAAGCAGTTGAAATTGCAGAGGGAGAAGAAAAGGTCCCAGAAGTAACTTATGAAGATATTGGCGGATTACAAGATGAAGTTGTTAAGATAAGGGAAATGGTGGAGCTACCATTAAAGAATCCAGAAATATTTGAATCCTTAGGCATCGCACCACCAAAGGGGGTTCTTTTACACGGACCTCCAGGAACAGGTAAAACACTCTTAGCAAAGGCAGTTGCAAATGAAACAAATGCAAACTTCATACTAGTTAACGGACCAGAATTACTATCCAAATTCTACGGAGAAACAGAGAAAAAAATTAGAAATCTATTTGAGGAAGCAGAAAAGAATGCACCTTCAATTATATTCATTGATGAAATTGACGCAATAGCACCAAAGAGAGAAGAAACATATGGTGAAGTAGAAAGAAGAATGGTTTCCCAATTACTTACAGTAATGGACGGGCTAAAATCAAGAGGACGTGTCATCGTTATCGGAGCAACCAATAGACAAAATTCTTTAGATCCTGCACTAAGGCGCCCAGGAAGATTTGACAGGGAAATTAACATCGGCGTTCCAAACAAAGAAGGCAGATTAAAAATTATGCAGATCCACACAAGAAACATGCCAATTACAAAAGATGTAGATCTAAAAGCATTAGCATCTAAAACACACGGTTTTGTAGGTGCAGACTTAGAATCATTATGTAAGGAAGCAGCTATGAATGTTATTAGAAGAGAACTTCCCAATCTAAGCAAGGAAGACAAAGATCTTTCAAAATTAAAATTACAAGTTACAGCTGAAGACTTCCATGCAGCAAGAAGAATTGTAAGACCTTCTTCACTAAGAGAAGTTCTAGTTGAAGCTCCAGATGTCAAATGGACGGATGTTGGAGGTTTAGAGGATCTAAAGGGAGAATTAAAAGAAGCAATTGAATGGCCTCTAAAAGACCCTCAATCTTTCAAACGTTTAGGCATCAAACCCGCAAGAGGTATCCTAATGTACGGACCTCCAGGAACAGGTAAAACACTCTTAGCAAAGGCGGTTGCAAATGAATCTGAATCAAACTTCATTTTAGTTAAAGGTCCAGAATTACTAACCAAATGGGTTGGTGAATCAGAAAAAGGAGTTAGAAAAATCTTTGAAAAAGCAAGACAAACTGCTCCAACAATTATTTTCTTTGATGAAATAGATGCTCTAGCAACAAGGCGTGGATTAGATAACGGTTCACAAGTTACAGAACGAGTAGTCAATGCATTGCTAGCAGAAATGGACGGACTTGAAGAACTAGCAGACGTTGTAGTTTTAGCTGCAACAAACAGACCTGACTTAGTTGATCCAGCATTATTAAGACCTGGAAGATTCGACAGAGTAATTTCAACCAAATTGCCCGATGAAAAATCTAGAATTGAAATCTTAAAAGTCCACACAAAGGATATGCCTTTATCTGATGACATTAACTTGGAAGTTCTAAACACAAAACTAGAAGAGTTTAATGGCGCAGATATTCAAGCACTTTGTAGAGAAGCTGCAATGGTTGCACTAAGAAGAGACAGAGCATCAAAAGTAGTTTCTTTAGAAGACTTTGAAGGTGCACTAAAGAAGATTATGCCATCTCTAAAACAAGAAGAAATAAAGAAATACAGAGCAATAGAAGAAAAGTACTTGAGGGATGCGAGAGTTGCACAACATCAGCCAGTAAGGCAGACTTACATGGGTTAGTCAAACTAGCCCTCTCCTCAAATATTTCTCTAGATCTTTATAATTTTTAGACCTGTCTAGGATACAAGCAATCTTAACAATATTTCCCTCTACGAAATAAATAATCCTTAATTCCTTTCCTTGGTTACTAAACCTTACTCTGAATAAAAATAGATTATATCCGTAAATCCTTTTATATCTAAAGGGATTAATTTTAACCAACATCAATTTATCAAAAATAATATTTTTAGCTTTAGAACTTAAAGAACCAACTTGTTTAAGAAAAAACTTACTAGGAATTAATTCATACATCACTCTTTAGCTTATCAAAAAGATCTTTTTCAGAACCATAAAGCTCATTTTTCTCACTAAGAGCGATTAAACTTTTAACAAGCTTAACTTCCCTAGAAGAAATCGTTTCAAATAGTTCAGACCTAAGAACCTCTTTAATATACTCTTGAACAGTTCCAAAACCTTCTCTATCCGCCTTCCTTTTAGCAGAAACTAACATCCTTTCAGGCAATCTTAGATTTATCTGAGTGTTCATCCTACCAATAGATACCATTTATTATAAAAGCCTTTCTAAAGCTACCTCTGGGAAAGAAGTAAGTCTAAACTTAATAAGGACTATTCAAAATAAACCGAAAACCATCTAGACCTTAGTAGTAATCCCTGTGCCAACCTCTACAGTATTTTCATACTGAGAAACCATTCCATCTTTCTTCTCAGGCAACACAGTATACTGTTTAACAACACCAGCTTTTTCCAACAAAGCTAATAAAAATTTAACATTCTTAACATCCTTCAACCACCTTTCCGTAAATGGCAACGTTTTATACTCCTTCTCAATTTTAGCCATTAACTTTCTTGCACCATCTAAACGAACAGGTTTTTTCTCCAAAAATGCATAAACTCCACAAGGTTTACCTTCTTTAACACTCCCAACACCGGTTGTAGCGAAGGGTTCAATTGCAATATGTTGCCCCTCAACTAATTTCTTTGAATTCCCATTGTCATAATTAGGAATTGTCGGCTCAGTATGGACCTGCCACAAATCAACCCCATGTCCACTCAGATTTGTAATAGGACTGAAACCGGCAGAAGTAATTGTTTCTTCTACAACTTTCCCAAGTTTACCAATTTCAGTTCCAGGAGTTGCAATTTCACATGCAGCCAAACAAGCATCCTTAGAAGCCAATATTAAATCCCTATATTTATCAGTCCCCAACTCAACAGTTATTGCATTATCGGCAACGGCACCATTAACATGCACGCCAATATCCAACTTAACAACATCTCCCCTCTCAAAAACATTAGTGTCATCAATAAAGGGACAATAATGTGCAGCAACATGATTCACAGAAACATCCATTGGAAACGCAGGAAATCCACCCTTCTTAATAATAAAATCTTCGGTTTTATCAGCAACTTCAGTATATGTTTTACCAGCCTTACAGATGCCCACAGCGTACTCTCTAGCATCTGCAGCAATCTTTCCAGCTTTCAACCAATCGTTCATTAGAAATCACCCAGACTTTTCTGTTTATGAAGCTTTGTTAAGTCCTCTTTATCATATCCAACGGCCAAAAATATCCTTTCAACAGCAGGAATTATCTGATTATCAATATAATATTCAGGATCATAACTCTTAGCTTCATCATCTGGAACAGATCTATCCCCAATATTGCCCTTACCTTCCTGAACTACATATTTAATTTCACTTCCCGCACCAATAACATCCCCTCTTTTAATTAATTGTTTAGCAACATTAACATGCGGACCAATCGCACTATAGTCTCCAATGTTCTTAGTTAATCTCTTCTTAAGAATTAATTTTTCAATAGGAGTCTTACCATCCTTAACTTCATCAAGAACATCTTTGACATATTTAACAGCTTTCTTAACATCATCTTCAACTAAAACTATTCTTAAAACTTCTTTCTGGGTTTCTTTAGCAATTAAGCTCCAATCCCCTCTTACAGTTTCAAATCCGACAATCTTTATTTCATCTTTCTCATTAACCAAAGCATACTTCTTCTTAGCGCCTTCTTCCTCACCCTTCTTCATTACAAAAATTCCCCTTGGATAAAAGCCATCTAATTCTAATTCCATCAAACTAGGCAACTCTTCATTAACGCTCTTCAGAAATAACTCGCCATCCTTCATTGTTTTACCCTTACCCAAGGAAATAAAGACAGAATCGGTATTATGCACTAATACATAGTTTGCAAAGAACCTATGCGTGTCCTCAACTTCAATGTCATATACGTAACCCTTGTTACTAAAAGACTCAATCGTCTTAACACCTTGTAAATCAAAATCAAAATCTTTTATCAATTTCTTTTGGATGTTCTTGGTTTTTATCCTAGCCCTTTTATCCTTCCTTTTTAACAAAAATCCAATAGAGTCATTAAACTTACGCCTATCTTTTATGATAATGTTCTTAGAGTAACTACCTGAGGTATGGATGGTGTCTTTAGTCCTATATACATTTTTGTTATTTTCTTTAAATACAGAATGGGAAACACCTACCAGATACAGTAATTTTCTAACAGTCCCAATGTGACTATTCTTTACAGATGTGAATTTTATAATTGGTGCTCCATTACGTAGCATAACAGTCCCATCCGCAGTAAATAATCCTCTAAGAAATAATCCTATATTTTCTTCAGTTTCATCCATAAGCCAATTTGGAATAATTTTCTTATGTTTCTCATCAGAACAATGTTTGGATATTAATTTCACTAATTTAAGCCCATTTATAGTCAAATCTCCTTTTCTGCTCTTGCTCCACCAATAATTCTTGATATAGCCAAGTTCAATCAATGGCTTGATATTCCTTTCAAATAGTTCTTCTCCATCTAAACCGAGAGATAACCTAAGGTAGTAGTCTTTATTTGATTTTTTATGATTTAAATTTCTTTGAAAACTCCCATCACCAATAAATAGCCCCATGAATTCATAAACTTTATCAGGGTACTTTTTTGATTTCATTTTCCTGTTTGGTATTTTTTTCATGGCCACAAGGGACTTTACTTTTTTGTTGATATCCTCTGGTTTAACCTCAAGAATTCTCAACAAGGGACACTTTCTGCTCTTGCCTCTCGCAGTCATCAAGGATTCATAACCTATTAGGGAATGATCTTCTGTAACATCTATAGACCAATTATTCGTAAAATTTACTCTATACATCTTTTTATCACACTTATGCCTCATAACATAAACAAGTGGTTTGAAAACAGAATTTCCTCTGTGATCCAATGTTAAAACTTCCAGACCTTTCCTAAAATTATATTCCTTGCCATTTTTGCTCTTCATATCAACTTTGTCAAATAAACTTTTTATCTCAGTTTCATAAATCCTTCCCTTATTTCTAATCCATACTCTAGAATTTTCTCCAACACTATCGCCATATACAACCTCAAGTTTCTCTTTTTCTGCACGTTCAATTACTTGCTTAATGTAATCCCTAGCAAAGGCGGTTGTAGATGCGGCACACTCCTTGCAGTACCATCGAGCCCCAGAGAACCCAAAATAACCGTATGTGCTATTCGCTAGTGTCTTCAAGCTATACTGCCTAGCAATCAATGTAGCATCTTTCTTATCTTTTTTTAACAAATCCTTAACTCTATTTCTTCTAACTAAAACCTCCCTGATCAACTTAGGAAAGAATCCATCATACTTGTATGAAAATCTATACTCCATCTCCTTACCTTCGTAATCAATCTTGGGAGATACATTAACATCCTTCTTACTATCGGTCAATGTGCTCGGACATATATTGTGAACGCTAATAATTGTGGGGTACAAACTCTTGAAGTCAAAAACAGCTACATCCCTATAAATTCCTGGTTCAGGTTGAACAACAAAAGCCCCTTCATACCCAACACCTTCACGCTCACCAACGACATTCCTGTAAGGTCTATTCGGAGCAATCTCATTAAACTGATCTAAGTTTCTCAAAACAAAACTCTCAACTAACTGACTAAAACTCATTCTAGCCAAATCATCCGGAGGCAAACCACATAACTTAACAAACTCACTAATATTTGGATAAATTTTTTCAAATAACTTATATGCCAATTCAGCATCAACTAAATTATACTTACAATACACTCCTAATTCCTTTCCACCTTTATCCCAAGCACTCCAAAGTTTACTAACATCTGCACCAGATTTGCCGGTACCTAAAAAATTATTAGCAACTGTATCCAAATCATAAGAAGGCAAATTAATCTCTCCACTCATAATACGTCGAATAAATTTAAACACATCAATGTGGGCCATACCCACAATCTTCGCAGTTTTGGTGTTATTCCTCCTAGAAAACTTAACTTCCTTCCCGTCCAACCCAACCTTCAATTTAATCTTATACTTCTCGGCCCTAGCCTTAACATAAGGAAAATCAAAACCATCTGAAAAATAACCTACAATATAATCAGGACCAAACGTATTCACAATATCATTAAACCTCATCAACATTTCGCCTTCATCTTTAACAAACTCAACATAATCCCCCGCACCTTCAAACTTTTTCCATGTAATTACCTTCTTATAACCGCCAGAACCATAAAATGCAATCATCAAAACAGGATCAACATCTTCATTAGGACTTCTTCGTTTGCTATAAACTTCAATATCAAAACCCAAAACTTTAGGTTTATCCAAAGTCCCATTCTCTTTTTCCTTAACGGACTTAGCATTAATTACTTTTTTTACAGTATAATTACTTTCAACTTCATCACCTTCAACAGTACAAAGTTTCAAGGGCTCCAATTTCCTATCATTAAAGTATCTTCTAACAAACGGAACATCAGTTTCCAAACAAGTCACTACACCTTTAACAGATTTAATCTCCTCACGAATAGGACCAATATCCTTAGGATTATTAACCTCAACCTTCAAAGCATAAACATCCTTAGACAAATGTTTCTTTTTCAATATTTCAACATTAGTCGCATATGCAGTTCTTCTACTCTCAGCAATCTTTAAACCAAGTATTTTCTTCTTCAACTTAACAGCAAACTCCTTGTCCTCTAAAATAACCCAGAAATAAGCCGAGAAACTACTATCCAAAACACAAACCCGATCTCCCTCTGAACTTCTCCCAAATAACCTAATTACGCCCCTATGAGCACCATCTGGCTCATCAATATAGTCTGCAGTCAGTGGGAAAAAATCTAATTTCATCACCCCTAGAAAGGCTCAGAAATCTTATAAACCTTCCCTCCAAGCCCTAAAAATGCAAAACAATAGACTTATATACTGTAAACTATAGTTTTGTGTAACTAATTAAGGACGAAAAATGAGGATACCAAAGGGATTCAAATTGCTTGGCGCTGTAGCTGCATTAGCTGGCTTAAGCTTTATCGGAGCAAGAAAACTAGATTCTAAGATGGATTTTACAGGAACGGACATTCCAGTTACACTCCAATCAGGAGAAATTGACGTTCCGGTTTACAACATGTTCACAGGCTTAAGACCCGGGAGGTGTTCGGCATATGTTAGAAAAGCAGCTAAAGACTTATTCAATGAAAACTACTCCTTCTCAAACGCATGGGACAGAATTTATAATGATAAAGTTCTCACGGGATTGAATGACTTTGAATCGCTTGAAGACTTAGCAAAAAATGGAACAATGAACCCTGGAAACTTAGTTGGCGTAGTTTACCCAAACAGTCCAAACATGGATGGTGTTGATGCAAGAAATGAACCAAGGCAGTTTTCACATTTGCTTTTATACTTAGGGGATTCACCCGAAGGAGAACTCCTTTTCTCACATAGAGTTGGAGACCAAACGCACGTTGATCCATTAAGTCACTTTAAACCGAATGGTTATGAAGCAAAGTACTTAATAGGAACTAAAAATTAGAAAGATTAGAATTAATCTCTTTAGTTTCAATTGGCTCTGGCCTAAACATAAATGCTTTATCTCTATCAAAGTAACCACATCTAAACTTATCCAAAGGTATGCCGGTTCTTTTACTTAACATCAAGGAATAAAAATACACTTGCGTATCAGCATATTTCTCCTTATGCGCATTAGGTTTATAATCCCAAACCCAAATAAGTCCATCTTCAACACTCAAAACATCAATGTGCCCAGTTAAAGGTTCATCACTTCCAAACATTTCTTTATATCCAGAAATCTCATCAGAATTCAACCAAATGGGGACCTCAATTGCAACAGTTTCATAATCATTCTCCAACATAAACAACTGCACCTTACTATGATTACATTTAAACCTAGTTTCATTAATCTTCAACCCATTTTCAGCTAAACTACAAACTCTATGGCCGCTCAACTCAACAACATTATGACTAGAACTAAACTTCAAACTACTCCCTCTTGGACCCCTTCCAAAATAATCATCAGGACAGGACTCAAACATATCAGCCAAAAAACTCTTCAATCCCTCTAATCCATTGTTACAAAACTTATCCAGCTTCTTATTATGCACTCTGTAAATATAAATTCCGCCAGGATGTTCCAGTTTAGTATACTTCACCACCACTTTTACTACCCTAATTCTAACTAGTTTTAAAAGAATTTACATAATAAGGTATATAAATTAACTATCCCAATCCTTCAATATGGGTGTAAAAATCACGGATATTGTAGAAAAAAAGAAGATTTCTTTCGAAGAACTACAAAATAAAAAAATAGCTGTAGATTTCTCAAACGCAGCATATCAGTTCCTTACATCAATTAGACAAAGAGACGGAACACCATTAATGGATTCCAAAGGCAATATCACCTCACACTTACAAGGGATCCTATCAAGATCTACAAACCTAATCGCCCAAGGTATAAAATTAGTCTACGTAATGGACGGAAAACCTCCAGAATTAAAACTAAAAACACAACAATCTAGATATGAATCAAAAACAATCGCAGAAGAAAGATTCGAAGCTGCAAAAGAAGAGGGCGATGAAGAATTAATGTTAAAGTACTCAAAACAATTCACAAAACTAACAAAAGACATGGTAGAAGAATCAAAGGAACTAATTGAAGCATTAGGAATTCCAATCATCCACGCCCCCTCAGAAGCAGATGCACAAATTGCATATTGTTGCAAACAAGGAGATGTCTGGGCAGCAGCAACCACAGACTTTGATACATTATTACATGGTTCACCAAGGATGATAACAAATTTAACAGTTTCCCAAAAGAAAAAAACAGCAATGGGTTTTATTAAAACACATCCAGATTTGATTTTACTAGAAGAAGCATTAAACAATCTAGAAATAACCCAAGACCAACTAATCTACCTAGGAATGCTAGTCGGAACAGACTATCACCCAGGAATAAAAGGAATAGGCCCAAAAAAAGCAATCAAAATAATAAAAGAACTAAAAACGCCAGAAAAAATATTCAAGGAATATCCCTTAGAAAACCAAGATTGGAAAGAGGTATACAAACTATTCAATGACATGAAAGTAAAAAAAGACTACAAATTAGAATGGAAAGTCCCAAATAAGGAAAAAATAATAGAAATCCTAGTAAAAAAACATGAGTTTTCAGAAGAAAGAATAATGGCTACATTAAACAAATTAACAGGAGGCAACGTAAAGGTCACAGCAGATCAGAAAGGCCTTAGTTCTTGGATGTAAAATGGTTCAGTGGTATGTCTTGATGTTAGTTCCGATAGTCTTCGCTACAGTTGCATCAATTATAGAGAAAAAAACGCTATTCAAGGAACATGCAATGGAGTTTTCAACAGTATTTGCAATAACCATAGCTCTTATGTCTCTAGTATTCATCCCATTTGTAAATTTTAACTTCCCACTTCATTACTGGCCAATCCTTTACATGGCCTCAATTATCGCAGCCACAGCATTCCTATTTGTGGCTAAGGCCACAAGACACATGGAATTGTCCCAATCAACCCCCCTCTTTACATTCAACCCCATAATTGTTGCAGTTTTAGCATGGCTGGTTCTAAAGGAGGACCTTGGCTTAAACCAAATCATTGGAATCGCAGTAATCTTTATTGGGTCTTACTTCTTAGAAATGAAGCCAAAGAAGTCTTTCAGAAATGAACTATTAACCCCCTTCAAAGTTATGATAAAATCAAAGTATGTCCATTTTATGTTATTTGCCGTGTTCCTATATGCAATTGTAGCAACCATAGATCGGTTCGTCTTACATTCCGCCGGAGTAATGTCTCCTTTCACATATTTACTAATTGTACAGTTCTCCGCAGCAATAAACTATCTTATCATGATCACAGTTTTACATGATGGATTAAAGGGCGTTAAACATGGATTCAAATCTGCAGGCTGGTGGATTGGTTTAATGGCCTTGTTTATGTTAGCAAGCAGGTCAATGCAAGTTTATGTGGTTACACTTCCTGCCGCAAAGATCGCAATGGTAATAGCAATGAAGAGGGGTTCAACTGTCCTTACAACATTCTTCGGAGGAGAAATATTTCACGACAAACATTTAATACAGAGAACCCTTTCATCCCTGATAATGGTTGCAGGAACAATCATTATGATATTATAAAATGGCAAAATTAAGTTCAATACTATTAAATTCGAAGATAATAACTAAAAAAGAAGCCCAATTCGTGCCAAATTCTTTTGACGTAGTTGGAGACATAGCAATATTCAATGACTTTCCCAAAGAACTAAGAAAAAAAGAAAAAAAGATCGCAAGTAAAATTATAGAAACACACAATAATATTTATGTGGTAGCTAAAAAATCTAAAAAGTACTCGGGACGCCTTAGAACCCCAAAAATAACCATCTTAGCAGGAGATAAAAGAAAGGAAACAATGCACATCGAATCTGGCTGCAGACTAAACTTAAACGTAGAAACATGTTATTTTTCAACAAGATCTGGTTCAGAAAGACTAAGAATTGCAAAAAAAGTAAAAAAGAATGAATCAGTATTGGTTTTATTCTCGGGCGTAGCGCCATTTCCATGCGTGATTGCAAAAAACGCTAACCCAAAAGAAATCTACGCAATTGAATTAAGTAAGGCTGCACAAAAATACGCAGAAGAAAACATTCACCTAAACAAACTGGCTAACGTTAAATTATTCCAAGGAGATGTAAAAAAAGTTCTACCAAAAATAAAAAAGAAGTTTGACAGAATAATCATGCCCCTCCCAACAAACGCAGAAGAATTCTTAGACTTAGCAAAAAAGAAAATAAAACCAAAAGGAACAATTCACCTATACTTATTCGCAAATGAAAAAGAATTCAAAGATATAAAGAAGGAATACAAAGAAGAATTCAAACACGTTAAATTAACTAAAGCAGGGCACTATGCACCTGGAACTTTTAGAATTTGTTTAGATCTGAAGAATTAAAAATCAAACTCAACTTCTCTCTTCAACTTAATTGCACTTGGTGCCTCACCACCATGCCAACTTCTCTTAGGATGCACCCTCATCGGATAAATCCGCTCACTATTATCATCTAATATAATTGCACTTCCCCTCAACCTAGGTAGATTATTCAAATGACTTGCTAAATCACTTGTCAAATAGGACTGCATCATACTATTCAGCGCATTAATGTCCATGCTACTCGTTAATTTATGACTCAAAACAATATCGCTCTGCGTCAAAACATCCCTATGGATCTCTCCAGGTTGCTGTGTAACAAGCACCAAACTAATTCCCGGCTGTCTCCCCTCACGTAACAACTGCACCAATGCGTCAGTAGCAGGAGTCTTACCTTCCTTAGGCAAGAACTCATGAGCTTCATCAATCATTATCCAAACCATTGGCTTATCTTGTCTTTGTTCTTCATAGAAGTAACTATGTTGTCTTTGAATATCCTGCAACTCTTCCTCTTTCCTTGCACTCATTCTTTCAGCCAATAACTTCTTACTAACTAACCCAATAACCAACCCCTTAATACTCCAATCCCCAGAAGTGTGCGTATAACAACTTATGTCTAAAACATTTACGCTCCCAGGTTGCATCAATTCTTCAACAGTCGTTCCAAACTTAGCAAAAAGTCCCCATTCATCTGCAGCCAAAAATCTATTTTCTGCTGCATCCTTAACTTGAACAGTAGTTTTCTTATCTTTACGTAACTCCTTTACAATATCCTTTATAGAGTAATCTCCTTCTAACTTACCCAAAGTCCGTTCAATCAATATTCCAATTGGATCATTTAATTTAATACCAAAAACGTCAGCCCAATCACTAGCACCTAATTCACTAGTTCTTATTGTAAACTTATGGTCTGCAGGAATCCCTTTCTTCTTGTACTCGTCATAATAACCTTCGGGTGTAAAAATATTAATGTCCAACCCCTCAGGCCTCAATTGCCAAGCCTCCAACAACTTCTCCTGTCTTTGATTAGGAAACTTCATAGTCCAAAACACACCCATAGTATCAAAAAACAACACGGCAATATTTTTCTTTATCGCCTCCTCCATCCTAGAAATCTCTTCAGCCATAACAGAAGCAGAATACGATTTTCCACTACCTCTTTTACCACAAATCATCACCACATGTGTCCTAGCAATATCTAAATACACCTCATTGCTCAAGGAAGTGGTATGCCCCATCCTAACATAGGACTTTCCAAGGTAAACGGTCCCTAAATCCCCAAATCTAGCCAAATCACCCTCGTTTCTTCCTACTATTATCTTATGGGCCATGCAGAATGCTCACCTCTCTACTTAATCAGCAGACTATTTATAAAAACCTTTCTTACCAACAATTATATAAAATCCACAGATAATATCTAAGAAATGGTAACTAACCAAATCAAGACATTCGCATTGTTGGTCCTATTATCTGCGATTATCTTCTTAATTGGAGGCTTACTTGGTGGAAGAACAGGATTAGTAATAGCCTTAATCCTAGCACTACTAATGAACTTCTTCTCATATTTTTATTCACATAAAATAGTCCTAGCAATGTACAAAGCACAAGACTTACCAAAAAGCAAAGCCCCGGAAATACACGCGATGGTTGAAAAAATTAGTAAGAAAGCAGGAATACCCAAACCTAAAATTTACTTAATACCTTCAGAAAATCCAAATGCATTTGCAACCGGAAGAAATCCAAAAAATGCAGTTGTTGCTTTCACTTCAGGAATTGCAAAGATACTAACAAACAAAGAACTAGAAGGAGTTCTTGCACACGAAATCGGACATGTAAAGAATAGAGACATATTGATCTCAACAATAGCGGCAACATTAGCAACTGTAATCATGTACATGGCATCCATGGCAAGGTTTGCAGCAATCTTCGGCGGATCAAGAGACTCACAAGGAAACTCAAACATTGTTCAAATATTAGTTTTATCAATTGTAGCACCAATAGCAGCGATGATGATACAGTTTGCAATATCTAGATCAAGAGAATTCATGGCAGACGCAACTTCAGCTAAATTAACAGAAGAACCAAAACACTTAGCAAGTGCATTACAAAAACTAGAAGACTTTTCTAAGAAGATTCCAATGCGCCTAGGAAACCAATCTACAGCCTCTCTATTTATTGTTAATCCATTCAGTGGAGTAAAAGCTGCAAGACTATTCTCCACACACCCATCAACACAAGAAAGAATTAACAAACTAAACGCAATGAAGTTCTAAGAAGGGATGTTTTTTAAATGAACAACCTTAAATAAGTCATATGGGTGATACAGGTTTTAAGAATTTTTTGAAAGTTTCTTCTTTAATTCTAGTGTTCACTCTTATTGTTTATTCGCCGACATTGATTCAAAATACAAAAACGAAAGAAGTAGTAAATGTGATAAAAGACACTTTCTCCCCGCAGTCATCTAACCCAAACAGTGCAACACAAGAAGATCCATCAAAAACAGAAAAAGTACCCTTGCCTCCACCAAGTCCAACAACCCAAGACAGCGACACACAAGAAGCAGACAACAATGAGGATGAAGAAGAGTCTGATGATGAAAACAATAATGGGGACAACGATGAAAACAACGAAGAGGACGATGAAGACTCCGGTGGAGACTCAAGTGACAGTGATTCTGACAAGGACGAATCCAATGATCTTGGAGATGGAAACCTAGATAGCGATATTTATTTTATAGAAACTGATTTTGAAAGCAATTCTATACCTGGTTTTTGGCATACACAATTTGCAAGACCTGGTTCTGGTGTGATTGTCACAGATATAACAAGAAATGGCAACTATGCTCTAAAACTAAATGTAAAACATGGAGATTATGCAGTTCAGCATGATGCAATACATGGTAAAAGTAGGGCTGAATTGAGCCTGAGAGAAGAATATGCTGACGAATACCCTATGGACGACAGACCAATATTTTATGGATGGAGTATGTACCTTCCAGAGGATTACTACTTTGATCAAGGTATCACTCACGATGGATTCAACATTCTCGGGCAATGGTACCACCGTTCTGATTTAGCAAACGGGGAAACCTGGGAAGATTGGTTGAATGCACATGGTGGAAAAGGCATGCCCCCTTCATTCCAGGTTAGATATGAAGAACAAGCGGACGGCACAACTGGATTAGGCCTTGTTTGGAAACCCTATCCAGACACCATCGCAGAACTTATAGCCTCCAAAGAAATTAATCTGGGCGAATGGAATGACATAATCTTTGAAATAAAATGGTCCACAGATAACGACGGATATGTTAAAGGGTGGATTAATGGCGAATCATTCACGAATGGAAAGATCCATGGTAGGAACATGTACAACCCTACGCCAAAGAACCTAAAATTAGGATTATATCGGGGACCAAACGTTCTTTCAGAAAACAATGTTTATTATGATGAAATAAGAATCGGAGGATCTTACGAAGAAGTTGATCCTAGCAATTATTAATTACTTCTTCAGCCATTCAATTTCTTCTTCATCCAAACCTAAATCAGGTAGTTTGCCATGTTTTGCCAACATTTTCAAATGAGGTAAATCTTCTTGTATAAATCCTTTCTTAGAAGTATGAAATTTACTAGAAAGCTTCTCAGATATGGTCTTCCTCTTAAAGTTCTTCTGATTATTCATCCAAATCTTCAAGGGCCTACTCCCGCGTTTGTACATAACAAATCCTTTCTTACTTTCATCCTTAGAAAATGCAACGCCATTACTCAACAACTGATAGATATAAACCAAATATCTCCAATGTTGCCATCTCATAATTCTTCTATTAAAAACATCAGCCTTGCTTAGGGAATCAAAAGCTTTAGCTAGTTCCTCGCCCCTGTATTCATAAGGAATATTCTGTTCCAACCAAAGAATTAATTCCCTATGATCTTCCTTAACAGTATCATAAACACCATTAACATTATCCCACTTATTACTCTTCAATACAATCCTTAAAGCATCAGTTATCTTACCTTCCTTACCACGTTCATTATCCTCATTATCTTCGCACAAATCAACCCTGCCAAAACAAGAATGTATCTGTAAATCATTTATTGCAGCCCTCAAATCCCCTCCAACCCTTCTACCAATAACTTTCAAATCTTCCTTGTCATATTCCACATTCTCAGCCTTGCAAATCCTTTCGAGAACCTTGACAATACTCAGATAATTCATAGCATTAAACTTCACAACCTCAGACTTCTTACGGATGGTATTAATCTTGGAACTCCACGGATCCTCAGCACATAAAATTAGAGCATGTTTATTGTCCTTCATCAACTTAGACAAGGCTTGAACACCTCCACGATCTTCACGCCCGGCAATTCCATTTATTTCATCAACCAAAACTATCTTCTCTTTAGCAAACAAACTTTGTTGCTTCAAACTACCGCCGACAACAGTATTCACACCTTCGGTGTTCCTAAAATCAGAAGCGTTCATCTCAATTAGCTCATAATCCCCTTCTTTAGCAATAGTCTCCACGGCCGTGGTCTTGCCACACCCAGTTGGACCAGAAATCATTGCAATCCCTTTCTTATCAATAATTTCTTTTAATTTAGAAACAGAAGAGCCACCGACGGCAAGCTCATTAACATCTTTCGGCTTATATTTTTCACACCATGGCTTCATTTTAAGATTCCAAAACTAGCAAGAAGCGCTTCTAACTGAAGAAACTCATCACTACCCTCAACCATTCTAAACTCAATTTCTCCACACTTCTCGATCATCTTCATTTTAACTTTCCCGTCAATATCTAATTTTCCGGCCTCGGCCTGTATCTGTTTAATAATATCCATGCCGCTTAAACCATTATTCAACATTATGTCCAATAGCTTATTCTTAGCCTTCTCAAATGCCCCATCTAAAGCCATCATTAAAACAACATCAATCTCCTTGGGCTTAGCAAAATTAGCAATCTCATAAACAGTATCAGCATTAACGGTCTTATTCACAGCAGAAGAACTATGCAATGTGTTTATTGCTCTTCTAACATCCCCTCCACTAACATCAAACAACGCTTCTTTTGCAGTATCATCTAACGTAAGTCCTTCTTTCTCTGCAATTTGGCCCATTAAATCAGTAATATCTGTTTTATTCAAGGGTTTAAACTTAAACACAGCACACCTACTCTGTATCGGGTCAATTATTTTTGTAGGGAAATTACAACTTAAAATAAATCTAGCAGTTCCAGAATAACTCTCCATTGTTCTTCTCAATGCTTGCTGCGCTTCCTTAGTTAAGCTATCACACTCATCCAAGTAAACAATCTTAGGAAACTCAGTTCCAATTGCTTTTGTCCTTGCAAAATCCTTAACTTTATTTCTAACAACATCAATACCTCTTTCATCAGAAGCATTTGTTTCCAAAAAATTCCCCCTCCAATTATCGCCAAATAGCTCTTTAGCAATAACTAATGACAACGTAGTCTTACCAATTCCAGCAGGACCTGCAAACAACAAGTGAGGCATATTCCCTTTATCAACAAAAGCCTTTACTTTCTCAACTACATCTTTTTGACCATAAACTTCTGAAAATTTAGAAGGTCTATACTTCTCAGTCCACATTTGTAAAGAATCTGCGCTCATCATCCAAAAATATCAAATCCGATTTATAAGTTTTGTTGGGTTGGAGAGTAAATAGCCTAAAAAGGATAGCATAACCTATTTAAATGCCTCTCCAAGAGTGAACACCTATGCCGAGTTCCAACATAACTGAAAGGGAGAATAAACTAACCGAGTTTTGGGAAAAAAACAAAATCTTCGAAAAGTCAGTAGACTCTAAACCCAAAACAAAGCAGTACGTCTTCTACGACGGCCCTCCTTTCGCTACAGGAACACCACACTATGGACATATCCTAGGACTCACTTCAAAGGATCTATTCCCAAGATTCTGGACAATGAAAGGTTACAGGGCAGAACGTAGATGGGGATGGGATTGTCACGGTCTTCCAATTGAAAACATCGCAGAAAAAGATCTAAAATTAAAAGATAAAAAAGAAATTGAAGAAATGGGCGTAAAGAAATTTAATGAGTTCTGTCGCTCAAAAGTTTTAGAGTTTGCAAGCAAATGGAAAAAAACAGTTAGACGTATGGGAAAATGGATCGAGTTCGATAACGCTTACAAAACAATGGACAACACCTATATGGAATCCATCTGGAATATTTTAAAGAAACTTTATGATAAAGGCTACATCTACGAAGGAAAAAAAGTTCTATTATTCTGTCCAAGATGCCAAACCCCATTGTCAAATTCAGAAATTGCCATGGACAAAAGTTACAAAACAATCACAGAAAAAACAGTTACTGTTAAATTTAAACTAAAAGGCGAAGATGCATACTTCCTAGCCTGGACCACAACGCCCTGGACACTAATAGGTAATGTTGCTCTGGCAATTAACCCAAACCTAACTTATGTAAAAGTAGACCACAAGGGAGAGAAATTAATCCTAGTTAAGGACCAATTAGAAACTCTTGAAGGAGAATACAAGGTATTAGACAAATTAAAAGGTGAAAAACTAATACACAAAGAATACGAACCCCTCTACCATATTCCTTCAGATAAAAAAGGACACTACATAATCAATGGGGGAGATGAAGTTACGGCAGAAGATGGAACAGGCATAGTTCATATGGCTCTCTATGGGGAATTTGATTATGAAATGATCAAGAAGTATGACCTGCCAGTAATACAACATATTGGTCACCATGGTAAATTACATGCGGGACCAAAAGAGTGGATAAACACATGGTTCAAACATGCAGATGAAAAAGTAATATCTGACCTAGAAAATAGAGACCTTTTATACTCTAAAATTGACTACTCTCACGAGTATCCTTTCTGTTACAGATGTGAAACTCCATTATTCTACAACGCAGTTGACTCTTGGTTTGTAAACATTCAAAAAATCAAATCCCAATTACTGAAAAGAAATAATCAAATTAACTGGTATCCAAAAAACATCAAAGACGGCCAATTCAAACATATAGTAGAAACTGCCCCAGACTGGGGGATTTCAAGAAACAGGTTCTGGGCCACAGCCCTACCAATTTGGAAGTGTAACAAATGTGAAGAAGTAAAGTTCATAGGTTCAATAAAAGAACTACAAGAAAATGCTACAAAGAAAGTACAGGATAACATAGACCTTCACAAGCACATAGTAGACGATATCAAACTAAAATGTAAATGTAAGGGCGAAATGGAAAGAATCCCAGAAGTCCTAGACTGCTGGTTTGAATCTGGAGCAATGCCATTTGCAGCAAAGCATTACCCTTTCGAAAACAAAGCTTGGTTTGAAAAAAACTTTCCTTCCGATTTCGTCTCAGAGTATGTTCCTCAAGTAAGGGCTTGGTTCTACTACATGCATGTAATATCTGTCCTACTATTCGATAAAGCACCATTCAAGAACGTAGTTGTATCTGGAAGCATTCTAGCAGCAGACGGGTCTAAAATGTCCAAATCAAAAAACAACTACCCAGATCCAAGTGAAATATTTGAAAAATATGGTGCAGACGCATTAAGATTCTATTTAATGTCAACCCAATTAATGAAGGCGCAAGACCTAAACTTCCATGAAGAAGAGGTAAGAGAAGTCTACAGAAAGGTAGTAATGCTATTATCAAACATAAAAAGTTTCTATGAACTATTTGGAAATGAAAAAGTTTCACTAAAAGCACCCAACTCAGACAATATTTTAGACAAATGGTGCATAAGCCAAACAAACTCATTAATTGAAAACGTAACTAACTCCCTAGACAGCTATGACACACCAATGGCATGCAGGGAAATAATGTCATACATAGAACTTCTTTCAAAATGGTATGTAAGAAGAAGCAGAGACAGATTCAAATCAGAAGATAAATCCGATGCAATCCAAACATTGGCATTTGCACTGCACACCTTATCAAAAGTTATGGCGCCAATAACACCATTTATCTCGGAAGAGATACAAATGATGTTCAAAAAGAACAATAAATTAGAAGAATCTGTTCACTTAGAATCATGGCCGAACACAAATAAAAAGGCAATCGATGAAAAATTAAACAAACAGATGGCAATAACAAGAGAAATTGTAAGCAGAATTCTAGAAGAAAGAGAAAAAGCAAAGATCTCAGTAAGACAACCATTGTCAAGTGCAAGTATAATCTCACCGGACAAACTAAACAAAGAATTCATTGAACTAATAATTGATGAAACAAACTTAAAGAAAATAAATATTACAAAAGTAGAAGACAATCAAGTGTCTGCAAAACTAGACATCAAAATCACAAAAGAATTAGAACAAGAAGGATATTTCAGAGAAGTCTCCAGAAAAGTCCAGGACCTTAGAAAGAAAGCAAGGCTAGTTCCAAGAGATAGAATCTCCCTGGTTATAGACTCTGACTACGACCTAATGGATTTTAAGGAACAATTAATGGGCCGTGTTGGGGCCGTAAATTTAGCATTTGGAGCCCTAGATGGCAAGTATCATGTCCAAAAAGAAGAGAAAATCAAGGACCACTCATTCAAAATAGCATTTAACAAGCTCTAGCGTCTCTAAGGAGAGACACCATCCATTTAAATACCTTTAAATACTCAACCTCTCCCATATATAAATCAAAAAGAGGGCATTGGAATATGGGGGATAAAATGCCAAAAAAAACAACCAAAAAAACAAGTTCTAAAAAGAAACTAGACATCAGGATAGTAAACATAGTATGTTCTTCATCCCTAGGACAAGACATACCTCTGATTAGATTGGCGGAAACATTGCCAAACACAGAATACAATCCAGAACAATTCCCTGGATTAATCATGAGAATCAGAGAGCCAAAAACTTCTGCACTTATCTTTTCCTCAGGAAAGATCGTCAATACGGGTGCAAGATCTCTTTCAAAAGTAAGAGAATCCATTGACAAAATAATCGAAAACCTAGCTAAAGTCAATGTTAAGATCAAGATTCAACCAAAAATAGAGGTTCAGAACATGGTTGGTTCTGGAAGTATTGGAATGGATTTAAATCTAAACTCCTTAGCTATGGAATTAGAAAACACAGAGTACGAACCTGAACAATTTCCAGGGTTAGTTTATAAATTAGCCGGCACAAGAGCAACCTTCTTGCTTTTCAGCAATGGTAAAATTGTTTGTACAGGTACTCGTTCTGAAAAGAAATTGAAAGAAGCTGTTACACAGCTAATTGATGTTTTAAAGAAAAAGAAATGATGGGGCAATTCCCCATTCCCCTTTTTCAAAATATATTATTTACCGCACATATAGCCTTCAACCTATAATTCTTTAAATATTCGCCACATCTCAGTAAGACCTACTTTTGGGGGGGCGCGAGTCCGTGGTTAATGCACAAGAACAAATTGAGAAGTTTCAGGAATTTTTGGAATTAAATTATCAAAAAGAAATACATTCTTTAGTTAAGCAAGGTGCAAGAGCACTTTTAGTTGACTTCAATAACATTTCAATGTTTGATCCAATTCTAGCAGAAGAAGTTCTTAACGAACCAGAAGAATCTTTCAAGGCAGCAGAAGTTGCACTATCTCAATTTGATATTCCCAACAAGTACATTAAAGTTAGATTCTTTAACATCCCAGAATCACAAAAGCTACTAATAAAAAATATTAGAAGCGAACATATAGACAAGTTTATTTGTTTTGAAGGGATTGTAAGACAGTCATCGGACGTAAGGCCGCAAGTAATTTCTGCAAAATTTGAATGTCCTGCATGCGGTAATAATATTACAATGCCTCAAATCGAAGAAAAATTCAAGGAACCAAATAGATGTTCTTGTGGCCGTGTCGGTAGATTCAAACTTATAGACAAGTTACTCGTAGACTCCCAAAGACTAATCCTGGAAGAACCTTCAGACAACCTAGATGGAGGGGAACAAGCCAAAAGACTTCCAATCTACCTAAGGGATGACTTAGTTGAACCTAAAATGGAGAAGAAAACAACCCCCGGTTCAAGAGTCACGGTCTATGGCCTGATTAGAGAGGTCCCAATACAATCCAAAACAGGTGGACAATCAACAAGGTTCGACCTATGTTTAGAAACAAATTACGTAGAACCTGCAGAAGAATCATATGAAGAAATAATCCTCAACGAAGAAGACATGGCAGAAATACATCAATTAGCAAAAGATCCAAAGATCCATGAGAAATTCCTTTCATCAATTGCCCCTTCAATTCTAGGGCATGAAGATATCAAAGGCGCATTAATACTCCAATTAATGGGGGGAGTAAAAAAGGAAACAGGGGACGGACAAAAGATAAGAGGAGACATTCACATCTTATTGGTTGGAGATCCCGGAGCAGCTAAATCTTCATTAATCAAGTTTATCGAAAATGCAGCACCAAGAGCAAGGTACGTTGTTGGACGTGCAGCAACTTCAGCAGGAATTACTGCGAGTGTGGTGCGTGATGAATTCATCCGTGGTTGGGCATTGGAAGCAGGAGCAATTGTTTTGGCAAGTGGCGGTTTCCTATTACTTGATGAGATGGATAAGATGTCAGAAGAAGATACATCCGCAATGCACGAAGCAATGGCACAACAAACTGTTACAATAAGTAAAGCAAATATTCAAGCAACATTATCTGCACAAACATCTGTTCTCGCAGCAGCAAACCCAAAGTTTGGCCGTTTTGATCCATACCAACCAATCGCTGCCCAAATAGATCTTCCACCAGCATTAATTAACAGGTTTGACTTAATTTTCCCAGTAAGAGACCTACCAAATAAAGAAAAAGATACATTAATCGCATCTCACGTTTTAGAGTTACAACACAATCCCCAATCAAAAGAGCCGCCAATAGAACTAGAACTAATGAGGAAGTACATAGCACATGCAAAACAAGCAATCAACCCAATCCTAACCCCTGGGGCAATTGAGGAAATAAGAAACTTCTATGTCAACCTAAGAAACTCAACAACAATCGGAGACGTAGACGCAGTTAAACCAATTCCAATTTCAGCACGACAACTAGAGTCCCTTGTACGTCTAGCAGAAGGATCAGCTAGAATAAGGCTTTCATCAAAAGTTACAAGGAGCGATGCAAGAAAAGCAATATCCGTAATGAGATACTGCCTAATGCAAGTCGGATTAGACCCAGAAACAGGACAGATTGACATTGATAGAATCTCAACAGGGGTTACAGCCTCAACAAGAAACAAAATCCATATAGTAAGGGAAATATTAAGCTTGTTTGAATCAAAAGGAAAAAAATCAATTCCAATGGAAGACATAATTGCCGAAGCAACAGATAAAAAGATATCAGAATCACAAGTAGAAGAAATTATTGAAAAACTAAAAAGGGAAGGAGAAGTATACGAGCCAAGAAGAGGATTCATAAGCAAAATCTAAAATGGAAAACTTTCAAAAAAATAAACCAATGCAAAGGCAAGTAGCGTTCAAAATTTGGATCTCCAACTTAAACAATGGCAAGTTTATACAAGGATCAAAGAACGGAGAAAGTTTCATCCCAAGCTGCGTAGACCTAAACAATAAAAAAATCTCAAGAGTAAACCTAATAGCGACAATTGTAGATGTTTTCAAAAGTGAAGATGGAAACTATTTCTCTTTCACCCTAGACGATGGAAGCGGTACAATTAGAATTAAAGCATTCAATGAGGACACAAACAATCTACTGAACTTCAACAAGGGAGACAGAGTCCTTGTAGTTGGACGAGTAAGAGAATACCAAGAAGAACTTTACATTTCACCAGAAATAACAAAAAAAATAACAGACCCAAATGTAGAATTAATAAGGAAAGCAGAACTCCTAAATATTCTAGGAAAACCAGAAACAGAAGCACATTTATCAAGAACACAATTTGTACCAGCCCAAAACCAAAACAACGGAGCAATCAAACAACCTCTCCAAACACAAGACCCCTCACATGAAGAGCTCAGGCAAAAAATAATCAATCATTTAATGGCCAATGATGAATCTGGAGTGGAATTATCTGCCCTTTCCCAAGTAATCAGCAAGGATGATCCAACCACTGAAACAGTAGTCAAAGAGCTCCTAACAGAAGGAGAAATCTACGAAAACAAGCCAGGACACTACAAGGCAATCTAGCCAAAACTATTAAAAAGCGTACTTCTAAGTCCATTCTATGGATTATCTAAAACTACTCAAGGAAGCAAAGGAAAAACTACCGGATGTACAAGACACTGGTAGCAGATTCGAGATTCCTATAGTCAAAGGACACGTTCAAGGAAACAAAACAATAGTAACTAACTTCCAGCAAATAGTAGATAAATTAGGAAGACCTAAAGAACACCTGCTAAAATTCTTACAAAGGGAGTTAGCAACACCGGCAGTCCTTGAAGACCAAAGACTAGTTTTAGGTAGAAAAATTCCATCCGGTTTAATCAACAAAAAAGTTGATTTATACTGCAAGGACTTTGTAATCTGTAAGGAATGTGGTAAGCCAGACACAAAAATAATGAAAGAAGAAAGAGTTATGTTCCTAAAATGTACAGCATGCGGAGCAAAGCATCCAATTAAATCAAAAATATGATGTATGTAAAAATCCACAAATCAGAACACCAAAAGGTAATTGCGGTTTGTGATGAGGGGCTTCTAGGAAGAATAGTTGCAGATGAAAAGAAGGAGATTAACATATCCGAAGACTTCTACAAGGGAGAGTTAATGGAAGAAAAAGAAGTGTTAGAACTATTAAAAGATGTTGCAAACGCAAACTTCACAGGCGATGAGGCCGTCGCTTGTGGGATAAAAAGTGGATTAATCAACGAGCAACACATAATAACAATTGGAGGCGTAAGGCATGCCCAGTTCTACTCACTCGAATAAGGTTTTGTCTTACAAGTACAAGCCACCTGGGGACAAACACGAACAGTACTACGAAGCAAAGATACAAATACGGCCCTTTGATGAACAAGCAATTAGATTCGTAATAGACCAAATAGACAATAATGACAGGGTGAGAATATCAAAAACAACGCAACTAAAAACAGGAGTAGACATTTATGTTTCTTCAAGAAGGTTTGCAACCTCGATTGGTAAAAAATTAAAAACCAAATTCAAGGGAGGCAAGCTATTAGTTACAAAAACACTGTTTTCAAGAAACAGACAGACAAGCAAAAATATTTATAGGGTTACAGTCCTATTTAGACTTAATTAAAAGAGGGATACAATGCGTATATCTAAAGGTGTGATCTTAGTAGTATTCATGTTATTTAGTTCAATCTTTGTTTTGGCAGAATCCTTTGATTACGGTAGCTCTGGAGACAAAGTAGAGATTGAAGAAAACTTCACATCTATCCTTCCAATAATAACCTCTGCAGAGATGCCATTATTAGAATCCGCAACAATAGCAACAGATTATGGATCAACAGAACAACACCAATACATTCATTTTGGTAACGCAATAGATGATATATTATCACCAAGAGTTAGATATGTAAAATCCGACAGTGGAGAAGTTGGATCATTTATTGAAATTACTGGCGGAACCTCCACAACAGAAGCCTTTTTTGAATATGAAGCAGTTTTTGATGAAGGTCTAGAAAGTACAAAATCATCCTCAAACAATCTAAAAGACATAGAAGACGCAAAAATAAAACTATTTGCAGATGAATATGTGATAATTGATACAAACATAGATACAAGCAGTTCCAAAGTAACACTCTTACTCGCAACAAGCGCAATTTCAGATACAGTACTTGAAGGGGATTCAAAAGTATACTCAATCGGATCAAGCAAATATGAAGTGACCGTTTCATCTATTTCAGCATCCCCCCAAACAATAATTATGACTGTGAATGGAATTGACATAGGGAAACTAGAGGAAGATGAATACCACCAATTGGCAGATAACACCGTAATCGGGGTCAGGGATATTGTAACTTCGTCGGGAGAGGTAAAAGACCTAGCAAACATTTACATTGGCGCTAAAACAGTTGAGTTAGAAGATACATATAGTGATAACATATTTGAACAGGGAGTCTCTATTGATGGTTCAAGCGTTTCAGAAGGATTCGTTTTACTAAAAGGAACTTATGCCTCTGATGTATTCAAACTTACAAATCTAAAATATAGGGGAACAAACCCCTCAAAAATCTACATCCCTCAAGGTTCTAAACTCTCCTATGGAATGAGCAATCCAGCAGCCCTCTTAGGAAATTGGGATATCCTATATCATGGCTTCAAAGATGTATCAGAATCAAAAGTTGAATTCAAGACAACAAACAAAGAAGTTTACCATATAGTCTTTGAAAACCAAAATAAAAAAACATATAGCGTCCCCTTCTACCATGAAACTGGCAGCCTAGGTGACGGAACAGACGACACCCATATTAAAGAAAGCGCATCTTCATCAACCTTTAGCATCTCCACAAACGATTACTTCTTCCTTTCAACAGGCTCATCAAAAAACGATAAAACATTTGCAATACAATACAATACAATTGACAAGAACAATAATAAAATCACTTTCAATGAAATGATTGAAGGGGGCATTGTTCAATTAACCGCAACATACACTGCTTCTGAAACAGCCGGGACTCTAGGGGAAGGAAAGATAGACGTACAAGGCAATCAATTTGATTTCTACATAGACGACTCAACGGGAAACAACTTATCAATAGACCTAGATAAAGATGGAACTGTAGAAGCAGATTCAGTTGACATAATAATAAACGGCGGTGGAATAATAGATCCAGGGACATCTAACACCCCTGGAACAACATATAGTATACAACTCACAACAAAGGCATCTTCATTTGAAGAATCAACTTCAGATGAAACAATTACATTCCAACTAACAGGAGGGACAACGGCTGGAATACCTACAGGGGGTTTCTCTAACATAATTATTAATGGTGCCGATGACACATATTCAGGCATGTCCGACTACGGCGCAGAATATATTCTTAGTGATGTTGTTGGTAGTAGTAACGAAGGAAATCTAATGATTAATTACCCTCTTGAGCAAAGATTCGCAGATGTTAGTATAGAATTACTTCAGACTTCTTCAGAGTCAACATCAAAAAGTGAAACCACAAACACCTGCACAGATGGAATACAAAACGGAGACGAAACAGGAATTGATTGTGGGGGAACATGTGATCCTTGCGAATCAATAACTTGTAACAATGGAGTACAAGATGGAGATGAAACTGGGGTAGACTGCGGAGGATCATGTGAAAACATTTGTGAATCAGAAAAGAACGAAACAAAGAAAGTCACAACACCCGTAGAGTCTTCTCAATGTCCCTTTGGATGTCTCTTCACGGACAGCGAAGAAAAAACAATCTGTCTAAAGGTTGGAGAAATAATAGAAAAAAAATACTGCAGTGCACCAGATAACTTAGTATCTCAAAAGAAAAATGGAGATACTTGTAGCCTATCCACAGAATGCCTCTCAAATAAGTGTGAAGACAATAAATGCGGAATTGACACCAGCCCCGCAGTAGCAGCATTCAATATATTGCTAGTCCTGTTGCTGATATTCGTAGTTTTCAAGGTCCATTCTCTTATTAGAGTAAAAAAACCACCCCTCTAGTCCCAAACTTTATAAACAGCAATAGAGGGTAAGCCTATATGTCACCATTCAAAAGGACATTCAAAAAACCTTTCAAGAAGAAAACCGGTAAGAAACCAACTGGCCCGCCTCCAGAAGAAGTACTTAGGGTTAGAACGCCAAGAGGCAGAGAGGTAATAGGAACTATTGATCAAAGGCTAGGGGGATCCAAAATGAGAGTTAAGTGCTTAGATGGAAAAACTAGAATGTGCAGGGTTCCTGGAAGAATGAAAAGAAGACTCTGGGTTCGAGAGGGTGATGTTGTAATCGTTGAGCCTTGGGAACTTGGTGGAGATGAAAAAGGAGATTTGGTTTACAAATACAGACCAAATCAAGTACAATGGCTTAAGAAGAAAGGAATTCTCAAGCAAATTGAAGAATTCGAAGAGTTCTAAGATGTTCTCACAAGAATTGAAAATCCCACAAAAACGGGTAGCCGTTTTGATTGGTAAAAAGGGAGAAACTAAAAAACTACTTGCTAGAAAAACCAAAACAAAGATTCAAGTTTCAAAAGAAGGCAACGTCCTTATTTCTTCAGAAGAAAACATTGATTGTTTTAATGCAGTCCCCATCGTAACAGCAGTAGGAAGAGGGTTCAATCCAGAGGTGGCCCTAATGCTCTTAGATGAAAACTTTTCATTTGAATTAATTCAAATAAAAGACTTTGCAAAGAACGAAAAAGATCTAATAAGGCTTAGATCCCGTACAATTGGAACAAATGGCAAGGCAAGAATAATGTTAGAAAAACTAACAAACGTTCTTATTTCAGTTTATGGGAAAACAGTTGCATTAATTGGTAAAATTGAAGATATCTCGCTAGCAAAACGCGCAATAGAAAAACTACTAAAGGGCGCTCCGCACGGAAACGTTTACAAATACATAGAACTTCAAAAAAAGAAGGAACTAATATAAATCACAACAATCTTTATAAATAGTTTTGAAAAAAGAGGATCGGATGGCAGCCAAAAAATCTTCCAGACATAAAAATCATGCAGAAAGATTAGCTCAAGAACAAAGAGCAATATCAGTCTCACAATTCTTCGAACGTAACAGACACCTACTTGGTTTTGATAATCCTATTAAAGCACTATCCACAACAATAAAAGAGCTCGTTGATAACTCCTTGGATGCCTGCCAAGAGATTAATGTTCTACCGGAATTAATTGTTCAGATCAAACAAAAAGGAGACAACAGATTCACAGTAATTGTAGAAGACAACGGCCCAGGAATTGTAAAAGAACAAATTCCAAGCGTTTTTGCAAAACTGCTATACGGCTCCAAGTTCTCTAAAATGAGACAATCCAGAGGACAGCAAGGAATTGGTGTTTCAGCCTCTGTACTCTACGGACAGCTAACTACTGGAAAATCATCAAAAATAACGTCAAAAATCTCTCCAAAGACGCCAGCCCACTTCTATGAACTCCATGTTGATGTTAACCATAACGAACCAGAAATCATTCAAGAAAAAGAAATAGAATGGACAAACAAAGACCATGGGATCAAAGTTGAAATAGATCTAGAAGGGAAGTACCAAAGAGGGAGACTAAGCGTTGATGAATATATTAAACAAACAGCAATTTCAAACCCACATGCAACAATAACTTACATTTCCCCAGACAACAATGTTACAAAATACAAAAAAGGCACATCCGAACTTCCAAAAGAACCTAAAGAAATCAAACCACACCCATACGGAATAGAATTAGGCGTACTAATAAGAATGTTAAAGGTTACACCTTCAAAAACACTCCTAAATTTTTTTACAACTTCATTCTCAAGGGTATCTGCGAAAACAGCAAAAGAGATCTGTGAAAAAGCAAACATCCCACTAAACGCAAAACCAAAGAAAATCGACCACAAACAAGCAGATGCATTGTTCCATGCAATAAGCAAAACAAAAATAATGGCTCCACCAACAAATTGTTTATCTCCTATTGGTGAAGATGTCTTAATCAAGGGGTTAAAGAAAGAGATCAACGCAGAATTCTACAGCGCGACTACAAGACCACCAACAGTTTACAGAGGAATGCCTTTCCAAATAGAATGCGCATTTGCCTACGGCGGGGATCTAAAAGGAGATGAATTAATCAAAATTATGAGGTTCGCTAACCGTGTCCCTCTCCAATACATGCAATCGGCATGCGCAATATTCAAGTCTGCACAACAAACAGCATGGAAAAACTACGGTTTGTCCCAATCAAAGGGAGCCCTCCCTACAGCACCAATGGTAGCAATGATCCACATAGCCTCGGTATGGGTCCCTTTCACATCGGAATCAAAAGAAGCAATCGCACATTACCCTGAAATTGTGAAGGAAATTAAATTAGCACTCCAAGAATGTGGTAGAAAGTTGGGAATTTACTTAAGAAGAAAAAAGAAAGCTGCGGAATCAGAAAGAAAGAAGTCATACATTGTGAAGTACATCCCACATATGGGCGAAGCACTAAAAGAAATACTAAACTTAACTGAAAAACAATCACAAGAGGTACAAAAAATACTGAAACAAAAACTAGAATCATCAAGAGAAAAATGACTCCAAAAAAACAAAAAAGAACAAACGGAGATACAATCAAAACTATAGACAGTTCTGCAAATGACGTTTACAAAAAAATTCTAAAGAAAAAAAGTCCAGAAATGAACTTCCCAATAAGAGCTCTTAGTAACGTAAAATACGATCCGAAAAAAGGTTTTTTTGAACTTTTAGGAAAAGTAAAAACAAGGGCACTTAATGTAACCACAATCAAAGCATTCGCACAAACCCTAAAGATGATGGGCCTATCTAAGAACTTACTAAAAACTAACGATATCGCAACCAAGAGAGAGGCATACTATGTATCAAAGAACTGGGGAGATGCAAGATTCAAGGAACAACCAGAGTCAGACACAGTAATGGATGATGTAGAAGCAATGTTTGGAATAAACCGTGAACAACTAGGGTTCATACCAGAAGAAAAAGGAGGCGCAGTTGCAGGAGAATTATTAGTAATTGATAAAGATCCAAACACGGGAAAAGAAATAAAGATTGATTGTACCAAATTCGGTTCAGGAGCTTATTCAGTACCAACCTCAGTTGAACACCTAAAATTCGAAACAAAGGCAAAATTCATTCTAGCAATAGAAACCGCGGGTATGTTTGAAAGGCTAAACAAACATGGCTATTGGAAAAAAGCAAAATGCATCCTAATCTCAATGGGCGGAGTCCCAACAAGGGCGTGTAGAAGATTCATAAGAAGATTATCGGATGAAAAGAAAATTCCGGTCTACGCATTCTGCGATGGGGATATGTACGCATTCTTTAATATTTATAGAACACTAAAAGTTGGCTCAGGTAATGCCGCACACCTAAATGAATTCTTTTGCGTACCCCAAGCAAGATTCATTGGAATAACGCCACAAGATATTGTAGATTACAAGCTTCCAACACACCCATTAAAGGAAGTAGACATTAAACGAGCAAAAGATGCATTAAAGAACGATCCATTTGTACAACAACACAAAGAATGGCAAAAGGCAATTCAACAACAAGTAAAGTCAGGTCAACGTGCAGAACAACAAGCACTAGCCAAATGGGGACTAAACTACGTTATTGACAAGTACCTCCCACAAAAGCTAAAGAATGATAAAACTTGGCTGCCCTAAATCTTAAAAACTACTCCAACATTCCATTCTAAATGATAATAAAAGCAGTCTTATTCGATCTAGAAATGACCTTGTTTGATGCAGAGACACATAAAAAAAGATCCGTAGAATTAGCAGTGCAATCAATGCTTAATGCCGGCCTAAAAATGGAAAAAGAAGAGGCCGAAAAATTACTTTGGAAAGAATATTTAATAATCTTCCATGGGTCCCAAGTAATATCAGATTTCTTAAAAAACAACAACCAACTAAGCCAAGAAATTCTTGATGCAGGAATTGAAGGCTACAGGAAGGTATGGGCAGAAAAAACAGAATCATATCCTGAGGTAAAAGAAACATTAACAGAACTAAAATCTTTAGGACTAAGACTGGCAATTATTACAGACGCCCCAGTGAAAAAAGCACTAAAAAGATTAGAAGCACTGAATCTATTAGATTTCTTTGAAGAAGTAATCGGACCGGAAGATACAGGAAAATTAAAACCCTCAAAAGAACCCTTCCTAGAAGCCACAAAAAGATTAGGAATCCAACCAAATGAGGCAATTTACGTTGGAGACTGGCCAGAGAGAGATATAAAAGGAGCAAATGAGGCAGGTTTAACCTCTGTCCACGCAAAATATGGCAATGTTATCTCAGACAATAGCTACACAGGTAAGCCAAATTACGAAATAAATGCTTTCAATGAACTTCTAGGCATCATACGCTCCATTAATCAAAAACCTTAAAAATCCATCAAAATACAAGATGGTACACACCTGACATCAGAACATTCTGACGTATTAGTATAATTCATGGGGGAATCAAATGACACAAGACAGCTCAAATCAACCAATATTCATACTACCAGAAGGATACCAGAGAACTCTAGGAAAAGACGCTCAAAGAAACAATATTCTGGCAGCTAAGGTCGTAGCTGAAACAGTCCGTACAACTCTAGGTCCGAAAGGCATGGACAAAATGCTAGTTGACTCCATGGGCGACGTTATTGTCACAAATGATGGCGTTACAATTCTAAGAGAGATGCAAATTGAGCATCCTGCAGCTAAAATGATTGTTGAAGTTGCAAAAACCCAAGAAGAAGAAGTTGGAGATGGAACCACAACAGCAGTTGTTCTAGCAGGCGAATTACTAAAGAACGCAGAAACATTAATTGAAAAAAATGTACACCCCACAATAATCGCAAAAGGATACAATTTAGCAGCACAAAAATCACAAGAAGTTCTTGGCAGAATGGCAGAAACCATCGGAACCGATGATGAGTCCATCTTAAAGAAAATAGCAATGACTGCAATGACAGGAAAGGGAGCAGAATCCTCAAAAGAACTTTTATCGAATTTAACAGTAAAGGCAATCTTACAGGTAGCAAATGACGCAAAAGAGGTATCAACAAACGATATTAAAATAGAAAAGAAGGTTGGTTCAGGAATTGAAAGTTCAGAATTAATTAGCGGATTAGTAATTGAAAAAGAGAGAGTTAATTCTGCGATGCCAAAAAAAGTAAATGATGCAAAGGTATTGCTTCTAGATACTCCCATTGAAATAAAGAACACAGAAACAGATGCAAAGATCCAAATCACATCTCCAGACCAAATGGATGCATTCCTAAAGAAAGAAGAAACAATAATCAAAGAAATGACAGATAAGATCAAAGATTCTGGAGCAACAGTTGTCTTCTGTCAAAAAGGAATTGACGACTTAGCACAATACTACTTAGCAAAACATGGAATTTATGCAACGAGAAGAGTAAAAAAGTCCGACATGGAAATGTTAGCAAGGGCAACAGGCACAACTGTTACCACAAACATAGAAACAATAAACTCAGACTCACTGGGTCACGCAGGATTAATAGAAGAAGTTAAAGTTGGAGACGAAGAGATGACTTACGTTAGAGAATGTAAGAGTCCAAAAGCAGTTACAATTCTACTAAGGGGCGGAACGGAGCATGTTGTGGCAGAGGTTGAAAGGGCTATCGAAGATGCAATTGGCGATGTTATCTCTTCAATTAAGGAAGGAAAGGCCGTTGGGGGGGCAGGATCTCCAGAAATAGAGCTAGCAAAGAACCTTAGGGACTTTGCAAACACGCTATCAGGACGTGAACAACTAGCAGTTCAAGCTTTCGCAGAAGCAATGGAAGTTATCCCAAGAACCCTAGCTGAAAACGCAGGATTAGATCCAATTGATATCCTAACTAATTTAAAGGCAAGCCACGATAGGGATGAGAAATTTGCAGGAGTAGATGTTTTCACTGGGAATGTAATTAACGCTTGGAAAGAAGGAATAATTGAGCCTTTAAAAATAAAAACACAGGCAGTTAAATCAGCATCAGAGGTTGCTGAACTAATTCTTAGGATAGACGATGTAATTTCTAGCTCGGCCTCCCAAGGAAGTCCTCATCCAGGCCCAATGCCAGGGATGGAAATGTAAGGTTTTTATATTTCTTCCACCACTAAAAAGTATGGTTCTTCGTATGAAAAAAGAGGATGTGGTTAAGTCATCTAGATTTATTAGAAAGCACGATGCAAACAGAAAGGGAAGCAAATTAAAAGAGATTTCTAAATTTTTAGAAGAAGGGCATTCAACAGAAATACTTGCAGAAGAAAACTTTGTTAAAAAAAGAAATAGAACAATCAACACCTTCGCACACACGATTCTTTACAAAGATAAAAAGTCAAGAATCAATAACATAATTATTTCCCCAAAAACCACAGAAAGAGATTTATTTGAATTAATTAACAACTGCATGGATTATCTAGTAAGGAAGGGGTCAAAAGAAATAGAATTAAAAGCACCTGCACAATTAGAAAGATTCTTCAAGAAGATGAAATTTGAAAAAATAGGAACAAAAAACAAAGCAGTCTTAATGAGATACATTGCCAAGTCCGACAAACAATCAAGCTTGAGAAAAAGGTTTGAGGATGAAGAAATGATAAAGGAAATCTCCAAAAAAACCTCAGAACAGCTGCTGAAACTAAGATAACTCACCAATAATTTTATAAAGTTTATAGGCTCAGTCTAGACAAGGAAAAAGAGGAAAAATGCCAGCTAAAAAAGTTTCTCCATCGGAGCCATTAATTGATGAACTAATTAAACACAATGTAGCTCTAGAGAAAGTATCCTTAGAACTTCTTGAGTCAATGAATAAGATGACTCGTAGAATGGACAGAATGCTTTCTTTATTTGAAGAAGCAGCAAAGAATATAGAAAGGGCGGAGAAACTTGATGAAAAGCCACTTGCTAAGCAAATCTCCGATCTAGTTGAGCAAAATAAAACAATCGCTAGAGGCCTTCTTTTAATTGAACGTTTTGTAAGGGATAAAACAACCATTGGATTCAGTCCTACTGATCTGCAACCAAAACCCCTTCCTAAATCAGAGTTAGAATAATGAAAGATGAAATTAATTTCGTTCTAGATGAAAAATTAAACGAATTAAATAGTGAAATTGAGCACGTTCTGTACAATCTGAAAGAACCCTTAGCAGGAGAGAGAATATACATCCTAAATAAATTTACAAAAGAACTAATCAACGCACACCTTAAAAAGTCTAGCAGAACAATAAAGAAAAAGCCAATACAAGAGGCATTGCTCCTAACAACAAACGAAGAGGAATTTTTACCTCAAGAGTTTGATTTCCCCTCTCCAGAAACAGAAGAGTTTGAAATTCCAGCGTTCCCAATTGAACCCTCAAAAAACCTAAGTGAAGAAAGCTTAAACATTCAACCAAGAGACTTTCAAGCAAAGAAGATATTAGAAGAACCAAAACCCGTGGAAAAGCCAAGGCCTGTTGAAGAACCAAAACCAGTAGAAATAACAGAAGAACATATTTCCCTAATAACGTCTCAAATTACAGAAGAAGAAATGGCGTCTGCAACAATAAAAGGCATGTTCTATATTGTTAATGAATCAAAGCTAGAAGAAAGTGAAATCACAATGCTTAATGCATTAAAACCCTTACTTGAAAAAAAGCAAAGCCTATTCCAAGACAAAGAAAAGTTTACAAAAATCATGAACAAAACAGCAAAAAAGAGTAAAATAGCTCCTAACGAGCTTAGCCCATCAAAATTGAGGTATTTCCTAATCAAACATCTAGTTAATTTTGGATTAATTGACCCAATTTTGCATGATCCAAAGGTCACAAAAATAACCTGCGACGGTCCAAATTTAAAAATAAAAGTTCAAAGAGACAACAAGGAACTAATTTCTAACCTAGAATACATAAATGCAAAACAGCTAAAAGATTTCATAAGTTACTTAGCAGAAAAATCATCAAAGAAAATAACTGAAGAAACAACAACGCTAGACATTGAATTCGAAAACTTTAGAATTCACATAACTGTTGGCACAGAAGACTTACCGTCAAAGTACATCCTAGAAAAAACAATCTGATTATTTCCAATCAACTAAGACATCATCGGTTCTTTCATAAGGCCTAATCTCAACCTCGCCCTCTTTCCTTCCAGCTTCATGCTCTAATATTCCTTGATATGCAATCATCGCACCATTATCAACTAACAATCCCTTTGGAGGAGCATAAAACTTTGCACCTCTCTCCTTGCACATAATTGCACACATTTCTTGCAATCTTGAATTACAACCAACGCCCCCACCAATTAAAAGTTCTTTTTTACCACAATGCGCTATAGCTCTTTCAGAAACTTCAACTAACATCGCAAAAGCAGTCTCTTGTAGAGAGTAAGCTAAATCCTCATCACTAATCTCCTTGGAATCAAATTTATTTTTCAGATTAGTCAACATTCCGGACAGTGAAATATCCATCCCCTTAACAGAATAAGGAAGTTCAACATATTTTTTGCCCTTCTTCGCTAAAACTTCAATCTTGGGTCCGCCAGGAAAACCAAGCCCCATATGTCTTGCAAAGGAATCTATAAAATTACCGATTCCCTGATCCAACGTTTCCCCAAAAACCCTATACTTTCCACCTTCGTAGGCTATAACCTGGGTGTTTGCACCAGAAGCGTATAACAAAACAGGATCCTTAACAGGAGTAACCAAACTCCCAACAGACAAATGAGCAACACAATGGTTCACACCAATAACTGGAACCCCCCACTCCTTACCAAGTTCTCTTGCTGTATTTTTCCCAACATGTAAACAAGGCCCAATTCCAGGACCACGAGAATAAACAATTAGATCAATCTTACCCTTGCCTAGCTTTTCGAATTCTTCTAAAGCCTCTTTCACTAACTTGTCGGCAATTCTTTCATGGTGCTTACCGGCCTCCATTGGAATTATTCCACCTTTTTCAGTCGTATAAGACTCCCTCAAATTAACAAAAACTTCTTTCTTACTAACAATTCCAATACCAAACGTATGTGCAGTACTTTCAATACCTAAAGCAATCATTTTAACGTAGAATAAGTTTACTCCCCCTTACTTCATGAAATATTTTCATATAATTAACATGATTCCTATCCATCTTCATAAATCTAACATTTTCACATATTTTAGCAAAGAAATTCAACAACCTTTCTTCAACCCTATCCTCATCAACTAACTTCTTAACAAACAAACTACCGATAACATCATCTTCATCAATATCTTGCTCACCCTGGGATTTAATAAACCTCAAAATACTAGCAACAAGAAGCTCAATCTTACGAGTAAAATCAAACCTTACGGTCTGAACTTTCTCTTCCCCATCAATGGAATAACGAAGATTCATCTCCCCATGGAAATCATTAGGGCTAAAATTGACCATTTCAAGACCATTTACTTTCAAAACAACTTGTCTCATAGAAAAACCCATTGAAGGTCTAATTTAAATTTTTGCCTATTTAGTCATAATCTCCACAACATCGCCATCTAATAGGACATGCTCCTTACCAATAGGGACTCTTTTTTTAACATCCATCGCCTTAATGAATCCATTCCCAATATCGGTATGAATCCTAAAGGCAAACTCCAAAGCCGTAGACCCTCTCTTCATTAAGAAACAATCAGGCAATACATTCCCATCTTTATCCTCTAGCTTATTCATCCCTCCAGGATAAACATGAATATAATCCAACAACTTAAACACTGCATCATTAAGCGCTTTCTGAACTCCAGTACATCCAAGGCCTCCCAAAACATCCTTCCTAATAAATTCCAAGGCCTCTTTTTGTTTCTCACTCAACTTAGAATCATTAATTAAAAAGTCCTTATCTCCGGGAGTATATTCAACAACCCCATGTTTTGCAGCTTCCCTCAAAGCAAGTTCACTGTCTGCAGAACAAGGAATAATAATATAATCCTTAAACTTCTCTTGCAATTTCAAAACATTCTCCCTAGCAATTTTTTTATCGCACTTATTTGCAATTACCACCATTGGTTTTGTTTCCTTTCTCAACCAACTTGCAAACCTTAGCATTTCATCTTCGTTCCAAGTTTCAGGCGCCTTATCTCCTAATCGATTCTCCTTCAAACATCTTTCAACATGTTCTTCAGTAACTCTTAACCCAGATAACCTTTTAGCAACAGTTTTTACAACATTTGCCTGCTCTTGTTGCATTGTTCTTGCAAACTTCTCCCATCCACGTTTCATTATTCCTAAGTACCACATGTCCAACTCATTCTCCAAAAACAAAATGTCTTCAGCAGGATCATAACTTCCCTCGTCCACAGTTTCACCTTTTTCATTAGTTCCACCACTAGCATCAATTACATGTATCAATGCATCAGCCGGTCTCAAATCTTCTAAAAACTCATTACCCAAACCCTTTCCTTCATGCGCACCCGGAACTAAACCTGCAACATCAACCAATTCAACAGGAATAAATCTTTTATTTTTCAAACAATAACCCGTTCTAGGATTACATTGAGTCTTAAACTCAACATCAACGCAATCAACTTTCACATGTCCAACTCCAGAATTTGCTTTAATTGTTGCAAAGGGATAATTAGCTATTTCAACATCTGCCAAAGTAGCGGACTTGAAAAAAGTACTCTTCCCAACATTGGGCTTCCCAACAACACCGATTATCATACTCCTTCTCCAGAATAAACGCCTAATAAAGCTTCTCATCAAAAGTTTTAAAAGTCTCTCAATGACCCAAAGACCATAAGAGCCCGTAGCTTAGTCTGGTTAGAGCGCCAGTCTTATATGACGCTTCTTCGCTTAGAAGAAGATATAAGCTCTAAGAAAGCTGGAGGTCGGGAGTTCAAATCTCCTCGGGCTCATTCATATTTTTCTCATTAATCGTTTTTATTGGGGCGAGGAAAATAAGCATCCGCACTTGGTTCAGGAGTAATCCACTGTCTTAATCTGCGATCAACATTTTCAGGAACAAGACCCAACTCATCCAATAAAACTCTTTCAACAAGGGACCCATCCCCCAACACACATAAAGAATACAACAAATGTTCTCCGGCAACTCTGCCTTCTTCATTCAATTTTGCAGCATATTCTCCTGCAGACGCAAGAACTCTCCATGCTTCCTCCGTGGGAGCAATTGACAAATGTCCATTGTTACCTCCCACACTAGAACTTGCAAGTTTCCTCAAATCACCTTCTAAAAGAGCCCTAACTCTTCCTCCCTCTACACGAAAACTTTCAAGAAGAAGATTCCCTACACTATGCCCATCCTCCACAATTGCTAAGAGTATGTGTTCTGGTCCAATCGCTGCGGAGCCATACCTTCTTGCTTCAAACTCGGCATGTTGTAAAATTCTCCTGCCACCCTCATTGACTATCTTTTCTACATCCAAGTAAACTTTGGGTACAGGTTCTAATCCTTCATTCATCCGCGACGGAACCATTGAGGGTTTATATGTTATTTCATATTCCTCAAAATCCAAAGTTTTTTAAAGAAATTTAAGAGATTCTCACTTTACTGCCCCGATAGTGTAGTCCGGTCAATCATTCCGGCTTTTCGAGCCGGGGACCTGGGTTCGAATCCCAGTCGGGGCGCATTTTTCTGATATTAACCACTTCAAAAAATAAAAAACATTTATATAGTCCTACAGGTCAAGTTTACGTATTATACTCATTATAAGAGGTGAATTATATGGCTGCAAGAAGAAGAAAAGCAACAAGGCGACGTTCTACAGCTAGAAGATCCACTACTAGAAGAAGATCGACTGCAAGGAGAGCTACAACAAGACGTTCCACAAGAAGATCCACTACTAGAAAAAGATCTACTGCAAGAAGAACATCAACAAGGAGAAAAGCTCCACGAAGAACATCTTCAGCAAGTGCAACTTTAGTGTCTGCACCAGCTAGAAAAAGTTCTAAAGATCAGGAACTAGCTGCAATGCATCTGTCAATTTTAATTGTGGGTGTTGCCGGTGTTATACTCCTATTTGCTAAACCAACTCCAATGATGCAGAAAGTAGTAGGTGTCCTACTAGTTATTCTCGGTCTTTGGGGCCTAATGATGAAGAAATAATTCTTCATCTTTTTTATTTATCCCTTATTTCTTTCCATTTAACTTTCTTAGAATCAACTAAATCTTTTATCCTTCTCTGTTTCTTAGATAAATTTGAACTTCCTGTTTTAAATTCAACAAACACAATTTCATCATCCTCAAAACTTAATCCATCTATAGGCGATCCAATAAATCTAAAATTATTCACATCATAAGGATATGAACTCATAAAGGGAAATAACTGCTCAAAAGATTTCCCGTGCTTCACAACATTGGACTTATGAGAAAATCTCAACTCTTCATGCAATCCTCCTAACACTCTGAGCTCATTATTCTTCAACCAAAGGAGCACAAATAATATCAAAATTACACCAATCAAAACTAACGTTAAAACATCCATACAACCCTTATAATCGCTAAATATAAAAACCTATTCTAAACCCCACCAAAACCTTTAAAAGTCGAAATCCAGCATATACGATACACATGAAAAGAAGCTCTAAAAGGTGGAAAAAAAGACACCAAATGCGTTGGAAGTGGCAACGTAAAAAGATGAATAAAGAGAAGAGAAAGCGTAAAGCTAACAAATAGTTCTACTAGAAATGTTTTTAAAGTAACCAGTCGGCACCTAGCTATCGCCACCGTAGCTCAACGGTAGAGCATTTGCCTTGTATGTCCACAAGGGATATAAAAACCATTGTCTTTTTTGACAGATGGTCTCAGAGAAAAAGAAAATTTCAAGAGAAGCGGAATTACGCTTTGCCTCTGAATTTGTGAAGAAAGGATACGACGTATTCTTTCCGATGTCGGAGTTTGGAGCTATAGACCTAGCGGTTCACAAAGATGGATGTTTTAAACGTGTCCAAGTGAAAGCTACAAAACCTACTAATGGGGGATTAACTGTTAAGTTGAGATCTACCAATAACTGGCAGGATAAGAGGTACACTACAAATGACGTTGATGGGATAGCTGCGTATGACTATATGTCTTGTAGAGGATATTTGTTCGACCTCAAAAAATTTGAAGGCCAATCACAAGTTGTATTAAGGACAAACCCCACAAAGAATAATCAAAAAAAGCTCGTTAACTCCGCATCAAAATTCCTGTGGTTCAAGTAAGCAAAAGGTTGGGAGTTCAAATCTCTCCGGTGGCTTTTCAAAATGAGAATAGTATTAATCGGCGGACCAGGATCTGGAAAAGGAACTAGAGCCAAACATATGGCAAAACACCTTTCCCTCCCACACATAAGCACAGGAGATATTTTTAGACACCACTTAGAGCAAGATACAGAGCATGCAGCCGAAATAAGAAGTTTCATAGACTTTGGAAACTTAGTCCCAGATTCTCTTACAATAAAACTACTAAAAAAGAGACTAGCAGAAGACGATTGTCAAAGCGGTTTTATCTTGGATGGCTTTCCAAGAACAATGGAACAAGCCATGGGCATGGATCTTCCCGAACATGTTTTATTTTTTGATTGCCACGAAGATACTTTAGTTGATCGCCTAGGAAATAGACTAAGTTGTAAGGATTGCAAACAGATCTACAATCTAAAAGGACAAAAACCAAAAGTCGAAAACAAATGCGATCACTGTGAAGGCGATTTAATACAAAGGGAAGATGACAAGGAAGAAGTTATTAGAGACCGATTAAAAGTTTACAAAAAACAAACAGAACCAGTTTTAGATTTCTTTGGAGAAAAAGTAACTAAATTTGACACAGGAAAGGAAGTTGAAGAATCTGTAGAAGAAATATTGGCATTCTTAAGAAAAGAGCCCGTGGTCTAGTGGTATGACGTTTCCCTGACTTGGAAGAGGTCGCAGGTTCGATCCCTGCCGGGCTCACTTTTTCAAAACATTTATTTCCATTTATACATTAGACTTTTAAAGAAGCTCTCATTGTAAAACTCAATGAGTAAAAAGAAAAAGCCAATAACAATTGATTTTTGGAGTGTTATTAAAAAGAGGATCAACCTAATAAAAATTGGAATTCCTCCATCAATATTAATATTTGTTGGTATTTACATTTTAATAAAAACTTCACAATTACCTTACCTATCAGATCAAGATTATTTATTGAATACTTGGGGCTTAATCATTGGGATAACAGGGGTAATCTGGCTAATTGTTGCGTTTGTGATTAGCGGACTAAAAACTTTCAAAAAATGGGATATTATCAAAAAACAAAAATATTATGCTAAAAATCAGAAACACTCAAAAAAGTATAAGGCTCTTTTTATTTTTTTAGTTGTAATAATGCTTGTAAAAGTGTATCTCACTGGAATAGAAGGCTATCAAGAACTTTCCAGATATTTTAACTGGGCAATAATCATTGCAGTTCTTTGGTCTATTGTGATAAACATAAAATCTAAGACTACAGAATAATTGTTTAATCGGCTTTTCTTCCAAAACATTTATATATCAATTCTTAACATATTTAAGAAGTTAAAAAGCTTTTAAAACTAAAAAAAGACGTTTTTGACCTTTTTAGACTTAAAAGAGGTTTTAAAGAGTGTTTCCCACGGAAAAAGAACTGATATCATTCGTTAAGAAAAAAGGCCTAGTCAACTTCAGCATGATTGCTAAGCATTTCCAAATACAAAACACCACAGTTTCTGATTTAGTAGCTTCTTTAGAAAAAAGAAAGGTTCTCAGAATAAAAAAATTGGGAGGATCCAAATTAGTTCTATTAAAATGAATAAGAAAGCCCAGGCAACAGCCTTCATAATAGCAGGAATAGTAATTGTAGCAGTAGTAATTACAGGAGTTTACTTCAGGGCAGAAATATTCAACTCACTAAAAAAAGAAACACTCTCAGAACAACCAACAATAAGTCAAATAGAGAAGGTTCACTCTTTCACAAAAGATTGTTTACAAGGATCTCTTGACCAAGGAACGGCAGAACTTGGGTTAAAAGGCGGACACATTGTAATGCCAGAAGGAGATTACTCTCCAACACCATACAACCCATTGTCAAATAGACTAAGCATCTTTGGTAGCGAGGGATTGACAGTTCCATACTGGTCATTCCTAACACCCAACAACCTAGAAAAAACACAAATTCCTTCAAAACAAGAAATGGAAACCGAACTAAAAGAATTTGTAGAAACAGAATTAGATACCTGTCTAAATGATTACACACTATTCAAGAGCGAAGGATATGATATCGAATACAACCCATCAGAAGTAGAAATAGATATTGGAAATGAAGCAGTTATCGCAGACACTTCAATGTTCTTAGAGGTAAGATACAAAGAGACTGCACAAACATTCACAAGGTTCAAAACAATCTCAGATGTACCTCTCGGCAGGCTTTACTCTAGGGCCCTAGAACTCTTCGAATACGAAGCAAGGACAGGGTTCGTAGAAAACTTCACCTTAGAAACAATGGTTGTATACGATGAAATCCCGTTCTCAGGAGTAGACTTTGAATGTACTCCGAGAACATGGTTAAAGACTCAAGTAGTACAAGACCTAAAATCAATATTGGCATTAAATATTCCAACTTTAAAGATAGAAGGAACAGATTTCAGAATAAAAGATAGAAAAGATGAACAATTAATACATGACGCACTAAAGAAAAAAGAAAGAGATCTAACCATTACACTAATCTCATCCCCTTCATGGCCATTAATGATGGACGTAATTGGAACGGATTCCGAATTACTAAGAGGCAAACCCTTCACAACAGAGAATGAAGCGGCTAGATTCTTATTGCCTCTATTCTGTTTAAATGATTACCATTTTGTATACGACTTAAAATTCCCAGTACTTGTAACATTAACAGAAGATGATTACACCTTCCAATTCCCATTTGTTGCAGTAATAGACAACAACCAAGCAAAGAAGAACCAATTCCTAGTTCCTCAGTTTGAAGATAATCAAGAAATATGTGAAAGAAAAGATACAACACTAAAGGTAACCGCATTAGGAATAGCAGCCGATAGCTCAACAGTTCCATTAGATGGAGCAGACATTTCATTCCAATGCGTATTTACAGAATGTGAAGCCGGCGTAACAAGACAGGAAGGAAATACATATTCATTAACAACACAATTCCCGCAGTGTATTGGCGGTAAAATGACTGCCTCCAAACAAGGATACCATACATCCAGCCTAGAAGTAGATACAAACCAAGAAGGAATGGTCAACCTGCCCTTAGAGCCATACTACGAGCTACCGGTAGGAATAATGATCGATGATGAAGGAACTTTAAGATCTCCATACGATACAGAAAGTATCTTATTCCAGTTTGAAAATGAAGACAAGGAATATTTCACAACATACTATTATCCCTCTGAAGAAAAATTAAAACTAATTGCAGGAAACTACAAGGTATCGGCAACCTTAATAGTTGAAACATCTGGAGGATTTAATTTCCCAGAAAGACAAATAGAAATTTGTTCAGAAGTCCCAAAGAGAGGTATTGGTGGAATCACAGGACTAACAGAAACAAAATGTACACAACAAAAAATTGACCCAATACAATTAGATGCAGTTGTAGCTGGTGGTGGTTCAACTACATGGAACATAGACAGGAGAGTGCTAGCAACATCAAACAAAATCACACTATACTCTTACAGAGGCAAAACTCCGACATCATTCGAAGAACTGAACAATGTTTATACAAGTCAAGGAACATTCAGTAAAAACATGAGGAGTCCATCGTTCGAATAAAATGAATAAAAAATTAATTGCAATGTTTATGATTTTCCTAGTGCTAACCCTGCCAGTAGCATACGGTCAAATAATAAGAACCGATAACCCAGATCAAGGAAGAAACATTGGAGACGAATTAGAAAGAAGACTTACAGAACCCCCGACAATTTCAGACATAGTCGGAGAAGACATTATAATCAACGTAAAAGAGTACCAACCCCCAATCCTTAGAACAGGCCTATTAGAGGACCAAGGAGCAGTAGTGTACGCAATACTATCTGGAACACCAAGTAACCCTGCAATAACAGTTCCAAAGATCCATGACGTAGACATTCTCTCATACAATGTAATAACAACTCCAGAAGATTTACCAGTAAGAGTTGGAAGACCAAGGTACTTCAGAGACAGAACACAACCATTAACATATGACAACATGGGTTACTTACAAATACCAATTGCAAGAATTCCAAAAGAATCAAATGTTCCAGACAACATAATAATAGAAGTAGACTCAAGAGTTTTATTTGATGTTTCTGCAGGGATTGGAAAAAGTCCAACTAAGATGGTTATTAGAGAAAAATCAGCAGAAAGAGGTAATGTCGAAAATCAAAAATATTTAAACATCTACATTGAAGCCGAAGAAATATCTTCTGACTATGCAATATTTGATATCTATGATAACAACGGCAACTTAATTGAAGATGATTTAAAATTAGAAAAAGGAAAGAAATCAAGAACATTAAGAAGAAATAGATTCTACTCTCCAGGACAGGTCTTTGACAAATTCAACGTGTACCTTAAAGACATTAAATCTGGAGGAAGAACATTAGATATTATGGTCCTTAGGGACGGAGTTCCAGAAACACACACAGTCTCAGAAGGAGAATCGATATATCCTGGATCAGGAATTACATTAGAGAGAATCGAAATCAGAGGAGATAATATACATGCCGACTTCAGAACCCCCAGTGGCCGATTACAAACAGCAGGCTTTCCTAGGTCAATCCCGGACGCAGCAGGGGAAATAGACTTTGGAAGCTTGTCTATCGCAGAGAACCAAAGCCGAAGTAGTGGCGGACCGCCAATCCGAATATGTGGAGGCATAGAACTATCTTCGGCAATAAAAGACGCAGAAACTAAGCTACACACAGCAACAAAACCAGAAGACTACAACTTAGTACTCCAAGACATAAAACCATGTACAGACATATTCCAAAAAGATGCAACAGCAGTATCAAAAGAACATGCAATAGCGATGCAAGCGTTACTTGCAACAATTGAGTCCGAAACATCGGCAAGGTTAGTTGAAGATGCTAGTTTTGGAGGTGTACACACAATGGCACAAGGAAGATTAAATGAATTCTTAACAAAGTATTGGGAAACATACCAAACTGCTGAGTTCTCATTAGGAGCAATTGCAAACGATGAAACAGTGGAAGAGCTATATAGATTATCTGCAGAAGAATACGCAAGTGTTGTTTCACTAAATGAGGGCGATTTGGAAGTTAAATACGAAGGTGCGGCAAGCGGAGATAAAACAGCAATCCCAGAATTCTATGCACAGTATAACAGAGCAGTGATCTATCATGCTAAATTAAAAGACTTAAGCAGAGCAGTAATAGAATACAATGCCCTGTTGGAAATGATTACAAAATACGAAGGAAACAAAAAAGCAGAGGCGGAAGCAATAATTTCTCCTGGGAGAATTCAAGGTAGAATCAATCTATTAACCTCCTTCATTAAAGACCCCTCAGGAAAGAGCCTTAGAGCTGAAATAGACTTAAAAGAGAAGAACGATGAAATTGTTACAGTGGTACTAGACGGTTCAAGTATAACCGATTACCAGTTAGAGGGAAGTCAATCAACAGCAACGGTAAGAGTCCACAACCCGGAAGGATCGGCAGCAGAAGAAAAACACATGCTCAAGGAGGGGGATTCAGTACCATTCATAGAAGGATCATCGCCCTGGGTTGTAGAAAAGATAACATCAAACTCCATAATAATCAAACCAACATACAAAGACCATAGAACAACAACAATTCCAAGAGATAACAGGAACGGAATCAGTATTCCAATAAAGATTGATGATAAATTTACAACACAAAGAGTAGTTTTAGAAAGTGTTGAATTGCATAATGAAGCACACATAATCGTAAGTCCAAACATAGAAAAAGCATTCAGTGCAGCAAGATTTAACTTACACATCCCAATTGAAAAAAGAGCATTCGACTTACCTTTATTCTCTGCATCAATTGAATCTGAGATAGATAAAACAGAAAGACTCTTAGAGAAACTAGATGACACTTTAGAAAAAGTTGGAAAGATACACGAAGCATGGAAGAAATTTTGTTTTGGGGTTTACACCGCAATAGCGGCATGGAATTTCTTAAAATCTGTAGTTGGTTCGGGTTCAGGAAGAGCAAAAGATAGAGCATCAGAAACCTTCTGGAAACAAAACGGTGATTGGTGTAAGAGTAAGGGGTTCTCAATGGATGAGTGTGTATTTGAAAGAGAAGATGCATACAACACAATTTTAGAAAACGAAGAAGAAGCCTATGAATATGCAGCAAAAGACACCTATACAGGGGATCTGAGCGGCGTTAAAAAAACACCAGAAAACAAGGTGCAAATGGAAAACTTAGCATATCTACAAAAAAGAATGCAACAAAATAACAGTACTGAGAACACAAAAGATTACCTTAACGCTTATGTTGGTGTAATGGCGGATAGGAATTATGAGGAGGAACTAGCAAAAACAGGCAAATCAGAGAGAGAATTATCCGATAGTGAAAGGGCAAACCTAAAGTTAGCAGTTGCAGATAGAAACGCACAAATGTTTGGAACACTAGGTAATGCCTATTCCAACCAAAAAGACTACCTACAAACTCTTGATGTTTCAAGAGCATCAATTTACTTGCCGAAGGATAATAAAGTATTCTTGGGAGATCTAGCAGAGTTTGACCCAAATAAACTTTCACCGGAATTAAAAAAGAACATAGAAGACGCATGGATATCAAGGGAGGTGGAAATACTAAGAAAAGAAAACCCAGACCTAACAGTAGAGGAAGCAACAAAACAAGCGAGTAGTAGGGTTGTAGCAGCATTAGGGGGTGCAGGTTATGTATACACCTCTCCAAACGGAGGATTAATTCTCTTTGAGCAAAAAGAACAAGGAAAAAATTCATTACTATCCCCAGATGGAAAAACATACGAACTATCTTCAACATCAGTTGAACAAAGAGTAGAACACAAACCACTAGTAACCTACTACACAGACGGTCCAAATGCAGGAAAGATACACAGAATAACTATTGATGCAACACATTATGCAGAAATAGAATACACTTCCGGGGGAAGAATGCTTGAACCAAGAATATTTGCGCGCACAGATCCAAATGCAGAAATAAGGGTAGATGACACAGAATATGGAGGGGGAGGCATTAGGGATGTAACTGCCTTATGGAAACAAGAAGGAAAAGATGTATCCGACCTTGGGAAAGTAGAGTCATGTGTTGGAACTATTAACAGGGCAAAAGCCTCAAAAAGAGATATGGTTATCTGTAACGGGGTTGAATATGCAATCAGAAATGACCCAGCAATAAAAGGTCCGGCATGTGTAGAGTTTTACAGTCCAACAGAATGTAAATTATTATTTAATGCATGTGATCCAGTTCTTTGTCCATCAAGTAGATTTGACTTGGGAGGAGAATGGAGAGTTGATAATGTAGCAGAAACTGGAATAATAGGAAGCACAATCTTAGGACTACATAACTTTGGAATACCTGGGACGGATATAGGCTTTGATGGCGGACAAGTTGTAATGCCAATTTGCATAACTGGCGTTTATGCAGGATTACAAAATATTAGAACTGTATTAATGGAATATTCAGACTGCCTAAAAAGATCTTTAGTTGATGATGAGTCAGTTGGAATTTGTGATATGCTAAGAAGTTATTACATTTGCGATGTTCTTTGGAAGGAAGCAATTGCAATATTTAATATTAAGAGCGGATTAGTGGGCACAGTATTAAAATCAATACATGATGATGAAGGTTCAGAGTACACAGACTTTGATGCAAGCATGGACCAATCAATAAATGGATTGAAATACTTCACTCAAAGTTATGCAAAGAATACATTTGCACAATTCTCGGGCGGAGCCCTCCCAGAAATAGGTGCAGAGGTGTGTAAGGCCGCAGTATATGGAAAGGTTCCAGGAGTAGGGTCATTCACAGATAGATTAATGCAACCAGAAAGTCCGCCACAATTCACAGCAATAATGGACGTTGTCCCATATTCAGACATTCCATTCCCTCCACAAGCAACATACAAAGTATATTACAGAATGTACGCAGGAGCAAATGAACCAATTTCATTCTCTGTATATCTAAAACATCAAGCAATAGATGGACAAAGTGGATTGCCAATAGCCTGGCTAGTAAGAAACAAAAGACTAACACCGGATGCATTTGACTCAGAAAACATTGACTTCAATGCGCCAGAAGGATACAACCAAGTATGCATGACTTATAGTAGTCCAACTTATGGTGTAAGAGAAGAATGTGGCTTCGGGAAAACAACTTCTGGCTTCGCAGTTAACTACATCGCACAAAAAATGGCAGAAAAAGAAGCAGGTCAGGAAGGAATACAAACTGCAGAACAATGTAACCCTTCTGGTTCAAGTTTGAGTGGACCCTACACTAGCACCACATCAAAAGTTGGAGCCGTAGCAGTTGGAGGATTTTCTTCAGGATTATTGGAAACGGGAATAATAAGGGTTTGTTCAACTTTCCCTCCAGGAGAAGATGTAGATTGGAAGGAAGTAGGAGAATGTTGGGAAGGACCAAAACCAAATGAAGGAAGGCACTTAGGTTATTGTTGGTTACATCTGCCATCTGCAGAGAAGATTGTAACAAAGTACTCAGTAAACAAAGATATTGATTGGAACAACTTTGAAAAAACACTACCTAATGCAACACAAGGTGCCGTAGACAGAATAAGCGAATATGCCCGAAAGTTAGGTTTAAGATCAGTTTATCTAACTACCGAGGATATTGAAGAAGCAGAAAAGAGAATTGAAACTGCCATATCAAATGGCAAATATGAAGAAGCAATAAACATATACAGGGATGTAATTGACAATGGCGTTCTTACCGTAGTAAAACAAGTAGAGTTAAGACTTGGACTCGCAGACCTATATAGGGAGTTTGCAAGTTTAACTGAAAATGAGAAAAACAGTCAACCATCTACAACAACCCCTCCACCAACACCACCAACACCACCAGCAACCACAGTTACTGCCACAACAACCGCAACATCTGGGCCATTCTGGTACCAGGTAGAAAAGGGAGATACACTTGCAGATGCCACCAATCACTCAAAAACGTATCTTGTAAATGAAGTAATAAAGACAAACACAGCATTGACATATTTTGTTCTCGAAATGCATAATGGCACAACATTTAGAGTTCACCAAACAACAATTGCTAGCCTAGCCAGTGCAGGTTGGACTCTCCTTTAAAATGAAAATATTAAAACAAACTTTCAAAGTATACAAAAAAAGTTTCTTCACACTAGCATTTGCCCAATTAATGCTATTTTTCTCATCACTCTTCTTCTTAATTTTCGTAAAATGGAAGCTAACAGATTACCTCAGAAAGTTACAAGAATTCCAACCACAATTGCAACAAGTCTTAAACACCGTAGATGTTAACAACCCAGCAACGATTGATAACTCATTAACAGTAATTGAAGCATTAAACAGAGTTACAAATGAAGCAACACTATTTGCATATGTTCTTGTCCCATTAGTATTACTAATAATCTGGATTGCATTCCAAGGATTATTTTGGGGAACAATAAAGAAACAAAAAATAAAACCAATAAAAAACTACTTAGTAAGACTTGCAATTCCATCAGTATTTATCTTGATTATATTCTCACAAATTGCATTCCCCAGACAGATAACAGACTTCTTTAACACTTTTGATGATAGCATCTTCAGAATAATAATCTCTGCATTCATAGGTCTCTACTTACTAACAATGTATTACATAATCTTAGATAACCAAACACTAGCAAAAGCACTCAAACAAACATATAACTTGGCAATAAAGAAATTCTACAGATTCATACCATTGTATCTCCCTTCATTCCTACTTACAACAATTCTATTTTGGTTAATGGCGATTGCATTGACACAAGAATACACAGGAACAACAGTTTATGCCTCATCCATAGAATTAATAATCATAAGTTTGATAACTTTAATTCTAGCAATGTTCTATAAAGTATTCCTACAAAACTTAGTTAACAAAGAAAAAGTGTGGGAGTAAGGATTCGAACCTTAGTAGGCACTAAGCCACTGGGTTTCTTAGGTTTTTGTTCTTAACCTCCTAAGCCCAGTCCATTTGACCGCTCTGGCACTCCCACGCGTTTAAATCTTGAAAGACAATCGCGGAATACTCTATCTCGCGATTTACTATTTTTAAAAATATCTAATTTCTTGAGAATCAAAAAATTAGCATGCCCATAGATATCTAGCTCATATTGCCCATCTTTGTTTCTTCCAGAATTACATTTTTGAGGAGATTTACATTTTACGTTGTGTTTCAAAAGAATATTTCTAATTAATCTTAGAGTCCTAACATCTTTCCCACAGAGGTTTACTGCATTTAATGTGTTATTTCTATTCCTTCTAACAACAGGACAGCCTTCAGCAGCATAATAACCTCTTACAAACCCTAGCCCTAGTTTCAAATCATTAAGACATCTCTTTAATGCAATTTCTTGCATGGTCAAAACAAGTCTATGGAATAAAACACTATGAAATCGAATATTAACTCTCTCTATGTTTCCTGGATTTGTTTTTGGAATACCTGGCCTATTGAACTGATCAGTTGACAAACCTAGCAACTCAGCCCAACGTTTGTTGATATTGATCAATTTAGAATTTTTTGAACCGATAACAATAAACTTCAAGTTAGCTTTATCTAAGCCAAAGTATTTTTTTAACCAACTTATGAAAAATTTTAATAGGTTTAGATCCGAATTTGTAAATGAAATTCTTGTAGGCTTATTACTTTTTTCACCTTCACCAATGTAAAGACCTAAACCTTCAAAGAATTCCTGATCTACCGTAATTATTCTTTTAACAACTATTGGTTTTGGCTGCCCGCCTTTTTTGTTTTTGCAAGAAACTCTAAGGAGATCATTCCTTAAACCTTCAAAAAGAGTATTCTCCGAAAAGCATCCAAGAGATTTAATGTCTAATTTAAACATAAAACATTAAAAGAAGGCTTACTTAACAGCCTTCACTAAGAACCTAGTAAGTGCGATTACTTACCCAACTTGAAAGTGTTCTTCTTTCTTTTATTCATATGCTGCTTAATCTTAGCAACAATTCTATTCTTACTAACAGTCTTTTTATGCCAGTTAAATCTCCTTAACTTAGCACTGTTTCCGTAGCCACAGCTACTACACACACTCTTAATTTTATGATAAGAAGCCTTTCCACACCGTCTACATCTGATGTGAAGTCTTCCTTTATTTCTCTTTAATCCTTTTGCTGCCGTTCCCTTTGACATCTTATTGTGGTGAGATTATTGTGATTGTATCTCCTCTAATGAACGTAGTTCCCAACTTTCGTTTAAGTTCTCCATTCTCAAACTCTTCAACATCGTCAAGAACAATGTTAATATGAATATCAAATGCCTGTAGAACGCCCACAAATTGCTTTCCGTTTTTAAGCTCAATGAGCACTCTCTTTCCTCGACTTTGATTTAATGAATCTAAAGGCCTGCTTGTCTCCATGGTTTTAACCCCCAAGTTGATTATACACATCCTCAAAAGAGAGTATTTAAAGCTTATGGAACCTAAAAAGAAAGTCTTAAAAATAGAGAACCGAGAAAAATAATTCGATGGCAAACGCACAATCACGTTCAAAAAGGAAGCCTACTGGCGGTAGATACGTTCCCATGAGATCCAAAAGATTAAGGGAATTAGCAAGACTTCCAACATTAACAAGGGTCGGAGAGAGACTAATTAAAACAATGAGAAAAAGGGGCGGAAAAACAAAAACAATCTCAATCACAGACACTACAGCAAACGTTTTTGATCCAAAAACAAAAAAATATTCTAAGGTAAAGATCGAACAAGTTGTTGAAAATCCAGCTAACAGACACTTTGTTAGAAGAAACATTCTCACAAGAGGTACAATAATCAAGACCTCCAAGGGAAACGCAAAAATACTTTCCCGACCAGGCCAGGAAGGAGTGGTTAATGCGATTTTCGTTAAGTAATTCTTAACCATCACAAATGCAAGAAGATAACATAGCAGCATTACTAAGATGTGGTCCCGCAATGACCAGTTTAAAAAATGTTCCTGATGAACTTCTTAGAGAAGCCCTAAGCGACACCCCAGATGAACCAACACAATTCTACACTCCTCTCGAAAATAATAAAATAATGGTTGCTACCGATGGAAGCGCACCAAGGAACCATAAACCATGGATAACTATTGACCTAGGAGCCCTCATAGGCAACAGACATACAGACAGATCTTTGCTAGAATCACTCTTACTAATGTTTCGCTGGAGAAATGAATTTAAAGATCCCTCTGATTTTAAGGCATGGAGCAAGGAATTAAAAGCCAACCCGGTTTACGTAAAAATGTTAAGAGATTCTCTATACCCTTGTAGTGTTTTAGGACAAAGAACTGAAACTGATCCAAGGCATCCAGAAGGAAGTTTGAGGGTAAGAACGCCTTTCTTATTAACCCCTCACACAAACACTTCAATATCTGGAACACCAGTTTACGAACAAGCAACAGGAAATTTTTTCAGACCAAACATAAGAATTGGGATTTCTAAATATAGTCAATTATTTGCGGAAGTACAAAGGGAGGAAGCAGCATGACACGCATAAAACAAGAAGATGCACAAGCGATAATTGAAGCAACAAGAAGCCACCCCTCCATAGTCGCAGGTCTTAATGAAGATCAGATAAGAGCTGAGATTGAAGCAACAAATGCACCTATTAAATCAAGAAGATTTTATGATTTTGTTGATGGAAGGGGCCAATCAAAGGATGAAGCAAGCAGAGAAATAACATTTACACCCAGAAGAGTTCTAAGAAATCATGGAGATTACAGTTTAAGATTTGCATTACCAAAAAGAGTTATTGGAGCAGTAGCTCATGAACTAGGTGCCTATTCTTCAAATAGGCTTGCAAGAAACCTAAGGGCCCACCAAGAAATAATGAGATTTATGGCACAATCGCCACATCCATTCTCATTACTAGGCAAACTAGAAGTTTTAGACTATGAAATGCCCGGAAAATCTATCAGAGAAACATCTCCCGTTTTGATTATTCCAGGATTACGCCAGGAAGATGCAAGAACAGTTTCCGATTGGGAATTAAGTCACAGAGTCCGAGAAGAAGAATCTAGTCTTGGTTTATTCAAACATTGGAAAAGGATTTCACCAGAGAGGTATGTATAATGGATAGAAGAAACGCGTTAGATATATGGGAATCTTTTATGACCCACCCTGCCATAGCTGAATATGGGCTTAGGAGTATGTTTACAGATAAATCACTAGAAGCATTAGAAGCCTCAGGTAATTCTAACTTTTATCAAAGAGTAAAAAGAGCAGGATCGATTGGAGATAATGACGGCAGTAAATTTTCACTGAGGGGTGTGATAAACAATGGCCAAGTTGGAAACCACGGAAGTAAATTAGTAAGAAGTTTACTGGGAATGTGGGATTCATCAGGTCCACTTTCAATGTGGGTTTTATCACGACTTGCAAGAAGGGATGCAAGCATCGCAAGTGTACTAAAGTCATGTGAAAGTGCATACTCTGCAACAGGAAGATTAGAAACTTACGATACCGACGGAAGACCAACCTCCGTACGTCCAATATTAATTGTTCCAGGGTTAGATGTAGAACAAAGAACAATACTTGACAAATGGGAAACAAGATACACAAGAAGAGGAAGAAACTTACAAGGGATAGCAGCAATTGGACTCCCAGTAGACACATCATACAATTAAAATGCCAAGAGTAACTCAAGAAAACGCAGAAGCAATTGTAGCAGAGTTACATTACCATGTAGCAGGCAGTTTGACAGATCCACAATATCTTATGGACAGATTAGTTTCAGCGGAACTTCCCGACACAGGTAATTTTTATCTCCCACTTCCCCAAGGAATAGTGCCAATATCCAGCAGTATGCCTATGGCGGCGGAAGGAGTACTTGACAATAGAAGAGTAATGGATAGTTTGGATTCCGGTCTTAGAACATTCACATTAGCGGATCTAACAAGGGCTACACCACATGATCCTCACGCAATAGCAAGGGAGATGCAAAGGGATGAAGAAATAACGGACGTCCTACAAGCATGTCAATACCCTTTCTCCGCATTATGTTTAGTTGAAAACTTTAAACCTAGCAGTTTCTTAGGATCAACGGCACCATTGAGATCAAGACCAGTTATCCTCGTTCCGGGAAATAACCACGATGGAAGAGCCCCATTAACTAGGCTTGAGAGAAGGTTTGAAAGGCCGCTCAGAAATGCTTAAATATTGGGCCAGTACAATCTTCTTATGAAAAAAGAGTCTAATTCAAAAACAATTATTATCACTGTAGTCATCATTGCAGTTGCATTCTTAATCGGTTTATCTTTCTTTGCCCCACAAACACAGGGACAAACAGTTCAAGTTACTGGAAATTCCCAATTAACTATTGCTCCGGATGAAATTGGAATTTATGCCCAAATACAGTCTACAAAAGACACAGCAAAAGAAGCTAAAGATGCAAATTCAATAATTTCAGATAAAATAGTTCAATCATTAAAGCCATTAAATATTCCAGAGGACAGTATTAACACAGAAAACTACAATGTTTACGAACAATTTGATTGGTTCGAGGGTACAAAAAGCGAAGATAACAAATTTGTTGCCTCGCATAATATAAAAATCACATTAAAAGATCAAGATTTAATGGGAGATGTAATTGATGCAGTAATCGACAATGGCGGATTAGTCAACCGAATAACTTCTGAATTATCTTTTGAGAAAAATAACGAACTTAAATCTAAAGTTTTAGCATCTGCCGCATCCGACGCAAGGGGTAAAGCCGAGGCTATCGCTTCAGGCCTAAACATGAAAGTTGGCAAATTGGTTTCTGTTACAACTAATGATTATGGATATCAGCCTCCAATTGCATACGCCAGAGCTGAAATTGCAATTGATGAAGCACAAAGCATCCCGACAGACTTAGAAGTCAGAGATATAGATCTAAATGCAGTTGTTAATGTTGTTTACGAATTAGTTTGAACTCTCCTACGCAAGTAATATTTCTTTCTACACAGATTATACGTCAACAATGCCAACCTTGTGCAAGGACTTTCTTCTTTGTATGTGCTAACAACATCCTTTGGAAGAGAACCATTCTTTTCTTGTAGGCCTTTTAGTTTCAATAATTCCTAAAATATCTTCATTTTGATTTCTCTTGCTTTTGTCACTCGTTCGATAGATTACTATGTCTGCCCTTTCATTTCTATTTTTTTTTGAGTTTTTTTCACCCCTTTGGATAGGAACCTCAATTCCCATTTGTCCAAATTCATAATCGTAATCTTCGTATAAGACTCTTTCATAATCTTGTCTAACTTTTTCCTCAGGGGTTTCACGAAGTTGCTTCCCAGAGGATAAATCTCTGATATAGCCTTCTTTCAAAAGATCTTCCGTCATTTTTTCAAAGTTAGGGAAGTGGCAGACTTTGTAAATGTTTCTATTCCTTGAATAGTAGCAAAATTTGTTCCAAAGTTTCATTCCAGAAATTCTCCTTTTATTCCTAGTTCTTGGATTTCGTGGGCTACTACGCATATGTTGTGGCAGAGGAATTTTAGGTATAGTTCGTTTTTTTGGGCTGTGAAGCTTTTACTCTTGAGGTTTGAGCCGAACTTCATTTTTATGATGTGGAATACTGTTTCTGCATTGGATCTTTTTGAATATTCTTTGAGGAATTCTTCATTTTTGTATAAGAAGAAGTAATGCATCTTTAACCAGATAGGACTCCCCCGCGTATTTACTTTGGCATTAACTTTGAAAGGGATGTAAGGGACTCCGCCTTTTTCATCAATTTTTTCTAAATTTTTCTTAGAACTGTAAGCTTTGTCACAGCTGACCCCGCCAAGCCTAAACATTTTACTTGTCTCATCGACGAGGCGGGAAAGCTGAGGACTATCAGCATGTCTCTTATCCGTGATGTTTACGGATGTGACAATGTTGGTTTTCACTCCAGACATTACGTGGGCTTTCAACCAATACCTGTATTCGTTATTGTTGTGATGTCTGTAAGTCAGATATCTTGCAAATTTGGAACTACTAAAACCAGAACTATCTATTGCAAAATCTTTTTCAACACCTCTCAATGGATAACTGCTGAGATGTATCAACTTTTTAACCAACTTGGTTGTCTGAGGTTTTTGCAAGAAATGCCCTACTGAAGCATAGCACGGCACAGAGGTGATTAATTTCATTTCGTGGGCAATCTTAGCGTAGGACATAAATCTCCTTAGAGAGAATGTAGAATAGACCTTTAGGGCTGAACAGAACATTAAGTCTTTTGTTGATAGTTTAGGTCTTCCAAATTTGTATTTAGGCTCTTCAATCTGATTACACAAATCATTTAGTAGTTTCATGAATGTGAATAACTCATTAGTCTGGGATTTGTCATAAGCCTTCCAGTTTTGTCCGTACTGGACTCTAACACCTTTAGTTCTCCTTACTTTTCCTTCTTTGTTGATTACATCTTTGATAAAGAACTCCACAGCGTAGATATGCTTACATTTAGAATGCGTTAGTTTAGAATCTGGACAAGTACATTTAGGATATTGTAGCCTGAAAGTTACTAGATATGTTCCTTTTCCTACTTGTGATGGCACGGACCAGCCTTTTTCTGTTTTGGTTATTTTGAGGGTTTTGTAGATTAAGAGTCCTCTCTCTTCCCTGTTTAGTTTTTTCCATTCTTGTTTTCTCATTTTTTACTCTCCTATTGTACCACCTCCTTGAAGTATTACGTAATACTATACTACTATATAAAACTATAGGTTAGAGTATATATGTTGAGTAAATGCTAAGAAATTAATCACAAATCCTTTGTTCTCTGTATTTGACAACTGGTTTCGATTTAAACACCTGTTCTAGCTCCGTCACATTCTTACATTCCTGTAAGGTGGGCTTGACTAGAGTTACATAGAAAGCACTTGCTGAGCCAGGTTTATTTCTCCATATAGATCCGTAGTAGAGGTGCCTGTATTCAGTTTCCTTTGGACCAACATCAATAGTGTCATAAATGTAAGATTCAATATAATCATTCTTATTATCTACAAAGTTAACCTTTATTCCGAATGACCCTAATTTATCTTCATAATTCTTAATGCGGTACTCCGTAGAAGTTTCTGTGTTAGGTTTCCCATCACTGTAGAATAAACTGTAAATTAGGTTTATATCGTAAGTATTTCCATTGTATTCGTTATAGTATTCTGCTTTAGCTTGATATTCGACAGAATCACATTTCTCTTTTGTTCTCGGTTCTGTATCCCAATAGTTTTCAGTTGTTTCGTACGGAAGGTTCTCATACCTGCAGTTGTTTCTCGCTTCATTGTCCTCCCAACTTGCAATTAGGGCAAACATGCTTATTGCTAGAATTACTACTGCCACTACCCTTGTGTCCTTAGTCTTTGCCAATTTAACCCTAACCTTATACTACGTTAATGTAGCGTAGGGATATATAAAGTTTACTACATAATCGTAGCATGGAAAAGAGGAAATCATCAGAGCTAATCAAAGAAATATATGACACTATCAAGAAGAATCCAGACATTACTATGTCCTCCCTAGAAAGAAAGATGAGGACTAACCCAACATCACTAAAAGACCACTGCGAAGCACTAGAATACTTAGGAGTCATCAAAATTAAGAGATTGAAAGGCACAAGGAAACTGAAGGTAGTGAAATGAAAAAAGAAGAAGCTAGAAAAAGAGCATTTTCAGAAATAGTTTCTGGTTTTTTTGGAGGTATGACTGTTGTAGTTGCCCAGATGTATTTTTTACCTGCCCTCGAATTAAAAGATTGTGGAAGAATTGTTTTTGGAATATTTGCAGTATTATTGTTCTTTTTTGCAATGGTCTGGTGTCTTTCTAGACATTATGAACAAAACCATTGAATAACTTTATATACTACCTTAATACTATAATTCTATGGTGAGAAAAACAACTAGTATCAAAGTTGATGAAAAACTCTGGAAAAAAGTGAAAATTCGTTGCGTAAACAAAGACGAAGACATTTCCGACTACATTGAAAAAATAATAAAAAAGGACTTGAAAATAAAATGAGTAAAGAGCTGATTTTTTTGAAAACAAAGAGGTGGAATTATTATATAGAAGGGAACAATTTATGGACAATAGCAATTACATTTTTACCTTCTTTAGCAATATTTACAAAATATGTTCCTGAACAATGGAAATTATCTGCTTTTCTAAGTTGGGTGATTTTATGGGGATTTGTCTCATGGGCATCCTTTGTTAAAAAACGTCCAAAACTTAGTGTAACATTTCTTCCTCATTAATATTTTAAATAAAACTTTATACACAGAAGTTACTTTTTACACAAAACCCCGAAAACCAAAACCTTTATATAGCACCTATTCATTTTATTTATAAATATTACTATCTTACAAAACCATAAATTCTTATGGACTCATAGGAGGAGCATAAAATGCCCCAAAAAACAAAGAAGTGCCCCGAATGCAATTCTACAAACCTAATCGCAGACCAAGACCGCGGTGAATTAGTCTGTAAAGACTGCGGCCTAGTTCTAGAAGAAAGAATGGTTGATTTCGGCCAGGAATGGAGAGAATTCGAAAACGACCAAGAAAAGAGGAGAAGAACTGGAGCACCTATGACATACACCCGTTATGACAGGGGTCTAGGAACAGACATCGGTCAGAGAGGAGATATCTTCCAATTAGATGGGAAGGGCATGAACAAATTCTTAAGACTTAGAAAATGGCAATACAGAATTTCAACAGCAATTGAAAGAAACCTAAAACTTGCATTAGCAGAACTAAAGCGTGTCGCTTCATACCTAAAACTACCAAAGGCAGTTGAAGAAGAGGCAGCTAAAATTTACACATTAGCAGTTCAAAGAGGTTTAGTAAGAGGACGTTCCATGGAGTCAGTTGTTGCAGGCGCACTATACGCAGCATGCAGACGTCATGAAATCCCGAGAACATTAGACGAACTAAGCGAAGCTTCTGGAATAGAAAAGAAAGAAGTTGGAAGAACATATAGATTCATTACAAGAGAATTAGGAATTAGAATACTTCCATCAAATCCAGTAGACTACATTCCAAGATTCGCATCAGCATTAAAACTTTCTGCAGAAACACAATCCAAATCCGTCGAAATATTAGAAATGGCAGAAAAAGCAGATCTAACTTCGGGAAGAGGTCCAACTGGAATTGCAGCCGCATCCTTATATGTTGCAGCCCTAACAAATGACGAAAAAAGGACCCAAAGAGAAGTAGCAGATGTAGCAGGAGTAACAGAAGTTACTATCAGAAACAGGTATAAGGAGCTATTTAACAAACTAAATCTAAAAGATAAGTTTAAAAAAGAGCTAAACAAACCAAAACAAGAAGAGGAGTAGGTGATATTCATTTACAGAACCGAAATAAAAAAGAGTTTGAAACAACTTAAATTGAAGCTTATCTTTCCGGATATCTTATTCTTCATAATTAGTTTATTCTTATTCGGAATGTTCACACGAGTAACGGGCCTTACAAACGTCCCTCCGGAAGCATTAGAGGCAGGACTTGAGTCATATGTAGCCTCAAACTTTGGTCCACTAATGGGGTCCATATTTGTATTTGTATTAATTGCGTTCTTCATTGGAGCAGGATTAAAAGCATTCAAATTAAAAATGATCCTTGAAGCAATGAAGGGCAAGGACTTCGATATGTGGAAAGCCTTCAAAGATTCTCATAGATTCTATTGGAGAGTAATCGGATTAAAGATATTATCATTCGTAATATTATTGGTTGGTTTTGTTACAGCAATAATTATCTTCTTGTTATTGAGGAATATGGCTGAGCTCCTTGCAGGTGTACTCGCAGTGTTGCTTCTACTATTTGTAGTTCTAGCATTGTTATTAAAAGAAGCAGCATTGTTCCAAAAAGATGTAAACGCAGCAGATGCAATAGCCAACTCTTTCAAAACATTCAACAAACACAAAATGTTGATCTTTGGGTTATTGATTATAGTCCTAGCTGTAAACTTTGCAGCAGCAATCTTAGAAGGTATCTTCCCACAATCACCAGGGGCAATGGGTGTTATAATCTCAACAATATTCTTACTAATAATATTATTGATCTCTGCATGGGGCAACCTATTCACCTTTAACATATACCAAAGAATAACAAAGAAAAGAACTTCTAAAAAGGTTAAGAGAACTAGAAGGAAAACAACTAAAAAAAAGAGAAAAGGTAACTAACATTCCCTGTGTTCTGGCCTATGTAAGAGCTCTCCTGTTTCTAGATCTTTAAAACCTACGAAGATATCTCTTGGCTTTGTTACTTCTTCCAAACCCGCTCTAAGTTTACCCCTTAACAAGGCAAGACCTTCAGGTGTGATTGCCGGAGATCTGCCAAAAACTTCAGAATATGCATTCTGTGGAGCGCTACCAGCATTGATTTCATTCTCTGCATTTGCTGCAAAATCAACAAGGACGAATTCTTGAGAATAACTTCCAAGAGCTGTGAAATCAAACTTCCCAGACTCGCTCAATAGACGCTCTCTGTCTAAAAATGGAAATGTCCTACCAAGGCCCCTGCCTTCATTAGAGATCAACGAGGCTACATACCTACCAATACACTCGTCCCTTATTTCCCTAAAACCTGGAACAGGAGTTCCAGATAAAATTCTCTTTATTTCTTGCCTGTAAGGCATTAGCTCATCGCTTAATAACATAAGAAAAAAATAAACCAAGACTTTATATCACTTTCTAAGAATTATTTATATATTTTATAAATCAAACTTTAATTTTCATAAAATCCTTTGCAGCAATTACATCTTTCTTAAAGACTTTTTTTGCTTCCTTAACCATTTGTTCAACTTCAGCCATCTCATACCTTTGACTAAAATGGGTAATAGCTAACTTCTTACACTTACCTTTCTTCCCTAATTCGCCAGCATCTTCAGATGTTAAATGTTTATACCTTTTAGCCCTAGCTTTCATGTCTTTCAAAAAAGTAGCCTCACAAATAAGTAGATCGGCATTTTTCCCAACATTAACAGCGGCAGCACAAAAAGAAGTGTCTAACACAACTCCAACTTTCTTGCCTTCCTTAACATAAGTAACGCTCTTCCATTTAATTTTCTTGCCTTTATATTCAACGTCTTTCTTATTCTTCAATTTAGCAATAATTGGTCCAGAAGGTAATTTCAACTTCTTCATTTTAATTTTATCAACACAAACTTTATCCTTCTCTTTAGCATAATAACCCAAACAAGGAATACTATGTTTTAAAAAATAAGCTCCAAACTGATAATCTCCAGTATCCAAAAACACTCCACTCTTATCAATTACAGTAAAATTAATCTTTATCTTATGGCCCAAATCAAAAGTCCTAACTAATTGCATCAACTTCTTCTTAACATCAAGAGTTCCATAAATATCAATCTTCTTCTCAAAAGAATTCTTAGCCAAATTCTCTAACAAACCAGGCAAACCAAATATGTGATCTCCATGCCAATGTGAAATAAATATTCTTGTAATCTTTGGAGGTGCAATCCCAGCAATTCTTAACTGCCTTTGCATATTTTCTCCGCAATCAACCAAAACTTTCTCCCTACCACAATCTATCAGAATGCCACTCTGTCCACGTTCCTTCGTAGGCACCATTGAAGAGGTCCCCAAAAATGTAACTTCCATCTAGAAATCTACCCAAAGACTTTTATAAATGATTCTTTTTTACAGCCAATATGGCAGCTAAGAAAACCTTCCAAGCAAATTTTGTTGGAGAAGGAGTAACGGCGGAGGATGGACCCAAACCTAGAGAACTCTATGACAAAAGCAGATTTGGAGAATTGGTTTCGGGCAAATTCAAATATTCATTATCAGAAGCACTCTTCTTACTTGAAAACAAAAAGATAGAAGTCCTAGACAGAAACAAAACACTAACAAAGGAAGATTTCTTAAAAAAAGCAAGAAAGCTAGACAAGAACTTCTGGGTTAAATATGTAGTATTTTCTAACCTCAGAACTAAGGGCTACATTGTAAAAACAGCACTAAAATTCGGAGCGGACTTCAGAGTATATGATAAAGGAATCAAACCAGGACAAGACCACGCAAAATGGATTGTTTTCCCAGTACATGAATCAAACACATTAACATGGCATGACTTCTCAGCCAAAAACAGAGTATCACATTCAACCAGAAAGAACCTTTTAATTGCAGTGGTAGACGAAGAAGATGACGTCACATACTACGAAATCGCTTGGAAAAAGCCATAATTCTTATATATCCAGACACTAAAAATAGCATATGCTAGATGCCCATTCCTTAGCAGAAAAAGCTGCTAACAAACCCCCAGAAGAAGAGAAGAAACCAACTAAAAATCTTAAAACACAAGTTCTAGAATTCTTACAAAATGAAGGACCTTCTTTCCCAGTTAAAATTGCACAAGGGGTTGGAAGAGAATCATTCTTCGTTGGAGCAGTATTGTCAGAATTAACAGAAGTTAAAACAATAAAACTAAGCAAGGCAAAGGTAGGTGGATCAAGAGTCTATTACATACCGGGCCAAGAAGAAAAACTATCAATACTATATGAGTATCTTCCAGATGCAGAAAAGAAAGCATACGACTTACTAAAGGAAAAAGAAGTAATTAAGGCAAAAGAAACAACTCCCGTAATGAGGGTTGCATTAAATAACATTTCTGACTTCTCAAAACCAATAACAATCAATGGAGAACCAGCATGGCAATGGTACTTATCCAAAGAAATTCCAAAAACACCAACTAAAACAATAAAGAGGCCAGAAGAAAACCAAACAAAAATAGTTCCAGAAACTCCAAAACTTAAGCCTAGACCGAAAAAAGAAGACACCTTCTCAAGAAACATTGAAACATTCTTTACAAACAACAACATCAAGATCTTACAAAAAGAAATCATAAGAAAGAACACAGAATCCAATTTCGTAATAAAAATAGCCTCTCAAATAGGACCATTAGAAATGTTTGTATGTGCAAAAAACAAAAAGAAGATTTCAGATCAAGACATAATGCTAGCACACCAAAAAGGCCAAAATAAAAAAATGCCAACACTATTCCTAACGACGGGAGAACAAACAAGGAAATCAAAGGAGTATCTAGAGAAAACATTAAAAGGTTTTATGGTATTTAAAAAAATATGAAATGGACGTTTTTACTGCTAATATTCTTTGCAATCATCCCAATAGCTAGCGCAGCTACGGTGACAAACACCATGGAGAATATAGATGATTATTATTACCTAGTTCTAGGAGAAAATTCAATTGGGGGAGACACTATTTCAGCAACAGAGATTGCATTGGGACTACAAAACCACAATAACTTGGATGTAAAAACAGTTCTGGAGGATGAAATAAGCTCAAGCCTACCAAGAATACTAATTGGTCCGCCTTGTGGAAGCACCTACATGAAAGAAGTATTAGGTTACACCTGTGACCTATGGCCTTATGAAGAAGGGCAGGCAATAATTAAAGTTAACAACAATGATTTAGTTGTAACTGGTACAACTCCAAATGACAGGAGACGTGCAGGATTAATCCTAAAAGATTATCCCAATTATCCAATACTAGCTGAATATTCATTTATTTTAGTTTCAGGAACATCATTAGAACCAGTAAACTTAGATTTAGAAAAAGCAAAAGAAGAAGATGAATTCACTTGTGGAGATGGAATATGTGAACCTGGAGAAGCATTCTTATGTTTTCCCGATTGCAACAAACAATCCTGTTTTGATATTTGTCAAGAAGAAGGTTTTGAAGGAGCATTTTGTAGAGAAATCCCTACAAATCCAAATGTACTAATCTGTGGAGATGGAGAAGTAAACAAAGGAATGCAATACTGCACATCAAAAAAATCTTGTTGCTGTCAACCAAAAACCACAGAAGAAAATACGCCAATTCAAGTTCCAGAACAACTGACCACCAACAAAGAGAACTTCGTAGACTCCTTCCTAAAAGGCGAGGCCGCAGGCCTAATAGTCACAATGTCTCTCATAATCGTAGGATTCATTATCCTTCTAGCCTTCATCCTCACAAGATAGTGTGGAAAATCTTTTAAACAATCCAGATTAGCTTTACTATCAAGTCTCGGTAGCTCAGTGGTTAGAGCACACCAAGTGGCCTAAAGGCGCAAGGGCTCAAACGGCTGTTATCCTTCTAGGGTAAGGCTGAAAACCCATAGGGCTGAGACCGTGAGGTCGGAGGTTCAAATCCTCCCCGGGACGCTTTTTTCTCGCCAGAAAATCTTATAAATTGGTATAAAAAGAAATTAAAAGCAAGAGCCCGTGGCTTAGTCTGGTAGAGCACTCGACTGATAATCGAGAGGTCGTCGGTTCAAATCCGATCGGGCTCACTCAAATTTATTTCAAAATGAAGAAAACCTTAAAAAAAGTAAAAAAGAGCACAAAAAAGATGGTTAAGAACAAAACCACCATACTTCCAATTATCTTAGTCCTTATCATTATTGCAGTATTTGCCTTCTTTATTACAGGCCCAGGAAATAATTACAACAGTGAAGCAGAATATGAAATAACTGAAATAGATATTTTTTCATTAGAAAATTTTAATGCAAATGATGTTTCTGTAATGGGACTCATGGTTGGAGATAGAACACAAACGCTCTTAGAAAAGTTAGGATCTCCAGATTTACAAACAGACTATCGTGGCGGAACTTCAACTTTAGAATACTCGGAATCAATCGGATTAGATGAGCCTGGATTAATCGTCTTGGTAGATAATGGGGTTGTAAAAAGAATCACAGTAAAACCTACATTTAATGAGTTCTTAGTTGGAAAAACAAAAGCAAACTTGGAAAAAGAAGAAATTTACGCATTGTATGGTGCGCCTGACGAAGTCGTTAGAATGCCATTAAAACAAGATTCCACATTAGTAATCAAATCATTACTCTACCACACAAAAGGATTAGAATTCACAATAAGGAAAAATACAGCATTAGGTTTCTCATTAAACCTTAATGATGCTAACTAACTCTTGATCCAATATCGATTGACTTCTCTGGAGAAATAAGAATTACTTTCTCACTTTTAACTGCAGCAAGAACCATCCCTTCACTCTTAACACCTCTTAGCTCAGCAGGTTCTAAATTAGCAAAGATAACAACTTCCATCCCTTTTAATTCATCTACAGAATAATACCCCTTCAAACCAGCCACAATAGTTCTAGGATTATCTTCACCAATATCAACCTTCATAACTAACAACTTATCAGCATTAGGATGATCCTCTACTTCCAATATCTTCCCAACTCTCAAATCCAGTTTTTGCCAATCCTTAAAACTAATCTCGGCCATTTTCTATCTTATTGAATAACACTTCAGCTTTTTTAACTTTACTAATCTTCAACTTCTCCTTAAGACCGCTATATTCTAGCTTAAAGTTAAAGACCCTAGATATCTTCTCACAGGTCTCAGGAATAAACGGACTCAATAATATTGCAATATCCTTTATAGCATTACTCAACTGATACAATACTCTATTGTCCTTAGTCTCCCAAGGTTTCTTCTCCTGTATGTATTCATTACAATGATCGACAAAAGAGAATATAACATTCAAGGCCTTATCAAACTCTAACCTATCCAAATGCTGTTCAACCTCTTTAACAGTTCCACTTACATCTAAAGCATCATCTTCACTTAAATCATATTTCTCGACCAAAGCAGAAACCCTACTAACTAAATTACCTAACTTATCAGCTAATTCACTATTATGCCTCTCAATTAAAGCATTCTCTGAAAAGTCTCCATCATCACCAAATGGAAAGTGTCTCAAACAAAAATACCTAATTGAATCTGCACCATATTTCTTAACAAGCACATCTGAAGATATAGCGTTGCCCAGAGACTTAGATATTTTCTGACCATTAAATGTTAAAAATCCATGATTGAACACCTTCAAAGGCAATTCAATACCTGCAGACTTCAACATCGCAGGCCAATAAACACAGTGGAACCAAGAATTATCCTTGCCCAGTAAATGTAAATTTGCAGGCCAATAATTCTTACCAACAACACCAGTATAATAGTTAATCAAAGCATCAAACCAAACATATGTTACATGTTTATCATCCAATGGAAAAGGTATTCCCCAATTAAATGAAGTCCTCGATATACTCAAATCTTGCAATCCTTCTTTAACTCTGTTAACAATCTCATTCTTCCTTTCCCTTGGAGAGATAAATTCAGGATTCTTTTCATACAAATCCAATAAAAAATCCTTATATTCCGACAATTTAAAGAAATAAGATTCCTCTTTCAAATTTTCTAAAGGCTTCTTATGAATGGGACAAACTAAATTTGGAGCATCTTTCTCAGTATAATAAGCTTCACAACCAACGCAATACAACCCACTATACTCACCCTTGTAAATATCCCCTTTATCATTAACTTTAGTGATAATGTCTTTAACAACCTTCAAATGATCCTCATCAGTTGTTCGAATAAATCTATCCGGCTGGATATTCAAATTCTTCCAGGCATCTTTAAACTTCACAGAAACTTCATCAACAAAATCCTTAGTATCCTTTCCAGCCTTCTTAGCAGAATCAGCAACCTTCTTACCATGCTCATCGGTTCCAGTCAAATAAAATACATCCTTCCCAAGAAGCTTATGCCATCTAGCCAAAACATCGGCAACAATCTTCTGATACGCATGTCCTATATGTGGCTCAGCATTCACATAATCGATTGCCGTAGTCACATAAAATGTGTTTTTTGTCATATTCTCTCTTCTTAATTGATGTATTATTAAGCTTTCTAAAAGCAAATATTAAAAACAGATTCTATTTCCAATAGGAACATAGCCCTGTAGTGTAGTGGTCAAGCATACAAGGTTCTGGGCCTTGGGACCCAGGTTCAAATCCTGGCAGGGCTATACACTTAAAAACATAAAATAAATCCCAGAAATACGCTCCTTTAGTGTAGTCCGGTCAATCACTATGCCCTCTCACGGCATGAACCTGGGTTCGAATCCCAGAGGGAGCGCTTCTTTTCATAAGCCTTTCAGCTTTTTCTAAACAACCCGTTTTAAAACAAAGAATATTCTTATTGGATGACCTACAATTTTCATGATTTTTATAATAACTACAGAAGAACAGTCTATGCCATGGCAATAAGATCCTTAAGATCCCATGTTGATGCAGAAGATGTTTCTCAAAATGTTTTCCTAAAAGTTTATACCTCTTTAGCAAGAGGTCTTCAAGTAAAACGCCCAGAAAACTGGATAGCAAGGATCACAACAAACGCAATCACAGATTGCTTCAGGACAAGAAGATCTCATTTCCCTTTATTAGAAGACATATGCGCACCAGAAAAAGAAGAAACACAACAAAAAGAAAGAAAAATACTGGAAAGAGAAGTAGAAGAACTTCCAGATAAATATAAGGAAGTTGTCCAATTACACTTTGAACAAGGAATGCCACAACCAGCAATTGCAGAAAAACTAAATACCTCGATTTCAAACATAAAACAAAGAGTCCACAGGGCTAAAAACCACTTAAGAGAAAGATGCCCTGCAGTATAACAATAATTAAATACTAACTGCAAAATAATTTAGCAAAAGAGGCAAAGATGGCACTAAAACAACCAACTTCTATGGATGAATGCATTTATTTTACAAACAGAACCATTGGTTCTGGAAAAGTTAAGGCATGGGTATTCAAAACTAATTGTCCTAAATGTAAAAAGGACTTAATGGGCAAGCCTAGAGACCCAAAAACAGGCAAACCTAAAATCCGTGCAACAGAATATGTCTGTCCTTCCTGTAATTTCACAGAAGAAAAGAAGGCACATGAAGAAAAACTAACTGCATGTGTGGTTTACACCTGTCCTGAATGTTCCCACAGCAGTGAAACAGAAATTCCTTACAAAAGAAAATCTGTGCAATTAATTGATGAAGAAACCGGAAAAAAGTCTTCTGTAAAAGCATTACAATTCCTATGCGAAAAATGTAAAGCTAAAATTAATATAACAAAAAAGATGAAAGGAATTTAAACAAGATCAACTAAACCTTCGTCATGCAGTATTCTCAAAATATCCCTATACTCCTCTTCCTTTTCTCTGAAGTCACCATGCAATTTTGAAAAACTATAGGCCCTATCGCCGAGGGTCCTAACGGCATCACTTACTCTTGTAGGCACCCCATCAACACCAACTGGAATTTGTTCTGTGGGAATTTCCCTTTTTGGAAGCTTATCTCCCGACCTACTGCCCAATTCATCTGCAGTAACCCACCTGCCCTCCAATTTGAAGACGGTATAACCCGAAACCATTTCTAGGGATCGATGATATATGTTCCTCACCCTAGCTAGATCCAATTGAACATCTCCAACACGCCCATCCCAAAGAGTAACACTTTTTTGAACACCACTTTTAGCTAAGTGATATGCAAACATCTTTTCATTTTTTGTTACCATCTTTTCTAAACTAAAAAGTAGGCGAATCTAAAAAATACCCCTTTAAAAAGATTCTCCTTAGTGAGTGTGTGCTAGCCTTACATCTGTAGCTTTCACAGTCTTTCTTCCGGAATGAACAGAAAACTTAGTTGCTTTCTGACCAAGCTTGTATGAATAGTCTTCAAGAATATCCCTTAATGCTTCTTTAGCATCTTCACTCACTCTTGGGGCTCCAGCCTTCCTTAAGAGCTTCTCCATAGCAGCCAATGGTAAAATAGATCTTGACATTGAAATAACCTCCAATTTACTCCTATTTTTAGAAATAAAGGTGTTTATAAGGGTTCCTTTCCATAACAATAACCTTTAAAAAGCCCAATTTCACCATTCTCATACCCTACTGAGAAAAAACCGTTATGCCAGCAATGGCAATTTGTAAGCCTAAGAAAGTCGTTGATTCTAGAGAGGATTATTTGACAGTACCACAAACATTAAAAACCAAAAATAGAAAAATAGATCACAAAAAATGGGAAAAGTCGAAAATAATCCAAGGCGGGGGAGTAAGCAGTTTTGGCCTAGAAAGAGAGCTAAAAAGGCAGTCGCAAGAGTGAGAAACTTCGCTAAATTAAACGACATCAAACCACTAGCATTCCTTGGCTACAAAGCAGGAATGACCCACATCCAAGTCAGAGATAACAATCCAACTTCTTTAACAAAATCACAGATTATCACAATTCCAGCGACAATCATTGATTGTCCCCCAATAAAACCACTTTCTTTAAGATTTTACAAAAAAACAACAACTCAAACTAAACTCTTATCAGAAGTATTTGCAGAAAAGGTTGACAAAAAAATCAAACACGGCAAGTCTGGAAAAATACCAGAAGCCTACGACGACATTAGACTAACAATTTACACCGAACCAAAAAAAACTTCCACTTCTAAAAAAACACCTGACATTTTTGAAATGTCTCTTGGAGGTAAAACTTCCGAAGAAAAATTAACAAAAGCCCAAGAACTTCTAAAAAAAGATTCATTCCCTGTTTCTGAAATCTTCGACGAAGGACAATTCCTAGATGTCCACTCATTAACAAAAGGAAAAGGCTACCAAGGACCTGTAAAAAGATTTGGAGTTAAAATAAGACAACACAAATCAGAAAAAACAAAACGTGGACCTGGAAACTTAGGACCATGGACTCCAAAAAGAGTGGCTGCAGGACAAATTGCACACGCAGGTAAAATGGGCTATCATCAAAGAACAGAATACAACAAATTACTAATAAAAATCGCAAAAGCAGAAGAAGTAAATCAAAAAGGCGGAATTAAACACTATGGCGAAGTAAAAAACGATTCTTTACTAATCAAAGGCTCAGTTGCAGGCTCTACAAAGAGACCAATTGTACTTACATTCCCAGAAAGAGCAAAGAAGAAACCAAGAACTTACGAAGTTGTAAAGATAAGTACGGAGAATAAACAATGAAAGCAGATATTTACGGTATGGATGGAAAGAAATCTAAAACTCTAAACTTACCTAAACAATTTTCTGAATCAATTAGGCCAGACCTAATAAAAAAAGCTAACGAAGTAGTTGAAGCAAACTTACAACAACCGTATGGGGCATATCCTGGTGCAGGTATTAGGGCTGCAGCAGAAATGTCAAGAAGACGTAAGAAATTCAAAGGATCCTACGGACACGGAATGTCAAGAGTACCTAGGAAACATTCATGGAGAAGGGGTACACAATTCGGTTATACTGGGGCTTTCGCTCCAGGGACAGTCTCAGGAAGACGTGCACACCCGCCAAAAGCAGATCAAGATCGTTCAAAAGACATAAACAAAAACGAAAGAAGACTTGCAATCAGATCAGCAATTTCTTCAACAATAATTCCAGATTTAGTTTCAGCAAGAGGACACAAATTCCAAGAACTAATCTCTGTAGTAGATTCCAAGGTCGAATCAATAAACAAAACAAAAGATGTAAAATCATTATTGCTAAAATTAAGCCTAAAAGATGAATTGAGTAGAATCTCAACAAGAAAAGTAAGGCCTGGAAGAGGAAAGATGAGAAATAGAAAATACAGAACAAAGAAAGGACCTTTGTTTGTGGTATCTAAAAAATGTCCATTAACGGATGCAGCAGTAAATATCCAAGGCATTGATATTTGTGAAGTAAGAAACCTAAACGTTAACTTACTGGCGCCTGGCGGACAACCTGGAAGACTTACAATCTTTTCAGAAGAAGCAATCAACCAAATGGAAAAAAACAAATTATTTTTCAAAACAATCAAAAAAGCACCAAAGAAAGAGAAGAAGGAGACTAAGAAATGAAAGATCCATACGGTATAATCAATTTCCCGAAATCAACGGAAAAAGCAGTTAGACTTATGGAAGCAGAAAACAAATTAGTTTTTTCAGTAGCAAAATCTGCAACTAAGAAAGAAATAAAAGAAGCACTTGAAAAAATATTCAGCATTAAGGTAGAAGCAGTTAATACAACAATTATGCCAACAGGAAAGAAAAAAGCTTATGTTAAACTATCACCTGAAACACCAGCGATAGATATTGCAACACAAATGGGAATGTTATAAGATGGGTAAGAGATTAATAACGCAAAGACGGGGAAGAGGAACTTCCACATATAGTGCGCACTCCCATAGATGGAACATTCAAATCAAACATAGAACTTATGATTCAACCGAAAAAGAAGGAGCACTAACAGGCGTAGTAAAGGACCTAACTCACTGCAAGGGCCACACTGCACCAATTGCAATCATAAAATACGACAACGGAGAGTACAATTACGTATTCGCACCTAATGGTATCAAAGTTGGAGACACAGTCCATACTGGAGCAAAAGGACAACCAACACTAGGAAGCACATTGCCATTAAGTAGTATTCCAGAAGGTACAATGATATCAAATATAGAATCAAAACCAGCGGACGGAGGTTCTTTAGTAAGAACTTCAGGAGCAGGTGCAAAATTATTGACAATTACAGAAAAAGGTGTTGTAGTAATAATGCCTTCAAAAAAGAAGAAAACCTTCAGTCCATTATGTCGTGCAACAATTGGAAGAATTGCAGGCTCAGGAAAGAAAGAAAAACCATTAGTTAAAGCAGGTAGAAAATACCACATTATGAAAGCACGCGGTAAACTTTATCCTCGTACATCAGGTGTAGCAATGAACGCTGTAGACCATCCGTTCGGATCAGGGCGTGGCCGTCACGCAGGTAAACCACTTACAGCACCAAGGTTTGCTCCACCAGGTAGAAACATAGGTAAAATAAAAGCAAGAAGGACGGGTAAGAAGAGATAAAATGGAAGATGACGAATTTAGATTCAAAGGTAAAACTTTAGCAGAACTAAAGCAGATGGACGTAAATACTTTTGCAAAGTTACTAACTGCAAGAAAAAGAAGAACGTTATCAAGAGAGATACTAAAGAGCGCAGAACCATTACTAAACAAAATAAAAAACACAAACGAAGGTAAAAGAAAGAAACCTATCAAAACACACCTAAGAGTTATCCCTGTCCTACCACAGATGGTTGGGTTAAAAATTGGCGTTCACAATGGAAAGGAGTTCCATGAAGTTGTAATAACTGAAGAAATGCTTGGTTTGTTCCTAGGGGAATTAGCTCCAACAAGGAAGAGATTAACACATGGATCAGCTGGAGTAGGAGCTACCAAATCCAGTACAGCTTCAGCTTCAAAGGCTAAATAACTAAAATGAAAACAGATATGCATAGTGCAAAGGTTGTCGGAAGGAATCTAGCTATTTCGACAAAGCATGCAATAGTAATAAGCAACTTCATTAGAGGGAAGAAGCTTAGCTGGGCCAAGGACAAGCTAACAAAAGTCCTAGACTATAAAGTTGCAGTCCCATTCACAGTGCATCACAAGAAAATTGGACACAGAAAAGGAAACCTTTCATCCGGCAGGTATCCAATAAACGCAACAAAAGAAGTAATCAAAATGTTAAATTCGGCAGAAGCCAATGCACAAAACAAAGGATTAGACACAGAGGCACTGATAATCTCTTCAATAATCCCCAACCACGCGTCAAGACCGTGGCACTACGGAAGGCAAAGAAGAACAAAAATGAAGAGAACACATTTGGAAATAACTCTCGAAGAAAAAGTGGATGAAAAAAAGAAAGCACCTGCTAAAAAAGAAGATCCAAAGATAGGAAAGAAGGAAGCTCCAAAAGCAGAAAAGAAAGAAACTAAGCCCGCTCAAAAAGAAACACCAAAGAAAGAAGCTAAAGAGGTTAAAAAATGATTGAAAGACAATTTGTAAATCAAAAACTAAAGGAATTCCAAATACAGGAACACATTGGTAGAATCTTCAATAGAACTGGATATTCGCACATTGAAATAAGAAGAACACCTCTTGGAGAAAACGTTATTGTTTACACAACACGGCCTGGGATTGTTGTAGGAAAAAAGGGCGAAAACATAAAGAAACTAACATTATTACTAAAAAACAAATACAAATTAGAAAATCCGCAATTGGAAATTGGAGAGATACCAACTCCAATGTTAGATGTTCACTATGTAGCCGATAGAATTGCTGCGAGCATCGAAAGATTCGGTCAAAAAAGATTCAAGTCCATTGGTTACAGGGTTTTACAAGACATAATGGATGCAGGAGCAATTGGAGCCGAAGTAGTATTATCTGGTAAAATCCCCAGTGCAAGGGCTAGATCATGGAGATTCTCTGCTGGTTATTTGAAGAAATCAGGAGACATAAACGAATCTAAGATTAGTAAAAAAAGCGTTAACTTCACAACCAAAATGGGCACTGTTGGAATAATGGTTAGAATAATGACTCCAGACATCGTATTATTAGATAAGCAACTTGAAATGAAAGAAGAATTCAAAAAACCACAAGTTGAGGAAAAAGAATTCAAGGAAGTTAAGGCAGATGAAAACGTAAAAGTTTCTTCAGTTGAAGGTGTTGAGGTAATAGAGAAAGCCGAAACCAAACCTGAGGCAGAAAAGAAAGTTGCTAAAAAAACAACAAAAAAAGTTGTAAAGAAAGTTGCTAAGAAGACTCCTAAGGAGGAGAATAAATAAGATGACGATTGCAAAGAGAAAGGAACTTGCACAAATGACACTTGACCAGTTAGACAAACAATATTCAGACTTAAGAAAAGAATTGATGAAATTGAACATGCAAAAGTCAAGTGGAACGCCGCCAGAAAACCCGGGATTAGTAAGGGCAACAAGAAAGGCAATTGCAAGAATTAACACATACAAAGCACAAAAGAAAAAACAACCAAAAGAAGTTGTTAAAAAATCAAGCTCGAAAACAATCAAAAAGGAGGAAAAAAGAAAAAATAATGATTGAAAGAGATCCCATAACTGGGCTTCCAAAAGAACTAGATGTTTGGGAGAACATCGCTAAGGGCGAACAAAGAATAAAAATTGTCCTTGAAAAAAGGAAGTTTGGAAAAATGATCACAGTCATAAGCGGTTTTGATGTCAAATCCATCGATATCAAAGACGTTGCAAAAAAGCTCAAATCAAAGCTTGCATGTGGTGGGACGGTGAAGAAAGACAAGGTCGAGCTTCAAGGAGACCACAAAAGACGAGTTAAAGAAGAACTCATCAAAATGGGCTTTGCAAAGGAGTCCATTGAATAAATATGCAAAAAACAAGGGATATCCCAAGGCTTGAGCTCATCGGCAAGGAATTGGAAATAATCGATGCTGACAACCCAACCCTAATAGGGATTAAGGGCAAAGTTATCGATGAAACCAAGAACATGCTGATCATAGAAACAAACAATGAAACAAAAAAACTTGTCAAAAAACAAGTTACAATAAAAACAAAGATCGAAGGAAAAACAGTTACAATCAAGGGAGAAGTTCTCCAGGGCAGACCTGAAGAGCGACTCAAAAAGAAAATAAGGATATAAAATGAAACAAGGAAAAAACAATCTGAGAACACACGGAAGGATTTTTACAGGTAGAGTTATCTCTGATGTTTTCCACAAAACAACAACAGTGGAATTCCCTAGACAAGTCTACAACGCAAAGTATGAAAGATTCCAGAAGAGAAGAACCAGAATTAAAGTTCACGTTCCAGATGAAGTTGAAGTAAAGAAGGGAGATTTCATAAAGATCATTGAAACAAGACCTATTTCAAAAACTAAGAATTTCCTAGCAGTTGAGGTTGTTAAAAAATGAAAGCCCTAAATGCAAACATTCCAAAGTCATTGCCCCATAGAGCAAAGGTTATGGCATGTGACAATTCAGGAGCAAAGATAATTAGGATAATCTCTGTTAAAGGTTCAAAGACTGTGAAGGGCCGTAAACCTACTGCAAGGGTAGGAGACCTAGTGCTAGCATCAGTAATCAAAGGAACACCGGCGATGAGGAAACAAGTTGTTCCAGCAATAATCGTTAGACAAAAAATGCCTTACAAAAGACCAGACGGAACAAGAGTTTGTTTCGAAAGTAATGCGGCAGTAATACTCAAGGATGAAAAAGGAACTCCAAAAGGAACAATATTCAAGGGACCTATCGCAAAGGAGGCAGCTACAAGATGGACAAGAATCTCAAAAGTAGCTAGCATTGTGCTATAAGATGAAACAAGATTTTTCAACTGAATGGAGAGCAAGTAAAAACAGAAGAAAACAGAGAAAATTCATAGCTAATGCCCCATTACATCTTAGAGGAAGTTTCCTCAATACACAGTTATCAAAAACACTTTCAAAAAAACATGGGATCAGATCTATAAGGATAAGAAAAGGAGACAAAGTAAAAATAACAACCGGACAACACAAGGGAAAGTCAGGCGCAATTGCAAAAGTTGATGTAAAAAATACAAAGGTCAACATTGAAACACTATTCACACTAAAAAGAGACGGTTCAAAATCGTTTTATCCCATCCACCCATCAAATCTTCAAATACAAGAATTGAATATGGATGATAGAAGGAGAAACAAGAAAATAGAACCAACAAAAACTAAGGAAGTTAAAGATAAAAAATGAGTCATCAAAAACGAATAAGTTCATCAAAGAGAACACTTTTGGCTAGAAAGGGAACCACATTTGTCTCTTGCCAGTCACCAGGACCTCATAGAAAGGCCGAATCCATGCCCCTGAACGTCGTAATCAGAGATATACTAAATTTAGTAGAAACCGGAAGAGAAGTAAAGAAATCACTTAACGCGGGATTAATATTAGTAAACGGTGTTGCAAGAACAGACCACAGGTTCCCAATTGGTTTCCTTGATGAAATATCATTCACAACCTCAAAAGATAGATACATCGTTGTATACAACACACTGGGCAAACTAGAATTAAAGAAACAAGAAAAAGACCATCCAAAGGCAATGAAGGTCATTGGTAAAAAAACATTGCAAAAAGGAAAAACCCAAGTTAACCTTCACACCGGGAAGAACATTTTGCTAGACAAAACAAAAGACTACACTGTTGGCGATAGTCTCATTGTTGATAAGAACAAAGTTGTAAAACATTTGAAATTTGAAAAAGGAGCAAAGGTATTTCTAACTTCAGGCAAACACGTTGGACACAATGGAGTTATTGAAGAAATAAAGAAAAACGAATCATGGTCGCAACCTAAAACAATTTTGGTTAAAACAAAGAAAGGTACATTTGAAACACTAAGAGAATGTGCATACGTTGTTGACGGAGAATTATAATGCAAAAAACAGTTCAAGAAAACAAAATGAGAGAAATCTTCATAGAGAAGGTGACTCTTAACTGTGGAACAGGGGGACCTGGAGACAAACTAGAGAAATCTCTAAAACTTTTAGAGAAACTATCGGGCATGAAACCAATCAGCACAAAAGCAGGTCCAAACACAAGAATTCCGACATGGGGTGTTCGTCCTGGTCTTGAACTTGGTTGCAGAGTAACTACCCGTGGAAAGAAAGCAGGAGAGCTGTTAAAGCTGTTTATGAGTGCTAAGAAAAATAAGCTAAAAGAATCATCTTTTGATAACAATGGTAACTTTGCATTTGGAATTCATGAATATTTAGACATTCCATCCATCGAATATGATGCAGACATTGGGATCATTGGTTTTGAATTAGCAATCACTCTCGCAAGGAAAGGCTTCAGAATAAGAAGAAGATCGCTTAGGAAAAGAAGTATTCCTGCAAAACACAAAATAAGCAAGGAAGATGCAATAAACTTTATGAAAAAGAATTATGGAGCCGAGATAGTATAAAATGACAAAAAGTAGTTTCACAAAGATGTTCAAACAATTGAAGAGTAAGCCTGCTAAGTTGGCTAAATACAAAAAGCACAACTCACCCAAGTTACGTTCATGCGGACACAACTTGAAGAAATGTAGGCGTTGCGGTTCAACTGCAGGACACATTCAGAAGTATAACCTAAAACTTTGCAGGAGATGCTTCAGAGACATTGCAAAATCAATCGGATTCAAAAAATATAGCTGAGGAAATAAAATGTTAAACGACCCACTAGCAAACGTACTGAACGACATGAACATGGCTTCAATAGCTGGAAAGCCAGAGTGCATAGTTAAACCCGTATCAAAAATAATCACAAAAGTACTACAAATACTTCAAGACCAAAAATACATTGGAAGTTTTGAGGTTGCAGATGACAAGAAAGCCGGTTTAATCAAAATAAACTTGATCGGTGCACTAAACAAATGCGGCGTAATCAAGCCACGTTTCCCAGTAAAACTAGATGACTACGAGAAATTTGAGAAGAGATACCTCCCGGCAAAGGATTTCGGCTTTATCATAGTTTCAACCTCACAAGGCATAATGACCCACAATGAGGCTAAGGACAAAAAACTAGGAGGGAAGCTCCTCGCATATATTTACTAAAGATGGAAAACAAAAAAGACAAAGGAATGAGTATCAAGATCGCCTTACCCGAAGGTACAACAGGAAACCTAGACGGAACAACCTTGACCATCAAAGGTTCTAACGGGGAAACAACCAGGGACTTCCTTAATCCATTAGTAAACACCAAACTAAACAACAACGAAGTAGAGGTTTCAACCAAGTCTTCAAAAAGAAAGTTCACAAGAGAACTACACACTACTGAAGCCCACATTAATAACATGATTCAAGGAGTCAAAGAAGGATTCACTTATGAATTAAAAATCTGTTCTGGACACTTCCCGATGACAGTTAAAAAAGAAGGAAACGAAGTTGTAATTTCAAACTTCCTTGGAGAAAAAATCCCAAGGAGATCAAAAATAATTGAAGGCGTTGACCTTGAAATAAAAGGAGACGCAATCACAGTTAAATCACCATGCATAGAGAAGGCAGGACAAACTGCAGCAAACCTAGAACATGCAACATTCATCAAGAAAAGAGATAGACGTGTTTTCCAGGATGGTTGTTACATAATCTCAAAACCACAACAAAAATGAAAGAATTACTAAAAATAAGGAACACTGCAAAGGCAAAGAAGCCGACTTTCCTTAAACAGGATGCTCACCGCCTAGCAAAACTAAGTGAAAACTGGAGACAACCAAAAGGGCAACATTCCAAACTAAGAAAGAAACTTAGAAGCTACAGAAGGCATCCTTCAATGGGATTTTCATCCCCTAAGGCTGTAAGGGGCCTAACCAGAGAAGGTCATGAATTAATCATAATCAACAATATTTCAGAACTAGAGGGAGTAAAAACTCCAATTGTGATTGGAGGATCTGTTGGCGACAGAAAAAGACTTGAAATCATAAAGAAATGTAATGAAAACAAAATTGAAGTCCTCAACATAAAGGATGTTAATGCCTACGTAAAAAATATTGAAGATGCAATGAAGAAAAAGAAAGAAGAAATAAAGAAAAGACATGATAAGAGAGCAAAGAAAGAAGCAGAAAAGAAGAAAGAAAATGAATCCAAAGAGAAAAAAGATGATAAAAAAGAAGTAGACACAGAAAAAGAAAAGAAGAAAACAGAAGAAGAAAAGAAGAAAATATTGGAGAAGAAGAATTAGTAAAAAATGAACTTATCAAATAAGAAAAGAATTGCATCAAATGTTATGAAGTGTGGTGCAAACAAAGTAAAGTTCGACATTACTAGCCTGCAATCCATAAAAGAAGCAATCACAAAGTCAGATATTCGTGCTTTAGTAAAAGACAAAGTAATAAAGAAAAAACCGGACACTGGCGTTTCACGTTCAAGAGCAAGACAAATACTAAAACAAAAAAGGAAAGGAAGAAGGACCGGACCAGGAAGAAAGAGCGGAACTCACAAAGCAAGATTGCCACAAAAGAAAGAATGGATGAACAAAATAAGAGCAATCAGAGACCTACTAAAAACATTAAGACAAAAAGAAGTAATCGACGCAAGGGTTTACAGGCTACTCTATAGAAAGGCAAAAGGTGGATACTTCAGAAGCAGAAGACACATCAAATTATACATCGAGGAGCACAATCTAGCTAAAAAATGAAAAAATTAGTCAAGAGAGGACTTCCCTACAAAAGGAAGCTTGAAGGAAGAACGGACTACTTAGCAAGGCTAAACCTACTAAAATCAGGTAAACCAAGACTAGTTGTAAGAAGATCATTAAGAAACATAATAATACAGTTTGTAGAATTCAAACCAGATGGAGATAAAATAGTTTCTTCAACATCCTCCAAAGAATTAACAAAAACATACAACTTAAAGGGATCCCTAAAGAATATCCCAGCTACATACCTGACAGGTCTACTTGCAGGTAAGAAAGCGGCGAAATTAAAGATCACAGAAGTTGTTCCGGATTTAGGAATTAGAAAACCTCACACTGGCGGAGCAGTTTTTGCAGCATTAAAAGGAATAATTGATTCAGGAATAAAGATTTCACACAAAGCAGACTCAGATGAAAAATCTGTGTTCCCTTCCGAAGAAAGATTAAAGGGGGATCATGTTAAAGTAAAAAACGATTATGAGGGAATAAAAGCCAAGATAACAAAATGACAGAAACAAAACCAACGGAAGAAGTAAAAGAAGCACCGGTAGCAGCACCGGTAGCCGATAAAACAGAATCAAATATGCCTCGTGGTGTCTCAAGAGAGAGAGCATTTGATATTGAGAGTTGGAAACCCGTTACAAGAATCGGTAAGCTTGTCAAGGCAGGAAAGATAACAGACATAGATGAAATATTAGATCAAGGTCAAACAATCTTGGAAGCAGAGATTGTTGATGCACTATTGCCCACACTAAAATCCGATTTACTTTCAATTGGTCAATCAAAAGGTAAGTTTGGTGGTGGTAAAAGAAGCATCTGGAGACAAACGCAAAAGAAAACAAGAGAGGGAAACAAACCAAGCTTTTCAGCACTCGCAGTTGTTGGTAACAATGATGGCTATGTTGGGATCGGTATGGGCAAGGCTAGAGAGACCGTTCCAGCAAGAGAAAAAGCAACCCGGCAAGCTAAGCTAAACATAATCAAAATCAGAAGGGGTTCAGGCTCTTGGGAGTCCGCAGAACCTAAACCCACCTCAATCCCATTTGCAGTTGAAGGTAAATGCGGTTCAGTTAAGATGAAATTAATGCCTGCACCACAAGGAAAGGGATTAGTTGTTGAGAAAGAGTGTAAAAGAATCTTAACTATGGCAGGGATACAAGATGTTTATTCAAAAACAACAGGTCACGTAGGTACAAAAATTAACTTACTTCATGCATGTTTTGAAGCACTTAAACAATTATCAAAGGTTAAAATTCAAACCCAACACAAAACACAATTAGGTATTGTAGAGGGATCAAAACTTTAAGATGGCAGAAACCAAAAGAATAGCAGTAATCAGGGTTAAAGGTAAGCCTGGAATGAAACATGACGTTAAGTCTACTTTCGAAAAGTTAAGACTATACAACAAAAACACCTGTGTTATTATTTCAAACACACCTGCATTCATTGGTATGCTGGAAAAAATAAAGAATGATGCAACTTGGGGAGAAATTGATGAAAAAACTTGCACAGAATTACTATCAAAAAGAGGAAAACTTCCAGGGAATAAACCACTAACCAACGAATACATAAAAACAAAAGTAAAATCCGATATCGCAACATTCTCAAAAGACTTTATGGCTTTCAAAAAAGAAATAAAAGATGTGCCAGGACTAAAAAACTTCTTCAGATTAAATCCTCCAAGGAAAGGGTTTGAAAGGAAAGGAATAAAGGTTCCTTTTGCACAAGGCGGAGTTCTTGGCTACAGAATGAATAAAATTAATGATTTACTAACGAGGATGCTCTGATGACAGTTAAAAGACAAAAGAAGGACAAGAAGTATCGAGGAAGCAACACTCACGGGGGAGGATCACATAAGAAAAGACGTGGTTCCGGTAACCGTGGAGGTTATGGTAACGCAGGTACTGGTAAAAGAGCAGACCACAGAAAATTCACAATTCTAAAAAAATTCGGACTTTCTTATTTGGGTAAAACCGGATTCCACAGAAAAACTTCAATAAAGGTCAAAACAATAAACATTTGCGACTTACCAGAAACACCAAAAATAAACCTAAAAGAACTAGGATATAATAAACTATTAGGAAAAGGAACTCCGAAAGTAAAATACGAAATAACAGTTGATACTTGCTCAGAAAAGGCTAAATTAAAAATAGAAAAGAGTGGAGGAAAGGTTAACATCTTGTCTCCCGTAGAAGAGCCAAAAGAGCAATAGAATATATTAAAAATAAAAACATCAGTGAATCACTATGGGTTTTTTTGAAAAAGTAGCGAATATCTTCCCCGAAGTTAGAGGTCCTTCTGAAAAGAGGCTTGGGTTTAAGACTAAACTTAAGTGGACACTCCTAATTTTGGTCGCATTCTTTGTTTTATCGGTTATACCATTATATGGTCTAGGACAAAATGCTCTTTCTCAATTCGAATCACTATCTATTATCTTGGGAGCTAGTTTTGGTTCAATTATGTCCCTTGGTATTGGACCAATCGTAACAGCATCCATCGTACTTCAATTATTAACAGGTTCAGGTATTCTAAAAATAGATACAACGACCCCAGAAGGTAAATCCTTTTTCCAAGGTTTACAAAAAGTAATGACAATTTTCTTCATTGTATTTGAAGCCTTTATCTACGTATTTCTGGGTGGTTTAGCACCGGCTGCAGAACTACTAGGAACTTCAGCCTATCCTTTAATGCAATTAATGTTAGTATTCCAATTAATTTTAGGTGGAATGATGGTACTATATATGGACCAAGTTATCAACAAATATGGGTTCGGTTCAGGTGTATCGCTCTTCATCGCAGCAGGTGTATCCAGCTCAATATTTGTAAGGGCCTTCTCTCCATTAAATAGTGTTGGAGCCTGGGCATTTGGTTCAGGACAAGCTCCGATTGGACAAGTATGGGTATTCTTCCAGTCATTAATGAATAGGAACCCACTAGGAGCAGGACTTGCATTAGCCGCAATACTTGCAACAATATTTGTATTTGCGTTCTCAGTTTACGCACAAGCAATGAAAATAGAGATACCTCTATCTTTCGGACGTGTTAGAGGACATGGAATACGTTGGCCACTAAAATTCCTATACACTTCCAACATTCCAGTTATTTTGACAGCAGCATTGCTAGCAAATATCCAATTGTGGGCGAGATTGTTAGAAAGCTGGGGTAAGCCTATATTAGGCACCTTTGTTGGTAACACTCCTGCATCAGGGTTTGTATTATGGGTATTCCCACCAAATATTGTACAGGGGATTATTACAAGTTCAATTGCCCCGATTGATTTTGCACACGCAGCGGTTTACATGTTATTAATGATAGGCGGAGCAGTATTATTTTCCATTTTCTGGGTTCAAACTTCAGGGATGGATGCTGCAGCACAAGCAAAGCAGATGATGTCTTCAGGACTACAAATCCCTGGATTTAGAAGAGACCCAAGAGTACTTGAGGCAATCTTAAATAGGTATATTCCTTCCTTAACAATACTTGGAGGTATTGCAATTGGTGTCCTTGCCGCATCGGCAGACTTAATGGGCGCACTTGCAAACGGTACAGGTATATTGCTGGCAGTTATGATCATCTACAAGTTGTATGAAGAAGTTGCACAACAACACATGATGGACATGCATCCTGCATTAAGAAAGATGATGGAAAAATAAGATGGTGTTAGAGAGTTTATTCGATTGGATGTTTGCTCCACTAATGAGGTTTGGTCCTGGTTGGGGCGTTATTTTAATTTCATTAATACTAACAGTTTTCATCAATATATTCTATAAATTATTCACAGATCAAGAAGTAATGAAAGAACTAAAGACTGAATTAAAATCCTTACAAAAAGAGCTGAAGACTCTCAAAGACCAACCAGACAAATTCTTAAAAGTTCAGAAAGAGGCAATGTCCAAGAACTTAATCTACATGAAGCATAGCATGAAGCCAACACTAATTACTTTTGTTCCATTGATTATTATCTTTGGATGGTTAAGATCCACATTCCATGAAGCAGGAGATATTGTTTCTTGGGGCTTCCACTTTCCTTTATTTGGAACAGGCTTAGGTTGGTTAGGAACGTATTTCTTCTCAGCAATAATCTTTAGCATAGTTATCAGAAGAGTTATGAAAATCCATTAAAATGCCCCTCTAGAACACCCAAAAACCTTTTAAATTAAATTCTAGGAATAGACCTTACAATGACGAGAAAATCTCTAAAATCTAACTCCTTAAGAAAGAACGTCCAGAGGCTTCCTGGCGGAAGATTAAAGACAGCAAGTTCAAGAAAAAAGAGATCTAGGTTAAAATGCGCTGTAACAGGAAAACCACTTAGCGGTGTTCCAAGGGTTAAAAGTTCAGCAGCAAGAAGGATAGAAAAATCAAAAAGAGCGCCAAATAGGCCATACGGGGGAGTTCTAAATCCAAGCGTAACAAAAAGAATGTTCATAAAAAGAGCGAGGGGAGAAAATGCTTGAAGTTGGAAGATTATGCTATAAAACATCTGGAAGAGATGCAGGTCAAAGAGCAGTTGTAGTTGAAAACATAGATGCTAAATTTGTATTAATTGATGGGCAAACAAGAAGAAGAAAGTGTTCTGTTTCACATCTAGAACCTACAGAAGTTGTATTAGCAATAAAGAAGGGGGCATCACATAAAGATGTTGTTTCAGCATTCAAGAAAATAAAAATAACTCTAAAAGAGACCAAACCAAAGAAACCAAAAGATAGATTAAAAAAAGTAAGAAAATCATCCTTAAAAGAAAAGAAACCAAAAGAAGTCAAGCCCAAGGAAATCAAAAAAGAGAAGAAAGTAAAACCAAAAAAAGAAGCCAAAAAAGTAAAAAAGGTTGTAAAGAAAACAAAAAAATAATTCTAAGATGTCAGAAGAAAAACTAAAAGAAAAATACATGGAATTCCAAATGCTAGAACAATCCCTAGCACAACTAAATCAAAGAAAGGCTACAATTGAAAACCAAATAAACGAATTCTCAGCACTTCAAGAAAGTTTAGACAATCTAAAGAACTCAGAAAACAACAGCCCAATGTATTCTCCACTAGGTTCAGGAGTATTCATCAAATCCGAATTAAAAGATACCAAAAATGTCCTAGTTAACATTGGATCAAATATAGCAGTAGAACGTTCAATTGAAGAGTCAAAGAAACTAGTAGACAAACAAATGTCCGAGCTAAAGGAGATCATATCAAAACTAGAAAAAGAAATTAATGACGGCCTTAAAAAAGGAAATGAACTAAACACAGAGCTAGCTAAACTGGCTCCAAAAGACCATGTTCACGGTCCAAACTGCAAGCATTAAAAGCACATACCTTCTAAACGCATAATCTATTTAAACCGCCCTAGGATCCATATCCCATGGCACAAGACTTCGATGCACTTCTACAATTCTATGCAAGAAAAGATATCCAAGAAGCAATATTAGAACTAGCAGAAAACAGGGAAGTCACTGGTTCTTTCAATATGCAAGCATTCGGTAAGCGACCAGATGTTCTCCAATACAAATCAGACATCTTCGAACTAGCAAGGAAGGGGATTACCTCGTTCCATGTTTCAGAAGAAAGGTGGTCCAACCCACTAGAAATCAGAACAGGCATGTCAAAAAAAGAATTAGACCAAATAAGAATCGGATGGGATTGTGTCTTAGACATTGATTCAACATATGTTGAATACTCCCAAATAACTACATATTTACTCATTGAGGCATTAAAATTATACGGCCTAAAATCGTTCGGAGTTAAATTCTCCGGAAGAAAAGGATTCCACATAATAATCCCCTTTGAAGCATTCCCAAAAGAAGTTGATGGAAAACCAATTGAAACAATGTTCCCCGAAGGTCCAAGAATGATTGCAGACTTCTTGGGAGAAAAAATATACGAAAAACTATCAGAGATGATTCTAAAAGACCAAAAGATAGAGGACATTGTGAAACTAACAAACAAACCAATTGAAGAACTAACAGATAAAAATGGCAACTTCAACCCATTCTCAATAGTTGATATCGACACCATCCTAATCTCCTCAAGACACTTATTCCGTTCAGTTTATTCAATCAACGAGAAATCCTGGTTAGTGAGTGTTCCAATAGATCCCAATAAAATAATGGAATTCAAACTAAGGGATGCAAAGTTTGAAAATGTCAAAACAGATATTAAATTCTTAAAAAAACCAGAAAAAGATGAGGCTAGAACCTTAATACTGCAGGCCTTTGACGAATCAAGAGAGCAATTCATACAGGGAAAGAAATCAACAATAGTAATAGAAGGAAAAGATTACTTCGAAGAAGATTCAACAAAGAGAGAATTCAAACCAGAAGACATAGACAACAAATTAGTAAAAGAAGAATACTTCCCTCCCTGCATTAAAGCCCTTCTAAACGGCACAGAAGAAGACGGGAGAAAGCGTTCCTTATTCATATTAATGAACTTCTTCAAAGGACTCAACTTCTCACAAGCAGCAATCAAAGAAAAAATAGACGAATGGAATAAGAAAAACTATGAGCCATTAAGAGAGGGCTATGTCATAGCCCAATTAAACTCCTTGATGAGAAGCTCCACTTTAATGCCTCCAAATTGTAAGAACGATGCATATTACACCTCTTTAAGAGTCTGCAAACCCGACAACTTCTGCCAGAAAATAAAGAACCCTCTAAATTACACTACAAAAAAGATGTGGATAGAAAAACAAAACAAGAAGAAAAGAAGAACTTCAAAAAAAGTATCAAAAAAACAAAAGAAATAACCTCTCATAATTACTATCGCTTAAATCCTTCTTATAATCTTGCAAAGCCTTAACCAACTTAGCACTATCTTTACACAGGCCCCGCTTAAATAAAAACTGACAAAATTGAGTAACATTCTTCGGAACCAAAACCCTTTTACATCTCTCAAAATCAATTAAAACAGGCTTACCATTAACAACAATAACATTCTTAGTAATCCTATGCATCTCAAACTTGTTAACTTTCAACTTATCCATAACTCTACACTGTCTTAATATCTCTTTCAAAACAGAATCCTCATCAGAACAACCAACTAAATAGTCAGATAAATGAACACCATCTAAATATTCCATAAAAAGAGACTTTTCATCAGAAAAATACAACTTAGGACCAATTCCCTTTTTGTTTAACTCCTTTAACCAGTAACTTTCAGTCTCCAATCTATTAACTGCATCACTCTTAGGGTTAGGAATCTTAACAGCACAAACCTTTCCCCTGTACCTCCCGAGTTTAACTATGCCTCGCTTACCCTTCCCAATTATTTTTCCAAAAGACTTATTTTCCGCCATTTAAGAGCCTATAGACCCATCCTATAGAAAGTTATTTAAATACTCTTCCCATCGGATAAAGAATAAAGGGGTCGTGTTAATGAGGTTAAGATTAATTCCAAAAGTTCTAATATTCATCTCAATTGTATTAGTCCTATCTTTGACAGTTAGCGCAGATAATCACACTTCTTCAGGAGAATTTGACCCAACAGACAGCTACTTATGGCTATCTGAGCAATGTGAAGCAGGTAATTGTGATGATGATCTAACTGCAACAGCATTCTATGCAGTGGCAATGAAACGTTCTGGATATGGAAACACATACGGGATGCAAGCAATAAAGCACATTCAAGCAGAAAAGAAAGAATCAGATTCATGTTTCCCTTCAGGTAGCTGTAACATCAAAGAAACTGCCATGGCTTATTGGGCATTATCAGAATATGGAGAAGATACTGCAGGAATTGAAGATTACATCAGAGACGAATTAGACGTTGGTTTAACAGATAACTGGTGGTTAGAAATAGTTACAACTGCCCAGAACCAATACTGTACAATTGGCTATCCAAAAGAAGGTGTGCAAGAACAAATTGACATCCTAGTTGACCAAGGAACTTTCCCCGAATGTAACGCTGGCCAGCCAGAAACTTTTTTCGATCTAAATGAATGTATTGAAAACAACCCAGTAAATTCAAATCCAGCGTTAGAATTAACAATTGACTGTTCAGCAATAGGACAAGGAACAATAATCTCAATATTATACAACTCTGGGCCTTCATTCTACTTGACGGAGCAAGCAACAACATCCAAGTACCAGACACAAGTAAAGAATGCCTGTCATTCAAGATCTGGAACCTGCGACAAAGACACCTCACTTTGGGCCAATTGGGTATTAGATAGCAGAAACTCAGACATTGACACAGGATTATTCTTACTAACACTGCACGACTCCTTAGACCCAATAGACACAGCACTATTATACTTAACAACCTCGGACACAAATAGAAAGGATACACTACTAACGGAACTAATTGATTTGCAAAGACTTGACGGAAGTTTTAACAAAAACAACTTAGAAACAGCAACAGCAATCTTAGCATTATCTGCTTCAGGTTCAACAGATGAATTAAACGCGGCAATTGGATACTTAGAAGGCTCAGTAAGATCAGAAGGTTCATGGGACGGAGATGAACTAACAACTGCATTAGCACTTTATTCAGCATTCACAGGTGCATCGATAGATTTGCCCCCTCTAGGTCCGGCACCACCAGGATCACAACCACCTCCAGCAGTTTGTGGAGACAACTATTGCGACCCACAATTTGAAGATTATAACACATGTCCTAAAGACTGCCCGGCATTAGGTAACCCCGATTGCGTAGAAAACAATAAATGCGAAGTTCAATTTAATGAAAACTCAAACAACTGTCCAATTGATTGTTTCTGCGGGGACGGAATATGCGACTCAACAGAAAGCGGCCTTTGTGAACTAGATTGTGGCGCGATAGCAACACCCCCGCCAGGAGTTCCACAACCACCAATACAAATTGAAGAAGAAGGCGGACTCCCTTGGATAATTATGTTAATAATTTTAATATTGCTAATCTTGGCAGTATATCTTGCATACAACCATTACTTCTCAAAGAAGAAGAAACCGAAGAGCACATATTCAAACAGACCAACTTTCAATCCTTCGGCGGGAGGATTTAGTGAACCAAAACAAAGACCAAGGGCTCCACCAAGGCAAGCAAGACCCACAAGAGGAAAGAAATCCAAAGCAGAGTTAGAATTAGAAAAATCATTAGGTGAAGCCAAGAGATTGCTTGGTAAATAGGGGGTTATGATGGCCTTCAAAACAAAATATTTTTTATTCCTACTTCTTATTCCCATAGCACTTGCACAATTAGACCTAATTGAAATAAATTCTCAAAGAACAGAACTATCACAAGGAGAGGTCTATCAAGCAGAAATAACACTAAACAACCCAATAACTGAATTAAAGAAAACAAACATTAAACTATATTCCTCAGAGAACGCAATAATTCCTGTGTCACCTTTCTTGAACGAACCAGGAAACAACCACTATTATCTCTACTTTGAAGTCCCTTACAGCATAGAAGACGGGACATATCAATTAAGAATACAAGACCAATCATTCCTGGTAAATGGCGTTCTTCAGCAATTTGAAGGCATAGAAGAAATAACAATCACAAAGTCACAACCATCTGTTGCAGTAACTCCCGGTTATTTCTTATTGCCTGAGGGAGAAACAGGACAGATTAGCATAACAACTACTTCAAAAGACATTCAAACAAACATATTTTTCCTAACTCCAAAATACATAACACACCCCTACATCACAGAACAATCAATTAACCCAAATGTACCAAGAACATTCACTTTCGACTATAGCACTTTAAATGCAACATCCTCAGAGCTAGTAGTTAACTCTGGAACAAAACAATACAAAATTCCAGTATTAATCGAAGGTCAAATTGAAAACAATCAAGAAAACATCACCCAAAACCAACAAACAAGCCCAATTACATTCTTTGTAGATAACAACCACCTAGAAAAAACAATAAAATCAGACCAGGCAATTGAAGGCAATCTCTACATGGCCAACACCCTAAACTCCTCAATAACCGACATAACCTCAGAACTAACAGGAAACCTAAAAGAAATAATAACAATGGGTTCTATCCAACCAATACCTGCTTCATCAAACTTCACAACATTCATGAGCATAAATCAAGCAAAGGATGCAAAAGAAGGCATTTACTCGGGAGATTTCATTCTTTCTAGCGAACTTTACAGCTCATCATTAGAAATAACAATAACTGTAGAAGAAACAGAAACAACAAGAGAAATCTTAGAACCTCCAGAAGTAACCGAAACAACAGAGACCGCAGAACCAGAAGCAAAAGCTCCAATTGAGGAATTCATCCCTTGGGACCTTTCAGACGGATACGAAGAAGAATCAAAAGTGGCAGCAAATCCCTTCATATATCTAATCATTATTTTTGTAGTAATCGCAGTTGTAATTTTCCTATTATCGGGTAAAAAATCAACTAAGAAGAAAACATTCAAAGATTTAATGAAAGAAAGTCAAAAGAAATAATTATTTTTTAGCCTCTTCAACAACACCCAACTTCTTCTTCATAACTTTATTCTCTGCATGCATATTCTTTAACAACATATCATACTGGTGTAACCTAGCAATTAGGTCATTCCACATATTGTCCATAATCTCTTTCTTAAAATTAAAACTTCCTGGATCAATAACTTCTATTGAACTAGGCATAAAATCAAAACAGAAACCAGTCACATCATCCATATTCTTAAAACCTAACTCAACTTCGACAAATTTACTCCAAAAAGGCCTACCTTCAATACTAGTAGTTTCAGAAACCTTCTCAGAAAGCACTTCTATATCTTTAGCTTCTTTAAGCTTCCCAAGTATCATATCCATGGTCTTGTTAACATGCTCTTCTGGGGAACCCATTAACTCCATGATTGCCTTGATCGTTACAGCTGGTTTTTCCATTTTTACATCCTAAACAACACATAATAAACGCCCAATCCACCAATGAGATATATGAGATAAAATGCCATTCCATCCCACCATTTCCTCTCTTTAACAGCGATTTTGGCGTCTTCATTAACCTCATTTACAGCATTTATATCCCTTTCTATTGCTCCACCCTTCAACAAAGTCCTGTCTTCTTTCTCAAAAACCCTCTGCCCCTCGACCCATATCAAACGCATATCTTTCTCCCTGAAACCCTCAACAACAAGTACATATTCTCCTTCCTCGGGATAAGCAGAATTATTACAAACAGCAACAGGAAACTCAACAACCTGGCCATCATGGGCCTCGACCCTAAAGCTGCTAACAACATCAACGCCCATTAAATAAGCCTTAATCTTCTCAGTTCCATCTCTATTATTCCAAATGGCAACCCTAACCTTTACATTACCACAGATATTGGGAGAATTACTATCGACACCTTCGATATGAATATAACCATTTTCATCATTAACCTCTTCAATTTCTTTATTCTCTTCACTAGTTTCATTGCCTTCGCTCTCATTACTTGGCCCGTCATTAATCTCACCAGGACTAGGCACACAAGAGTATTCTTCTTCACCGTAACAAACAGCATTGCCGTCACCATTGCCAATTGATCCATCGTAACTTTTACTATCGACTAAGTCCATATTCAAGTTGTACAATGAAACAACATCTTCCGCATTACTTAGTCCATTCCCGATAGTTTTCCCGGCCGAATAAATACTAACAAATTCCAAGTCAACATCGAAATAAGGAGGGTAACCCTCTTCAACAATTAAATTAATCTTACTATTCCCGCTTCCATTCACTAAAAGTATTATATCTTGGCTTGTTGAATCTTCAATTGTCCAACCATCAATCAATGTCCCCTCACTAAATATAACCTCCACGTATTCCTTGTTATTATCGCTCCCAGAAGGATTATACATGATCTCAGTTATCTCAGCATTTACAAAAGTAGAACAAAGAACAAACACCAAAACATAAATCCATCTAAACATAAATTCTTCAAAAAGATTAAATTAAATAAACAAACTAAGAATTAATTGCAAACTATCCGATAACTTTCTCAAAACTTCGACCTTTCTTACTAACTAAATCTTTATCAAAGTAATAATTACCCTTACCATTACTTTTGCCTAACTGATTAGGTTTCAAAAACATCCACTTCATTCCATCAAACCTAACAGCAACCCATGATTCAGCACCAAAGCCTTTAGAAAAAGTTGTCAACTCATTTATTTGTTCTTTAGTGATGTATCTTCTTTGTTTTCCTTTTCCGCTTTTACATTCAATTGCTAAACTCTTTCCGTTTTTACCCGCAATTAAATCCGGACAAGGTAGAGGCATACTTCCACTTCCAGCCATACGAATACAAAACCAATTCTCTTTCCAAAACAAATGAAGAAGTTCCCTTTCTGTCCTAGACCCCTTTTTCTTGCTCATAAAATAAAAAAGAAGTTACGCCTTTAATAAGTTTTGTAAAAAAATAGAATAAAAAAAGAAAAGAAGAGACTTAAAGGTCTCTTGCTTTAACTGTGGATCTTCCGTTCTCTTTAGCTCTTCTACAAGCGTCTTTAACTAGACCTTGAACTTGTACGCTAAGAGCATCAGCGAAATCACCAGCAACATTCATGCCTTTTGCAGCATCTTTAACTTTGCTTCTTACTACTAATATTTCTGCCATTTTTATCATGCACCCCGTTTGTTTTTATTTTGATATCCATGAAAAGGCCTTACAGACCTTCTATCTCATGTTTTCATTAGAATGATGCCCAAGTAGTATTTAAACATTTCGTTAATACAGCCTCTATTTGCTGTTTAACAAGGTTTTAGACTAAATTCCTGTCTTAGCAACAGGTCCAGCTAGATCCTCAGAAATCACATCTACAACGCTCTCAATGACTCCTGAGCCTCCAGAACCGCCGTCTAAGCCCATTCCCTCAGTCTTCTCCAAGCAAATGACTCTAACTTCTTCATAGTCAAGAGTAATCTGGGTCGATAGTTCGGCTTTATTTCCTACAACAACTTTTTCAGTCTTTGTAGGTCTAACACTTTCCCAAGAATTTATTTCAGTGATTATTGGCCAAGCCTGATTAATATAGTCGTTCCATGTTGCTCCAGGTGTGCTGTGGATATTATCAATCATTGGTTGCAATAAAGCCTGAATCTCTGGTTCAACATCGTCATGGTAAGGGTTTCCGTCTTCATGCCCAATCTTATAAGTTGTATACAACCAAGCACTTACATCTGTTGGTAAATTCTTTGCAGTTAGTTTTATTGTTGCACTTTTACCTGCCCTGTCAAAGTTAACACCATACCAACAATAACTAGTTCCTTCCTGATTCCTAACAGTAAATGCACGAACAGTATCTTCTTCATTTAAGTCATCATCAACCATCAACGTTCCAGGCGCATCATGTAATAGCTTAGATAACCAGAACACTGGTTTGTATACTCCACTTCTATCAATCATGTTTTCATCCCATCCAAGAAATCTTCCCTGTATTGTTCCGGGTTCATGAACATTACTATAGAGTTGGAACCAACCCGCACGGTCTATATCATAATTAGCACTATTTGCAAGCAAAGCCATTGTACTTGAAACAGCATGTATGCCATCGCCATTGATCATTGGCTTACCGGGCAGACCATCACTAAACTCGTCCATATTTGTTCCTAAAAATGCACCATTATTTGCCCGCCAATGCTCAAGCGCCTGCTCCGGATCCCCCCCAGGAGTCATTGTATAGGGGTCAGGGTTGTAGTGGTGGTAGTGATGTGTTGCCTTTAGACCCTTAGCATCAAGAGCTTCAAAGACCTCAATCGGTACATAGACTTTAGTTCCATTCTCTGAATTTAAAGTACCAAAGAATGCAGAAGTCCCATCAACTCCGACCTCATTACTCGGATCAACCTCATAAACCGCCTCAACACCTGCAACCGTTAAATCAACAAATTCTTCCATTGTTGGCCACCAACAATCTCCAGGCGCCTTACAAACTTCCTTCCAATTCTCAACGACAAAGTTTGGCTCATTCCATATTATGAAGTACTTGATCCCCTTTGAATTGTAATGTCTTACTACATCCTTAACATAATCTTTCCATGCTTGCATGTCCTTTGCAGGACCACTTGATTCATAAGTAACACATTCTGTACCAACAAAATCCGAACAATAAGCAATACCTTCTTCTGAAGGAATCCCTTTTATAACAACCATTACTTTTGCGCCATTCTTCTGGAGTTTAGTGTGCACTCTGGTGGGAGGGAAACCTCTCTCATACCTATCAAATCTGTGCCCAGTCCTTACATGTATTCCCTCAACCCCAACCTCATTAATATAAGCATCTAAAAACTTAGGATGCATAAATGGCCCAATAACATTTCCAAAACCTTTAGTTAATCCATGAACATCCTTAACAACTTGATCGGTATAAACATTCATCTCAAACTCTTTATCTCCCCCAGGTTCTACCTCAATAAACTCCCTCTCTTCTCCACCAATAATGCCTACACTCCCAGGCCCGCCCTCGCAAGGCTCGTAACCTGTCTCAAATCCATAGGACTGGAATTCCTCCAAACTCATCTCTTTTGTGTAATAGATAGTGGGGTTATCCACACAATAAGTATTGCCACTTATGACAAGCCCATCTTTTGAATCTTCATGTAAATTAAGAAGTCTTTCAGTATTAATATTATCCTCGAAATTGTTTCTTATCAAAATATTCTTAGCACCAACCCTATTGTTTCCATCAATCGTAGCATGCACACCAATTGCAACATCCACATCACTGATTGTATTCTCCTCAATACTACAATCATGACACCCTTCAACACCTATTGAGCCCTTGTATCTATAAGTTCCATCCAAGGTTATCCTTTCAAAAACGTTTCTAATTGCATGAACGTTAGTTGCAACGGGATCAACTCCAGCAGTTCCAGCCCAATTATTCCAACAACAACCGCCAAGTATCAATGCATGATTTCTCACAATCAAATCATGGAAATAGTTGTCAATATAATAAACACCGCTAGCACCACCCTTCGCCCAAGAAACAGCACCGGGATCACGTACACTTAAAGAGTCATCATGGAACTCATTCTGTATTATCCATGCACCATTAACACCAAATGCATCAACACTTTCACCTTCACCAGCAATGTTAAAAAATTCATTCCTATAAATTAAAACATTTGCAGATTCAGTTGTAGTTTTAATTCCATCTTCGTATGCCTCACTTATCTTATTATTATAAACAACCAGATGGTCAGCAATATCTCTATCCCAGATAGTCATACAAACTCTGATGTAGCATCTAATATCAAAGCCTTCAAGAGTTGTATACTTTCCGCCAAAATGGATCTTTCCGTCATTATGTCTGGCCTCCATAATCACATCCTCGCCCTCGTAAGCAAAGATCCTGATAGGCTTATCAGAAGTCCCTTGGAACTTTGCAGTAACACCTCCTTCATCTAGGATATAAGTTCCAGCCCCAACTGCAATAGCCTCACCGGCAACAACGTCATACTTCTTCATTGCCTTCAATGTCGCACATGGACCATCAGCACCACTAATATACCGTGGGTACAAACAATTATTATCATCACTTGCCCCTTGTTCGTTCTGAGCAATGTAATATATTTTTTCAGGCTCAAAATTAAGCATATCTAAAAACTCTTGCGGAACATCGGAAGAATGTCCTCCGCCAACATCCAACATCCAACCTTCTCCATCACCACTTACCTCTTCTCCTTCAACAGTTTCAGGATCATCAACTAAACCAAAGAACCTAAAGGGAAAACTAAAGAAATTATCTACTCTTTTTGCAATAACCTCAATAAATGTTGTTCCTTCATTCCTTTCAATCTTTTTAGGGGTTATTTTCACCGGCTGAACTTTCTTAATGAGTGTATCATCTTTTAGAATCTTTTTTTCCTTTGGAACAATACCAAAACCACTTTCTACCTCATCAAATATTTCCTCAACAACAGTGTTTGGTGCATCGTCAACAGTTACATCATCAACTACAGGAGGAACAGTCTTTACTTCAGGAACCTTGCTCCTTTGATAATCATCGATTTTAGCAATATCATCACCACAAAGAGTCACCCACTTACTCTCTTCTTCATACCAAACGGTTTTACATTCAACAAAGGAATCATCCGAGGCACCGCCAACACTACTAAAATCAGAGACAGCTCCAACCACGAACACGCTAGATAAAAAAACTAAGCACAAAAGTAGTATGTTCTTCAGTCGGATCACCTCTGTTTATAAATGAACTAATCTTTTTTATAAACGTTTTGATACCTCGAGATGTATAATTATTCGGATTCTAGGATTAAAAAGCCCAGTCATCGAGCCAGGAAACGCATTTTAAAAAGAATAACGTTTATAACTTAAGGAAGAAGCCTAATTTTAAAATGGATAACAATGGAATCTTCAATTGGGCAGATAACGCGGGAAAGAAGGTTATTAAGGAAAAAGGAGACAAAAAACTATACGTCTGCGCTTCAGGAATAAGTCCTTCTGGGCACATCCACATAGGCAACTTTAGGGAAATAATCACTACTGCCTTGGTAGTTAAGTCTCTAAAAGCCCAAGGAAAGAAGGTACGATTTATTTATTCATGGGACGATTTTGATGCTTTTAGAAAAGTTCCAAGGGACTTTCCAGAGGAGTTCTCAAAATACATTGGAATGCCCCTTTGCAAAGTACCAGACCCAAAAGGCTGCCACAAAAGTTATTCTGAACATTTTAAAAAAGAATTAGAAGAATCAATCGAACATCTTGATCTTGGAATCGAATACATTCATCAAGGAGAAATGTACCAATCATGCAAATATGCAGAAAAAATAAAAGAAGCTCTCAACAAAAAAGACCAAATAAGGGACATTCTAAATAAATTTAGAAAAGAACCATTCCCAGAAGAGTGGACCCCTCTTGAAGTGTTCTGTGAAAAGTGTTGGAAAAATAAAACAACTATCTTAGAGTATGATGGCGATTATGAAGTTCACTATGAATGCACATGCGGTCATTCAAATAAAATAGACTTCAGAAAAGTTGGAAATGTTAAACTTTTGTGGCGTGCAGACTGGCCAATGCGGTGGGTGTATGAGAAAGTTGATTTTGAACCAGGAGGGAGAGACCACTCCACTAACGGAGGGTCTTTCGAAACTGGAAAGGAGATTATTAACAAACTATGGGGCAGAGATGCACCTTCCTACGTAGCATATGAATGGATATCTGCAAAGGGCGGAGCGGACTTTTCTAGCTCAGCAGGGGTTGTAACACTTCCAAAAGAAGTTCTTGAGATATACGAACCAGACGTTATGATTTATCTTTTCACAGGCACACAACCAAATAAACCGTTCGATATCAGTTTTGATTTAGACGTACTAAAGGTTTACGAAGATTTTGATAAGGTTGAGAGAATTTATTTTGATAAGGAAGAAGCATCTGAAAAAGAAAAGCAAAAAATGAGAAGAATCTATGAGTTATCTTGTAAAAACATTCCTAAAAAAATTGGAGACCAACCTACATTCAGACACCTGACAACTCTTTTACAAATCTATGAGGGAGATATCAAAAAAGCAACTGAAGGAATAGTTTCTTCAAGAATAAATGAAAGAGCAAAATGTGCCCTCAACTGGTTGGAAAAGTATGCTCCAGAAGACTTCAAATTTAAGGTTCATGAAAAAATAACAGATGAAATAAATGAACATTTAACGGATAAACAAAAATCTTCCTTAAGGGACCTTAAAGAGGCACTTAACAAAAAAAGTTTCGATGAAATGGGTCTCTTTGAAGAATTTTATAGTATTTCTGAAAAAAACGGGTTGAAGAATACTGAATTTTTTGAAGGAGCCTATTTAGCGATTATTGGAAAGAAAAAGGGTCCAAGATTAGCTAATTTCATCTTAGTATTGGGTCAAAAAAGAATTTCAGAGCTTTTGAACGGTGTGAAATGAACTACATATTTCACCTTGGAAGAGACGCAGAACTGAGCACCTTAGAAGTAGTCTCTTACGTAGAGAGGGCCCAAAAAAAATACAAAATTCTCAAAATAACCAAGAAAGCATTACTAATAGACATCCCCGCATTAGACCATAACGAAACAATGAAATGTCTAGGGGGGACAATTAAGATATCCTTAGAGTTAAAAGATCCGGAAAAAGCAATACAAAAGAAAATATATTCACTAACTTCAAAAAAAATAAACTATGGGATTAACTCCCTAGAATCATCAACAAGGAGTTCGCAGCAATTAGTCGGTTTAATCAAGACATTCTGCAAAAAAGAAAAAATAAAGGCTCTTCAAAAACATTCAAAAGAAAGGGAAATCCCGCCATCTAAATCACAAAACTTGGATTTAGAGCTAACTTTATTCAAAAATAAGATCTACGCAGTGGTTGCAGCCTCGGATCCAAAGTCGTATGCAAAAAGAGATGAAAAAAGACCTTATTTTGATCCACTAAAAGTAATCTCTGTAAGACTATCAAAGATCTTAATTAATTTAGCACAACCAAAGAGCAATGACGTATTGCTAGATCCTTTTGCAGGACTTGGAACGATACTACAAGAAGCATCATTAATGAACATTAATTCAATTGGCTCAGACAACAATCCACAAACAGTAAAAAAATGTAAGGCAAACCTACAATGGATTAAAAAACAATTCAAAATAAAGAAACTACCGAGAGTAATAACCTCGGACATATCACAAATATCAAAGAAAATAAAATTAGCTAACTGCATTGCAACCGAACCTTATCTAGGACCATATCTAAAAAAACTCCCAACAGAAATAGAAGCGAGAAACATAGCAAAAGACCTTTCAAGACTTTACAACAACTTCCTAAAGGAAGCATCAAAGATACTAAGAACTGGATCAAAAATAGCAATAATTGTCCCAACATTCAAAACAAAGGACTCAAAAACAATAAGAATCGGCTTCCAAAACCTACTAAAAAACCACCGTTTCAAAATCCATCAACCACTAAAAAACAGCCTCATACCCCTAGATTATGTTCTCAACGGCAGTAAAATAAGGCGTAAAATATACATATTAGAAAAGCTTAAATAAGCAATCACCAAGGACACTATCATGGGAAGAATCAAAACACAACTAATCAAAAGGACCACAATGAAGCTATTAGGCGCTCATAGAGAGTCTTTTACAAAGAACTTTGACGAAAACAAAAAGGTTGTACAAGACATGTTATCTGGTCCAAGTAAAAAGCTTAGGAATGTTATAGCTGGATACGCTACAAGACTTGTTAAGAACGAAAAAGAGCTTTAGTTCTGATCACAACGGAAAGGGGTTGACCGTCGATGACAAAGGAAAAACCAGAAAAGAAGACTGAAACAAGCGAGGCTCAAGACGACCATGTTGTTTTTGTTGGTGATAAGCCTTTTATGAACTATGTAACTGGGGTAGTGATGCAATTTACAACTCAGAGTGCAAAAGAATCAGTAATAAAGGCCAGAGGAAAATTCATTAGTAAGGCAGTAGATATTGCAGAAGTAGCAACAAAGAGATTTCTAGATGGAGAGGTTAACGTAAAAAACATATCCATAAACAGTGAAGAATTCAAAAATAAGGAAGGCAAAGAAGTAAGAGTATCTACTATTGAATTAACACTTGCAAAAAAGTAGTTTCGAAGATTTAATAAATAAATAGGCACAGGAGTAATTAAAAGAGGTACATAAATGGCATTAGAGCTATTCTCAAACTTACAGGTAAACTTACTATTTGACTTGGCAGTAATTATAGTGTTTGCCACAATAATTGCATTCATTGTAAGGCTCTTTAAACAGCCATTAATTCTTGGTTATATCCTGGCCGGTGTTGTTCTTGGTCCAAACTTACTACAATTAATTCAAAACCAAGAAATTATCTTCGCTTTATCCGAGATTGGAATAGCATTCTTACTATTTTTCGTAGGTCTAGAAATGGATCTCAAAAAATTAAAAGAAGTGGGATTCTTCTCCTCATTGGGGACAATTATACAAATAGCAATCACCTTCTTCCTAGCCTTATTTATAGCACTACAATTCGGGATAGATAACACCACAGCAACAATCATAGGTTTCATTGTAGCATTTAGTAGTACGTCCGTTGTTGTAAAAATATTCTCAGATAAAGACCAGATAGATACATTACATGGCCGTCTAGCACTAGGGTTATTATTGATGCAAGATATTGTTGTTATCTTTTTACTCTCAGCATTGTCTAATTCAGGAGGAATAACCGCCGCAAGCCTAGTAACTTCATTCTTCAAAGGTATAGCTTTATTCGTTCTAGCATTAGTTCTATCAGCAAAAGTATTCCCTCGTTTATTTACAGCAGCAGCAAAATACCAAGAACTAACACTGCTAATGGCATTAACAACCTGTTTCTTATTCTCAACCATAGCCGCTTATTTCGGGTTCTCCATAGCTGTAGGAGCATTCATCGCAGGAATTAGCATAGCTCCATTAAAATACAGCTTAAACATCCAGGGAATGATCGGTCCATTAAAAGATTTTTTTGCAACAATTTTCTTCGTCTCATTGGGACTCCAATTACAGTTTACATCCCTTGGAGAGCTAACCAACCTATTCATTGCACTATTACTTCTAGTTATTTTAGTAAAACCATTACTAATCGCAATAATTGCACTAATCTTTGGATATGAAAAAAGATCTGCATCAATAACAGGATTCTCTTTAGGACAGGTAAGCGAGTTCTCATTAATTGTCGCAGCAGTAGCATTGAGTAATGGCTTCATCGGACAAGAAATATTCTCAATTACAGTTCTTTTAGTCGCAGGTTCAATTGTAGCAACAACATATATCATGAATATAGAAAACAAAATCTACTCCTTCCTCTCTGGATTCTTCACATTCGTTGCAAGGTTTGTCCCAAGAATGAAAACTCAAAAGAAAGTGGTTGCTAGAAAAAAAGACATTGTTCTATTTGGGTGTCACAGAATGGGAACAATATTCTTAAATGCATTCAAAAAAGCAAGAAAAAAAGTTTTAGTTGTGGACCATAACCCCGTTACAATAAAGAACTTAGAAAGAATAAAGGTTAACTGCCTGTACGGAGATATTGCAAATGAAGAAGTCCTAAAGGGCGCAGGATTAAGCAATACGGAGTTTGTAGTCTCAACAATAAGGATAGTAGAAGACAACCTATATCTAATTAATTACTTAAAAGAACATAAATACCAAGCAAAAATAATAGTAGTCGCAGAACATGTCCATCAAGCATTGGATTTATACGATGCAGGTGCGGATTACGTAATCATTCCTCACATTGTCTCAGGAGAAAAAGCCTCAACAATGATAAGGGATTTATTGAGGGGAAGAAAGAACATAGAAAAAATAAAAAATGAAAGTATTGATCACATACTTTTCATGGAGAGGTTCGGACAAAAGATAAAGGATTAAAATGAACCTTAAGAACCATTTTTTTACATCAATAATTTTAACAGTTATAATGTACTTCTTTGTAAGTTGGTATGCAATCTGGGCTTTTGTTGGAGGCTACCTAATTGACTTTGACCATTACCTCTGGTCCCTTTACACAACAAGAAGTTTTTCTATAAAAAAATCCTATAATGCCCATTACGGTAGACATAAAAAAGACGATTATGAAAGAGACCTACTCCACATCTTCCACACATGGGAATTCTGGTTAGTAATGGTTGCAGGAGCAATTGGTTCATACTTGGCAGGATTAAAATTCTTCTATTACATGTTCGCAATAACATTCTTGGGGATGGCAATGCATCTAGCAATGGACTTCAAAGACCTACACAAAATGAAACATTTTGATGCCAGAGCAATTTCCTTCTTCGCATGGCTTAATAGAAGAAAATAATGCCCCCAGAGGGACTTGAACCCGCGATCTCCAGCTTATGAGACTGGCGATTTAGCCAACTAATCTACAGGGGCATCCTTGATATAAGATCCAGAGATGTAATTTAAAAGACTTATGGTGCTATTCCCTTATTTTCTTGGCAAGAGCAGCCAGATCCTCATCACTTGCCCTCTTATAATCATGTGAAGATATATAGCCTTCATATTTGTCAAAATATTTATCCACGCTGGAAGCAATTTCTTTCCAGGATCCCATGCCCTCTGTCCCATGCATTGGGAATAATTTAGAGTGTACATGGTCTACACCGAAACCCTCAAAGAACATTCCAGTTCTTCCAACACCTTCCAACTTAGAATCTAAAAGTTTAGCAACTTTCTTTGTAGCTAGAACTAATGAACTAAGAACCTCATTCGGTAAGTCAAAGGCGTAACTTGAGTAATGTTTCTTTGGAACAACAACAGAAAATCCCTTAGTATTTGGGAAAATAGATAAAAATGCAAGATGTTTCTCATCTTCCCAGATCTTATGGCATGGAACTTCACCAGAAATTATCTTACAAAAAATGCAATCACTCATCTTCCTTTTCCCATGATTTAGCTAACTCTCTTAAATTCTTTATCAAACTTCTTTTCTTCGTTCTATTCACTTTTGGTTTTGTTAACTTAACTTTCTTCTTACTAACTTTCTTGGTTACCTTCTTCTTAATAGAACTATATTTTTTAGCTTCCCTAAACTTTCCTTTAACATTCTTCATCCGCCTCTTACCGGACTTCAAAGTTCTTCTACTCTTAGCTTTTCTCCCCATGCCTGTTCACAATACGGTGAACTATAAGAACTTAACTATAGTGAAAGATGGACCGGACGGGATTTGAACCCGCCGCATTACGGCTGCCAGCCGTACATTCTACCAGACTGAATTACCGGCCCAGTTTTCTTACCTTGTAGGGTCTAACTAGGCTTAAAAACTTGTTGACTTCCCTTTCCCTTATTCTCAAAACAAAGAGGTCTTTCCATTCAGGATTTTTTCTTTTTTTACACCAAACTATCGAGGAAATGCCCAGCTCTTCTAAAATGACTTTCATCTGATAGACTAATTCTTTTGAGGTAGTATAATAAAATGCCCTTAATCTATTGTTTGAGGTGCTCAAGCAACCATCTGTATCAAAAAACCCCCTTAAAAAACCAATCTTAAACATTCTATTAAGTGATACTCCTCTAAGTTGGCATGTATTATGTTTATTTCTACAATCATACTTAAGATAATTATTGAAAAAATAAAATAACTCTTTATTAATTGCCCTAATCCTATACTTCACCTGGCCTTTTCTGTTTGTTTCCTTCCAGATTCTCCACGACCTTCCAAAATAATTCTCGAATAATTTTTTCACGTAAATTACATAATTTTCCACATTCCCAAAATGTATAGTCGTGAGGTATTGTCCATTGGGTCGATAATGATATTGACTTCCATCTCCTGCAAAAATGCCCACTATCTCCCCCTCAATCTCGGAGAAACTTATTTTATGTGTTGGTTTTTTGTATTTTTTACCGTTAACTTTTCGATAATAATAGTAGATTGTAGACTTTGCAAGTCCCGTTTTGGCCACTATCTTGCTTATTGAGAGATTGTTTTTTAAATCAAGAATCAAGCCTACTCTGATGGATGAGTCTAATCTTTTCATAAAAAATTAATATTCTATGGGTTAAAAAAGAAATACATCCAATGCAGTAAGTGAGAAACTATAACTTTCCAAAACTAAGTTTACCACTAATAAGGCTTTTTATTTTAGTATTTAGCTCGTCTATAGCAACTCTTTTCTGTTTCTCTGAATCTCTATCCCTCAATGTAACAGTATTATCTTTCAACGTCTGATGATCAACAGTAACACAATATGCAGTCCCAGATTCAGCAGCACGCAAATACCTTTTACCAATACTCCCCGACTGATCATATTCAACTATAAATTCATCCTCTAACAACTTCTTAATTTCTTTAGACTTCTCAGGCATCCCCTCTTTCTTCATCAAAGGGAATATGGCAACATCAACCGGAGCCAACTGATAAGGCAACCTAAACATGGTCTTTCCCTCTTCCTTACCAACCTTAGTATAAAATATATCCAACAAAGCAAACACAGGCCTATCTATGCCAAATGCTATCTCCAAAACATGGGGAGTAATATCTTTATTATTTGCATCTTTTGCGGTCAAGTTCTGTTTTGAAAACTTAGAGTGCTGTAACAAATCATAATCAGTTCTATCATGTATTCCACAAACTTCGGTCCATCCAAAACTATTCAAATTAATCTCAATATCCCATGCATCATCTGCATAGAATGCCTTTTCATCATGATGGTGTTGTCTTATCCTAATTCTATCCTCAGGCACACCCAGATTAACAAACTGCTTATATGCCAACCAAACACACCACGCATAAGCTTTGGACTTAAAGAATTTCTTTTTAATACAGTCTACAACACTAACCATGGAATGTTTCTTGTCGTCTTTCTGACTCTTATAATCCCATATGGGCAACCTATCTTTCTTAACTTCATCAAACTTATCCCAATTATCTTTTTCACTTGGATCAATGAACAATTGCCCTTCGGCCTGCGTAAACTCTCTACTTCTCAACAAACCCTGCCTTGGGCTTATCTCGTCCCTAAATGCCTTCCCAATTTGAAAAACGCCTAACGGCAACCTTCTCCTAAAGAACTCATAATATCTCTTAAATGGAATATATGTAACAGTCGCAGTCTCAGGTCTTAATGAAGATTCAATACCACCTGCAACAGTCTTCATCATCAAACTTTGACTTTTGATCTTTTTCTTCAATTCTCCCTTGCAAGAGGGGCATCTTATCTTATTCCCACTAATAAAGTCTAACAACTCTGGATCAGAAAAAGCATCGGCACAAACATCATGACTTTCCTCGATTAACTTATCAGCCCTAAAAACAGATTTACACTTACTACACTCTATAGTCTTATCATTAAAAGTATCTAAATGACCTGAAGCCTTCCAAACAACATCAGGTAAAACGATCGGACATTCAACTTCCCAGAAACCATTGCTCTGAAAAGTTCTTTTTACAATCTTCTCAACTTTCTCCTTCAACAACTTACCAAGCGGCCCATAAGAATAGAATCCGGCCACGCCCCCATAAATCTCTGGAAAAGGACCCCAAACAAAGCCCTTGCTCTGCATAAATGAAGTCAGATCCATTAAGAACTTCTCTCTCTTTTTGACATCTACCTTAACTGGTTTGCTAGGCATGGTTAAGCCATATTGGTAAGCTTTATAATGTTTTCCTATAGAATTAGCTTAAAATGTACAAATTCGAAGAAGAGAAGCTAATCAAGGACATTGAAGAGAAACAACCAAAGAGGATTCTATTACAGCTACCCGAGGGTCTGAAGAAAGAAGGTCTGAGGATCTCCGACTTAATCGCATCTAAAACTAAATCTGAAGTAATAATCTCGGGAGAACCATTATGGGGGGCCTGTGACGTAGCAATAAACGAGGCCAAAACACTTGGTTGCGACATGATCATAATCTATGGCCACGCACCATTCACAACAGTTGATTTCCCAGTTTTATACCTAGAAGCAAGATATGAAAAAGACATATCTAACTTATTAGAAAAATCATATGAATCACTAAAGAACTTTAAAAAAATAGCAATTGCAACTTCGGTCCAACATATCCACCAAGTAAAAAAAGTAAAAGAATTCTTCGAATCAAAAGGTTTAGAAGTTACCGTTCCAGAAGCAAAGGGCCATGCATTCTACGACGGCCAAGTTCTTGGATGCGAATATAATTCCTTTAAATTAATTGCAAAAGATGTAGATGCGGTATTTATCATAGCAAATAAATTCCATTCATTGGGCGTATCTATGAGCATATCCAAACCGGTTATTTTGCTGGACCCATTCAACGAAAATATTTCAAACATGGAAGACTTCAAAAAAGACATCATCAAACAAAGAGCAACAGCTATTGAAACTGCAAGAGAAGCAAATAAAATAGGCGTTATAATTGGAACAAAGGTCGGACAAAAGTTTGGCTCATTTGACCATATTAAAGAAAAACTAAAAAAGATGGAAAAACAATTTGCATTAATCTCCATGAGCGAAATAACCGAAGATAAGTTAGTAAACTTGCATGACATTGATGCTTTTGTTGAATTAGCCTGTCCAAGGATAGCAATTGATGCAGCAAGCATGTTCTCAAAACCAATTCTAACAGCAAGAGAGTTTGCAGTCCTCACAGGAGAACTGACCTGGAAAGATTTACTAGAAAAAGGATTTCTTTAGAATATCAACAATAGCAAAGAAGAAACTCCTCCAAGATAATAAGCCAAATCCAGTCTACTCCCTAAGAGAATAACAACTATCAAAAACAAAGCCCTTCCAATAAAGAATGAGAACTCTTTGAAAGCTAAAAACTCCAGTATAGACTTGTTCTTTCTAGAAACATTGTACAAATGGGTCTCAAAGGGGACACCTCTAAATGGCGCAAAGAATCCACTTAAAATCGCCAGACCAACAAACAACATAGAACCTAAGTAATAGCCCATCAAACAAAGAACAGCACCAACGCCAAAAACACCAATTCTAAACACCCTCCTAAGACCGACTTTATCAGAAAGCCTACCAACAAACATAATCAACAAAGCACTAACCAATGAAAACAACCCAAACAAGAAACCTAAGCTACTAATATCTCCGACTGTTAAATAAATTGCAATGGGTAAAATCCCCATAAAAACAAAACCCGAGAACCCTATAAAAATAACCATAAGCATCTCTTTCAAATACCTCTTTAGCTTATGAAATACCAAGAAATTAAAGCTCGGGTGATCAACATTCTCCTTAAAGAACAATATTGGGATCAATGAAACAAGCAACATTATGCTAACCAAAAAGAACAAAGCACCAAAACCTAATACGCCTGCAATTAAACCTCCAATAACAGGAGCAAAAATTGAAAACAACCTAGGCAATGCAGCGAGTTTTGCCGTCTTACTTCCATGTTTCTTAGCACCCATGTGCTTTCCAAATAACGATTGTATGGACATAGTATGGAGAGCTGCAGTAAGAGCAAGAGGGATAACGATCAAATAAACATATTTCTGCAATAATGCACTGTACTTAAGAAGATGCAATAAAAGTAACATTACAGGCAAAAGAACAGTTCTTACAACAATTACCTCTTTCAATCCAACCTTAGAAATAATGAGTGCATAGAACGGGGCAAACAAACCAAAAACAGTCCATTCAACTAAAAACAGAACAAGAACTTGAGTCAAACTAAAACCTATTGTCAACAAATAAATCGGAATAAATATCCCGACCATAGACAAGGCAAAAACCTGCAGAATTAGGTGTTTATAGATCAATCCAAGCCTATCCTTCAAATGAACAATTTTATCAATATGAAAATTAAAATGATGCATGAAAAAAAGATAATCAGCCAGTATTTAAAACTCACTAAGAACTAAGCTCTAAAACAGCCTCAAGTGCAGAAGGAACTTCGCTAATGTTAGACTCAGGATCAAAATGGCCCTGCCCGTGCTCAATTATAATCTTGGCACCTAATTTTTCCTTAAAAATTTCAGAGTCTTCTACAGCCACACAAGGATCGTTATCAGAAAAGATAGCTACTAGCCTGCCTTCAAGCATCGCCCTTAGTTTCTCAAAATTTATAGGCGTCTCTAACCAGGGCTTCGCAATTACTTTCTCTTCTTCAGGATCTTCGTAACCTTCTTCTTTCAAATTAAAGAATCCTGCAACAAATACAACGCCCCCCGCAGGCCCATCAACGGTTTCTAAATATCTCATTATAGTTTGACAACCAATGGAGTGACCTACAAAATAAGTGTTCTCATCTACATTTCCAACTTGCTCTCTAAGAAAATTAACCCATGAATTTATTTCAGGATTATCTGCATTTGGCATTGCCGGAACATTAACTTCGTAACCCTTCTCTCCTAACTCACCTTTAATCCAATTTAACCATGGCTCACTAGGACTTCCACTCCATCCATGAATTACAAAAACCCTTTTCATTTTTTAACCTTCAACTTCTCAACAACTGCTTTATCAGATATAATCCCGCTATTTCCCGTAGGATCCTCAATTATAATCTTTATTGGAATGTCTCCACATTGAACTTTCCATAATTTCTTCAACAAATTCTTAACAGACTTCCTTTCACTTTCATCGTCAGTCGTATCTCTACGTGTCTCTAAAACTTTCTTAAACCTGTTTAAAACCCCTTCAACATTAGAAACATAACCTTCTGCAGCCGGACCAGGTCTTAAATCCAATTTCAAAGCAGGAACCTTAACGCTTGCAGTGGAACTTCTTATAACCCTCGCAGAAAGATCTTTTTTATCCTTAACTTCAAACGTAACTTTGCAAGGATCCTTCACTTCAGCAGCCTCAACATCCGATTTAACATAATTACATTTGGTATTATCACATTTCATAGAAAAAACAAACACTTTCCCAAAATAAGGGATATCTAACTCATCTTGCATCAAGGTAAGAGTCTTCTTCCCACAAAAAATACACTTCTGACCCTTCAGTTCTTCCATAGAATTAGTCAAATATTACAACTTAAAAAGATTATCCTTTAACTTCTTCAGTTGCTCTATCCCTGTGAACTCTTGCGAATGAAGGAGTAACAACAATCCAATCTTCAGATATTCCTGCAATATCCCCTTCGATTGCATCACATGTCTTCTTCAATTTATTAATAGTCCTTTTCAGTTCTACAATGTCCTTGTCCTTCAAGGGCCGGATATTAATCAATGCAATTGTATAACCTTCCCTAAGAACATTCAAGGTCTCTTTAATATCATCAAAGCTTCGTACTACAAAAGATTTAACCATTATCTTAGAACGACTTCCAACATGTTTTGTAGAATCAATTTCAACAAATTCATCTTCGCCATACATATCATCAAATTCGTCTGCCTTGCTTCCGATGCCCAAAGAGCTTCTTATTCTTGAGATTATTGCCATTTTTCTATCCGTTCATTGATTACTAGTCTGGAGTGGTATATAAAAATTTCTGTGAATCACTACTTACTTTCCAGTGCACTTATAATACTCCACAGCTGAGTCCGGGTAAACATAGGAATATTCGGATCATTTGACAATTCATCAAGGCATTGGATTGCCCTATCAATAATGACTTCAACTGAAGAGTCACCATTGTCTTTTAAACAAGAAATTGTCTCAGTAACCTTGAATCTAACATTCCTTGGAACAGTATTGTCTTCTTGAATTGAAGATAATAACTCCAGAACGTTACCCATATTTTCCATTTTTATTTCTCCGCGAATATCTCTAATTAATCCTACAGGCAACCAGTTTAAAAAATTAATTGTTCTTCTGACTCTGGTTTATATTTTCCATAATTTTAGCCTGTATCTCTTCAAACTGTTTTTTCAAGCTACTTTCCTGCTTGTTCATGCTTTCAGCCCTTACTTTCAACAGCTCAATCTTCTCTTTTAAGCTATTAACCAAATCATTCTTGTTTGACTCAATCATTACCGGCCCCACAATCTTGAAGGGTCTTCCATCATAACCTTCTAACTCCTTCAATGAATTCTCAGATTCAAATAATTGCAATTGGACATTCTGCTTTTGCATCTCCATGCCCTTCAAACTTTGTTCAAGAACCTGAAGTCTTGAGATTTCCGCCTCGATATTTACTTTTTCAGTCATTTTAAACCGCCTTAACTTTTACAGAAGTAACCCTTTCTTTGTAAAGAACTTTGTAACCACAATAAGGGCACCTTATTTTTTTCTTAACATAGTCTTGCTTTACTTGCTTACTACAATTAAAACATTTGTACGAAGTCATGGTGTGTACGCTCCTCCAGTAAACTTGCTATCACATTTCTTGCACTGATAGATTCCCAATGAAACTCTCTTAACTTTAATTTCATCACAATAAGGGCATTTATGCATAGCCTTCTGTTTAGATTCAATACGATTTACCTTTCTTCTAATCTTAATTCCATATCTTGCACCAAACCTACCGGCCGGTCCTTTTGTATTTGCCATTTTAAATCAATGAGGCTGCACGGATTTGAACCGTGATCCCCAGGTCCCAAACCTGGAAGGCTAACCAAGTTACCCCACAGCCTCTTTGGGAGCACCAGGTTATTTCTTTGATTCCTCCTTCTTATCTTCTTTTTTCTCTTCAGCTTTGTCTTCTGTCTTAGCTTCAGTAGCCTCTCCTTCCGTAGTCGGAGCAGCTTCTCCAGGAGGTTTCTCTTCCTTAGCGCCCTTTGCTTTCTTCTTAGCGAAAGCCTTATCCATCTCTAATTGAACAGCATCCAACTGCTCCTTTAAAGCTTTGGCTTTTTCAGGGCCCAATTCAGTATTTCCTGACTTAATAGTATCATCAAACTTCCCTTTTTCTAGCAACTCATTGAATGCATGTGAATTAACACCTTCAACCAACACACCCAAACTATTGCATGTGCCTGCAACAGCTTTTATTGCGGCCTTAATATCTGTTGTAAACAAACTTTCAGATTTCATTTTAGCAACCTTCAACAACTGCTCAATTGAAATGTTTCCAACTTTCTTCTTCTCGGGTTCGCCACTGCCTTTCTGTATTTTCAACTCACTCTTAATTAGTTCAGCGGCAGGCGGACTTTTTACAGTAATCTCATAAGTCTTGTCCTTCTCATTTACATCTAATTCAACAGGAACTTTTAATCCCTTATAAGTTTCAGTCTTATCATTAATATCTTTAAGGATGCCCTGCATATCCATCTTCAATGGACCCAAAGTCTGTGCCATCGCAGGAGATGTACTAGCTTTCCCGCCCTCAACCATCAATTTTATTTTTACCATTTTTACAAGTTAATATTAAAGTCATCATCATCCATGGTCATATCCACATCGTCAACAACTCTCTTATCCTTCTTCTTTTTCTTCTTTTTATCTTCCCCTTCTTTCTCTTCTCCACCTTCTTCTTTCATAACCTCTTCAACGGACTCCTTAACTTCAACCTTTTCTTCAGGAACACTTTCCCTATTCATTATTTTTTCAGCTTCAGTTTCATCTCTTCGAATTACCTTCACGGAATCCATCTTAACTGTTATTGGAATTGGAACAGCTGCTTCCAACAACTCAACAACAACTTCATCTTTAGCATGATCAATTCTTGTAACTTTAGCTTCCTCCCTCTTGAAAGGACCACTAATAATTTCTACAACATCGCCTTGTATAATGTTAACCTGAACCTTAACTTGTTCAAGCATATGTTCAATTTCTTTGTAATCGATTGGAGCAGGTAAAAGCCCTCTCGCATAGGGAACTTTTTGATAAGACTCTTCAGCATCTTCCCTATTCTCTGCTTCTAGAAAGATGTAACCTCTAAGTCCATGAGCCTTTATCACACTATAAACGCCGAGACCTTTCTTCTCTACATTTACCTTGACAAAGTCAAATACTTGATCTTCCCTGTTTGATGTTGTTCTTAATGCAAAAATTGGCATATTTTCTCCTCAACTAAACATTTGCCACACAATTTGGATAAAAAATCCAATTATGCCTATTATAAGTATTCCTATACCACTTACTTTCACTATAACCTTAAACTCTTCCATGGAAGGCTTCTTGGTCACTTTAAAGACCCTTATAATCTCCCTGAAGAAAGTTTTTACCTTTGATACCACGGGCTTTTCACTCAATCTTGCTTTTTAAAGTTTTTGATAATACCCTACAGAGAGCCTCTCTACTGCATATCATCAAGAAAATCTATACCTAGTTCCTGCTCAATAGCTTGCTTTGCCTTCTTTGAAGCATCACTAGTTCTTCCACTTATTTGAGTACTATCTACTCCTGTAACGATCAGCATTGTCCTTATAGTCTTAGACAAATCATCAGATACTTGAGCGCCCCATATGATCTTGGCATCATCACTTAGCTGCTTAGAAACAGATTCTACAACAGTCTTAGCTTCATCTAATGTCATATCTGGACCACCAGAAACGTTAACCAGTGCCCCATTTGCACCACTAATGTCAATGTCTAACAATGGATTTGTTAAAGCCTTCCCAACACTTTCAATAGCCCTATTCTCAGAATCACTTTCACCAACACCGATCATAGCAACTCCGCCCTGACCCATTACTGTTTTAATATCGGCAAAGTCCAAGTTAACTAATCCAGTCCTTGTAATTAATTCGGCTATACCCTTTACCGAATTTGTTAATATTTCATCTGCAACTCTAAAGGCAGTTTGTAATGGCAAGTCTGGAGCCAACTCCAACAACTTATCATTGGGAATAACAATTAAAGTATCAACATTTTTCTCTAACTTTTCCAAACCAAGCATAGCATTCTCATATCTATTCTGCCCTTCCATCTGAAATGGAATTGTCACAATTGCAATTGTTAATGCGCCAACCTTTCTTGCTTGCTCAGCAACAACAGGGGCACTTCCAGTTCCAGTTCCACCGCCAAGTCCACAAGTAATAAACACCATATCTGCACCCTGCAATTTATTTTTTATCTCATGTTCACTTTCTTTTGCAGCTTCTTCACCAATTGTAGGCTTACCGCCTGCACCTAAACCAAGGGTACTCTCCCTTCCCAATAAAATCTTAGAATCTGCAGCAGCATAAAGTAGATCTTGAGCATCAGTATTTGCCGCAATTATCTCTGTTCCAGCAATGCCGACCTCTTTAATCCTGTTGATAGTATTGTTCCCAGCACCGCCCAGTCCAATAACTTTAATCCTAGCGGACTGACTTTTTACCAAACTCTCAAGCTCTTCATCGAACGAAGTACGAGAATTTTGTAGGTGCTCAGGATTCGCTCCTGCCATTTTTGCGCTCTGAATCATACTTTCCATGATAGTTCACTTCTTTTAGAACCTTGACTAAATCATAAAGAAATCGGTATATAAACTTAATTATCTTTTAGTAGTTACTTCTTCTTTTTAACCTCTTTTTTCTCAGAAGCCTTACCAAACTTAACTTTTTTAACGCCCTTAACTATGCTACAAATCTTCTCTTCCAAAACTTTCTGGAATTGCTCGGGCATATCCAAGTCTACATTAGCAACATCTTTAGTTACGGAACATTCAACATCCCTCGAGAGCAGCCCCTTAAGAATGCTCTTAACCTTCATAGCATCATCTTTAATTTCTCTTTTAACATCCACATCATAGTGGACTTCCTTCCCAGCTACTGGGTGATTAAAATCAACTAAAACTCTGCCACCAGAAACAGTCCTTATTATTCCAAACATTCCATCAATATTAACTTGCAATCCTGGAAAAGGTTTCATATCCTGCTTCTTAAACGTACTTAACGGCAACATCTTAATCAGTTTTGCATCCTTCTTGCCAAAAGCATCTCCAACGCTCAAATCAAGATCATAACTCTTCCCAACAGCCTTTCCAACTAAGAAATCATCCAACCCCCTTACAACATCTCCATTACCAACACAGATTATTCTTGGAGAATAGTCTGCACTCTTGTTAGCAACCTTCTCTTTTTCAGCAACATCTCTTTTAGTCAAATCAAAAATAGCTCCACTATCTTTAATTCTTCCAACGAAATCAATCTCAATAAAATCGCCTTTCTTAATCATTTTAAAAAATCTAGATTTTCAATATTTAAGCTTTCTTCTTTTACTACACAGCTCTATGGAATGGAACCTTTCTATAAACTTTACTAGGGCGCATTTCCCTTTTTGGTCTAGGTCCTTTAGTAATGGACCCCCTTAATCCTAAACCACTAACAAATCTATCTATCGGATCTCTTTCCCTATAGGCATTCTCCTCTAAGACCAATCTTTCATCTTCTCGTGGAATTGGAACCCTGTTAGGCAATGAGACGTCTCCGAGAACAAGGGATGTTTCCAATCCAGAAGGAGGTATCATTTCTCCAAGAGGTCGGATAGTCTCCCTTTTTGTTCCATCATAATCACTAACAAAAACAAATAGTGCCGCACTAGCCACAACAGAAGAAAAACTTGTTGCAGCCTCATAAAATGAATTAAGAGATATATTCATAACAAATCCCACACCAACCCTCATTTATAAAAATTATGATCTAATTTCAAGCAAAATACTTATAAATGTCCCCAGAGACATCTCCAGAATGAGTACAAAACCAGTTGATGTTGGAAGTTTAAAGGTTGGCAGTTATGTTGTTGTTGATGGTATAGCTTGCACTGTAAAAAGCATCCAAATATCCCGGCCAGGAAAACACGGCCATGCTAAATCAAGAATTGAAGCCATAGGTATAATTGATGGACAAAAGAAAATCTTCATCAAACCTAGCCATGATAAAATGGATAGCCCAATAATTGAAAAAGAAACGGCACAAGTTATCTCTGTTTCAGGCGACTCAGCAAGTGTTATGGATTTAAAGTCATATGAAACATTTGATATTAAAATTCCAGATGACCTAAAAGCCGACGTTGTTGAGGGCGTAAATATTATTTATTGGATCATATTAAACGACAAAGTTATGAAGCAAATAAAGAAGGACTAAGATGGCAAAATTCAAAGAAGCTGAACAAAGAAAAATAAAGGGAGTATTTGTTTGTAAGAGGTGTAAATCAAAACAAAGAACGTCCCCATTAAAAGTTGTATTAAAGTCTGTTAAGTGCAGATCATGCGGCGGTAAAAGCTTCAGAGCACTAAGAAAAATTAAAGTGTCGGGTAAATAATCACACTCATTAAAGGAGGTAAAATATGAATTTAGATTTAACTTTAGCACTAGTATTCTACGCACTCCTTGTTCTATACATTATGAAAAACAAGTCCAAATTTGAATTTCATGGCAAGATTATTGCATTATACAAAACAAAATTGGGCTTAAAATTAATGGATAGAATAGCAAAGTTTTGTCCAAGAATCCTCAAACTATTAGGATACCTCAGCATTATAACAGGGTTTATTGGAATGGCCCTAATATTTTACTGGCTATTCAAGGGCACATTTGACTTATTGTTTGTATCAGGGGCCCCGCCAGCAGTAGCACCCGTACTCCCTGGAATCGAAGTGATGCCCGGACTTCCAGTCCTTTCATTCATGCACTGGATAATTGCAATCTTAATTATCGCAACAATTCATGAGTTCTCACACGGAATTTACGCAAGATTATACAATGTTAAAGTAAAAAGTTCAGGATTTGCATTGTTTGGTCCAATACTTGCAGCATTTGTCGAACCAGATGAAAAGCAATTAGCAAAGAAGAAAAAGAAAGTACAACTTGCAGTCTTTTCAGCCGGACCATTCTCAAACATCTTAACCGGATTCTTATTCATAGCAGCAATGACGTTCATAACGCTCCCATTACAGGCAGCGGTATTTGATTCAGATGGAATCACAGTAAATGGAATACTTGATGGGTATCCAATGCAAGAAACGAATATAGATATCCCCTTCATAATTAATGAATTTAACGAACAAGAAATAAATGATTACAATGACTTTGCAAAAGCAACAATTGACTTAAAACCCGGTGATGAAGCGACGATTGGAACAGACAAAGGAGACTTTAGTATCATCGCCGCACAAAATCCAGAGAATTCAAGTAAGGGTTTCATCGGAGTATCTAATTTTGGAATAAATAGGGCTCCAAACCAAGAGATAGTTGCAAAATACGGGCCATCAATCCCGCCATTGGTTGATTGGACACATATGTTGTTCTTCTGGTTATGGGTTGTCAGTTGGGGTGTAGGATTATTCAATCTCCTTCCTTTAGGACTTGTAGATGGGGGAAGAATGTTGCTCTCAGGTTTAACGGCCGTAATGAAAAACGAGAAAAAAGCAAAGAAATACTGGTCAATAATAAGTTTAGTATCAGTCTTACTAATACTCATAAACTTGGCACCATACCTATGGCAATTACTCTTATTCATTCTAAAACCATTCTTCTCATTCTAAGAAATCTTTTAAATGAGCCAACATTAATCATAATATGATAGTTGATGTTCACTGCCATCTCTACTTCCCACAATTTGGGGAAGATATGGAAGAGGTAATAAAGAGAGCAGAATCAAATGGACTAGTCGCACTGGTCAATGCAGGTACGGACCACAAGTCAAATCTCAAGGTCCTAGAACTTTCTAAAAAGCACAAGATAGTCCAAGCAACCCTAGGACTCTACCCAACAGAAGCATTAAAGATATCAGATAAAGAATTAGAAAAAGAAATTGGATTTATTAAAGAAAACAAAGACAACATTGTTGGAATTGGGGAAATTGGATTAGACTTTCAATTGACAAAAGAACCAAAACAACAACAAAGACAGATAGAAGTGTTCAAAAAACTAATTACTTCCTTGAGAGATATTAACAAAACCTTCGTTATACACTCAAGAAAAGCAGAAAGGGAATGTGTAGAAATATTAGAAGAATTAAAGATAAAGAATGTTAACTTCCATTGTTTCTCTGGCAGTTTTAAGTTAGCAAAAAGGATAGAGTCCAATAATTGGACAATGTCAATACCCGCAAACATAGACAAAAGCCAACATTTTCAAGGAATTGTTGAACAAACATCAATAAACAACTTATTAACAGAGACAGATGCACCATTTTTATCTCCATCGGGAAAGTCAAGATGTGAACCAAGCTTCGTCAAACAAACATTAAACAAGATAGCAGAAATAAAGAAGATGGATGTCAAGGAAGTTACAAATAATATCTATCTTAATTACCAAAAATTATTCTCATGACACAAAAACCTTTAACTTTTTCTTAATGTTTTAGTGATAACTCATAAAATATGATCTAACATATAAACAGAAAACTATTTAAGGAAAAATACATCTAAAAATTGCAGGACACCCAATTCATTGTCCTTATCATATACGAATGAACGAATAAAAGAGGTGAAAAAGAAATGGTTGCAAGAAGAAGAACAGCAAGAAAAACTACTAGAAGAAGAAAAACTACTGCTAGGAAAACTACTAGAAGAAGAAAAACTACTGCTAGGAAAACTACTAGAAGAAGAAAAACTACTGCTAGGAAAACTACTAGAAGAAGAAAGACAGCTGCAAAGACAACAACTCGAAGAAGAACTAGAAGAAGGAAAACCGCTGCAAAGACAACAACTAGAAGAAGAGTTAGAAGAAGGAGACGTTAAGTCTCTTTCAACTTTTTTTAATTTCTAAATATTTATTACAATTCCGCTATCACCTGGGTTAATTAATTTACTCCCATTAATACTATCTCTCTTAAGGAAAGTTTCATGAAAATGCCCAGAAGCAAAAACTTTCGGTTTTAAAGTCTCAATGGCCTTCCTAACACTTTTAGACCCCCTGTGCCCCAAAAGAGGCAATTCATCTAGCTTGGTTTCATAAGGAGGGGCATGTGTAAATAAAACCAGTTTACCTTTTATTTTTGGTTTCAAATTACTAACCCATACATCAAACTGTTTGTTTGTTTCATCAAAACCGCCACCACCATAACCTGCAAATGTTACACCATCAATTGTTAAACACTTCTTGTGTAGAAAAACAACTTGTTCACCATCACACAACTTCTTCAATTCAGAACCACTTTCGTGATTCCCATGTATAACCAATAACTTTTTACCAGCCTTTTTAATCATATCAATTGCTTCTTCCAATCCGGAACCAAAGAAACTCAAATCACCGCAACAAACCATCAAATCACATTCCTTACTCTTCTCAACAATAACACTAACTTTCTTTTCTAGTTCTTCAACATCTGTGACATAATACTCATCAGAACTCTCCCCAGAGTGTACATCGGTGAAAAATAATACCTTCATCCAATGCAGACTACAAAACACCCTTTTATAACTTTCTCAGATCCTAAGCACCTAGATATCCACTCATGAATCCACTCTCAAGCGGACTAATCTCATCATTCTCTTCCAAACATTCCAGCGAATCTCTATCGTAGAAATCAGCATCAAAATTATCCGTATTAAGACTTCTCAACCTCTCACCCGTTATTTTCTCAATATTCTCATGACTTAAATCTATTTTAATGATCACTTGGATCACCTCCTCTAATAAACAACCAAAAGAAACTCTATTTTAAAAGAAAAATCAACCAAACAAGTAACTGCAGTAAGTGCAATATTAGCTAAAATCGGCTAGTTTTTTCTCGCTTTCAGGGGCTCCATGAGTGACTCTTGTAGATCTACCCCTGCCCTCATTAACCTCTCTTAGAGTAATAAATCCATTATCTCCAAGACCTTTCAACTTTCTTTGAAAAGTGGTATACGCTTGTTTTCCTCCAGCCTTTTGATAAGCAACATGCATCTTGCTACTTGTCAACCCAGAATTAAGTTTAACAACATTAAGAATAAACTCTTCCTCTTCGCCTAACTGAGAAGAACTCTTTCTTTGGAACTCATCCAACCTACTTATCGCTTTTTCAGCATCAATTAATTCAACTTTTCTTTTAGATTTACCTTCCGCTTCTTCCCCGGCATTCTTTAACAAAAACAATCCAGATCTTATATCTCCCATCTCAAAAGTTTTACCAACTATTTTCTCAAAAGCGTCATCAATTAACACATTGGGAACAAAGGCATACTTAACTCTCTCCTGTAATATATCCCTAACCTCATCGTAATTATATGGTTTAAAATCAACAACTTCAGCAAGCATCCTACTCCTAACTCTGTCATCTAACTTACTCAACCAATCTTTCTCATTAGTAATACAAATTATAGATTTAGTAAACAAATCCTCAAATAATGTATAAAATATCTGTTGCTCATCAATCTTATCGGCTTCATCCAATATAACAACACAAGGACTTCTATTCAGTATCTTTGTAATCTCCTTCATCAACTCATCAGTATTCCTTCCAGCCGTAAACCTAAATCCTAATTGACTGCACATCTCCAAAACAACTTTATACGGCGTATCCTTCTTCCAGCAATTGATATACACAGATTTAATATATCCACTTTGTTCCTTCAACTCATCAATTAAATGCTTTGTAGCAACAGTCTTACCGATCCCAGGAACCCCAGTTAGAACAACATTCTTCCCACTTCTTTTGCTAAACAAGGGCTTCAAACACTCAGCAATATATTTCTGTTCCCCTTCCCGATGCTTAACCACAGGAGGCATATAATCCACATCAAGGGCAATGCTATCTAAGAAAAGGCTCTCATCCCCCTTCAACATATCATCAAAGATCCCCATAATCTCAATATATCAGAACTCATTATTAATCTTATGCCCTCTTTACCAGATACTTTATAATAAATAATGATTATTTCAGCCTATGGAAGATCTTAGATTCGGGGGAAAGAGTATGCGTTTGGATAAGTTTCTAATGCAGGAATTCCCTTCTGCAACACTGTCCGAGATCTATAAGTGGATTAGAACGGGTAAAATAAAAGTAGATAGGAAGAAACAGAAACCGAGATATCGCTTAAATCCTAAAGAAGTTGTGAATATATTTCTAACCAAAACACAAATTGAAGGTTATCAAACAAAGGGCGTTGTACATAAAGTTTCTTTCAAAGTCTTATTTGAAGACGAAGACATACTAATTTTAGATAAGCCTCCTTTTTTAGCATCCCAAGGAGGAATCGGTGTTAATGAAAATAATTTAGTTAATCAGGTTATTTATTATCTTAAGAAAAATGTTAAGATTTCCCTAGGAAATAGGTTAGACAAAGATACTTCTGGGATCATACTTCTTGGTAAAAATCCAAAAGCAAATGCCTTAATTTACAACATAACAAAGAGTAGAAGTATCGAGAAGAAATACTATGCATTGACAGTTGGAAGAATAAGAAAGAAAACTGGAACATTTAAGGATTACTTAGCAAAAGGAACGCGGGATTTCCAACCGGTTATGAAAGTTTCAAACAAAAATGATTCCCGTGCCAAATACTGTGAAACAACCTACAAAGTAGTAAAACATATCAAAAACCATTCACTACTAGAACTAACACTAAAGACGGGCAGAATGCATCAGATAAGGGTTCAATTAGCATCAAGAGGTTTTCCAGTCTTAGGCGATAAACTATATGGAAACGAAAATGAAAACAAAAAAACTAAACTAAAAAGACAGTTCTTACATGCTTCCCAAGTAACATTAAACCACCCAATTACAAATAAAAAACTAAAAATCACTTCAGAACTGCCAAAGGATCTTAAAAAAGCCCTAGAAAAAATCAAAGCTCGATAACTTTACTTTCTTTATCAAGTCCAACTAACCTAAAGCCAATACCCATTTTCATTAAAGCACTAATTAAGGCCATATGTTCTCTTCCATCACCAGAAACAAAATTAACGGCAATCTCCATCCCCTTTATTTTCTCTTTCAACTTAGTCTGAATTTCAGTAACCATCTCATCAAGATTCTTACTAGTTAGCTCAACCAATTCAACACCTTCTTCAGCCTTAAAGTTTTGAACACCGAAATCATTTGTTAACAAAATTACCTTCTCCCATTTATCTCCATTAATCCCTGGAAGAAGCCTATTAACATGGCCCCACGTGCCTTTTCCAGTACTCAAGAATGCAACTAATTCTGTCATAACACTTAGATTATTAGGTTGTTTTTAAGTTTTCCCAACATCTCCGATAATATCCCAAAACCCCTTTTAAACAAACAAAAAACAACAACTAAATGAAACACTATCTCATAATTCTACTTCTATTAACTTCCTGCACCCCCTCCTCAAACTTAGAGGGCCCATTCAAAGTAATTGACGTAATAGATGGAGACACACTAAAACTAAACACTACAGAAAAAGTAAGACTTTCAGGGATAAACACTCCTGAAAAAAAGGAATGCCACTACCAAGAATCTAAAGATAAACTAAAAGAACTAACATTAAAAAAAGAAATCTTCTTAGAAAAAGACTACACAAATAAGGGAAAATACGGAAGACTCCTAAGATATGTGCACACAAAGGACCAAGACATAAACAAAAACCTAGTTCTTAATGGATACGCAAGAGTATATGACAAGTACGCTTACGACACTAAAAAATACAAGGAGTTAAAGGAGTTAGAACACAAAGCAAGACTCCAGAACCTAGGCGTATGGGCTTGTAAAGAATTAACACAATAAAAGTTATAAACCCCTCACCCATATAACAAATATGCAAAAGAGCGTAGTTCTTGCTCCTGTAGGGGATAACATGGAAGCCTTGTACGTCGGACTTAGAGACTTTCCTGCAAGCAAAATAATTCTCTTATCTTCTGAAGATCAAATTGAAGAAGCAGAAAAAGCAAGGAAGGAACTAGAAAAGTTCAGCATACCTGTCAAAATAGTGCCAATTGATGGAAACCCCTGGGAAGGAATCTTTGAAAAAGTCTCAAAACTATCTTCGGAAGAAAAAGAACATGAAGTTGTAGTCAATACTTCGTCAGGCGATAGAAATTCACAATGTGCCATGACCTCAGCAGCATTCGTCAACGGACTAAAAGCATTTGCAGTAATGGGCGACGAAACAATGCTCCTTCCAATCTTAAAATTCTCATACTACAAAACACTAACAGATAAAAAACTAGATATCTTAAAAGTTCTACACGAAGATAAAACCTGTTGTAAATCTTTGGAAGAACTAAGTCAAAAAATTAACATGAGTCCTCCATTAGTTTCTTACCATATTAATGGAACACTAAAATCTGAAGGATTAAAAACACTTGGCCTAGTTGAAGTAAGTGAGAAAAACGGAAAAATAGCATTGAATATTTCAACCCTGGGTAGACTCCTGATGAAAGGCTACGTTAAGCAAGCCTTATAAACAATTTATTGATCAATTTGTGTGCAGGTGGTGGAATATATAGTGAATAAAGTTGAATTTAATAATAGATGCAAAAAGTGTGGCTGTCCTGCCTGCGACAATGTATTTGTTTATGGCTTTATGTGGCTGTTCTGCTCTAAATGCCTTGCAATACAGACTTAACCCTTATTGACAATATAAAAACACTCATTCCCTATTTCAAAATAACTAAACTTATACTTTAACCTTTTAACCATCAGCTCAAACCACTTTCTTCGAGGATTATTCATCTTCCTATTTGAAATGGTCTTTGTTGGGAAACTAACAACCACGCTCTTAGAGTTAACTTTTTTCAAGAACTCTTCACTATTCTTATGGTCCCCTTTATAATCCAAAACATCGGCCATCTTAAACAAAAAACAAACATCAAATTTGCCTTTTGGAACCTTTTTCAAATAGTCTCTATCAAAAACATTAACTTCCAACCCCTTTCCAGAGAAATAATAAAGTTTCTTTGAAAGTTTCAAATAAGAATTAATCAATCTTATATCCTCTTTTCCAACGTCAACGCCCACATACTCAAAGTCATCGAACCCAATAAAAGGCAATGAAAATGCATTCAAACCGCAACCAACATCAAGAATCCTTTTAGGTTTCTTAACTTTACTAAAAATCCCTTCATAAACTTCTTCATAAAACTCCTTTCTCTCCCTAGTTGAAGAATGGCAGTGAAGCATTTCTAAATGTAGTTTGACCAACTCTGCACCACCCCTAGATTTAAGCATGTCATAAAATATTTTGTCCTTTTTACCTTGGTTACTAATCTGATAAACAGAATAAGTCTTATGTAAAAACTCCTTAACTTTCTTCAAAAAGGACTTGTACACCTTCTTATTTCCCAAATCTTCAGAACCATAAAGCCCATGGACAATACTCTTAACGTAGGGCCTTCCCAATCTAGAAAATTTCTTAGACCTTAACACATCCTCAACAATTCCTTGCATACATCTTATTTAACAAGCACATTAATATAACTATCTCCTTCAACTTCAAAGTAAATACAAAAACTTTTAAACATCTTTAACAAACAAGTAGCTATGCCTAAAAAGATCTCAAGAGACATTCCATTAAGTGAAATAACTCTCCGTAGATACGAAAAACCTTACAAAATGCCAAAAAGAGAGGCAACTAGAAAATTATGCCTGTCTCTAGGACTTTTGCAACCAGGTGATTCTCGTGATGTTGTAGTTGATGTTCTTCAAACAATAGTAGACACAAGCAAAAGAAAGAAAATGATAACTTCTGAAGAAGTCCAGAAGAAAGTAATTGCGTACAGAAAGAAAAACAGACTAGGCGTTAACGGTGTAGCGGCATCAAACATAAGAAGGCAAATGAAACGTCTAAAAGACTTACAAATAATTGAAAAGATAAAAAACGAATATCGTGTAGTCGAATATGAAAACCTAGATACAGTATTTGAAGAAAGAATAAAGAAATATTACTTACCACAAATTCTTAGTAGGGTTAAAGATTATTGTAAATCGGTCAAATGATATACGAACCAAGAGAAGATTCCTTCCTTCTACAAAGAATTGTAAAACAAGAAGTTAACCCCAATGATAAAGTTCTAGACATGGGGACCGGATCAGGAATCCAAGCAATCACGGCAGCAGAAATCTCTAAAGATGTAACGGCGTCAGACATCAATCCAGAATGCATCAACCAATTAGACAATCCAAAAATAAAAGCAATTCAATCAGACCTATTCAAAAACATCAAGGATAAATTTGACTTAATCATTTTCAATCCACCCTATCTCCCAAAAGATCCAAATGAGCCAGAAGACTCGGCATTAACAACAACCGGCGGAGAAAAAGGTTCAGAAATAATTGAAGAATTTCTAAAACAAGCAAAGAACTATTTAACAAATAACGGAAGAATATTGCTATTGTTCTCTTCTTTATCAGGTAACATAGAAAATATTGCAAAAAGAGAAAATTACAACATAAAAATAATCACCAGGCAGAAGTTCTCTTTCGAGGAAATATATGTGGCCTTTTTAAATAACGCCTAAAACATAGGTATGGAAAGCTATTTATTCTAAAAAGCGTCAATATTTATCTATGGGGGGAGCACGAAAAGGATTGGTAGCACTGACAGCAGCACTATTTGGAAGCCTGCCATTAGCTTGCCAAAGAGATGCAGATTACAATCTTCAAAATTTTCTTTCAAAAAGACCAACCGGCACTGCAATTGTAGCATATCCCACAGGAACACAGTTAGTAGGTGAAACGCCAGTTCCACCAACACACGCAACAAATCTTAGAAATAGGTTAAAAGAAAGCGGAATGACTACTCACCTAAGGGCCGTTCCAAATGGTCAGTTCAAAAGAGGCCTATTGCTTGACCATAACACAGAACCAGCAGGACCAAATCTTAGCATATTCTATGTTGATTCAGATAGGATTACTGAGACTCATGAACTAAATGGATTAGAAAGCGTAGCCAATACTTACTCAGGTGTTGGAACAAGCACAACAGTTTACACACTCGCACCAGCAGAAGATGGAGGGTTTTCTAGATTTGAAAATCTGCTAGAAAGAAAAGGTTACATAGGGGGAAACTAAAATTAAAACAAAAATACTAACACTGCTAGCCACAATTGTTTTTTTATCTTTTTTTGTACAAGAAGTAAACGCACAATATGACATAACAGATGAATCATTCGTACCATTAAGTTCTGAAGATTGCGGTAACAAAAGAGAAGATTGCGCATATGCGACATTCACCGGGGCATTAATCTCTCTAAATGACACTGAGGTCGGAACTAATGTTACGGAGATCGTAGACAGAATGAAGAATCTGAGTACATATCCGCTAGCCCCCACCTTTAATGGAACAATCAATATTACAGCCTTCATATGGAATGAAAGTGGGACCAATAACACGCTCGTTGTAACCAACTTCACAATTGGAAATGCGTCCAACCCCTCCCCAAATAGACCAAACACAACAACAATCAGAGACGCCTTAACAGACGGACAACCCACATTAGTTGGTGCTGTAGTCTACAACGAAACCACAGGAGTAGCTATCACAGGCCACATGGTTAGGATTGTAGCAATCAACATAACTCCGAGATTAGTGAATGATTCAAGGGGAGTTACTCATGCAATGACGCCAGTCTTAGTTTATGATCCATACTACAATGTAACCTGGCCAACAGAAATTGATGAACCTATAACTCCAGGAACCCCTGCTGTTCCATTCATCCCGATATTTGGTAAGTGGGGTGTATTAGAGGACCAAGCATCCTTCAAGGCAATTACGCCACCAAGTCCCCCCTTTACAAAATTCCCAAAACCACCTGAACCACCTCCGCCAAAGAAGGAACCCAATATTGCAATAACGCCTAATGGTGACCCACCAAGGATCTAATTTAATTCTTTTTTAGGGCAGAAATTGCCCCTTAGCATTTTTTACCATAAACCTTATAAATCTAAATCTCAGAACAATCCTACTCAGAAACTACTCAGACACTGTCTGCGTTCCGAAATGGACGGATTAAAAAAATCCAGTAGTAGAGATTCAAAATGGATAAGAAAGACATAATCCAAGCCATCAAAGCTGCTAGAGAGAACTCTAAACAAAGAAAGTTTGCAGAATCAATTGATGTAATCATCAATCTAAAGGGATTAAATCTAAAGAAAGAAGATGAAAAAATCCTTGCATTCATCCCCCTACCCCACCAAAGAGGGAAGAGGGTAAAAATCACAGCATTGGTTGATCAAGCATTATCAACAAAAGCAAAAGCAGACTGCGACAATCACGTTCTATTTGAAAATTTCAAAAAACAAGACAAAAAAAAGATTAGAAAACTAGCAAAACAAACAGATTACTTTATTGCTCAAGCTAACATTATGCCAAAGGTTGCACAAACCTTCGGTAGAGTTCTTGGTCCAAGAGGAATGATGCCAAATCCAAAGGCAGGATGTGTTGTTCCACCTACAGCAGACCTAAAACCATTAGTAGAAAGACTACAGAAACTAGCAAGGATTGAAACAAAGAACGAACCAACAATTAAAACAAGTTTAGGAAGTTCAAAACTAAAAGACGATGAACTAGCAGACAACGCATTAGCAATTTACAACTACGTTGTGCATCATGTTCCACAAGAAACAAATAACATCAAAAATGTCCTGATTAAAACATCCATGGGCCAACCAATGGTAGTTGGTGAAAAGATGGAGGCTAAAAAATGACATACAAGCCTCACGTATCAAAAGAAAAAAAGGATGAAATAGCAGAAATAAAGAGATTGTTCAAAGAGTACAAGGTGGCCGGTATTGTTAACCTAGAAGGCTTACCGACACTAATGCTTCAAAGAATCAAATTCTCACTAGGAGATTCAATCTACCTAAAACCAACTAAAAAAAGATTAATAAAAATTGCATTCGATGATATGAAAGATCAAAAAAACATAGATCAACTTAAGGAAAAACTAAGAGGGATTCCAGCATTACTATTTACAAACGAAGATCCATTCATTCTTTACAAAAAACTAGAAAAAAGTAAAGCCTCAGCAGCAGCAAAACCAGGACAAACCGCTCCAAATGATTTGGGTGTTGAAGCAGGTGAAACTCCTTTCGCACCAGGTCCAATGATTGGAGAACTTGGAATGCTTGGACTAAAAACAGAAGTTAAAGATGGAAAGATTCACATAAAAGATGACAAGGTCCTAGTCAGGGAAGGGGATGAAATTTCTGAACAAGTTGCAGGATTACTTGCAAAGATGGGCGTTGAACCAATGAAGATTGGTTTGAATTTACTATTAACATATGAAAACGGAGAAATCCTAGAAAAATCAGTATTATCTATTGATGAGGAAGAATACATCAACAACCTAAAGGCAGCACACTCCGAATCATTAGCACTAGCAATGCACTTAGGAATATTAAACTCAGAAACAATTAAACCATTAATCAGCAAAGCACAAAGCGAATCTCTAGCATTGGCAGATTCAGCAGATATAATTACATCTGGGAACGTTGGGAAGATTTTAGCTAAAGCTGAAGCAGCAGCTTCGGCCCTAGAATCAAAAGTTCCGGAAGCTCCCAAAGAAGAAGTTAAAGAGCAACCAAAGGAACCAGTAAAAGAAGAACCAAAAGAGACTCCTGCTGAAGCTCCCAAAGAAGAAGTTAAGGAAGAACCAAGGGAGCAACCAAAAGAAGAAGTTAAGGAGACTCCCAAGGAAGAACCAGTAAAAGAAGAAAAACAACCAGAATCAGAAGAAAAAAAGCCCGTAGAAGAGCCAGAGAAGGCCCCAGAAGACAAACCTAAAGAAATAAAAAAGGATATGGAAGAACTTACAGATATTGCAAACAAGGTGCTTGGCACAGGAATAAAAGGGGATTCAGAGGCTTCAAAAGAGCCAAAAGCTGAAGAACAAGACGTAAACAAACTTATTAATACTCTCAAAGATAAGAAAAGCAAAGGAGAGACTTAATATTCACTTGGAGGAAAAACCCAGAAAATGGAATACGTATATGCCGCAATGTTGATCCACAAACTAAGCGGAAAAATAGAAGAAGACACAGTTAAGAAAGTCATCCAGGCAGCCGGAGGCTCACCAGATGATGGTCGAGCTAAAGCACTAGTTGCCGCATTAAGTGATGTTGACATAGATGCAGCTATTAAGGAAGCCGCTGTTGCACCAGTAGCCGCAGCTCCTGCAGCACCTGCAGGTGGCGCAGCTCCCGCAGCAGAAGAAAAGAAAGAAGAACAAGAAGACAAGAAGTCTGCTGAAGAAGCAGCTGCTGGTCTAGGGTCTCTATTCGGATAGACCCAACCTTTTTCTTTTTTTGTTTCCTCATTTAGTTGTATAAAGAGCTAAAATGACGGAAGAAATAAATAAGGATAATGTACAAAAATCCAAAGAACAAAAAAAGCATGATCTTGCTAATTTGAAAACCAAACTAAACGAACTTAATTCTAAAAAAGAAGAATGGTTTAACAAAAAAGAAGACCTAAACAAAGAGATCTCTAAACTAGTTACAGTTCTAAAGGCAACCAACCCAGAAATTGAAGCTGAAAAAAAGAAAGAAAAAGAACTAATAGAAAAGAGAAACGAGCTAAACAAACAATTCAGAGAACAATTAACATTATCAAAAGATCTAGTAAAAGAAAGAAACACATTCAAAGATAAATTTGGAAGGGGTTCAAGTCCCGGCGCATTAAAAAGCAAATTAGAAAAATTAGAATACTCAATTGAAACAGAAGCTCTGCCCATTGAAAAAGAGAAAAAAATAATGAGGCAAATAAAAGAGCTTAGAAAGGCAGTTATGGAATCTGAAGTGGTTACAGACTTCAAATCCCAAATGGGTGAGATATCGCAGACCCTCACAGACGCTAAGGAAAAAGCCGATAAATATCATTTAGAATTAAAGGAATTACTAAAGGAAAACAAAAAGAAATTCAAGGATTATTTAATTAATTCAAGGAAAGTAAATGAATTGAAGAAAGAACAAAGACAGGCTTTCAAGAAGTTTATAGAATATAAAACTCAATTCTCTAAGGTAAACTCAGAATTAAAGAAGGCATTGAAAGAAGCAGGCGAAGTTCCTAAAAAGAAGAAATTCAAGAAGAAAAAAGAAAAAACTAAGGAAGTAAAGAAAATACAAACAACCTTCATCGATAGCGCTAAAATCATAGAAGAAAAAGTAAAAGAAGTAGAAGATAAGATCAAACAAAAGAAAAAACTAACTACAAAGGACCTTATAGCGATGCAAGGATCAAAGAAGTGATCTCTTTCTCAAATGCTTAAAATCACTAACTATCGGAATTTCTTTAACATTAAACCTCTTAACTAAAAATATCCAAACCAGTGCAACATACAATCCAGATAACAACTTCCATGTAACCATGTGCAACGTCAAAAACAAATTAACGTTATTCTGCACCAGTAAATATGCCAAAACGTCAATTCTAATTATATTTGCAACAAGTATCAATAAGGCCCCAAGTAAAAACATCTTAACGCCTTTCTTAAGATCAATTCCCTTAGTCAGCAATATCAACAATGCCAAGAACACATATGCTCCAACAGCAGCACATGCCTCAACATAGTTTATCGCTTTAGTCCCAATAGATATAACGTTCCCATTCAAATCAGCACCAAGGGGAATCAAAGACAAATGGGATAGATATGCTGAAAAAGAAACAATCAGGGGTGAAAAAACATCTCTAAAAAGAACTACAACCAAAGCCAACACAGCCCTAAAAACCGCAGACAAATAACCACCCATACAACACCCAATCTAGATTTTTATTTAAACCTTCCCAAGAAAATCATATAAACCCAACTATATACTCAATCCTATGAAGATCGGAAAGAAGCTATTGGTCAGCTTTTCAATTATTGTAGCATTCCTCATAATATCCGCTCTAGTAACTACTGTTTACACTCTAAGAATCAATAGCAAACTACACAAAATCACAGAGGGAGTAAACCCCTTGGAAACAGATGTTCAAGACATGATCAGCATCCTCTGGAGAAGCAATTACATAGTTCAAAGATACTCGACAGAAGATGATCTAGAAACTCTAAGAGACTTAGAATTTGAATTTGAATACATCAACGGACTATTCACTAAAAAATCAAATAGATTAACTGAACTTGGATCGGAAGAAATACAAGAAAAAGTATTACAGGCAACAAATAAACACAATACATTCTACCAATTATCTAAAAGGCTAATGGATAAAAGGGCAGAGGATGTAGCAAATGGAGTTATTTATGCAGAGTCCTCAATTTTAGTACAATACAGCATTGCAAAGCAACTAGAAAGAGATGTAGTTGATGCAGTTGAGTTCCTACAAGAGGCAATTGAAGAATTCTCCATAATCAAACAAACAGCCAAACAAGACTCCAGTGCAGCGGTTAAGATAGCAATAACTATGATTATCTTGATAGCATTCATTGGAATAGTTACAACCTTCGCAGTTTGGTCTTCACTAACAACCACAATCACAAAAAGAATTAATGCCTTATCAGAAGCATCTTCGAAGCTATCTAAGGGTAAATTTGACATTGAGGTAGAATCGGATGAAAGGGATGATGAAATATCAGAACTGGCATTCACATTCAATCAAATGGTTCTAAGCCTAAGGAAGATTATACAAGAAAGCCCGAGACTAAAGAAATTCATCACATTGAAAGGTAAAAAAGAAAAGTTAATGCAAAAGTACATAATTGAATCAGGAACAAGCTATTTAATCAAAGAACCAACGTCTCAAGAAGCATATGAAATTTTAATAGAAAAAACAGAAGAATACACACCTCTACTGATTACAAGAGATAATCTAGATGTAATAGAACAGAAATATGGCATAGCCAAAAAGAACATGATCCGGCTATCTGATGAAAAAGAAAAAGGAATTACTTCAACATCAGACTTAAACCAATTGCAAAAGAGCACAATAGAATTCTTATCAAAGAATGAAAAAGCAATTGTCTTGCTAGACCGCTCAGACTACATCCTAAATAAATACGGATTTGAAAACTTCCTAAAATTCATCACAAATATCAATGATAAAATAATGGGAAAGAAGGCAATATTCCTCCTACCGGTTGATCCGCAAATATTCACCAATAAACAACTATCCTTGCTAGAAAAAGAGGTCCACGCCCCACCACAGCAAACTGTAACAGAAACAATATCGGAAGAATTAAAGGGCATATTGAAGTTTATCTCTGATAGAAGTGCAATAAACAAACCAGCTACTTACAAGGACGTAGGAACAGAGTTTTCAATCACAGCCCCAACAACCAAAAAGAAGCTAGAGGAGCTCCATTCCCTTGGTTTAATTAGAGTAACAAAGATAGGCAGGAACAAGGTTCTGAAGACAACCAGAGACGGGGACAGAGTAGTATCTAGCTCAAACCTTTAACTATTTTTAACTATTTTTAACAGTTTAACTATCAAAAATTGCATTATCTTTATAAAGAAATTCTCCTTCAAAAATAACAAGTCAAGATAGCTCTCGACTTGCATTTGAAACCTCCGTTCATTCGGTTTGTCTTTGCGAGATCCCTGGGAAGCCACCCCCGGGGAAATCATTTTATTACGCAATAGATAGTAGTATAGTCACTATTCCTGCGGCAAAAGCATAGTACGCAAAGTAGTGGAATTTCCCGCTTTCTATCAGCTTCATCAACCACCTCAAACAGACATACCCAGTTACGGCCGAAGCCAATACCCCAAAGATTACGGCAGATAAATTCTCCACCAAGAAAGGAAAAGCCAACTGACTCATTCCAAAACTCTCCACAATGGATGCCCCGATTATAGCTGGCATTGAAAGTAAGAAAGAAAACTTAGCAACCTTTATTCTGTCAACACCTCTAAACAACCCGATCCCAATAGTAGCCCCACTTCTTGAAACTCCGGGAATTAAAGATATCCCTTGAAATAATCCAATCAATACGGAATCTAAGAAATTAACTTTCCTATAGCCCCTCTTAACCATTCCACTCAAAGCCAATATAACCCCTGTAAACAAGAAGGCAATTCCCACATACAGTAAATTACCAAACATGGCACTGAACTGATCGTGGAAAACTAACCCAATAACGGAAGTTACAGCCAATCCAATTACAATAAGCCCAGCAAGCTTTGAATTCTCGCTCTTAAAATCCAACCTCAACAAATCCGCAAATATATCCTTAATCTCCTTCCAAAAGAACGCAAGAAGAACTATCAAAGTTCCAAGATGTAAATAGATATCATACAAAACAGGAACTTCTAAACCCATCAAATTCTGAAACAAAGCTAGATGTCCCGAACTAGATACAGGGAACCATTCAGTCAATCCCTGAATAAAGCCTAAAAAAACAGCCTCTAAAATTCCTATCATACTTCAACCCCCCAATCGGTGGATTTAAAGCTTTCTTTCTTTTAAATAGCAACATTTTTAACCAAATAACCAATCCTCAAACTATGGCAGTTGAGGTGACAGGGTTTTCTATATTTGCCCTAAAGGATCGTTTCATAGAGCTTCTAGCAGCACCAGTAAACTATTCAGAAATGTTGTGGATCGCAGTACCTCTAATCCTAGCACTATTCCTAACAGAAATCTACTTCTCAAGATACAAACAGGAACAACTAGGCTGGAACTCGGCATACGGAAACGCCTTGGTTCTGTTATTCGTATCAGTAGATATCTTCAGATACCTATTCAATAACAACATGCTTGAAAACATGACAACAAAACTAGCAATTGCATTGGCAGTAACAATAATGGCAATACTCCTAACATTAATTAATTTCCTACACATCCTACCAGAAAACCTAGCATATGGTCTGAGCTCAAAACTACCAATTAACTTCCTAGCATACATTGCATTAATCTTAGTTTACTCAGACATACCAGCAGATTTCTTAACCTTCGTAGCATCAGCAGGAATACTAGTACTTTTTGCAGTAGTAATAATATTAATAAGAAAACTAATCCCTGTATCTGTAGAAGAAGTAGACTATTGACTTTTAGAAAATCTTATAATTAGCTCCTAAATAGAAGTTAGACTATGATCGAGCTTGTGGAAAGAAGCAACCTGGAGTTATTCATAGATGGCAATCTAGGGGTCCTTGAAGACGCATTGGATCAAAGGGCAGAGGATTTTTTCGAGACCAGGAAAGGCAGAAAAAAACACAATTTTGGTCCCAAGATACGTAGGAGAAATTTAATGGGGCTCGCTACAAAGATTGTTAACGAGACTAAAGGTTTCTTAGATGTCTCTGAAAACCATTATGCGAGGTTAGATATTTTTTCCACGCCAGAAGAGGTTTTTTACGGGTCAAAGATTGCCCTTCTTACTGGTGGAATTGCAACGTTAGTCCATCTTCCAGGAGGGTTAACCGTTGAAGATCTTGCAGCAATTGGTTTTACCGGATTTGTATTTGGGTCTGGAGTAGTGTTAAAAAGGAGAAAGATGAATAGTGGGGTGACAGAAACAAAAAATAATACAATTAGGCTTTCAGGCGGGAGAGAAACCCGGGTTGTGGGGGAGCTTGCACATGAATACACTCATCACCTTCAACACCATCTTGTTGAATTACCTTTTGAACCCAGAACCATTGCCGTTCTGGAGGGTCACGCTAGGGGTGTAGGTGGAGAAGTTTCTAGGGTTTTCGCTGAAAGGCATGACAACCCGGCATACTTAGATACCTTTTTAGAGACAAGTGCAAGTGAATTAAAGGCTGCATATCTTCAGGCTTGTAAAAGAAGAGGGGTTTCTCCAAAGGATTCTCTTCAGAGATTACCAATCCCAAAAGTTAAACGGTTGTTTCATAGCACTGGAAGAAATTATGCCACTGGAACTGCCGCAATGTCAATAGCAGAGACCCTGCGTGGAAAAAGAGTTTATAGAGACGTCATAAAAAGTGATTTCTCATTTTTGAGGACGCAACAATAGATTTTACTAAACTTCAATTAACTTCCTAGAGGCCTTACTCAACACTTCAACCTTCTTACCAACATAAAGAGTATCTTCAACCCTTATCGCTAAATTCTTACTCTTAATATAAATCCCTGGTTCAATTGTGATAAATCCTTCAGAAATAACTTCATCAGACTTAATGCTTATTCTAGGCTTCCTATGAACCTTACTTCCCACCCCGTGTCCTAAAGCATGTGGAAAATACTTAACATAGCCTTTCAACAACTTCCGAGAGTATGTGTGTAAACTCTTACAACTTACACCTAACTTAACTTTCCCTACACACTTCCATTGACAATCTTTAACCAACTTGTACAAATCTCTTTCTTTCTTGTTAGCCTTCCCAATAAACAAAGTTCTTGTCATATCGGAACACATTCCTCCGCACTTAGCCCCAAAATCCAACACTAAAAATCCCCTAGATAACTTCCTCTTTCTAGGCTTCGCATGTATTACAGAATTATTATTGGCAACTATCGGAGGATATGAACTTCCCATCCCCTGGTCCCTAAATCTCATCAAAATATAAACTTCGATATCCTTCTCCGTTTTAAAAGAATCAAACTTATCAATTATCTCTCTAAAAATAGTATCATTCACCTTACAGGCTCTAATCGCTCTCTTCTTCTGATCCATACCTAAAACTCCACCAAAACCTTTAAATACTTTTATTATGACTTAGTGATGACAAAAAGGGGTAAGGGATAGATAGGGAATTACCTCAAAATGTTCAAAAAAATAATTTTTACTCTGGCATTATTTGTACCAATGTTAGTTCCAACAGTTAGCGCAGGAATAACAGACATTTCATTCGACCCAGACCCAGTAGCTCTAGAATTACTTCAAGGAGACTCAAGGGATTTTGACATTTTAATCACAAATTCCCACTTGACAGACAATATTACTCTTAGTTTTGACTACACTACAATGGATGACAATGATGGAGACGAATTAATCCTTGATTTTCCATCTGAAATAACAATCCTTGCAAACAGCAATGAAACATTAACAGTTAATGCAGACGTAGACAGTAGGTTAGACGTAGACACATACACAAGCACAATCACTTTCAAAGACACATTAACAAACGACACTAAAACTCTAGACTTCTCAGCAAAAGTTACAATTGGAATTTGTGACTTTGGTCCTGTAGGAACATCACTTCAAGTAAAAATAAAGGAACCAGATAGTGGAGACGATTTCAAGCCAGGAGATGTAATAGACATTGAAGTTGACGTAGACAATGTTGGAACTGAAAAAGTAAGAACCCAAGTTGAAGCATACCTATACGACGAAGACGAGGTAATCGAAAGTACCTCTTCAACTACAGAAAGTATAGAGGAAGGAGAAGATGAAACATTCTACCTATCAATCAAGATACCTACAGATAGCAGAAACATCAACGAAAACGAAGACTACACCATCTATGTAAAGGCTTTTGATGATGATCACGAAGAGGAAGAATGTACCCAAGAAAGCCTATCAATAGACATTAAACTAGATAAGCACGACATAATCATAGAAGATACAACAAGATTACTTCCATCAACAGCATTCTGTGGAGAAACAATCACAGCGGTGGTGGACGTAACTAACATAGGAGAGAAAGACGAAGATATTACAATAACAGTGGACAATAGTGAATTAAAGGTTCATGAAACTTCAGACACTTTTGAAGTAGAGAATTTCGACTCAAACAGCGACAATGAAGGATCAAGATCTTTCAGAATCAGCATCCCAGTAGATGCAAGGGAAGGAACCTATGACTTCAAAGTAAAAGCTTCATTCTCTGGAGATTATGTTACAACCACATTACCACTATCAGTTGTTTCATGTGGAACAGCAACAGCCCCAGCAGGAAGATTTGATTTTGAAACTTCAAATTTGATATTCAAAAGCTCACCATCAATAGAGTTAGAGCAAGGAGAAACATCAACAATCCATCTACTAATCGAAAACAATGCTCCAGAAAGGAGAGTATTCTTCATCAATATAGAAGCGGACTTTGCAGATACAATATCCTCAACAGCAACAATAGATGCTTTCAAATCAACAAATGTGTTCTTACCACTAACCATATTCCCTGAAGTAGAAGAGGGAACTTATTCAGCCACAGTTGAGCTATCAGATGGTTTAAATACTCTGACTTCAGAGACTCTAACAGTCCAAATTGGAGCTTCAGATCAAACTGAAGAGACCTCAGAATCACTATTCTCGGGCACCTCTAATGCTGGATTAATGATTGCAATACTCATTTTACTATTGTTAATCATAGGAGTAATTTTGCTTATAAAGCAAATATGACACCATAAATTTTATAAACAGTTACAACTCGACAATCGTAACATATATATCATAATAAACACAAGATCGTACGAGCTCAAAAGGTTCGTCGGGGGTTTAAACAAATGAAAATAAACAAATTTATTGCAATGGCACTATTTATGCTAATAGCAATAAGCTTGACACCTTTCGTTGTTTCTGCTGCAGGTGAACTGTTAGTTGACAATGTTTATTCAGCAAGCAATCCAACTTTTGGTGACTCAAATCAGGAGGCATCAAATCCTGAGCACGACGATGAAGAAGATGAGATAATCAATGTTACCAGTAGTATTTCTTTAACAAACAATCAAACAACTGGCGACCTAACAATCTCAGACATAACATTTACAGATGGTAAATTCGGCTTAACACAAACAGATTTTGAACTATTGAGCTCAGGAGATGTTATTGCGCCTGGTACATCTGCAGGAATAGACATTCTTGCCAATATTCCAGAAAGCCTAGATGGTATTAATTCTGACTTCGAAGAAGTGGCACTTTACGTTGGAATAGTTACTATTAAAACAAATGAAGGCCCAGAAGCCGAATTTGATGTTTACATGCAAAGAGAAAACAAATTAGTAATTGATGATTTCGATGCATTAATCAATAACAAAGACACAGAAAGCAACATCGGCGATGGAGATGACATCCAAGACCTTAAACCAGGTGATTTAGTTGAGCTTACTATCGTTGTAGAGAGCAACTATGCTAACAAAGCAAACATTGACATCGAAGACGTTGAAATCGACGTAACATGTGATGATGACGAAGATCTAAACTTTGATGATGACAATGTAGATGTTGGTAATATTGGTACTAAAGATAGTTCTGAAGAGAACATCAACTTCGACGTAGAAGACGACGCTGTACAGAACACAATAAACTGTGATCTAACAACCAGCGGTGTTGATGAGAACGGAGCTACTCACGGTGAAATAATCCGAAGCTTTGGTATTGAAATCAAGAGAGAAAGTCACGATATTGTTATCAAGGATGTAAGAGTAAGTCCTTCACCTGTATCATGTGAAGATGACTCAATTCAAGTATCCGTTGATATGATGAACCTAGGTAAGAGGGACGAGGACGAAGTAGGAGTTCAAATACAAAGCATTGCTTTGGGAATCAATGAGAAGATTTCAAATCTTGTTCTTGATGAGGACGACTCTTCAACTGAAACCTTTATTGCTTCAATAGAACAGAACCTAGCTGATGACAAGTATGCAATACTAGTCTCAACTTTCTATGACAACAACAAGCAGACAGACAGTCAAGTTGTACAAATTGACAACCTATGTACTGAAGCTGCACCAGAAGAAGATGACGAAGACGAGTTCACAGGGACTTTCACAAGCATGCTAGGACTAACTGAAACTGAAATTTCAGCACCAATGGATAAGTTGGTTAGTGTTAAGGTTGAGTTAACAAATAGCGAGAACAGCCCGGTAGATTACATGGTATCCTTAGAAGATCTAGGAGACTTTGCAACATCTACAACAAGTAAGACTGTTCACCTAAATCCTGGTCAGACTTCCACTGTCTTCCTAAACTTGAAGACAACTGAGAATGCTGAAGAAGGAGCTGCTTACACAGCAAATGTTGTTTTGAAAGATGCGAACACAGGTTCAATCCTAGAGACTGAAACATTTACTGTTAACGTAGAAGGCGCACCCGAAGGAACTGGATTTACATTCGGTAATTTCGGTGGAGAGGATTCAAAGGTTTTCCTATTGGTCTTGAACATTGTATTAATCATAATTGCAATATTCTTGATTAAGCTAATCTTTAGCTCAGGAAAAAAGAAATCCAAGCCTAAGAAAGTAGCTGACTTCGAACCAAGAGGTTCAGTCATTATCAAAAAGAAGAAGTAAGCTAAAAGCTTATTTCTCTTTTCTTATTTTTTATTTAATTCTAGTTAGAACTCTAAGAGGCACTGGCAGGATTCGAACCTGCGAAATAACCGCTCTGCAGGCGGTCCCCTTAACCACTTGGGCACAGTGCCAGCGGACCCGATAGGATTTGAACCTACGACCTTCTGCTCACTTCTGAGTCCGAAGACTTAATAGAAGGCAGACGCTCTATCCAAACTGAGCTACGGGCCCATACACTTTAAACCCCCCAATTTTCTTTATAAAATTATCTACAAGCCATTTTTTAGAAGACCAAAGAACCCACGAGTTATTTGCTTTATCATAATAAGGCCTATTGAATTCCAATCCAACACCATAAAAAAGTTCCTAAAGACCAATTAAAAACTTAAATGATTTTTGTCTTAACTGAACAGCCTTCCTTCCGCGGTGTTTGTAGATATTTCCATCACTATCAAAGACGCCCTTCAAGAAAGCAATTTTTACAGATCTCCCTGCCCTAGATATCTCTGCAGGTACAACAATTTTTACATATTTCTTCCCAATAGGGATTTGATACTTAAAATGGAGGAGTAAAGATAATGGCTTAGAGTAGGTAACTAGCGAGTAACATCCAGACCCATCATAGATCTTTGCATCTAAATCAAACAAGCCCCTTACTAGTGCTCTACATTTCTTAGCGTCCTCCAAAGAACAAAAGGCAATTCTAACTGAGTAGATCAACCTACTTTCTTTTTTCCTAGCGACAATGCACCCATCTCCAAGTATTAGTCCAATAAAGTAGCCAACCTTTACAGGATCTAGAGCATCTAAAGAAACACTATTTCCCCCATTCACACAAATTTTCACTAAATTTAGTCCATCAAAAGAGAATGTTAAGTTCTTATACGACTTTAATTTCTCAAGAATGTTCTTTTCAACAATCATGAACTTCTTTTTAGAGCCATTAATAAAAATAGTCTGCTCGTGGGTGGTAAATGCCGTTTTAATCAGAAACCTTTCGAATCTTAATCTTCTTCTTAAGAATTAATACCAGCCCCAAAATAACCAACAAACCAATATAATAAAGAGCAACACCTCTGTCCTCTTCAACTTCCACTGGTTCCTCTACAATCTCCAACTCAACAATCCCTTCTTCAACAATTTCCTCAACAACAGGCCTTTCAGCTATCGCATAATATTGGACCCAATGCAAATCCGAAACAAAGTAATAATTTTTATCATCCTCATCTATTGGCAAAATAGATTCTTCAACCATCCATTCTTCATCAAGATACATCAAAACTACATCCTCGACATTGATATCATTCTCTTCCAACCAAGCTTTCTTAACAACAAACTTTATTTCGGAGAATCTGACTTGACTACGGTTAATCTTAGAAACAACTTCGAAGTAAGTATGCACATTAGAAGCATTATAAGAAGTAACATTTTCAGCCAAATCTCCAACACGCCCAATCAAAGGCATCCCGGTATAGACAGTTTCACTTAATTCCAACTTAATATAAGAAACGGGTTCACCAAAGAACGGTCTCTTCATAGTTACATTTGCCTGTATTCTTGCAAGACTTCCACCAGAAATTGTTGTTCCACCACTAGTACTGCTTCCCGAACCAGAAGAAGATCCAGAATTAGACAAAGCTGAAACAGGAAATAAAATAAGTCCAACCATAAGAAACAACATGACTAACTGCCTAACTCTCATAATATAGCTCTCATTCAGACAAATTTAACCCTTTCGATATCCACAAATATTTTAAACCACTAACCTCCCTAGCCACCCATGGATATGCATAAAATTTCAAAGAAATGGCAGGAAAAATGGGAAAAAGCCAAGGTCTTTGAAGTAAAAGAGGATTCTAAGAAGAAATGCTATGTTTTGGAGATGTTCCCCTATCCTTCTGGGTCTGGGCTCCACATAGGACATACATTCAATTATGCAATAGGGGATATCTTTGCAAGATTCAAAAGAATGCAAGGCCTTAACGTATTACATCCAATGGGTTACGACGCACTAGGCCTACCTGCTGAAAACGCAGCGATCCAAGCCAAAGAACATCCAAAGGAATACACAGAAAGATCCATAAAAAACTTCATCAAACAACAAAAAGAATTAGGTTTTAGTTATGATTGGGACAGAATAATAAAAACTTGCGACCCAAACTATTACAAGTGGAATCAGTTCATCTTCCTAGAATTTCTAAAGAAAGGCTTAGTCTACAGAAAGAAGGCACCAGTTAATTGGTGTTCTGAATGTAAAACCGTGCTAGCAAATGAACAAGTTCACAGCGGTAAGTGCTGGAGACATGAAAAAGTAGATGTTGAAATAAAACAACTAGAGCAATGGTTCATCAAAACAACAGAATATTCCGACGAATTGCTAGACAAAGTTGATGACCTAGAATGGCCAAACAGAATCAAAAGCATGCAAAAGCACTGGATTGGTAAAAGCTATGGAACAGAAATTGACTTTGAGATAAACAAAAAGAAATGGAAAATATTCACAACAAGACCAGACACAATCTTCGGAGTAACTTTCATGGTCGTTTCTGCCCAACATCCAGAATTAGATTCATTAGTAACGCCAAAACAAAAGAAAGAAGTAGATAAGTTCCTAAAAAAAGTAAAATCTGTTTCCGAAAAAGAATTAGAATCATTAGAAAAAGAAGGTGTTTTCACTGGATCATACGCAATCAACCCATTAAACAATGAAAAAATCCCTGTCTACGCAGGAAACTTCGTTCTAGCCGAATACGGTTCTGGAATGGTTATGGCCGTCCCTGCACACGACCAAAGGGACTTCGAATTCGCTAAGAAGTATAAAATTCCAATAAAACCCGTAGTAGATTTAGATAAAGACAAGATATTTGCACCAAATGAAAAAGCAAGACTTGCATTAAATAAGATAAAGAAAAATGTACTCGCTTCTAAACAATGCTATGCTGGCCATGGAACTCTAATCAATTCTGGAGACTTCACAGGTATGGAAAGCGAAAAAGCAATTGACGCAATTGCAAAACACCTAGAAAAAAACAAACTAGGAAAAAAAACAACACAATACAAATTCAGAGATTGGTTAGTTTCAAGACAGAGATACTGGGGCACACCAATACCAATTATACATTGCAATTCCTGTGGAATTGTACCTGAAACAAAACTCCCAGTTCTACTTCCGCACGATGTAAAATTCGGAGAAGGAAACCCATTATTAACTAATGAAAAGTTTGTAAATGTTAAATGCCCTAAATGTAAAAAAGATGCAAAGAGAGAAACGGATACAATGGATACTTTCTTCGATTCTTCTTGGTACTACTTAAGATTCTGTGATGCAAACAATGACAAAGAAATGTTCAGCACTAAAAAAACAGATTATTGGATGCCAACAGATCAGTACATTGGTGGGGCAGAACATGCATGTATGCATTTAATCTATGCAAGATTCCTAACAAAGGCACTAAGGGACCTGGGATATCTAAAAATTGATGAACCTTTCCCCAAACTCTTCAACCAAGGAATGGTCCTAGGAGAAGATGGAGAAAAAATGTCTAAATCAAAGGGCAATGTCATAGATCCAAATGACATCTGTGAAAAATATGGTCCAGACGCATTAAGATTCTTCCTAGTTTCACTTGCTTCTCCAGACAAAGACAGAAATTGGAGCGAAAAAGGTATAGAAGGATCTTACAGATTCCTAAATAAAATTACAGAATACATAACAAATGCAAAAATAAAGAAATCAGGTGAGAAAAACCAACACAAAATCAACAAAGCAATCAAACAAATCTACGAAGAGTACGAAAACTTTAGATTCCATACAGCAACAATGAAGATTAGAAGCCTTTTAGATGGCTTAGAACAGGAAATATCAAAGGAAGACCTAGGAAGTCTTATCAAAATTATAGCCCCAATCTGCCCACATCTAGCAGAAGAACTATGGAGCAACTCAGGTCATAAAACACTTGTTTCGATTGAATCTTGGCCGAAATGTGACGAAAGCAAGATCAATGAACAATTTGACAAGGAAGAACAATTCACAGATCAAGTTGTTTCAGATGTATTAAACATATTAAATCTAATAGAAAAGGATGTAAAGAAAGTATATCTATACGTCCTTCCAAATGATGCAGATTCTTACAACCTAGACAACATCACAAAACGTGTAGAAAAGGAAGTAATCCTTTACAAGGTCAATGACAAAAACAAATACGATCCAGAAAATAAATCTAAGAAAGCAAAGCCAGGAAAGCCTGCAATCTATCTAGAGTGATCAATTTCATCTAAGAATCTCTTCAAAGTCTTAGGAACATGTTCAATCTGTGTTTTCAATATATGTGCAGTCTTCTCTAATATTTCTTTATCGCTCAACTCTTCTTCATCTCCAGAATAAATTGGAACAGTATCTTTCTTTTTCTTAATAATATCCTTCCAAAACTTAAACACTTCAGAAGATTTTATTGCAACACCCTTCTTACCAACACCCAAAATCTCTGCAGCTTCAACTAACAAAGAATCTTCCCTACTTTCTTCCTTAACTGCAGCATCTCCCGCAACATATTCAATCCTAACAATGCCATCACTTATCTTACTGCTTCTTAATATCTTCAGCTTACCGGTTTCACTCGTGTTATTCAAATGAGTTCCACCACAAGCCTCAACGTCCACACCAGAAATATCTACAATCCTTAACAATTTCCCAGGAACAACCCCTCCTTGATAAATCCCAACACCATATTTACTTTCAGCTTCACCCCTTTCAACAAAACTCTTCTCAACCTTAATCTTGTCAGATATAATCTTATTAGCCTCTTCCTCAATCCTGGCCGTTTCTTTCTCACTTAGGGCTGCATAATGAGTTATATCCAATCTAGCCTTATCCAGCTGTTTATGGGCTCCAGACTGGTTTACATGATTACCCAAAACCCTCTTAGCAGCAGCATTCAAAATGTGAGCACCGGTATGGTGTTGTGCTAGTTGCAACCTTCTTTTCTTATCAATAACACAATTAACCTTATCTCCCACTTTCAAATTAGAATTCTTCTTCAAAATATGAACAACAATAGATCCCTCCTTCAAAACATCCACAACTTCTTCCTTCCCGATATTTCCAACATCATGTAATTGCCCCCCACTAGTTGGATAGAAGTAAGTCTCATCCAAAACAACAAAGTTCTTATCAACTTTTACAACCTTAGCTTCAAATTCATTAATGGAATAATCAAAGTAATACTTAACTTCAGTTGGTTTCAAGCCACCCAAATTAATACCTAACTCCTTCTTCGTGATTTGTTTTTTCTCTTCTTCAACATGCATCTCTGCAAGCAAAGAATAAAAGTTATCGGGAACTTCTATTCTCTTACCAATCTTTTCGGCTTCTTCCCTAATCAACTCTGGACTAATTCCCCTCTCATTATACAGTTTAAGAAGATCTTTAGTTCCAGTTTTACCTTTTGAAACAATCTCGGCAACAATCTGTTTTGATTTCTGCCTAGTGGATTTATATTTATTCACTTCAACATCTAAAATCTTTCTAACACCCTCCAAGTTCTTGTTCAATTCAGGAAAAATAACCCTTAAATCCTTAGCATGCCATTCACAAACTTCATTCAGGTCCAAACTCCACTTATACTTATCAATAAACCCTAACGCTCTCCGCAACATAACTCTAATGTTATATGCCTGCCCAGAGTTACTCGGAAGCGCACCGTCACTTAATAATATCAACAAACTCCTTGCATGCTCAGCAACAGAATAGGCTCCTGCAAGCGGTAAAACACCCTCTCTTAGCGTCTTAACATCAACACCTACCTTGCTAGCAACTTCTTTCCAAGCCTTGCCAATATCATCAACTTCATCAATATTTAACATTCCAGCATATGGAACATACTTCTTAATCAACTCCTTATCATATTTCAAACCGGTACTTGCAAATATCTTCTTTAAAACATGCGGAAATGTTGCATCATAAATTGTATTTGTTCCCTGTGAAAACCAAGCATTCCTCTCCATACCCATTCCCATGTCTAAAACTTTCAGCTTAAGATCTTTAACACCCTTATCAGTTTGCTCATACAACATATAAACTTGGTTACCTAATTCACACCCTTTAGAAAAGAACTCCATGCAACAACCTAAATTTCCACCCCCAGCCCAAGAATCTTCATGGAAAAACAAATCCTCATTCTTTAAACCCAACCCATTATTCAACCACTTATGAATATCTCTAAAAACTTTTTCTTGATCCCAATCTTTCTTCTCAACAAATTGATGCTGCCCAATCATATTAAACACCGTATTGTGTGCACCACTTATCCCAACATTATCAATGTCAACAGTCCTAAAACAAAATTGAGGAACAACTAGTGGATTTGCAGGAGGTGTTGCCTCACCACTTATCACATATGGCTGAAATGCAGCAATTGAAGCATTCGTAAACTCCATCGTGGGATTCCATCTAGCTACGATAGGGTATCTATTAATCGACTTGTAACCCAGACCCTTAAACATCTTAGAAAACTTATGCCAAACTTCCTGATATCCCAATGAATTCTTAGCAGGACTCTTCCCAATAAACCCAAAAGACTCATCTTTACTACAAGCCGGATCTCCGCAAATATCTCCAGAGCCAATACTCCAAAACATCTTCCCACACAAAGTACACTTCTTCCTAGAGAATCCTTCTTCCTTCAGAACCCTAATAGGATAGTACTTTTCAGGGCTTTTAGAGAATATTGGCAAATACCTCTTCTTTATCTCTTTATCCGAGAGCATACCTAGAACTCAATTATAGAATTATTTAAACCTATTCCTCGGGCAATAATGAACCCAACTTAGAAATTCTACCGCGTATACTGTCAAGTTCCCTTCTCAACCTTTCCCTTTCTTCAAGAGCAACAGCCTTCTTCCTTAATATCTTTGGTTTCTTACCTTTAATCAACTCAATTTCTTTCTTAACTTGGGCAACATCCTTAACATCACCGCCAAGATCTTCAACTCTCTCCTGATGCATTAACATCCTCATGTCCTCTCTTTTTGCATGCAACTTGTCAGTTTTAGGTAATTTTGGCAAATCCTTCCCTAGTTTATTTAATTGCTTTTTCAAATCAGCTAAAGAACGTTTCATCTGAGTTCTTAACTTCTTCTTCTGCTTACTAAATTCTTTCAAATTATCTCCGCTCTGTATTGCATCAGTTGAAATTACAGCACACTCTAACACTTCGCTTCTTAACCCTAAAGGCTTCTCAATTCTTGCATGTACTGACATTTTAGAACTAAATCTCAAATAGTTTTTTATCGATACTAATTAACTTCTCTTTTATTTTACTCAAAGAGGTTTCACAATTACTTATTTCTAATTGTTCCTGAGACTTTATCTCATTCAACCTATCTAATATATATTCAACTTCCCTTATCTTTTGTTTCAACACTTCAATACTATTCATAGCATCTTTGTAATCATCAATTTGAACAAACACTGGCCTATTGCCAACATTTTTAGGCATCTTAAACTGCTTCCTTAAATCGGGAACTGTTGGCTCCTTAATTGTTTCCTTAACTTCCTCATGAACGCCCTTAAATGTAGGTTCAATTTCCTCCATCTTCAACGGCTCATCTTTTGCAAAGGGAGTTTCTAGTTCGTCATGCTGTTCTTTTGGCATCAATTCATCTAAATCATTATCAACTTGCCTCTCAGGATACTCCATTTTAGGCTGAGTAAATCCAGGTTCCCTGGTAGGCAAATCCAAATGTTCTGCAGGATCTGGGAAATCGGTCATTTTGGCTCCTTTCTTCTCAAAAGCAGATTCATAACTTGGAACACCTTCTTTAGGCTCTTCAGCTAAATCCTTTCCAATATCTTCAAACCTCGGCAACTCCGGAAGCTTAGAAATATCCTCTTTTTTCTTCTTAAACATCCCCATTTTCCTATTCCTCCTGTTTATAAGGACCTTTATTAACTTTTCTTTTTAGGCCCTATACTCCCTCTTCTTTTTAGCTCTTTTCTAAGAGCAGTCATGTCCATCATGAACTTATAGTAATCTTCTTCTGCAACATTAACAATACCTTTCTTCATTATTCTATCGTGTCTTACTTCAATTTCAGAAAGTTCGTCCTTTTCTCTCTTGGAACTTGCATCATTAACAACATCTTTTATACTAAAGTCATCAAACTTCCCATCATAAAATAAATTCTTTGCCTGAATGTAATTCTTCTCATCAATCAACTCTTTCATCTTCTTTAAATCTTCCATACTCATTAACTTGGGTTTAGACTTAATCGTAATTCCCTCATCACCAAGTATCTTTTGAGCAATACTCTTCCTATTTGTCCCCTTTATCTTTTCCAAGGCTCCCAAGTAATGACATAAATATTGCATCACACCATCTAGCTTTTTCTTATTCCTCTCACTTACCATCTTAATTAACTCAGTATAAGTCTTAAACAGATCAAGATACTTCCTCCTACTCTCTTTTAATTTCCCAGAAACAATAAGTTTATTGATACTCTCAGCCTCTTTATTAAACTCCGTAATTAATTCATTCCTTTTTATTGCAACTTCTCTTGCCTTTTTCTCCTTTTCCTTAATTAACTTTTTCTTAAGGGCTTCTTTTTCTTTCTTCTTTTTGGCTGCCTTTTTTGTATCATAAACAGGCGCAGAAGGCAAGTAAACAACTTTCTCTTTCTTCTCCCGTTGTTTAACTCTTCCTTCTTCAAGAGCCTTTTTGAAAGCCTTCCTCTTCTCTTCCCTCCTCTTCAAATATGCTTTTTCAGCCTTCGTCTCCAAATCAGTTTTAACCCCCAACTCATATTCTCTCCAAAATAAGAACACAGTAACAAGTGTAATCAAAAACAATCCATAAATATAGTAATTTCTCTGGGGAGCATCAGGTAAAACTTCAGGTAGATCTTCTAAACCACTCATAAGATCAATCTCCACAACAGGTTTTAAGCCCCCAGGACAGACTTTTGTTGAAACTTCGTCTTCCACGTCTAAAATAACACAATCTCCTTCTATTCTTGCATTAACATTCCTTTTTTCACCACTAGGGCAATCAACATCCTTCAATAAATGTCCAATAACAATCAAATCTTCTTCAGTCAATCCACCATCCATCCAACATATTAGATTATCATTTAACTCACTAGCAACTTTTCCCGAACCAATGCTAACGTTTTCTTCAAAACCACTACCTTTAATCACAATAACTTCTCCAGTAATACTGTCTCCGACTCTGGAGCTTAAATCAGAAATAACAGTAGTAATACTAAATGCAACCAATAAAACAGCAAGCAGTACAACAACCATAGACAGATTCCTTAATGAATCCAACAAACTCTTCTTTTTCATCTTACAAATTCAGTGAAACTATCTCAGGGATAGAATTAGACATACAGGATGCAATCTTAGACAATTCAATCTTCAAACCCCCCTCACATTTAACATCCCTTATCTTATTCTTCAAACCATAGAACTCTTTCAACCTATCAACCTTATACTCACAGAATAGCCTATACAAGCTTTCAAGTGCTTTATTCAACATAACAACTTCATCCAATGAAGCCATTTTTTTAAGATTAATATTGCAAATCTCTTCCATCGCATCCCCCATCTCTTCCAAACTAGAAATTAAGGAATAATATTGTGGAATCTTTGTGCTTTCAACAATTCCCCCCTTATTAATAATCCTTGAACAAAAATCACATAACCTATTCACTTTCTTATCTGAAAGATCCCTTATTCTTCCCAAAACAACTTTATTTTTAGATTCAATTGCATCTTTCATGTCACTTGAAGTATTAACTAAAGTAATGAATATTCTCCTAAGGGTATTTAGAAATTCTTCATGATTAACCGCAGAAACTTCCTTAATTTCGATATAACTCTCTCTTTGAACAAAAATCTCAACACCAATCAAATTACTAACCACATCATCAATAACATCAAACACCAGCAACTTCTTCTTTCTATTCTCATCAAATACACTTTCATCACTAAAAGACAATTTAATCCTATCAAAACCGCCACGATAAGCTGCAAATAAATTATATCTAATCAAATTAGCATTCATACCATTCAAATTAATTATCAATGGCTTAGACTTTCTCAAACTAGACGTCTCAATAATCAAATTCCTCCCAGAAGTATCAATATTTAGTTCATCTCCCTTCCTAACACCATATTCCTTAACCCACTTGCTCGGCAAGCTAATCATAAGCGTCGTAGGGCCTATTAAAGAGACCTTTCTCTTAGTCATGCTCAATTTAACACATATTTATTTAAATACTTTTAGATATTATAATATTATAATAATTATTATAATTTAATGAATATTCTTTTATCATTCCACGGATATCTTCCACCTTATCTGGAAATCTATCAGATTTCACGGAGGTGATTCGAGATGAAAATAACAAAGAAAGACATACAAATTCTCTCCCATCTCAGGAGGGATTCAAGAGAGATGCTCACAAAGCTCTCAAGAAAAACAGGCATACCTGTCTCAACCATATTTGACAGATTAAAATACCACAAAAATGGATTAATCAAGAAAAACACTACTTTGATGGATTTTTCTCTGCTTGGTTTCAATAGCAGAGCTAAAGTTATTCTAAAGGTTGACAAAACAGACAGAATCAGCATAAAAAATATGTTAAAGGTTCATAGAAACATTAATGCGGCATACAGAATCAATAACGGTTATGACTTTATGTTTGAAGCAATCTTCAGAAATATGAAAGATTTAGAAGATTTCATTAACTCCCTAGAAGAACAATTCAAAATAATAGAAAAACATGTTTACTATGTAATTGACGACATAAAAGAAGAAGACTTTCTTTCAAGGGATGATGCACACGAAATTGCATTTACAAAGAAACAACTTTAGATGGACTTATGGTAATTCCTTTTTTATCAATGTCCATCTTCATAACTTTATTCGGTATATTTGTTCCACGCATCTTCACAACTTCAATGGCCCTTTCACGAGAATTCTTAACCATATAATGATGTAACAATATTACTCCATCAACTTGGAAATCAAGATCTATCTTATCATTGCTTTCAAGGTTACTAGTCAATAATGCAGTGCAACCCCACCTACTCATTATCTCAAACAACGCCAAAGAAGCACCACGTTTGTTAGCATCATTCTGGAACAACATTGAAAATGAGCTTATAGAATCAATCACAATCCTCTTAGCGCCCATTTGTGTTGCAATTGCCTCTAAACTTCCACCGCCATCAGCAACAACCCTTCTTATCTGCTCAGGAGTATTCTCTAAAAACCTTAACATCCCGGTTCTTTCATACTTCTCTAAGTCCCATCCAAAATCTCTAAAATCTTCAAATACCTTTCGCTTTCTTTCATCAAATGAAATATAAATACAACCTTCGCCACGTTTTAATCCATCTAACAAAAACTGCATTGCAAATATACTCTTTCCAGAACCAGGTTTTCCTGCAACAATGTTAACAGATCCCTGCTTAAAACCACCACTAATCAGCTTATCTAGGTTTGGAACACCAGTGCTTACTCTTTGCTCACCTACCATACTCTGGATTATCTTCAGTAATATAAAAGTCTTTTCTACCTAGATAGCAAACAACCCACCAAGCAGCCCACCAATCAATGCCCTAACTATAAAGAACAAAGAAATAGTTAATATTATCAAAATAGGGATAAACTTCAATCCTGCTCTTTTCTTACCCTTAGATATTAATCCAATAATCATAGATCCCATAACGGACGCAATTATCATAGATATAATAGTATACCTAACAACAAAGTCAGGGTCAATAGTTACCTCCGAAAAACTAATTGGAATATCAATACTCCCAGTAGTATCTGGTAAATCAACATCTGCAAACACATTACTCATTATGTCAATTAAGAATGAACTCAAACTAAACAACACTGGCGCTCCAAATCCAATTGCAGCAAAAATAAAAATTACATAAACTAAAACATTAGACCTAATCCGCTCATCAATTAACTTCTGCTGTCTCAAATTACTTGCCGACTGAGATAATAAATCAACTAAAGAACCACCGCTCCTAACACCTGCAACAATTAGCTGAACAGACTTCTCTAACTTATCCGATTTAATCCTAGCACTCATATCCAACAATGCTTGATTAAAGTCCTTTCCAGTCGCAACATCTTTTCCAGCTCTATTAATCTCTTCCTTAAATCTTCCAAACTCGGGTCTTGCTGCAAGCAATAAAGCCTTATCTAAGGTATAACCTGCTCTCAAATTGGAAGCCATTAACTGTAACAGATCAGGTAACAAATCTTCAATAAACTTACCTCTTCCCTCAGCAATTAAAACAAGCCAAGAGTATCCTACGAATTGAGACAAAAGGAACAAACCAAAAAATAAAAAGAAGAAATTTAGCCCCAAGAACAAGGTCATGAAGAAAGATAATATTATTGAAACAATCAATGTCGCCCAGAACATCATTGTCAAATAACTCTCTAGTGGCCTAGATACATCTGCATATAGTAGTAATCTCCTGTAAGCAACTCTTATTCTCTCAGGATACAACCTAGCAATTAGTCTCGACATCTTAATCGTAACTCAACAATGAAGGCCTCCTCGCTTTGATAATCCCCATAAACATAATCTGCATAAAGAATGTCACAACTATGATCCCATAAAATATTAACTTTACAAGATTTTCGTTCAGTGAAATAAACGAAGACAATACAATAATGAATGTAGTCCCCAGTGAAGGTGCAATTACAGCGATAAGCATGTAGAACAAAGCTAACGGGCTTAATTGTCCACCATACTTCTGAATTTGTGTTAGTTGCTCATCAGATATTCCTTCCATCACATCTCTAATCAAGTTACCAATATCCGCACCCGTCTTCATACCATTTACAATCTGCCATAAAGATCTTCTAAACAAGATTGAAGGATTTCTAACAGCCAAATCTTCAAGAGCTTCAGCCTGATCCCTTCCCGAGTTAATTTCCTTAACGGCCTTACCAATCTCTACAGAGAACTCCCCGTAATTAGCATTTGAAACATTAACTAAAATATTGAACAAGGGAATTCCAGCATTCAACTCAACATACATATCTTGCAATGCAGGCAATAAGTTCTGTTCAATCAATCTAATCCTTCTAGATGCAACAAGTTTTGGGTAACCCAATTGTTGAAAGAAGATAAATGCCGTAAAAATAATCGATATAAAAAACGGTAAAAATGGAGATATCCCAAACTTCAATACCGGCAATGAGACAAAGAAGAAAAAGAACAACATAATTAATGAAGAAGCCATACACATACTCACGTAATCAACAGAATCCAGTCTAGACTCTGCCTGTTTCAAATGAACTTCTAAGAACGGAAATCTTTTCTCAAATCTTTGCGCAACACCTCTAAATGGCCTAGCTATCCTATAAAGCTTCTTCTGTGGCAGTATTGAGAAGGGTATTTTTATCATCTTTCTGCATTTCCGCTAACCCCTGCTTTTTTCAAAACCGCTTCGGGATCAGTATAATACTCCCTCATAAGTGCACCAACCGCATTAACATTATTAACATTTTCCTTAACCATCCAATTAATTATTCTCTGTTTTTTCTGAAGATCCCTATTTATTTGTTCCATTGACATTCCTGTAACTCTACTTAACTCAGCAAACAGTCTTAATGGTGCAGCATGCTCGACCATCTTATCGGTTGCAGCTTTCCACCTATACAGTACATTTGGTTTAACTGAAGCACCAGCTTCATCCATAGAAGGAACAAATTCACCAACCTGCAAGGTTCTTCTAAATCCTTTTCTTCTATCCCTAAACATTACAACATTCAAGTTTACTCCGGTTAACAAATTCTTAGGGACCTCAATAGGAGGATTAGTTAAACGTTGAATAGTTTCTTCAACAGTATCCGCGTGAACAGTAGCATACACAGAGTGCCCAGTATGCATAGCTTCGAACAATACTTCAGCTTGTTCTTTTTTTCTCATCTCTCCTAGAATAATTCTATCTGGTCTCATACGTAAAGAATTAATTAACAAGTCAAGCATAGAAACTTCTCCTTTTCCTTCAGGGTTAGGCTGTCTAACAGTCAAAGGACACCAATATAAAAATTTAGGAAGTTGCAATTCTCGTGTATCCTCTATGCTAACAATTCTCTGATTTGGAGGTATAAAGGGCATACACACATTCAAGAAGGATGTTTTACCAGACGCAGTTCCTCCACTAATTAACACATTCATCTCATACTGTATTGATAACCAAATCAAAGATAGGATTTCAGGTGTAACCGTATTATTTTTAACAAAATCAACCAACGTCCACGGATCTCTGGAGAATTTACGGATTGTAATGGTATTTCCTTTAGTGGAAACAGGGAACAACACAGCATTTGCTCTGTCTCCAGTAACCAAATGTGCATCTAGCAAAGGAGTTAATGCACTAATCTGTCTTCCAACTCTTCTACCAATTATGTTAGAATAGTTAAGAATCTGTTCCTCATTTGTTGGCACAACATTGGTCTCAAGCCAACCATGAGCTTTGTGATACACTCTTACGGGTTCCTTGGAAGAAGTAATAACAATCTCCTCTAAGTTTACATCATTAAGGATATATTCTATTTCGCCTAAACCAAGCATCTCTTGCATTAAAACATTTATCAAAAAGTTAATTGTCTCTTCAGATAAACTTGAAACTCTGTCCTTCAAAAGACCTTTAGCCTTTTTCTCGAACCTTTCTTTAATAACGTTAATGGATTTTGGATCAATAATTTCCTTATTACTAATTGTAACCTCAGAAATCAGCCCATCCTTAATGTGATCCATCAAGGCCTTAGTGGCAACAGTTAATCTTGGGACAGCAATATGGTAAGTCTTACTAAGACCTTTTCCACCCAAAATAGTTACATCAAGAACAAGGTCATCTGTCTTAACCTTATACTCCTCTATGACTACTCTTCCTTCTTCACCTTCTTTTTCTCGCGTAATTCAACATCACCTACAGTTGGATAATAAAGGGATATGAGACCCTCATCTTTTAATATCTTTCCCCACTCTTCAGCCTCCTTCTTGGATATATCAAATATGCCGCTAACTTCCTCAACATTTAATTTCTTCTTTTCATTAACCAGATCTAACAACCTATCCATGTCAGTATTGTACGCACCAACAGTTGTTACAACCTTCTCTTCGTCAGATTCCATTTCCTCTTTAATCTCAGATACAGACTCCTTAGTCTTAATTTTATACACCTTCTTCCTGTGCCCTAGGCGATCTTTCACATCATACACTATCACTCCAATTGAAATAACAACGATTCCAAGTATCGCATAATAAGCTCCCTTTGAAACTAATTTTAGCGATTCTAACCAGTAACCTATCAAGAAGTTTCCACTCAGTATCAAACCAACCATAACTAACAAAGTAACCGCCACCAGAATGATTAAGGAAGCAAAATTTTTTTTCTTGCCTTTGTTACCAATACTATTCATTACTTTCTCTACTTTTTCCTTTGGCCAGTCAGACGCAAGGCAAGCCTTAATAATCTCATTTTTTGGAACATTATTCTTCATAGACTCCAAAATATAATTTCTTAACTGATCCAGTTTTTCTTTTTCCTTATTCTTACCAACTTTCTTGGTGTCTGGTTTAGACTCTTTTTCAATCCCCTTACCAACCATTTTTGGTTTTTTCCTAAACCTAAACAAATGCAATAGCTTACTAAAGAAGGTAAACTTAACTTTATGTGCGGGCTCTACAACAATCCCAGGTTCCCCTTTTTCTTCATTAATATCATAATAACTCCAAGAAATATCATCCTCACTCTTTTTTGCCTTGGAATTAATTGGTTTTTCCTTCTTGTGTTCTATTTTCCTAACTCTTATTATCTCAAAAACAGAGAATGCAACTATCAAAACGCCTATCGTGGATGTAAATATTGCATATAATGAGTCAGTTAACAAGAAATAGATTGATGAAATAGACAAAACTATTCCCAGAACCAATAGAACCTTGAAAAACCTCTCCATACCTTTATTAATAGCCATAAATTTGTTTATAAACTATTCCTCCCTAATCTAAATATTTGAGCCCTACACCCTCCCCCGCAGTATCTAGTAGCGGAGGTTTAACATTATATGACGGCGCACCTTCTAGGTGTATTTTATGCTCTGCAACTTCCCCTTTTAATTTAACCTCAATTAATATTAGAATATTCTCTCTTAAACAATCACCTTGAGGATATGTCCCTTCATCTCTGAAGTATAAAATCCTATATCCACTAGGATTTCCCCCAGCACATTCAATATCTGGCAAGGTAATTGCTAGTCCTTCTTTTGTTTCCGGCCAATAAATATGTGGCAACCCGGCACTTTCAGTAGAATCAATCCAGCTACCAGCAAGAGTAATGTTGTTATTCCAAACCCCTTCTCTTATCAAATGAAGGTCAAATACTTCTTTTTGAAAGTTAGAAATCCCCACATCCAACCTTTTCAAACCGAACTCAACAGAATCCCAATCCCCAGCATAAGAGTTAGTAATATTTACAACAATGCAATCAGTACACGGCAAAGCAATAGTGTTTACAATATCCGGCTCCGCAATGTAAAGTTTTGTGTCCTCACTCCAAAGTGTAATGTTTATTCGTTCGGTATTAGATTCATTAAATCCATTGAGATAAATCATATTTTCTGGCCAAGTAGTAATGTCGATGTACATGCTAGGTACATTAGTTAAGTAAAACCTACTAGAGTTTTTGATTAGATTAAAATCAATTAAACTTGCAGGAAAATCATTTATGCCTAAGAAAGGATATCTCAACTCAAAATCAACCCCTAAGTCATTGCTTATTCTATCCTTAAATATTTCAAACTGATCACTAATTTCAGTTTCATAAGAAGGCGTTTCATTTGAAAACTGTGATCTGATGGATATATTATTGCCATGTGAAGTAACATTATGTGTCTCGTTCATCCCACGCCTAACCATCCTACTCAATGATCTGGAAATGGAATGGTCTAAATTATATAATCTTTCAGATTCACTAAACTCCTTAATTCTCTCTTCAGAACTTTCAGAGTGATCAACAATAACATTCGCAAAAGACAAAAGAGTCAAGCTAACAAAAACTAATCCCAATGTCAGTAAAATGCCCTTTTTATTCTTCATCAATATTCCCCTCAATCCAAACCTTAAACCCTGCCTTATGCATTCCTTCAAAATGCCCATTAGCATCAAATGCAGCATACCATCTTTCCCCACTACCAATAAACTGCCCTCTTGGAGCATCCTTTTCAGAAGACAACATATATGAAGGGTCATCCAAAATTCTTATCCAATGAACCGTAAATTCATCCGAGGGATCAGCAGTACCAATCCTTATTTTATTGGTAGACAGTCCAATTGGAAAACCTAAAACCGGTTCCTTCGTTGTATAGGTGCAGGTTTCACCTTCGGAACAAACAGCAGTCATATCATAATTTATATTTCGAAACCTAACAAACAAAGAAGGATCACTAGAAACTCCATTCTCAAAAGCAACATTAGCTTGGACATATAGGTCCCCTCCGTATATTAAATCTCTTTGAGTAATTGGACCAGTCACCTGAGAGTTACTGCCTCCAATATCACAAGGACTAAAACATTCAGTCTTAACAGCATCATACAACTCAATACTCATATTATAACCGCCAGGCAAATAATGTGATGCAATCAATTGAGACCCAGCCGTATTGTAAGAACTCTCGTCATCCACAAAGTTTACACCTGGAACCATACCAGGAAGAACATCCCTTAATGCAAAATCCAATCGTTCAGCCTCATCAAACATTGCCACAACATCATAACCCCTCTTAATAACTTGCGACTGAGATAAAGATTCTTGAGAAGTGGTAGTAAAGTAATAAGTTGTATTAACTAGCATAATTAAAACTACAGAGATAGCAATTGCCCCATCCAACGCAAAAATAATACCTTTTTTATCTTTCATTTACTTAAAATCACCTCAATTATTGCAGGGTGATAAACTCCATTAGTTGTATTCTGATACAAAATATCTCTTCCAAGATTGACAGAGAACTTACTCCCTCCGCTAACTTTCCCTAGAATATACATTTCTTCTGATTCATTGTTTCTAATCCTTATTCCCAACCTATACTGGCCAGCATGGAATATATCCCTAATAACCTCCTCACCTAAAGCATCCATCCCCTCTGTTTTCTCAAATGGTATCTTCAACTCCTCTTCAACCAATCCAACAAACCAAATATCTTCTGCAGAACCTCCATTCAAAATCAAATAATCCCAATTATCTGGTTCACCAGGAGTTTTCAATAACAAATCAGAAATCTCAAAGGATTTAACAACCAAATCATCATACTCCAGCCTATTCAACAACCTTACATTATAAAGATTCCAAAGAACGGAAGTTATAGTAATTAATATGATAAATATCCCTACAGCCACAAACAAATCAGTTATTGCTGCTTGTCCCTTTTTCCTATTTGCTCTTCTTAGGTTTTTGAACTGGACCACCTCCCTTTATCCAAATATCAAATATGTTGGACGATAAATCTTTATCCCCCACAGTTCTAACAAGGTGAACGCCATATTTACCAGGCTTGCTTAAACCAAGATTAATTTCAGTTTCACTTATAAATGTGGATTCTACTTTCACCAAATCAACTAAAACTTTTGTATCTTCGCTAAAATGTTTCCCAAAGATTTTAATTTTTGATCTATCGCTAGCATCAATATCATCTATTTTAGGAGCATTCCCTACAAAAACTCCATCTACAGTGTTAATGACTTCTATAACACCTCCACCAGCATCATAATTATCCATAACGGATAAAACAGGTATGTCAACTAAATCACCATACACAATATGGTTATTGACAACAGAGTAACCAGTTACAGAAGGAATGGAGATTGAATTTCCAGGTCCAAGCTGAGAAACTGTTTCAATAGCATCTCTCAAGAGGGTAGCCTCCTGCAACTTTGTGCTTTCGCTCCATTTTTGATTCAAACCGCTAATAGTCCATGCTCCGAGTGGAATTGTTGTCACTAAAACCAATCCCACAATCAACATTGTTTCAATTGAGGCAATCTGTCCTTTTCGAACCATCTAAACAACAGCCTCCATTTTCAACATGCCGCCTTCATTGATTACCCTCCATATACCCGTACCAGTATAATCTTGATCAATTTCACCTTCAAATGTACAAGTAACTTCTATTTCCCTGGGATCTCCAACATCAGGATCTCCCACAATAATCAGCTCAGAAGTGTAAACGTCAAAATTGAAAATTGTTTTAAATGTGGCTTCATAACCATCTCCCAAGGCAAGAACTCTGTTCATCGCACTAGAAATCTCATTACAATCATTCTTCTTCTCAACAGTATCCCTTGTTCTCTCAACATCAACCTTCTTACTAAAAGTCATAACTGTGAGAAGTATAAATATTATAAGCAAAACACCCACAGAGTACATAATCTCAATACTTATCTGCCCTTTTCTATTTTTCCTATACATTCTAATTGATGGTAACATTTACTTCTGTCTCACTTATGCTTGAAACTCTCATATGATACGTCCCAGGAGAAGTAGGCAGCTCCCCTACCAAAGAAGGTTTTACGGAAGCATGTATATCTGAAACTCCTCCATAGAATTGAACCTTTAATATAATCTCATTTGGATCCCCGGGATTAGCTGCATTATGTAGGGTTGCTTCAGTAACACCTTTTGGCAATGTAATTACCACAATCTCTGTAGCCCCGGGACCAATAGAATGGACGGCATCAATTGCCTTGGACAACCTGCCAACAAAACTATCTAACTGGCTAGCTCTAACAGAATTATTTGTCTCCTGAAATGAATAATGTATCAGCGGAATGAAAAAAAATAGCAACAAACCAATCAATATAACATACTCTATACCCGATTGACCCCTTTTTTCACGCATATCTCTCACATCGAGCAAACAAACCTATAAATCTTTTGATATACAAAAACGAGTAAAATTCATCTATCTCTACAGTAAATCACTTATTTTTTCAAATAGAAAACAATATAAGTGAAGAATCCGTCATAAAACAAAACTACGGAGGTGTTTCGGCATGAAATGCGATTGTCCAACATGGTGTAAATGGGTTCTTTTAATTGCAGGTATCCTATACGTAGCTGGCGACCTAGGTTATGGTCCAGGGCTTTGGGGTATAAATGTATGGCACTTTTTAGTACTATTATTTGGTATTAAAGTTGTAACCAACTGATCCTAACACAGGGTGTGGACTTTTTGACTGCGCCCAAATTTTTTTATTCAGGTAAATTTTTTATTTTCCCAAAATAGTAAGTCTTATCTTCTACCACAAAAATTTCGAAATTCTCCAATTTTCCCTTGAGATAAGGGCTAAGAAGTTTTTCTCTCTTAACATCACTTCCAGCGGTCAACATATTAAACGAAGGCATCACAATCAATGAATGTCCTCCCCATTTGCCTTTCAAAAAACACTTATATTTTTCCCCAGGCTTTTCACCAAAACTAACAGCCGGATGTTCATGCCCAATAATAATTACTTTTCTAGGATTTGGCATTATCTTATCACCATGAGTAATAAACAAATCATCAACCCCAAAATAGTCAACAAGTTTTAATTTGTCTTTAAATCTACTCAACACAGGACCAATTAAAACATCATGATTCCCTTTAACAACTATAACTTCGTACTTATCAACCAAATCTTCCATCAGCTTAGTAATAGAATCCCACTCTTGAGGAGAAATCCTTCCAAAATGATGTTTAATATCTCCATTGAAAACAATTCTCTTAACTCGAATATTATCTAATATCTCTCGAATCCTTCCAAGAACATCTTCGGTCTGAAATCTTGGAACTAAAACCCCCTTTCTATTTAAATAATCCTCATAACCTAATTGTAAATCCCCCAATATAAGCACATCTCTGTACTTAAGAGCCAAATCCACAATTTCTATGTCTTCATGTATCTTCATTCCAATCATCCTAAAGAATAACAACAATGCTTATTAATTTGACCATTTTAGAAGCTCTTGGGGTTTTAAAAATCGGAAATTTAGATATAATCGCCATTGTAGGTTTAACTGGATCAGGTAAGAGCGAAGTAACTAGAATCCTGGAAAGTGAAAACTATCACAAAATTAGATTTGGAGATATAACGGACGAAGTAATTCTTCAAGCAGGAAAGGAAATAAATGAAATTAATGAAAGGGCAGCAAGAGAAGGCCTAAGAAGGGAGCACGGGATGGCGGCATACGCTAAACTAAATCTTCCAAAAATAGAAGCAGCAAGAAACGAAGGAAAGAAAGTTGTAATTGATGGACTTTACAGCTGGGAAGAGTACAAGGTTCTAAAGCAACAGTTCCCCGAATTATTTATTCTTTCAGTTCAGGCATCACCTTCAACAAGATACACACGTTTAGGCAATAGAGAGCAACGTCCCCTAACAGGAGAAGAATCATTATCAAGAGATTTCTCAGAAATAGAGAACACAAACAAGGCAGGCCCAATTTCAATGGCCGAAGCCACAATTCTTAATGAAGGTTCCAAAGAGGATCTAAAAAAAGAGGTTCAAAGATTAATCGGAAAGAGGCCAAAAAGATTAGACTGGGACGAATACTTCATGAATATTGCGATAAATGCTGCAAGCCGATCTACCTGTGATAGGAAAAATGTTGGTGCAGTTATAGTAAGGGATAGGACTATTTTATCAACAGGCTACAATGGAAGTATAAGAGGGCTCCCGCACTGTGATGATGAAGGGCACCTGATGGAGGACGGGCATTGTGTTGCAACTGTTCATGCAGAGGCAAATGCAATAATTCAAGCAGCCAAAAACGGTGTAAATATTCATGGATCTACAATTTATACCAATGCAAGTCCTTGTTGGCACTGTTTCAAACTAATAGCGAATGCGGGGATAAAGAGGATTGTCTTTGGAGAGTTATACAGAGACCAGAGAATTTATGAGTTCTCAAGAAGAGCGGATATAGATTTAGTCGATATGAGCAACAATCGTTAATTACATCTCTTCAGGGGCCCTAATCTCTAACAAACTTAACCCAACATCCAAAACATTCCTTACACAATCTACAATTAACAATCTAACTGCTTCTTTTTCATCACCAATGATCTTGTGTTTAGCATAAAACGTATTAAATAATGAACCTAAATCCAATAAATATCTCGCAACTATCGAAGGCTTATACTGTCTAGCGGCCTGTTCCAAGGCCAGGTCAAACATACCAAGGTGCTTAACCAACACCACTTCTTCTTCGCTATCTAAATTGAAATCAACATTCTTACTAACTTTAACTTTAGCCTTTTTCAATAGAGAACAACATCTTGCATGAGCATATTGAACATACGGGCCGGTCTCACCCTCAAAAGACAAAGATTCCTCTGGATCATATTTTATGTCCTTGGTTGGATCATACTTCAGTAAGAAAAATCTCAACGCACCATGACCAATTTTCTCAGATCTTTCCTTAACTTCTTTAGAACTAACTTTATGTCTCTTCTCAACCTCTTTTCCAGCTAAACCTTCAACCTTATCTAATAAATCATCGGCATCCACAACAGTCCCTTCCCTTGATTTCATCCTTCCTTCAGGCAGATAAACCATTCCATAACTCAAATGAAAACATTTGTTAGCATAAGGAACTTTCAACACCTTCAACAACTTAAATAAGACCTTAAAATGATAATTCTGTTCAGAACCAACAATATAAATGGATCTATCAATCCTGTAATCATCAAACTTCTTCTTTGCCAAATATAAATCCTGAGTAATATAAATTGAAGTCCCATCCGGTCTTAACAACACCTTCTTACCAAGTCCATCTTTTTCCAAGTCAATTTCAACAGCACCATCTTCATTCTTGTAAAATACTTTCTTCTTCAGTCCATCCATAACAATCGACTTACCTTTATCATAAAACTCACTCTCATTATATACTTTAGAAAACTTAACTCCTAGTCTCTTGTAAGTCTCATCGAACCCATCAAAAGCCCATTTGTTCATCTTCTTCCAAAGATCCCTCACTTCCTTGTCTCCATCTTCCCATTTCTTCAACATCTCTTGGATTGCCATCTCACTCTGTTCATTAGCATGTTTATTGTACATTACATAATAATCTCCAACAAAATGGTCCGATTTTTTGTCCGGATCTCTGCCTTCACCAAACATTTTGTAGGCCCACATCGATTTACAAATGTGAACGCCCCTATCATTATTCAAGTTCACGGGCACAACCTCATGCCCTAGTGAAGAAAAAATATTGCCCATAGCTTGCCCAAGAAACATATTCCTTAAGTGGCCTAAATGTAATGGTTTATTTGTATTAGGGGCAGGAAACTCAATCATAATTTTATCTTTTCCAGCATTAGACAGTCCATATTTCTTCTTCTTAACAAAAATCTCACTCAAAACTTCTTTAGCAACACCCTCATTCTTCAAAAAAACATTCAAGTAAGGCCCCCTAATCTCAACTTTCTCAACAAAACTACCTTTCAATTTAGAAGCCAAATCCTTAGCTAAATCCACAGGCTTCTTCTTTAGCTTAGCTGCAAACTTAAAACATGGAAAGGCATAGTCTCCAAATTCACTCTCGGGAGGAATTTCCAAAACATCAACCACATCCTCTTTCTTACATTTCAACTCCTTTGATATTAAAGAAGCAACTTCAGATCTAAAATCCATAATTCAAGCTTAGAAACCGGCTCTTATATAGCTTTCTCTACTTAAGCATCTTGTTAGCAGAGGGCATTTTATCCCACTGATGATTAAACATGCTTTGCATGGCAGAAGCAAAGTAAGGAGTCTGCACCCAAACACCTACATCATAGGTCGGATGAACTTCCTCATCATTTAAAACCATAAACATTAAATCTTTCTCATCAACAATGCAGAATCTAGCACTTAAATCCTTAGCATGCCTAACTTCTGCATCCTTGCTAACACTCTTAATCGAACTTTCTGCATCTTTACTGACAGGAGCAGCAATTCTAATATTAACTCCTTTCTTCTTTAACCTACTTAGTTCAGGCTTCAATGCTTCAATTTTCCTCATAACACCTTTAGATGTAGTCATTATTGCAACAGATTTCTTTGCACTTTTAACCATTGACTCCAGATGCGTGTAAATATTATGTCTTCCTCTAACAGCTCCAGCAAGATCAGTTGGTTCAATAAAGTCAACACCCTGCTTATGCAATGCACTTAATTCCTCTAAAACATCTCCGCCCTTTAACTCATCTAGCTTCTTTATTTTAGCTGTTGTTTGTTCACTAACATATTTCTTAACTTTTTCAACAACTTGGCCCGGATCAACAGCCAAATATTTTATTGGCTTGCCAAGCTTCATTATAATAAATCCCTTTTTCTCAAGAGATTCAAGAACATCATAAGCTCTCGATCGAGGAACATTGCCTATATCAGAAAGTTCACCCGCAGTAGAAACTCCACGTGAAAGAAGCGCAGTCCATATCCTCGCTTCATATAAATTTAAACCAAAAAGGCTCCTAGTTTTGTTTAAAAAGTCTTCCTTGACAATCATACTTTGTTTCCCCGCATTAGGTGCTCACGTAAAACGGGAAAAAGAACACTACCTTCTCCCTCTTTTTTTGTACACCCTATCTCGATTACAATTGAATATTACTTCCAGCTAGTATATAAACATTGCTATCTTTAAGTCGTTATTTATTTTGACTTTTGTAAAGCTCTTCAATATTTTTTATTGTTGCAATTTCATTTAACGGCTTATCATACCTTACCTGAAGTATTCTTGGAAACCTCAAAGCATATCCAGACGTATAAGTTGGGCTTTTTTGAATTTCTTCATAAGAAACCTCTACAACTATTTGGGGTTTAACAAGTGCAACTTTTCCTTTTTGTGAAATTATTAACTTCTTCAACTCCTTAGTCATATTCTCAAAATTATCTAATTCACCTTCTTCAAATTTCTCCTTCAACCCTGTTGAAACCTTTCCAACTTCCAAGAAATTATCTCCTTCCTTACAAGCAACAGTATATGATGTTAACCAAGAAGCTCTTTTCCCTTCACCCCATTCAGCCTTAACAATAACCAGATCCAATGCATCCATAACCTCTTTTAACTTTGCCATATAGCCAACATATCTTCCGGGCTTGTAAGGTGCATCTAGTGACTTAAACATAATCCCTTCATGCCCCCCCTTTATTGAATCCTTAAAAAATTTCTGTACTTTCTTCTCATCATCAGTAACTAACCATTTAGACAAAACTATTTTCTTTGGGGTCTCTTTTATCACCTTCTCAAGTAATTTCCTTCTCTCCTTGAATGTCTTACCGATTAACTTCTTGCCTTCAAAGTAAATTAAATCAAATGCATTAATCTCAACAGGGAACTGTTTTGCCATTTCCTCAGTATCATACTTTCTTCTAATCCTCTGAGAAATTTTTTGAAATGGTAAATACTTTCCAGTTTTAGGATCATATCCAACAGCCTCACAATCAATAATATAGTTTTTACCTTTAATATTTTCTTTTGCAATATTTACAACATCTGGAAATTGTTTTGTAACATCTTCCATTCCACGAGTAAATAATTTTATTTCTTTTTCATCATTGTGAATTTGGCAGTTATGTAGTGTGACCATCGCGGTACAATAGCTTTCATCATCCTCGATTTGCAGGTTATATAACCTAATCCTAGGGTCTGCACGCTTTAATTCTTCAAAACGAAGTAGCTTCAAAAAAGCCTGATCATTACCCAATCTATGACCTCTATTACTTTTAGGAATTGTCAACCTGTAATATGTTTTCTTGTCAATCCTTAATTTTTTAAGGCCCATCATTTTTCCAAATTTCAAGGATAACAATTGCCCAAACATTGCTAAATCTCTTTCTTTAGTGGTAATTGAAATTCTCCCAAGATTATCCTTATGACCATCAGATTCTATCCAGCCCTTAAGGAATTCCTCAAATTGGACCTTAGAAACACCAAAGAACCAAGAGGGCAACATCTTGCCCTTCCATTCTCTTCTAAAATGTTCTGAAAGCCAAATCCTCAAGGGTTTGTCTCTCCAGTACAGATAATTAGCCCCATTATGTATGCCTTCAGAAATATTTTTTATTCCAAAATGCCTCCTAATACCTTTTTTATAATATTCACTAAGCTTTTTATCTTTTGCATTAAAAACTAATCCGACTCTTTCAGTGTTGTGATAATCGTTTGTAAATCCGTCTCCAATCCAATAACCTAAAAATCTAAAGAAAAAACTATTTATTTTAATCTCCTTACTATATCCCGAGTTATTTTCTAATTTTAAACATTTGTCAAATGGTAATTTTCCATAAATTTTGGGCAATGGAAAAACTAATTCATCAGACTTTTTTATCGATTCAGGGGGCATCCAATATTTCTTATTGCCTCTACATATCAAAATAGGGTGTTTTTCCGTGATTTTAAATTCATTTCCAAAGAAAGTTTGTAACTTATAGATCCTTTCTCCCTTATCTAAAATTCTTTCATTTTTAGCAATTACTTTTTTGTACCTGCCTTTATGGGTCAAAACGAAATCCCCCCGCTTAACATCTTTTACAGAGACTAAACCTTTATCTTTCACATAAATTGGTGTGTGTCCAGTAATGCACCTAAATCCATCGTATTTAAATTCTAGAGCTGCAGGAGATCCAACAGCAGAAAACCCTTCTTCAACATTTTTTGACAAAACAGCCAACATTAATTTTAGCGGTCTTCCGGGTTTTAATTTAACAGAGCTTAACTTATTCCCCTTAGCTAACAAGGCAACCTCTCCATGGTCTGCCAGAATATCAAACGCCTCGTCAACATCTTTAATATCTCTATCAAATGCCTGGGCAATTGCATCCTTGATTATCCCATCAGCAATTCCAACCCTTAAAACTTCCAAAACAGTTCTTGAAATATACTTTGCTTCAACCCCATTAGAATTAGTTATTAGCTCCGCAACTAACCCAATCTTCCTGTCTACAGATCCAGATCCTTCCAGATTAGACAATTTTCTTAGATTCTCGGCAACTTTCTTAATCGTTAAAGTCTCACTAAAAAGAGTTTTTTGGCTCTTCCTACCAATCTCCAATTCAGCAACATCGCCCAAATCACCAAGTTTGTTCAACTCTCTCTCTATTTTATCAACACTGCTGCCGGTAGCAGAACTAATTGCCTTTATCAATAATCTAGAAGAAAATCCAATCTTCCTATTATCCCATAATGGAAAGACCCTCCCATTCAACAAACACAGGACATTCTCCAAATCCTCTTTTTTGGTTTTTTTCAAGAAATTAGCAATAATCTCCGTCTTTTCAAGACGCTTAGTAGTCCCAACTAACCGATCATATAACTTGGACAATTCGACATACCTCATGGCAAAACTTAAATAAATACAAGATATAAATCTTTCTTAGATGGAATTTGATGATATCGTCCATACAAGAAGAACCTGTAGGGATTTCAAGAAAAAGGACCTTTCAATAGGCACAGTTGCAGAAGTCTTAGATATTTCAAGATTTGCACCCTCTGCAGGAAATGTACAAAATTGGTTTTTTATAATAGTAAAGGATGAAGAGAAAAAAGAAGCCTTAGCAGATGAATGTAAGGGTCAAGTATGGATGGTAGACGCTCCGGCATTGGTTGTAATTTGTAATAAAGTAGAAGATTGCACAAAGAAATTCAAGGAAAAGGGAGATAAATTCTCAGTTCAAAACTGTGCAATAATTTCCTCATACATCACACTAAAAGCAACCGACATGGGATTGGGAACCGCTATGATTGGAGCATTTGATGAAGAAAAAGTAAGAAGAGTTCTAGACATCCCAAATAATGTATGCCCAGAAGGAATAATCGCAATTGGGCACCCAAACTCTTTAGATGAAGACCAAGACAGAGAAGATCTAAAGTATCATACTTATTTTGAATCATGGGGTAAAAAGGTATTTAGCAAAGACACATGGCCAATTTCAAAACCAATTGGAAGAGCAACAAAAAAAGCTTCTCAGGCAACAAATAGGGCTAAACTAAAAGCCTCCGGACTTCTAAGAAAATTAAAAAAATAAAGAAGTTGTAAGGATTAAACCCTACAACATAGTGCGTCTACATTTAAACCATCATTACTTCCATATTGGCCACAAGACCACCCTTGGGTTCCATTACTTCTTGTAAGTTCTGGTTTGTTAAATGTTAAATAAGTCTGAGGATTATCGCTCTCACACCCTCCAGAAACTATAATTGGTTGGTCATAAGGACAATACCGGGTTCTCTCTAAAGTAGTATTTCCTGTACCAACAACATCTCTCCATGTGCCGGGACCATTCCAAGCACACCTATTCATTGTAACAGATGTAACGGAGGCACCAGTCAACTCATTTCCACCACTTCTGAATGCATCTGTTAAACTAGTCGCTAAAAAAGCAGCAGCAAGTATCAACAATACAGGAAGAAGTAACATGTGATGATGTTCTGTTTTTCTTATCTTCATTAATATAACACCTCGCTTAAAGCAATAAAACAAAGAGAATTAACCTCTATTTAAACCTTATCAAAAAGAAAAAAGGGCTGATGCCCCAAATTAAGAAGTGGCATCAGCAAAACACAAGACACGAAAAGGGCGTACTTTGGGGGTTTGCCCTTTTAGTATGATCTCTGGGCTGGCTTATTTTCATAGCCAACCATGTCGATGCCAAGGTCGTCTGCGACCTGGACTGCTTGTCTAGTCACCTCTGAGTGGTTTGACCTACCGAGGATGTAAGGTGAAGTTACGCCAGTTATAATAGTCATAATCCTCAATCTTCCAGCCATGCCGGGGTCAATCCTCGCTCCCCAGATTACATTTGCATCGGCATCTAGGGCTTCTGTGATGATCTCTCCAATTCTATTAACTTCATCCAATGTTAGATCATCTCCACCACTTACATGTATCAAAGCACCACTAGCACCATCATAATTAACATCTAGTAATGGGTTGGTTAATGCTCTTCTTGTAGCTTCCTCAACACGTGATTCTGTATCAGATTCACCAATACCGATTATTGCAACATCACCATTAGCCATTATTGCTCTTACATCAGCATAGTCTAAGTTAACTAATGATGGAATTGCGATTGTCTCTACGATTCCTTTAATCATTGTCGAAATCAACTCATTTGCAACAGCAAATGCTTGTTGAATAGGTAGGTTTCCTGCGATGTTCACTAGCCTATTATTGTCAATAACAATAACGGTATCACATTCTTCCCTTAATTGTTGTAAACCAAACTCAGCTTTATCAACTCTTGCCCTTTCAATCTCAAAAGGCATTGTAACAGTTCCAATAACAATTGAACCTGTTTCTTTAGCTAATTGTGCAACAACTGGAGCACTTCCAGTTCCTGTTCCACCACCAAGTCCTGCACATACAAATACCATATCTGCATCTTTTATGAAATTCTTTATATCATGTACGGATTCTTTTGCAGCCTCCCTTCCCTTCTCAGGGAATCCACCACATCCAAGTCCTCTTGTCAAATCAGCCCCAATTAGAACTCTTCCATCACAGCTAGTCATATCTAAGTGTTGTTTATCTGTGTTAACGGCAAATATCTTTGCACCTTTAACCCCTTTCTTATGTAGCCAGGAAACCATGTTTCCACCACCACCACCACATCCGATTACACGAATGTTGGCCTCTCCAACAGTATTCTGTTCTATAGCCGGTGCATTTTGCAATGCGTCTTGTATCAAGTTTTCCATTTTTTCTTTTTCCCCCGTAGGTTTATTTTTTCAGTTTGATTGCGATGTTTGTATGCTAGACCACAATAATCTTTATATTATAGTTCTAACTACAACTTACCTAGAGGTTTAATGATTTAATGATTTAAGCGCTCCTTAGAAATTAGTCTAACTATAGTCTATACACACAGATTTAGCCGATCTGTTCGATGTTAAGTTTTAGCCGAACTTAACGATAGCCAATAGTTGTTTTAGCCGAACAACTTTTAACCTATTTTTAATTCTATTTAAGTAACGAAAGTTATATATAAATATCTACTACACTGCGATATATAATCTGGAAAATATAAATGGTTATTTAATCACTAACTAAAATTAATTCATTCAATCAAAAAAACAACAAAAAGAGCGTGTTTATGTTGAAAAAAAACATTCCTGCGAACACAAAAGTCAAAATAATCACTAAGGATTCAAGAACCTTTGAAGGCCTTGTTCTTCCCGACACAACTAACCAAAAAATCGTTCTAAAATTATCTTCTGGTTACAATATTGGGATTTTAAACAAGAATATTAAAGAAACAAAAAAACTAAAACAAAAAACTACCAAGAAAACCAAACTACCTAAACTAAAACATAATAAAAAACTACCAACCATCTCAATTCTCCATACTGGCGGTACAATTGCCTCTAAAGTAGATTATGAAACTGGCGCCGTTCTCTCCCAATTCTCCCCGGAAGACATAGTATCCATGTTCCCCGAAATAAAAGACTTGGCAAACATCGATTCTAAACTAGTTAGAAATATGTGGTCAAGCAATATGAACTTTAATCATTTTAATCTATTAGCAAAAGCTGTTGAAAAAGAAGTTAAGAAAGGTGCCAAGGGAGTAATTGTAACTTTAGGAACAGATGCATTAACTTATGCATCAGCAGCACTTAGTTTCATCTTGGAAGGAATACAAGTTCCCGTTATATTCACTGCATCCCAAAGATCTTCAGATCGAGGTTCATCAGACGCATTCCTCAACTTATACTGTGCAGTTAAATTTGCAAAAGAAGCAAACTTCGCAGGAGTAGCTATTTGCATGCATGGCTCATCAGAAGATAAGTTCTGCCATATCCTCCCAGCAACAAAAACCAAGAAATTACATTCATCCAGAAGGAACACCTTCCAACCAGTAAACACAACACCTATTGCAAGAGTAAATATGAAAGATATAGAGTTCTTCCCAGAAACAAACCACAAGAAGAGAGATTCTTCAAAATTAAAGCTAAAACAATTAAACCCCAAATTAAAGCTAGGAATAGTAAGGTTTCACCCACATTTCCAATCTTCGATGTTAGAACCTGCTAAGAAATTCAACGGATTAATAATAGAAGGAACTGGATTAGGCAATGGTCCAGTTGAATGCGTAGACGAATTCACAAAAGAGAATGAGAAGACCCTAAAAGCAATACAAGCCCTAACAAAGAAGATGCCAGTTGTAATGTCTACACAATGCACCTTTGGAAGAATCAACATGAACGTTTACTCCTACGGCCGTAAGATCCTAGCCTCCGGCGTCTGGGGCAACAATACAGATATGCTCCCAGAAACAGCTTTCATTAAACTAGCCTGGTTATTAAGTAATTATCCCAAGAACAAAGTTAAAGAACTCTATCATGAAAACTTAAGAGGCGAAATATCAGAGAGAACTTTATACAATGACTGAGTTAGATTATAAAAAATTAGGGTTTAAGTCTGGTCTCGAAATACACCAACAACTAGAGACTCATAAATTATTCTGTAACTGTCCATCAATCGTCCATGACATTAAACCAAACATAAGGATTGAAAGAAAACTGAGAGCAGTCGCAGGTGAAACTGGGAAAATAGATGCAGCGGCAGCATACGAAATAAAAAAAGATCTAATAAATATTTACGAAGCCTGTTTATCCTCTTCTTGCTTAGTTGAACTAGATGAGGAACCTCCAAAGGAGGTTAATGAAGGCGCACTTGAAATTGCACTTCAAGTTTCATTACTATTAAATGCAAAGCCAGTCGATGAAATAAGAGTTATGAGGAAAACAGTCATTGACGGTTCAAATGTTTCTGGTTTCCAAAGAACAATGTTAGTTGCAACCGATGGATACGTAGAAACATCTAAAGGAAAGGTAAAAGTTGATTCTGTTTGTTTGGAAGAAGAATCTGCAAAGAAACTAGATAGAAACAATGACCATATCAAATTCAGATTAGATCGTTTAGGAATTCCATTAATAGAAATAGCAACAGATGCATCGATCAAAGATCCAGAACATTGCAAGGAAGTAGCTTCAATCCTAGGAATGATCCTAAGATCCACAAATCGTGTTAAACGCGGAATTGGCTCAATTAGACAAGATGTAAATGTCTCAATCAAAGGACATCCAAGAGTAGAAATCAAAGGATTCCAAGATTTAAGGAGCATCCCAAAAGTAATTACATATGAAATAAAAAGAGAACTAGCAGAAATTAAATCAAAGAAGAAAACAGAAGCACATGTAAGGAAAGCAGATCCAAATCTAACCACCTCTTACCTAAGACCAATGCCCGGGGCTGCAAGAATGTACCCTGAAACAGACGTTCCTCCAATTCCAATAACAAAAGAATTCTTACTAAAAATAAAACTTCCGGAATTAATAACAGAAAAAGCAATCAAACTAGAAAAGAGATACAAACTATCCCCGCAACTTGCACAAGAACTCGTAGACAACAATGACTTTGAAAAACACGTTAAGAAATTCCGAATATCCCCAGAATTAATTGCAAAGACATTAATTGAAATACCAAAAGAAATATCAAAGAGATTCAACCTAACAACAGACAAAATTAAACAAGCAAACTATGAACAAATATTCAAGGCAATTGAAAACAAATCAATTAACGAATCAGCAATACTAGAAATACTAACAGAAGTTGCAAAAGGGAAAAAGGTTGACTTCAAAAAATACAAGAAGGTTTCAACTTCATCATTAGAATCAGAGATAAAATCCTTAGTAAAAGCCAATAAAAAACTATCTCCAAATGCCTTGATGGGCATGATCATGGCTAAATATCGTGGAAAAGTTGACGGAAAGAAGGTTATGGAGATAATTAAGGCAAATCTCTAACATCAACAATTTTAAATACTCTCCAAAATCATTCTAGACCATGCTAAGAACCCACACTTGTGGAGAATTGAGGAAGAAACAGGCTGGAAAGGAGGTAACCCTCTGCGGCTGGGTGGACACACACAGAGTCCAGGGAAAGCTTTCATTCATACTTCTAAGAGATAGATATGGAATAACTCAAGTATTTGTAAATCCTAGCTTAACAAAGGAATTCCCCCATATTTCAAAGGAATCGGTCCTAAAAATCACTGGCGAAGTTAAGGCCAGACCAGAAAACCAAGTAAAAAAAGAAATGGACACTGGAGAAATAGAACTTTCTGCAAACAAAATAGAAATCTTAAATGCTTCAGAAGAAATTCCTTTAGACCCAGAAACAAGTAGCGAAGAAACAAGGCTAAAGTACAGATACTTAGATTTAAGATCAAAAAGGATGCAAAAGAACATATTACTTAGACATAAGATAATTAAAACAATTCATTCTTTCATGGACAAAGAAAACTTTATTGGAATTGAAACTCCATTACTTGCAAAATCAACACCGGAAGGAGCAAGAGATTATTTAGTTCCTTCAAGAAAATTCCCAGGAAAATTCTTTGCACTTCCACAATCACCACAACTATTCAAACAGTTACTAATGGTTTCAGGTTATGACAAATATTACCAAATTGCAAGATGTTTAAGAGATGAAGATCTAAGGTCAGATAGACAACCAGAGTTCACACAATTGGACATAGAACAATCATTTGTTGAGGAAGAAGATATCTATTCACTATGTGAAAGGCTAATGAAACAAGTATTCAAAGAAGCACTTAATGTAGATATTAAAATCCCCTTCCCAAGACTAACATACGAAGAAGCAATGAAGAAACACAAATCCGACAAACCCAACTTATCAAAAGGAAAAGATGATTTCAAATTCTTATGGGTTCATGAGTTCCCGATGTTGGAATTTTCAGAAGATGAAGGGAGGCATGTAGCAGTACACCACCCATTCACAGCACCAAGGGAAGAAGATCTAAAGCTAATTGAAAAAGATCCTTCTAAAGTAAGGTCCCATGGTTACGACCTAGTCCTAAATGGCTTTGAAATAGCAGGAGGCTCCATTAGGAACCATAACATGGAAATACAAAAAAGAATATTCAAAGCACTAAAGATAGAAGAAAAAGAAGCTCAAGAAAAGTTTGGTTTCTTATTAAATGCCCTAAAACAAGGCGCGCCTCCAATGGGCGGAATTGCATTTGGGTTAGATAGATTGATTGCGGTTATGGCACGGGAAGAATCAATAAGGGACGTTATCCCATTCCCAAAAAACAAAGATGCAAAAGACTTAATGTTAGATTCTCCTTCAGAAGTTTCAAAAGATCAATTAAAGGAATTAAAAATAAAATGAAAGACTTCACAACAATCCAAGAAGCAATAAAAAAAGGAAAAGGAAATGTTTCAATAAGAGGATGGATTTACAGAGAAAGAGGTTCAAATAATTTAAAATTCATAGTTCTCAGAGATTCAACAAACATTGTTCAATGCGTGCTAAAAAAAGAAGACTTCCAAAAAAGATGGGATGAGATAGATAAATTACAAGTTGAGACTTCAATTAAACTAACAGGAAAATTAGCAGAAGATAAAAGAGCGCCAACAGGTTATGAATTAAAAGTGACAGACTTTGAAATAGTTGGCCATTCAGATAAATACCCAATTACAAAAGACCAAAGTTACGAATACATCTTAGACATGAGACATTTATCAATAAGAAATAGAAAAACAACCGCAGCATTAAAGATAAGATCAACGATCTTCGGCGCAATTCATGATTACTTCAGAAAACTAAACTTTCACGAATACCAAAGCCCATCATTCACTCCAAATGCCTGTGAGGGCGGTTCAACACTATTCAAGGTGGACTATTTCGGAAAAGAATTATTCTTAACACAAACATGGCAATTATACGCAGAAGCAGGAATACAAGCCTTAGAAAAGATCTACTGCATAGCCCCAAGCTTCCGTGCAGAAAAAAGCAAAACATCAAGACATCTTACAGAGTACTGGCATGCGGAAATGGAAGAAGCATGGTGTGACTTTGACAAACTCCAAGATCACGGAGAGGCATTAATGAAACATATTGTTTCAGAAGTTCTAAAGAAAAACAAAGAAGAACTGAAAGTTTTAGAAAGAGATCCAAAGAAACTAGAACCGACAATCAAAAAAGCATTCCCTAGAATGACTTATGACGAAGCTCTAGAACTATTAAAGAAAAAAGCAAGCATGAAAATAAAATGGGGAAAAGACTTAAGAACCCATGAGGAGGACGAACTTTCAAAACTATACAAAACTCCAATTATTGTCACAAGATATCCAAAAGAGGTTAAGGCATTTTACATGAAGGAAGATCCAAAGAACTCAAAGGCAGTTTTAGGATATGACATGATTGCTCCAGAGGGATACGGAGAACTAATAGGTGCCAGTGAAAGAGAGGATGACATCGATGAAATTATGAGACGTCTTGAGGAAGAAGGCGAAAATCCAGAAGATTACTCATGGTATCTTGACACAAGAAAATATGGTTCAGTACCTCACTCGGGATTTGGACTTGGCGTAGAGAGGGTAGCAGCATGGATTTGTGGTGTTGATAACATAAAAGATGTGATCGCATTCCCAAGAACAATGACGAGGTATAAACCATGAAAGAAACAAAAACAGAAAGATCAACAATAAGATGTGCAAGGTTTGGATTTGAATCAGGCCTAGTAACTGATGCAATTCGAGCGGCTGTTAAAGGTTTCCAAATGCCAGGCGGAGTAGAGGCAAATCTTTTAGAAGAGAGAGACATGGCTTCAGTACTAGGTGATAGGACAGCAGGTAGCCCTTTCAATGAACCCTACTGTAGACATGAAACAATGGGCAAGCAGCAAGGTGGGGAAAGACAAATATATGAACTCATATTCTCCACTGCCGCACGTACTTTTAGGATGTTTATTCCAAGACTATGTGCAATAGAACTAGCAAGGAATCCAGAGAGATCCTCTTCTTACAGCAGAGACATATAAAATCACAGAAAAGCTTATATAGAAAATCAGCATTTTTTCATTGAGCCCAAAATTTATAGTTGATACTACTTTAAAATGGACATTGATGAATATCTAAAAAAGAAAAAAGAACTTGAACATAAAAAAGAACACCTAGAATCTCAAAAGAAAGCAGATAAGAAAAAACATGAACGTCCTAAAAAGGATGTTGAGATTAAAAGAAAGAGAGAAATAACTCATATTCCCGATGAATCTCACCCTCACAGAGGACCAAATTATCATCCCGGCGGCAATGATAACCTCAGATGGGTTTTCTTAAGTTTGGCATTTTTCGTTGCAGTACTAATTGTTGGAATATTCTTTATATCAAAATTCGCAGGCCCAGATACGGTTGTTGAAAAAGATAGCGGTGTCGAGGAACTACAAAAGAAATTAGACGAACTTGAAAAAACAATTAATGATACCCAGGGCCAGGAAACAACAACTAATGATTCAGAGAACAACGAAACAAATGACACTGTTCTAACAATCGGACCGGAGTTTAAACTCTACTTAGTAGACGAACATGATGATGGAAGGAGTCTTGGAACATTCGACTCCGCAGGAAAGGTCGGTGGTAATTTAATCCAGATATGGACTGGAGAGGGGTCTGCAACCTACAACTATAGAGTCTTTGTAGAGAACAAAGAACTAACAGAAATACAATGTAAGCTAGATAAAAAGACAGAAGTTGACGAAGACCAAGACGGAGAAATTGAAGATACACAATACCATCTAGACAGATACATTTTAGAGATGGCACAAGGTGACGAAGAAGAATTAAGAGACGCAGTTTCGGGCATTGGGAAAATAACTGTCGAATATGAAGCAAGATGTTACTTCTGTGAAAAACCAGATTGCGAAAATGTATTCTACAGCGGAGAAACATTAGAAACTGCAAAGCTAAGGATAATAATTCATGACACAGAATTAAACAACTCTGCCTAATTGACGATTCCTTTTGCTTTTTCTACTAAAAACTCACCAGTAGCCATAATAACATCCTTAGTCAGGTCAGTATAGAAATACAATCCAAAGACCACTATCAACAAAATGATTATCACAAATGTTCTCATATCCTTTCTAATCAATACTAAAATTTATAACTCTTTTGATAGAATAGCTTAAATAAGTTCTAATTCTAATTTTTTTGGGCCTATGGTGTACTGGATCGCATACATGGCTTCGGACCATGAGAAGGAGGTTCGATTCCTCCTAGGCTCATCCCAAAACCTATTTAAACCCATAACCAAATCTCCAAAAATAAGGTGATACTAAACAACATTATCTACGGACAATTCTTAGAGAATCCATACTACAGATTCATCTTCATAGTTATAATTTTTTACATCTTATCAAAGATAGTCCAAGTTATCATCCTAGGGAACCTAAGAAGATTAGCATCAAAAACAAAAAACACAACAGACGACCAAATAATAGAGGCAGTAAGGAAACCACTAATCCAATTCCTAGCATTAATCGGTATCAAAATAGCAGTTAACGTTCTACCCTTCGCAGATAATATTCTAACAACATTCCATCAAATAATTAACACTTTATTTATAATTGTAATAATCAGCCTAGCAATTAAGGTAGCTGGCGCATTCCTAAACACATGGGGCAAGAATTGGGCTGAAAAAACAGACAGCAGCTTAGATGATGAACTTCTACCCTTAATAAGAAAGGCGACAGATGCAGTAATAATAATCCTGGGAATCTTTTTCATACTAGCGGAGTGGAGTATTGATGTAACCGGATTACTCGCGGGCGTTGGTCTTGCAGGGCTGGCATTGGGCTTCGCTGTAAAAGACAGCCTAGCCAACATTTTCGGAGGAATTAGCATCATCTTAGATAAAGCACTAAAGGTTGGAGACGTAGTTAAACTAGAAGATGGAAAAAACGGAACAATCTTGGATGTAGGGTTAAGAAGTACAAAACTAAGAACATGGAACAACGAATTACTAATAATCCCAAATGGTCAATTAGCAAACACCACAATCCAAAACTACAAAAAACCAGACCTAAGTGTAAGGGGTGAAGTAGACTTTGGAGTTCAATATGGTGCAAACACAACAAATGTAAAGAAAATAGTAAAAGACACAATTAAAACAATAAAAACAGTTATTCCAAACAGCACAAAGAAACCAATCCAAGTTTTATTCCTTAAAATGGGAGACTCAGCTTTAGAATTCAAGGCAAGATTCTGGGTCAAGGACTATTCAGATAAATTTGAAACCGAGCTAGAAGCAACCGAAAAGATCTACAAAGCCTTAAACAAAAGCAAGATTGGAATCCCGTTCCCAACAAGAACTGTATATCTCAAGAAGGAATAACCTTTAAATAACCAAGTCCTTTCTCAATCAAATGTCAAAAGAGACCAATGAAGGTATTACTGTAAAAAAGAGTCAAGACTTCTCAGAATGGTACTCTCAGGTAGTTCAGAAGGCAGAACTAGCGGATATCAGATATGGGGTCCAAGGATTCATAGTGCATTCTCCATGGGGGTTTAGAATTTTAAGAAAAATATATGAAATGTTAGAACATGAAGTAGAGATAGACAACCACGAACCCTTCCTGTTTCCATTAGTAATAAAAAAAGAAAATTTAGATAAGGAAAAAGAACATGCTGGCTTCGCTCCTGAAGTTTTCTGGATCACAAAGTCTGGGAGTAAAAATATGGAGGAAGAAGTTGCATTAAGACCGACAGGTGAAACCCAGATTTACCCAATGTACTCACTATGGCTAAGAAGCCACAACGACCTTCCTTACAAGGGATACCAATCAAGAATTTGTACTTATAGAAGTGAAAAAACAACAAGACCCTTCCTAAGGGGAAGAGAATTCATGTTCTTTGAGACACATGATGTATTCGCAACACACAAAGAAGCACTTGAACAAGTAAACAAAGACATAAAAATCTCAGAAAAAGTTATGTGGCAGCAATGCAAGATACCATTTTTATCATTCAAAAGACCTGCATGGGATAAGTTCAAGGGGGCATCAAACACATTCACGCCAGACACTTTAATGCCAGACGGGAAAAGAAATCAATTAGCATCTACACACGACCTCGGTCAAAAGTTCGCAAAAGCATTTGATATTAACTTCCAAGATAAAGATGGAAAGAAAAAACAACCATTCCAAACTTGCTATGGCCCAGGAATATGGAGAATAATGGCCGCATTAATTGGTGTCCACGGAGATGATAAAGGCCTCATCCTGCCATTTGACATAGCACCAAAACAAGTAGTTATTGTACCAATTTTCAAAGAAAAAGATAAGAAATCGGTCTTGAAGTACTGTCACAACTTAAAGAATTCAATAAACTACTCTTGTATAGTTGATGATTCAGAAGCAACACCTGGATTCAAGTACAACAAATGGGAAATGAAAGGGGTCCCAATTAGAATTGAAGTTGGACCAAAGGAGGTTTCATCAAAAACAGCAACACTAGTACTAAGAACAAACAAAACAAAAACACAATCCAAACTAAAGGATATCAACTCAGAAATAAAGAAACAAGCAAACAATATAGACAAGGAAATAGAAAAAAGATCAAAAGAATACTTCAAGGATAGTACACACGATGCAAAAGACCTAGATGAACTAAAAAGAATTATGAAATCATACAAGGGGTTTGTAAGGGTTCCATTCTGCTCCATTGATAAGGATGGAGAAAAATGCGCAGACAAATTAAAAGAACAAACGGACGGGGTAAATGTCTGTGGGACGCTATATCCTAAAGAAGAAAAAGCATCAGGGAAGTGTGTTATCTGCAACAGAAAAGCAAAACATGTTGTTTACACAGCTAAATCTTACTAAAAAATATTTCTAATCCAATTAACAAAAGATCCATACCAAGGAATATTTTTAACAATTATATGCAAGGCCTTTTGTTCTCTGTAGTCCATGCCCAATTCATCTCTATAGCTCATCTCGAACTTAATATCACTCATAAGATCCCTACCAAGAGTATTTATGGTAATAGTCCTAACCTCTTTGGCCTTAAAGGTATCATAAGACATCTCTCCAAAATCAAACTTAACTTTCAGATCAGTAACATCCGTATTAGAGCTTATATCGAAGCTAATCTCTGCCTGATCGTGATAACTAACCTCTGCTGGCTCAGGATTACTAATCGTTATCTCTGGGACAGGTATCACATTAAGGTTAACATACTCATACTTTATCTTATCCAGACTCTCTAAAACAATCGGGATTCTTATTCCTTCATTCAGCTCAATAGTTTCGCTAGCCACAACTTCCTCGCCAGCACCAATATCAAACTTAGTACATTCTTGCTGGAAACAAATATCTATGTCCATAGAAGAAGCATAATTATTCTTAACATTACACTCTATTGTTGCAACTTCTCCCGCGTAATACAAATCCTTTCCAGTATTACAACTTACATCGATCTTATCCAACTCTAATTTTTCATTTCTTTCTTCTTGACCTTCAACAAAAGCTAAAGCACTTTCTTCAGAATGGAACTCAAAGTCATCTCCATATTTTATGATCGAAGATCCAGTTTCACCATACATACTTTTAACCTCTACGGTAGTAGTATAAACATAACCTGGATCTGCATCAGGTATCTCTGCAATCCAATAAACACTTTTTTCTTCTTTTGGCTTCAAGAATATGCTCTTAACATTCTTCTCGGTTAATCCAGGCGCCTTAGAAACAACTAGTTTTGGAATGATATAACTATCCTTAATATTTTTAACTCTTATTTCTATGGGCACATAACTCCCAAATCTAGCAGTTGAAAACATTGGAGCAACCTCAACTTCAACAGCACCAGATTCAACAGGCCCAACCTTCAACGCCTCCGTACTTATGTCCAAAACACCCACATTCAAATCGGTTCCTGTAGATTTCCACGAATACTTAGCAGAAGGGCTACCAGAATCAATATTATCTTTTAATTTCAAATGAGAGGGATCAACCCATCCATATTCCCCAAATGTAACATCAAAAGGAACCCATCCAACCTCTGGGAAATAAACCTCTGCCCATCCATGAGGGCCCCAACTATAGTCAGTGTTAGTATAAACCATTCCAGAAACAAATCTAGCGGGTATCCCTACAGATCTTAACAAAGAAATAAATAGGTTTGTCATCTCATCACAAACACCCTGTCTATTTTCCAATACCCATGTACTTGGTTGAACAGCTTCAGCAGTTAACGTACTCAAATTATATTCAATATTATTATTTGTCCAATCTGCAACTTTAAACACTGCTTCATAAAGATCGTCTTCTGTACCAATTATTTCCTTAGCTCTTTTCTCAATCTTAGAATTAATATCGATAAACTCTGTAGGTTGTGTATACTCTAAAACAATTGAATCTAATTTAGCTAGCGGGAATTGTATTTTTTTATTAATCCTAGTAAGCCTGTTATCAACCTTAACAACTGCATCATAACCATAGCTTAATCTCAGCGCCTGATCTTCAGACCAAGTGTAAGTTATCACTTCAGTTCCCTGCTGTATGGTCGAACTTGGTGAAGAAAATGCCTCCAATTTCTTAACCTCCTGAATATCACTATTCCTTGGGAAGAAAGAAAGTTCACTTCTTATGTAATCAATTGAGTGGGATCCCGAAGTATACTCCACATCAACATAAGAAGAAAGAGCCAAGGCCATCTCTACATATTGAAAATGATTGTAATTTTCCACGGGCTCAGCATTAACAAAAGGAATAGCTAAGATAAAAACTAACAATAAAATTAATTTCTTCATCATAAAATTAACACTCTACTCTTTTTTATATTCTCTCTTTATAATTTCTATAAATTTCGAGAAATCTTGCACCTTAACAGAGGCCCCGCAAGACATCTCGTGACCGCCCCCGTACCCTTCTACTTCTTCAAGGGCCTTTTTTAAAATAAGTCTTATTGGTTTCCCCTTACTTCTCAAACTCAAACGAAAGTCTCCCTCCTTCTCTCTACCAATAATAATCACTTCACTTTTCAACCTGTGCAATAATTCATTTGAGAGACTCCCAGTAAAACTGTTTTTATCTTCTACATAAGTATAAACATATATTTCATCTTCCTCTTGTTCCAAAGCACCTTTCAAAAGAACCTCATATTCTTTATTTAACCTTTCATACTTCTCAAATATTACTTTACCCATCTCACTTTTCTTTTCAAGAATATCCATTGGATCATCTATTTCTTCTAACCCATTAATGCAATCATCCATACTTTCGTTGCTTCCCTTCATCACAAAAGAAAATATCTTAATCAACTTACCAAATTCAACATCAAACATTAATTCAGGAGCGGTTTTAGCATTGCCCAATAATTCAGGATACTTAAACTTCTCAACAATATCTTTTTCAGGAACATTCCAATCTCCAATAATTCCAACTAGGGCAACCCATTCATTTTCTTCAACAACCCTATATGCCCAATAACTTGTTGGCCTATTATCGGGATTATCTCCTGCCATGGGATTATAGTAATTAACACCATTCCTCTCAACCAATTGATGATGGTCAATCCAAACAACAGGAACATTAAACTCATCCAACACTTCCTGACTAATCTTGGGCTTATCCAAGATTACAACTAAGTCAGGTTTATGTTTCCTGTAGGCGGCAGAATAAACTATCTCAGATTTGGGAGAAGATTTAACACAGGTTCCATGCCCTTTCTTATATTTCTTCTTCAAAAGCAGATAGGCGGTTAGTCCATCAGGATCATCGTCAAAGAAGTACAGAGGATTCTCCGCTTTTTCTAAAAAGCCTCTAATCTCCATTATTTGAACATCAGTTAACATAGCACACTATTCCTCATAAATGTTTATAAATCATTCTACACAAGACAGTCCATGCTTGAAGAAATCATTGCTTCAATGCCTTTATGGCAAAAAATCTTAGGATATGTATTCCTGCTAATTGGATTATTCATTTATGTACAAACAGGTAAAATAAAGATTTTAGGCAGACCAATAATCCCTACTAAATGGAGGGTTGCATTAGCACTATTCTTCCCCTTGATTTTTGTTGTAGGAATCCTCTTCGGGGCAGTTATTTTTGGAGCATTGATTGTTCTCTTAATAGCCGGGGCACTACTAAGTTTACTTTCAGGAAAGAAACCAAAGCTTCCAAAATTCAACAGAATAAAAATAAATATTGTAAGGAAATAATTAATTCCTTACTTTCTCAGAACCTTTTCCCTTCCGCCTTAGACCTCTTGTCTTCCTAGCAGAAGAAGTCAGTCCCCTGTTAGATCTTCCTTTATGCTTCCCTTTTGTAATCCACTTAAGTTTCTTATCTTTCTTAATAGAATTACTATTGATATCAATTAAGATTACATCGTACCAAATATGTTTTCCATCCTTATCTAAATAATAACTATTCAAAACCTCACAATTCGGATATTTTTTACTCGCTCTATTTTCACAAATAGTTTGATAATTCATATCAAGAATCTTCTTCATTCTTCTAGTCTTAGATCTTCTACCCTTCTTAATCAGTTCTCTCTTTCTTCCGCCCCTAAGAACTCTAACCCTTGTAACAATTATCCCTTCTTTAGCTCTATAACCCAAACTTCTAGCTCTAGATAAATTTGTAGGTCTCTTTACTCTAGAAACAGCTAAAGAACGTCTCCAATCTGCAAGTCTCTCCCTTCTCAGTTCAGGTGAAACCTTTTTTGCAGTCTCCCTTATGTGTTGGTATAATCCCATTTTATTACACTTCCATTATTTTTTTGACAAGTAGTTCAGGCGAGTGAAGCCCACATTCCACCAAAACCTATCTTCAAATTGACCTTTTAAAGCCTTTCTATTAGAACAAGAAAGTCAAATACATTATTGCAGAAGTGATGAATGCCGCGTTGTAATGCATAAATATAGCCAATACCCCAAGCAGGATTATTCTTCCCAAACTCTCTAAAATCCCTCTAAAAACAACAAATTCTGCCAAATACCGTTTTCTCACATATTTATCGTACTCTAACGTATTGAAGGGTATCTCAACCAAATTATGTAAGAATGCTCCAATGATAGTTATTGCCGCCAATATCACTGCCCCAGTAAAGAATATTCTGGAAAGCCATATGATCGCACATAAAATTCCCCCAATTCTTAATATCTTCAACAACTTCTTCCTATCCTCAATAGAGCCCAGCCAAACAGCACTAACAAAGGCACCAAATTCGGCAATTAAGAAAATCAAACCAAAACTTGTGTAAATGTTCACAACTGAAAATAAAAACACTGGCCAAAAAACTAATTCAACAATGTTAGTTGCACCAAACGCAAGCATCTTAACTGTAAATCTTCTTGGTATTCTCTGTATATCCTTAAATCGACACCTAAAGGGTTCATGAGACCCCTTAGTAAATATCAAAGGAATTATACTCAAGACCAATAACAAACTAGCAATTTTAAACAAAGAACCAAATCCTAACAACGTAATTATTAAAGCACCAACAAAAGGGCCACTCATTGAAGAAACAATCATGCTTGCACTCAAAAAACCAACTTCCTCACTTCTGTGTTTTTTATCAGAGGATCTAACAAAGTGGGTAACAAATGGTATCCAATACATTGCCTGTGTCACACCTAAAAACACTGCCAAATAATTTAGATTAAGACCAATAACTTCAGAACTAAAAAGACCCAAGTAAAAAACAATTAACATGGGCACAGTCAACATTGCCGAGTTCTTCAAACCAAAACGGCTAACAAACTTTCCAGCAATGGGTGCAGTTACCATATAACCCATTGCAGTAAAGAAGTAAAACAAAACAACATTGCTTAGACTAAACCCCAGTTCAATAATTAAGAAAAGGGGGATAAAAATTCCAACCATGCTTACGGCCAGGGTCTTCAAGGACAAGGCCAAATACATATCACGCAATTCCCTATTCTTGAGGATCATATGTACATAATGAGTGTGTTGCCTATGACTGTGCATAACTTAAGGAAAACTGTTCCATTTTTAAACATTTTTAAAAGATGTATACTAGAAACCATATTCCTCCAAAAGATTACCTTTAAAAAATCACAAAATAAAATCAATCACTGGGGTAAAAATATGATGAATTTTATATTTAAGGTGGTTTTAGGGCTAACACTCATCATCCTAGGTTTAATGTTATTAACCCACCCTTCATGGTTATCGGCCACTGTCGGCCTAATAAAAGCAGGGGTTGTCATTCTAATCATACTAATTGGGCTTGCAACCACATTCAGGGGTCTAGCAGAAATCAAGGACAAGATCTAAGAGAAGAAATTACTCAATTTCATTTGAGTTTTCACCCTCTCTAATAACTTGCTCCTGACCAATATTTGGTTAATATCAAAATTAAGTTTTTCTAATATTACTTCTCTTCCACTCTTAATCATGCTATATTTGTCACCAAAAACAAATCTCTTTGTTCCCATTGTTTTCTTCATAGCTTCCCTAACAACCCACACTCCCAAACCCGCCCAATAGTCTGGCGTTTCAAACCTTAAAACAAATGCAGAGGCTTGTCTTTTTTGGTTCCTTAGCATTTCCAATAAAGGCAACCTCGCAGCATAATAACCCCCAACACAATTTGAAGCATAATTTTTTCTCCCGTTATAATCTTCATAATCAGTTGCGACTGTAATCTCGCTAAGATTAGGATTCCATGAACTTCCTGGCAGGTACATCTCAAATAACTCATAAGAAAACACATCAGGGAATAAAAACACCAAATAATAATTGCCTAAAAAATTACCAAAGTACATAGAATAATCATTAACAACCGAATAATTTTTAATCTCTTTTATTAAATTCTTTCCAACAATATCATCAACGGTTGTAATGCTCCACCTTGTTGGAACTAATCTCCTATTCTTACCAAGCCCCATTATCCCCAAAGATAACAATTGAGACAATTTTTGGTCTTCTAATTGTTTCTTATACAAATAATCTACAGCCTCAGCAGCTTTCAAATCAGTGTCACCAAAAACTTTCTCAACAGGCCTTTCAATTTTTGCATTATCAACAATCTTCATATTTCTCAAATCGGCAGGAGAACTAACAGGTTTAGAAACCCTATCAAACTTCAAACCCAATTTAACTTTCTTCTTCAAATAGAATTCCATATCCACAGATTTCTTTGCCATCCCAACTTCTTGAGATATATCCAAAAACTTGCCACTAACTTTTCCCCTTGGAGAATGGACATTGCTTAGAAATCTAGAATTAATCAAATTGCCCCTAAAATCTAATATCTCCTGAATACCCTTATCCCCCTCAACCCATCTCTTATGAGAATCGTACACTTCTACATCATCAACCCTCACAGGCGGAGCTAAAATCCCAACATTAACATTGGGATATTTCAACTTGGAACCAACAAACACCGTTGGAGGGGAATTAGAAAAAAACTCACTAGCTCTAACATCCTTAACCTTCGGCTGGGGAACACTCTTATAGGCTCTAGCTAAATCCTTCTTACCATATCTCAGTTTATGACCAGGCAAACTAAACTTCCCTTCCATGCAAGAAAGAACACCTCAAATCCTTATAATATCTTATCTCCCCAACAATATAAGTACAGTATGT
>CAYFJW010000002.1:0-142693 GCA_964343875.1 Candidatus Woesearchaeota archaeon
AACACCTCAAATCCTTATAATATCTTATCTCCCCAACAATATAAGTACAGTATGTACAGAAACATTTTTAATACTCTTTTAAAAACAGAATCCTATGGCATTTTTCAGTCTTGCAGAATTGATAAGATTAGTAATCATGACTGCTGCCTTGGGCTATATTTTCATGGGTTACATCAAAAGCCCATCAACAATTAACAACGTACTAACTCCAAGAACATCCTTCAACTGGCAAGACTTCAAATTCGCAGCACTAGTGACAGCCCCAGGAATCATCCTCCATGAGATGGGGCACAAATTTGTAGGTTTGGCAATGGGTGTCTCAACAGAATTCTTCACATCATACTTCGGTTTATTCTTAGGAATCTTCCTAAAATGGATTAGTAGCCCATTCATAATCTTCGCACCAGGTTATGTAAGTTTATCTGGAGTGTTAACACAAACGCAAGTATTTCTTACAGCGTTCGCCGGACCATTAATGAATTTATTACTATTCTTTGCAGCATACTTAATCTTAGATAGAAAGAAAAACTTGACAAGAAATCAAGCAGTTGCATTATATTTAACAAAACAAATCAACTTGTTCCTATTCCTATTCAACATGATACCCTTCCCACCATTCGATGGATATAAAGTATTCACAAGTCTATTTGGAATTATTTTTTAAAAACTCTTCTTAGAATCCCTTTCTTCTTAGTCTTAGGAGCAACCTTCTTTGGAGATTTCTTAACCGGCCGCTTAACAGTCTTTTTTTTAGGGGCTTTCCTCGTTGGTTTCTTAACAGTTTTTTTCTTAGGTTTTTTCGCCGGCTTCTTAACTTTTTTCTTAGGAGTTTTCTTTGTTTTTTTAGGCGTCTTCTTACTAGTTTCCTTTGTAACTTTCTTACCTGCCTCTTTCGCTGCAGCCTTTCTAGCCTCGGCCCTTAACTTATCCTTCTCAGCCTTTTCCTTAGCAATTTGCCGATCAGTAGCCCTAGCAACCAACATCCGGTGGTGGTCAAGAGCCCCCTTAGCAACTCTAAGATGTTCTCTATCTTTTTTTAACCTCCTGGCCAGTTCCTTCCTTCTCTTATTAGCATCCTGTTCTTCTAGAATTTCACCACAACCCTCACATAAGAATTGTAATTCCAATGCTTCCTCTTCACCCAATTTAGTTCTACAATATTTACATAAATAGCATCTAATATCTTCTATGTTTTCTAACTCCTTCTTAATATCTTTAGTTTCCTTAGTTTTCATATCAACAATTAGTTCAACAGCCTTGGGCCTTTCAAAAGTCCAGTAATAAATATACCACCCCTTAACCTTATCTTTCTTACGAGTGAAACTGACAAGATTATGTTCTTGCAATCTATAAATCATATTTCTAACTTGATTCACAGAAATCTCTAATTTCTCGGCTATTTTAAACTCAGAAACATTCTTTCTCTTACTCAGAACCTCAAAGAGCTTTAAGGTATCAGTGCCTGCAACCCGCTTAACAAGCTCAGCAAGTAATTCATCAGGAACATTCATAGTAGAATCATAAATTGGGAGGCCTCTTTATATACTTTATGCCTTACAATAAACCTCTCCAAGGCAAGTTTTGAGCCCTCGCAAATCATCAGAAACACCAAAACTTTCCAATGCTTTAAGATGGGCCAACTCTTTCCTGATATGGTGGGCCCTAACAACTTCAAAATCATCGGGCCCAGTAAAATTTGCAGCAGAACCAAAAGATAAAAGATGTTTAAAGGCCCCAGTCAAATGCAAATACCTCATAGATAATTCAGAACTAACAAGCGCACCACTATCTACTGCATTATCGCTATACCTAGTTAGTGCTCTTAAACTCTCTTCAGCAGTTAACATATCTCTAAAAAGATGGTTCTCAACTAATGTAACTGGATCAATATAAGGACTTGTGATAATTCCATCTTCTGCATCAATTATATAAATTTTTCCTTCCCTATCAACCCTTATGTTTCCTGGATGAAAATCTCCATGCGCAACTGAGCGCCAAACTCCCTCAAGTTCTTCACAAAGAGCATCAACACCATTTCTAACAACATTAAATGCTGACCCATACAGCCTTTCTCTTTCGACAAATTTACGCCAAAGAGCTTCTCCAAAATGTTCACTATCAAAAACTCTTCGTGCCTCGACTAATCTCTCCTCACTCCTCAAATGTAAAAGTAAAATGGCTTCAAGACTTTCACCTAAAATTCTTCGTGCCTCTTCTTCATGCCCTCCAATAATGTAATCATTTAATCCAAACCTTCCGGCCCACCTAGTAGAACTATATGGTTTTTCATCTCTGTAAATTATGCCTAGAGGTTTTACAAAAACAGAAGATTTTTCATGAAAAAACCTAGTTCTTTTCTGTTCTAAAAAAACATCTTCTGGAGATTTTTTTGTTTTAAACGCAAAAGTCCTACCCAACAAAGGAGAACGATGTACAAAAACCTCATTCTTTGTTCCAGTTACCTCATCAAAATCAACCACCCCTCTTCCTTTCAAAAGTCCAAGAATCTCACTAAAAGCATTACTTGCTTCAACGGGTCTTCCTTGAGATTCAAAGAAATATCCTTGTACACACAAGCAACTAATCCTATCTTCGGCAGTCTTACTATTCCTAACAGCTAGATCAATCATCTGCTCGGCATAACTAAGTTCGCCCCTACTCAAATAATATCCAACTTCACCCAATATTTTTCTTACAGGAGTATCCTTCTTCTTTCTAGCATTCCTTACTGCAAGGTTTCCAAAAAACTTTCCAAATAACCTACCAACTAAGTTTTCTCTCTTTTCACTTATCTTCTCACTTTCAAAAACATCCACTAATCCTTCAAGACCTGCTTCCTCTCCTTCAAGTATTTCTATGGATGCTTTGTTAGTTCTGCGATGAATAAAATCCTCACTTTCTATTCTGCTAGAATATCTTCTTCTAAACTTAATCTCACTTTCAACAGTTTCACCCTTTAGGGCAAGTCGAATAAGACCTCCAACAGCCCTGAAGGTTGTCATTGGATTTAAAATTGAAAGGGGGCTTTTAAGAACTGCCGATTGAACAGTAAGTAGCTGGTAGGTCAAAAAGGAAGAAAGCGCACACTTAGTGATGTTGGACACATCACTTTCGGGTCCATCTCCAAAAAAGTAAACACCTACCCCCAACGCAGCAGCCGCAACTCCAGAAAGAGTTTTTTTCCTTCGCCAGCGTTTGTTGTCTCTTACAATTTCATCTAATTTACTTTGCTGTTCTTTTCTCTCTTTTTCGATTAAATCAACCAATATGACTAAACCTTAGTTAATGTAAAAAATAAAGCGGCTCCGATAAATCCTACAATCAATCCAAAGAAGAATGAACCAGTACTCCCGCCATCAGAACTAGGTTTCTTCTCAACTATTTTTTCTTTTTCTTCAGAGGCTTCTCCCTTATCATCATTTTGTTTAGATGTAACACTATCTGTTTTTTCCACAAACTTCTGTTCCCCATTAGGTGTTTGATCAACACCAGTGCAAATGCCATCTCTGTCTGGATCCATCTCACAACCAGCTTCATCCACATCACAAAGGATATTTGTTCCAGGACAGAAATCCAATTCATCCCTCACACCATCACCATCAAAATCAGAAATAACATCAGGAGTACTTGTAGCCTCTTCTACATCAATCTTAAACTCAAAGATTTCCCCATGTCTTCCACCATCAGTTGTTTCCCCTGTTAACTCAATCTCCACGTCATATTTATCAGGATCCAAATCCTCTACATCAAATTCAACTTCCACCTCTCCAGTTTCACCATCATCAACACTATCCTTACCGGTTTGTCTGTCTAGCTCTTCTCCATCCACATACAGAACTGCTTTGATATCACCCTTGTCAAACTCTATATTTTCATTAAATGAGTTCTCATAGGTAATAGTTATCGAAACCGCGTCTCCATCCTGAACAGTTCTTGTTTTACCTTTACTCACATTCTTCGGATCCTCTCCAGAAATATCAAATTGAACTTGGTCTTTGTAAAATTCTAGATGATTATCAATTACAACTTCCACATCCATTAAAACTTCAACATAAACCTGGTCCAGAGGGTTAGAAATATTTGTTCTAAGCCCACTTATGTTCATTTTTCCAACGTCCCAAACAACAACTTCAAAATCATCATCTATTGCATCCAGTCCCTTTGGCATAACAAATGTAAACTCAACAGTTTCTGATCCGCCAATATCAAGAAGTAACGGGAGGCCAATCAGAACAAAGTCGCCTTTTTCTACATTGTTATCTGGCAAACTGCTGTCCGGAATAAAATCAAAAAGGATTCCCTCAATGGTATAATTCGAATAAGTATTCTCTAAAACAAAACTCTCAGGATCACTAACTGCAGTTGGCTCTCCATAAAAATCAAATTCCGTCTTACTCGATATCAAATCTGCAACCACAAAAGACCCAAGAATAATCAAGAACAAACTAGCAAGAATAAGGAATCTCTTATCTCTATTTAACCATCTCATTATCCTTCAAATCTCCAAAACTATCTTTTTAAAGCTTCCCAGCCAGACTACCCCAAGATTTATAAACAACCCCCAGACCCTTATAAACATGAATCTAGAAAGCGATCCTAATGTTTCTCAGAATCAACCTTTGGATAAAAAGGCTCAGGAAGAGATCAAGAAGAAGTTCGAACAAATGAAGGCCAAGGTAGAGGAGTTCAAGGAGAAGGTTCTAGCTAAAAAAGACAATAAAACAATTGGAATATGTATTCTCCCACCAGAAAGATTCGAAGACCTAGTTAACAGACTAAGAACTGAGAAACTAAGTGAAGAAGAATTAAGAAAAAGGATAAAAGAAGAGCAACAAAAAATAAACGTTTTAGTATTGATTGACGATCAAGACGATAAAAAAACACAAGATAAGATAGACTTAATCAAAAAAACAGAAGATTTCTTAAAAAAATGTGCAGAAGATGTTGATAAATTAATAAAATCTCAATGCATGTTAATGTCAGAATTAAGAGAGGCATGTTTTGATGGAAAATATGAGGTCATGAAACTTTTGGCAACAGGTGTTCATTTATATGATCCAAAGGATGTTCTTGGTGCATTAAAGGTAAGTGAAATCCACAAAACAATGGTTCTACAAAGGTTTGAAAGATACATTGTTTCATACGTGGCAGTTGGAAGTTTATTTAGAGGAGACGCATCAAGTCATGACATTGACGTTGCAATCATCATAGACGATACCGACGTTAAAAGAATGAGTCGGGCAGAACTAAGGGATAAATTAATGAGTATTATTCGATCAATGGGTTATGAAGCAAGTGCAGCTGCAGGCGTAAAGAAGATATTCCACATTCAAGTATACATATTAACAGATTTCTGGGATGGTATTAGGGATGCAACTCCAGTATTCTTCACATTCCTAAGGGATGGAATTCCGCTATATGACAGGGGAGTTTTCATGCCACAAAAATTACTACTAAACATGGGCCGTATCAAACCAAGTCCAGAAGCAATTGAAATGCATATGGATGTTGGAGAAAGAATGATAGACCGTGCTAAAGGCAAGCTGATCACTATAGTTGTAGAAGACTTATACTACGCAGCATTGAACCCTTCACAATCAGCATTAATGCTCCAAGGCTACCCGCCTTCAACACCAAAAGAAACAATACAACTAATGGAAGATATTTTTGTTAAAAAAGAGAAATTAATGAAACCTTCCGAACTAAACATTCTAAAAGACGCATTCAAACTCTACAAAGCCATAGAACATGGTAAAATAAGAGATGTAACCGGTAAAGAAATAGATAAGATGATGGATGACGTTGGTAAATATCTAAAAGTAATCAAAGATATTGTAAAGAAAGAAGAAAAGAAATCCACAAAACAACAAATGAACGATATGATGGAAGCAATCTCTAACTTATTAACAGACTTAATGAAACTAGAAAACCTCCCTACAACAAGATCAGAACTACTAACAAACTTTGGAAAACTAGTGAAAAAAGGACACTTTGCAAAAAGCGATTTAGAAACACTAAAAACTACAATCGGCTCCGCTAAAAAAGCAACCTCAAAAGAAGAACTTGAAAAGATTAGAAGAGAATCCTCATTGTTAAGAAAGAAATTACTAAGACATATTCAAAGAGAACGTGGAAAAGAAGTTGACAGAGTTAAAATTCGAGTTAAGTATGGTGATCAATTTGGTGATATTTACTTACTAGGAGAAACAGCATACATGGTGGCAGATATTGACGCCAAAACAAAAGCAGTTTCAAAGGCTAAAATAAATTCCAACGGTGGCCTAGGAAAAGCCCAAGCAAGCACATTAGAAGAGTTAGAAAAAACCCTATCTTCAATTAAAATTCCTCCAAGGGTCTTTATCAAGGAAGCACTCTTTGAAGATTTAAAGAAAATATATGGAAAAGATGTCCATATATTAGTTTCTAATTAATCCTCAATTATCAGGGAGTGTTCAACTTGCCATTCCTTAGTTTCGGGAGTGAACGTTTTAAAACTACCAATTGAAAAAGGACCAACAATCCCTTCTAAACCAGACCTACTTCTGCCCAATTCACCTTGCGCCTTCAACACCTTATTATAACTTCCAGCGAATCTTGCCATTGAATTATAAACTTGATTTTCAGGAATGTATCTTCCATCCTTTCCTAAGACAAAAGTAACATATTCATCTGCAGGATCTTCCGCAAATTGTTGGAATGTGATTGATGGTAATTCAACACCTCTTGCTATGTGATCCTTGGCTCCAAATTCATCTAAATTCATCTTCATTTCTCTTTCACCTGTGTAACCGGTCTCCCAAATAGGCATATCAAATGTTTTAGGGCTCTCCATTACAACCATATGCAATGCCCCTAATTTGAAGGGTAGGTCGCTCCAGGCTAACTCAAATTGATAAGTTTTAGTTCCACTACTACTAGTTCTATGACTAATGCCAATGTATTCTGTAAGGCCCCCCTCTCCGTGATTGACCACTAAATCTGGTAGAGCATCACCATTTAACTCTGTACGATGGACTGAATGAATTTCAGCAACTCTCACTAAATTAGAGGTTTCATCATCAGAACACCCAGAACTGAATAAACTAACGGCACCCAACGTGGCGCCCGCGATAAGATTTCTGAAATTTGTTTTCATTATGTGCCTCAAACCACTAATCCTCGCAACCAAACAAAAGTATATAAACCTTTCCTTAGTCACTACTGAAAAGAAATTACATATTCCACAACATAAAAACAAACAGAAAGAAAAGCTTAAAAACAAAATTCGATCAAAAATACCCACAATGGACGCTCTAATATCTAATTTTAGGCTAGGAAGGCATACAAAGTCCAATAACCACATGGTTCTAATAGTGCCTAGCATACAAACTAGAGCAAAAGCAGAGGCATTAATAGATAAAAAAGTCACCTGGAAATCACCTTCAGGCAAGGAAATCCATGGAAAAATAGCCTCCCCACATGGGAATAAGGGCGCTCTAAGGGCAATATTCGATAAAGGAATGCCTGGCCAAGCTATAGGCCAAAAGGTATCCATACAATAAAATGGCAACGCTAAGAAGAGGACATTGTAGCTCACCAGTGAAGAGATCCTACACTAGAAAGAGCAAGTATAGAAGGAAAAACTACATCCGAGCAGTCCCTACAAACAAAGTTATTAGGTATGACATGGGCGAAAAAACTAAGAAATTCCCTTACAAGGTAGAGTTACAGGTAAAAGAACCCATCCAAATAAGGCATAATGCCCTTGAATCATGCAGACAAATAATCAATAGAAACCTAATAAGGTCAATTGGACAAGATTATTATCTTAAATTAAACGTCTATCCGCACCAAGTAATCAGAGAAAATAAAATGCTTACAGGTGCCGGAGCAGATAGAATGCAGACAGGAATGCAGCGTGCATTCGGAACTCCTACAGGAGTAGCTGCAAGACTAAAAAAGAAACAAACCGTATTCTCAGTTAAAGTTGAAAAAGATAACATCGACAATGCAAAGGCAGCTTTAAAGAAAGCAACTCCAAGAATGCCTGGAACATTCTCAATTAACATTGTCGAAATTAAATAAATGAAGTATATACAATACTTTTCACTAAAAAATTAAACAATAAATTTAAATACACAGTTCACATTAATATTAACAATGGAATTTCACAGTAAAGTAAAACTATGTATCAAAACAATTACTGTGAAGCCTACAACTTCTACAAGATTCAACTAACAAGGCTCAGGTCCTAAGTTGAAAAAACTAACTAAGATTTGAGCCCAAAGTTCTAATAGATTAAATTATATTAAGGAGGAAAAAATATGAGAAACAAATTAGAATTGGTCCCTGACCAAGTTATGAGATCTTGCCGAGAGTGCGGATCTAAAACAAGACATTACCGGATGAGTGATGTCATAATAGAAGAAGGACAGCACCCCGTAGCCGATTTCCAGTGTATGGGTTGTATGGGAGTGAGAACTATCTTACTCAGAAGAACAGACTTTTTCGAGGAAGATATTTATGAAACGCCCAAAAAGAAAAATACAACGACCAACTAAATTAGCTTTTTTATCTCATCAGGATACTCAGGAAAGTACTTAGCGATTAGCATAATCTCAAATTTCTCTAAAATAGATTCTTTAGGTTCCTTAGTTAACAAAAATTCAATTGATTTTTCAACCAATAACTCTTTGCTACACATCTTATCAGTTAACTTCTCATAAGATTCATCCTCAACAATTACAACATGTTCAGTAAAAGAATCATCTTCACTAATTGTAACTAAGAATTCATTCTCATTTAATTTCTCAAGACTTATTTCCATATCTACAAACAAACCTTCGGAGGATTCTTTAAAACTTCATATATAATCTTAATTGCATCCTTAATATCTTGTTTACTAGCAACACTAGTTGTACTATGGATATTTCTAACCGGCACACCCACAGCAGTGCAAGGAATTCCGCCCTTTGAAACAGATACACTCAAGGCGTCAGTTGTACCAAAGTTACCTACATCTGGCTGAATATCAATTTTATGTTTTTTAGCAGTCTTAGCCAACCAATCGTTAATACACTTGGTAGTAATCATCTCTGCGTCCTTATACACCACAACAGGACCATGACCAACACACTTACCATGTCCTTCATGCATCTTACCATCATCTGCTTCAGTTACATCCACAACAATAGCATATTCTGGATCAATTGAATACAAAGAAGTCTTAGCGCCGTACAATCCAATCTCTTCTTGAACAGTAAAGACGTAATATATCTCTGCTTTAGAATTCTTTAACTTCTTAGCCAACTCCAAAACAATATAACATCCAATTCTATCATCCAATGCCTTGCCTGATACTAACTTCCCATTAGCCATTTCCATATAACCCTTCATTAAATAAACATAATTTCCTGCAGATATGCCAAACTCTTTACAATCCTTCGCGCACATTCCAACATCAACATAAACATCGTCCATCGCAGGCAACGAAGTTAATTCAGCACCATCTTGGATCTCTTTAGTTGTTAAAACTCCATGGGCCACCTTCCCATTATTAGTAACAATTTTTACTTTCTCTCCCAATAAAATAACAGGTTCAATTCCACCAATTGGAGAAACAAACACCTTTCCATCAATATCAATTGACTTAACCATCACACCAATCTCATCCATATGTGCAGCAAGCATTACAGAATTTCCTTTTCCCTTTTTACGAGCAATCAAATTGCCAAACTTATCCCTATAAAGTTCATCCACATAGGGTTTTATCTCTTTCTTAATAATCTCCCTAATTCTACCTTCATCACCGCTTGGTCCATGTTCCTCTGTTAATTTCTTTAGAAGTTCCATTTAGAATCAAGAGCACATAATCTACATTTAAACTTGCAGTGTAACTGACCTGTACTCAAAATAATCACCTCTAAATTAACAAAATCGGGTATTTATATAAATCTTTTTGTTGGATTATCTCCAGTAATATCCATGGAAATACGGGTGCTGGGCTCCATAAGCATTTCCAGAGAAGTGTCCATTTCCATAGCTTCCTGAAACAAATTTATTGCCCACTGTACCACTAAAATATCCATTGTGATAATTTCCAACAATTAATCTGCCAGAGTTAGTCCAGCCCCAAACTTCTCCGTCAGAATAATGCCCATGTCCTCTGGTGCCATAATGGTTGTGTCCTCTAAAGTTCCCAGCAGAAACAACCGCAGACAATCCTAATATTATCAGAAAGATAACTCCAAAAATAATGTATTTTTTCATACTATTTCTAATACTTCAAAAAATAAATACTTTTCCCTTAGTCGAAGGATATAAACTGAAAACCGTACTCTTCCACCTCTTCATCCGACCAGTACTTCAGATCCTTGGTCCTAACCACATATTTCACCTTTTTTTCAATAACTCTCCCAGTATAACTCTTAGTCCTAGGATCCCACTCCCTCAACACCAAGGTATCCCCTGGATTACATTCAAAATCAGCAAGCCTAGCCTCAAAATTCTTAGTTCCTTCAAGAACTTTCTCAAAATAACCAGGCCAAGTTTTCTTTTCAATTCTCATAAGAATCAGGATTCTCACAGAGTTATAAGTTTATTGAGCTCTCCCAGAATATGCCTCAACGCGTCCTTTTGGATTAAGAACTTCCAATAAATTCTCCCCGTATACGTTAGTAGATCTATCAACTAACAACAAAGGACTAACTCCCGCATTCTTCAAGAACAATGTCTCAGCTAACCTTTCTGAACCAATCAATCCTTCTACCATATGTGCCCACGTTGATCCTCCCAAATGATCTCTAACTATTTCTCCAAACCTTTCTCTTATTGCTAAAGGCGGACTACATAATCTCAAATCTGAATTTGTATCCCCTACAATATGAACCCTTGGTCCAAACTCATCACCAACTTCATTCCTATCATTCAATGGATAGGTCATGCATCTTAACCCTTTCTCCGCAGCAAGAAGCGGCAAAACAGTCAAATACGCACCCAGTAATCCCTTGTCAAAAATCCATCCCTTCTCTTTAAGCGCTTTCTTCGCATCAGGATCGACCTTCGATGTCATAAAAACATAGTTCCTTTGGGAATCCACGGGAAGACCTTCTCTAATAAGAGACCTATTCACAGCACTTCCAATACCAAAATCTATTAATTGGTCTAGGGTTAATTCCAAAGAACTTTGTACAGCAGGTCTCTGCTCATCGTCAGTCATTGCTTGAAACCAAATTTTCCTCTAATTAATAAGCATTTACATTCTCCAATAACATCTTTTAAAAAACTTTAAAAACCCATTAAAACTCAACAAAAAAATGGAAGAAATTTCAAAAAACAACTTTGAAGAAAAAGTACACAATAACAAAAAAACTGTAGTTGTAGATTTCTACAGCGAAACTTGTCCACCCTGCAAACTCCTAGCACCAGTCTTTGAAAAAGTTGCAGAAAAACTAAAGGACAAAGCAGACTTCTTCAAAATCAAACTAGAAGAAAACCAAGAAATATTCGCAGAATACACAATTAGATCCGTACCAACAGTCATAATCATGAAAGAATCTGCACCAATAGCAGAAAGTATTGGATTCAAAGACGAAGAAACACTAACTTCTTGGATTGAAGAAAACTTAAACTAAATTTCTTTGAGCACTTCCAGCAGAAGCTCTCCCCAAAACACTTATTCTTCCACTAGGAATTTCGGGTTCCTGAGACTCTTCTCTTCCATTAAATCACGAACAGTCACTTTTAATTCCCCAGTCATTTTGAGAAATATCCCAAATTACTCCATTTAAACCTTACTAGAAAGACTTTTAAACAGCATAAATCCCAAAAATTTCGCAATGACAACCCCGACAGAAACAACAGCAAAGGCTACAGAAGGACCCAACTTCTGGGAAACAGCTCGTGCCAGAGTAGGAAGGAGAAGGGGAGAGAAATTCTTAGAATCCATATTAAGTGGCGACAAAAAGGGAATCGATAGAATTTGGGCAGATCACCTACGCAATGGTCCAAAAAGAAACTATGGAGCAATCGAAAAAGCATTTAATGAAACTGTTGGCGATGTCCTAGCAAGAGATTACGCAGGAATGTTTGACGAGATGAACATGGGAAATACATTATACTTTATGGAAACAAGATTGCAAGGCCTAAAAAGCGACAAACTACCGCAAGGAGTAAGAAAAGTTATTGGCAGAACATTGGGTCGACTTTATCAATCTTAAATAAAATAAGGTCCTTTTTCTAAAATCCCTGCATAGAAATCTTCAAAACAAGTTTTAACACTTAACTCAGGGTTTTCAGCAAGTCCAGCCTTAAGCATATCTACAAAAGTCATTAGCGCACCTTCGACATAAGCACCAACTTCTTCTTGCTTGTAACCAACATTACCTCTGACTCCCAATCCAGCCTGAAGCAACTCAGGAACTTTTGGATTAAAGGCCTTAAGAACTTCTAATGTCTTTGCTCTTCCTAAAACAGAAACAGCATCCATTACAACTGCACCATCATGTATTCCTGTAGCAGTAGAACGAACTGGGCGTGCAAAAGTCTTTTCCCTCGAAATTCCAGGAGAAACAAGAGGAAATACACTTTCCTCAACCAAATCTGTTAAATCAACTCTGCCTACAATCATTTTAACAAAAACTCAATTTTGCGCTATTTAAACCTTACTAAGAACCTATTTAAACCATCATTTAAACTATAAAGAAATGGCAAGAAGAATAGCAATCATAGAACAGGATAAATGTCACCCAGATAAATGTGGCAATTACTTATGTGCTAGACTATGTCCCATCAACAGAGAAGGAGAAGATTGCATTTCAAAAAACCCAATAACAAAGAAAGCAGTCATTGATGAAAAACTCTGCACGGGCTGTGGAATCTGTCCTAAAAGATGTCCCTTCGAAGCAATCCATATTATTAACTTACCCGAAAAACTAAACGAAGAACCAATCCATAGGTTTGGTAAAAACTCCTTTGAACTATTTAACTTACCAACAATAAAAAAAGGTTCAGTTGTAGGAATCATTGGTAGAAACGGAATAGGTAAATCAACTGCGTTTAAGATTCTAGCAGGAGAATTCATTCCAAACCTAGGCAATTTTAACTTAGAAGAAAAAGATAATGATTTGTTAATCCAAAGTGCCACAACACGTTACTCAAATACAATCATGGGAGAATACCTAAAAGACTTATTTGATAAAAAAGTAAAGATCTCTTACAAACCACAAAGAATCGAATTACTTCCTAAACTATTCAAAGGAACAGCCCTAGAGCTACTAAAAAAAGTTGATGAAAAAAACAAATTAGAAGAATATATTAAATTACTTGAATTAACAAACGCAATTAATAATAAAATATCCGACCTATCTGGAGGAGAACTACAAAAAGTAGCAATCATCGCAGCCTGTCTAAAGAAAGCAGACGTTTATTACTTTGACGAACCGTCCTCATTCCTGGACATCACTTCTAGAATTAATGTTGCAAGACTAATACAATCACTAAAAGAAGAGAACGCAGCAGTAATGGTTATTGAACATGACATCGCAACACTAGATTACATTTCAGATGAAATCCAAATCATCTACGGCGAACGAGCATGCTACGGCGTATTATCTATTTCAAAAGGAGTCAGAAATGGAATTAATGATTACCTAGAAGGATATCTGCCAGAAGACAATGTTCGTTTCAGATCCTATCCAATTAAATTCTCAAGATCAATCTGGACTCCAGATCCAAATGCAGAAACACTTGTCACTTACAAAGACCTAAGAAAATCATTTGAAAACTTTTCCCTACACGTAAAAGAAGGTGAAATAAAACGCGGAGAAGTCCTAGCCATAATGGGTTCAAATGGTTTGGGTAAAACAACTTTTGTAAATCTCATAGCAAACAAACTAAAGGCCGATTCAGGAGAAATAAGCCTAGATAAAAAAATTAAGGTTTCATACAAGCCCCAGTACCCCGAACCAGAAGACATTACTGTTGAAAACTATTTAAACAAACATGCAAAAAAAGAACTAGAATCCGGATGGTACCAACAAAACATCATGGAAAAATTAAATCTCAAATCGCTACTACAATCAAACCTAAAAAACCTCTCAGGAGGAGAACTACAAAAAGTGTTCGTTGCAGGTTGTCTATCAGGTGAATCCGACTTAATTGTCCTAGACGAACCCTCCGCGTTCATAGACATAGAAGACAGAATCAACTTAGCAGAAGTAATTAAAGAATTCACACAGAAAAAAGACATTGCCTGCGTAGTTGTAGACCACGATGTACAATTCATAGAGTACCTAGGAGATAAAATGTTAGTCTTTGAAGGAACCCCTGGAAAAGAAGGAACCGTTATTGGTCCTTGCGAAAAGGAAGAAGGAATGAATTTAATCCTAAAGGCCTTAGAAATTACATACAGAAAAGACAAAGACACAAACAGAGCAAGAATCAACAAACCAAATAGTCAATTAGACAAAGAACAACGTTCTAAAGGAAGATATTATTACATCTAAATTACGCAGCCCTATAAAGGAGCCCATTGCTACTTGCTTGGGGATCATGTTTCGCAAAACTTCTAACTAAAAGTCCTGTATCAAAGGCAGCACCGTGTCCATGTCTCCTAGTTAAGTCCCACAAACCATTGTACAGACTTGCAATCCTCTCTAATTCAGGATGCCTATTTGAACCAGTCATTCCATCAAAAAGCCAGGGTTCATCAATACCAACAACCAAATCAGAAAACCAATGTGCAAAGGCTTCACTATGAGAAACTAAATCCCTATGCAAGCCTCCGCTTGGAACACTAAAACCCACTCGTTTGAGTAAAGACCTAGAAAGAATTTCATTAAAAACAACATGTCCATACTCATGACCCAAAACATGATCAAAGAAGTCTTCTGCCTCCCCCCAACCAAGAGCCATAACAAAAACTGAGTATGCTCTCCCAGTTTCAGTTAAAGGCAAACGAGCAGCCATCATTCCATCCCTATTAAGGTCAACAAAACTTAGTCGCGCCAAACTTTCACGTAATTGAACATGCCATTTGCCGTCAATACCAAGAGAGGTTTCCCCCATACTAGTTCCAAGTTCTAAACCTGGAACAATATAAACCGGTCTTGCAATATCGCCTTCATAAACGGACCAAGCTTTTTCAAGAACTCTAGCACAATCCTTCTGCCTCGGAGTTAACACTTCTCTTAAAACCACTATAGAAAAATAAACACACAAGCAATCTAAAAACCTTTTGATAATCTTTCGTGCCCAAAGAATAACAAACTAACCTTAAATAGAGCAACCCTTTCCAAAAATTAATGACGACTTATAACATAGAAGTAAACAACAGTGATGGAGATCCTTCAGTTCTTTTAACCGGGATTTTGGCAGATCGAATGGGGATCAATTATGAGGCGCCTTTAATGGGCGATCTTGGGCCCAAGAAAGAACACCATTCAGGAAGAGTTTTAGCCTTTTCAAAAGATACACCAAGAACAAACACACAACAATTAGTTTTGTTTACATTCCCAAAAACAGAAATTTTAGATCCCACCTTGTATATCTTTTCAAGAAAAAAATTGATAAAGATCTAAGGGGAAATTATGATGGGCAATGGATACGTGCGCCCTCCCTAGCTCGGAGAGATATTAGCAGGATGTTAAGAGGAGGCAATATTGAGATTTTGGTTGGTAATACAATTGCCGAACAAACAGGTTCGGGTCCATCCGAGTTAAAGGTTGGAAGTTACACCCCTCCATTATCATAAAAAATAAATCCTGAAGAATCAGATTAAACTGCTTCAGGAATGTCCAAACAATTACAAACGGCAATTCCGCCGCCACTACCCGTATACAGCGAAGCCCATTTTAAACAAACTCTCTCATAAACAGGCCTACTTCCCCCAGAGATATCGACAATATCTATAAGCTTACCTCTCCCCCACTTAACACACTTCTTATCTGTCACTTCTGTGTCACATGTTGGGGACGGCCCCTGCCAATCAGGAAGACATTGATAATTCTCTTTTGTAGTGCAGTGTGAAACACAATCTGCAAAGGAAGCAGTAATCTCTCTATCTAAGGCACGTTCACAGTAATTTTTAGCTTTTGATTCACTTTTATACTCGCCTTTTGAAACAGAGATCTCCTCTTGTTTATTTAAAACACTACACGGCGCGGTTTCTGGGGAAACCCCTTCAAAAGAAGCATTTACTTCAGAAATTTGATCTGTTGCCATCATAAAGGCAAAAACAATCAACACCCCCATTCCAATCACTAAAACATTCTTCTTCATTATAACTCCCTCCATCTAAATTTATTTATCATTATAACCCTGCTCCATTATTTGATCATCCAGCATTTTTTGTAAGTCATTTTCAGTCAAAAGTGGTTCTTCATGCCCAAAGATTCTGCCCCTAAGCAAACTTTGTTCTTTCAAAAGCCTTTCAAGACCCTCCGGACCAAGTGTCCCTGGATTCTTTTTTGCTTGATCAATATTATAATCCAATATCCATAGTTGGCGCCTATCTTTCCCTCCATACCATTCCTTGAGGCCGGTATCAATATCCAAGTCACTTTCACCAAAAGCTGAACTTGGAAGACCATAAACACCCACTCCTTTCCAAAGCTGTTTGTTATCCGTGAGATATCCCGTAAGCCGATCTAATTGAGATGTTAATTCCGGAGCAGTCCTATAAAGTTGAGAAACAATGTCCAACCCAACATTAAGATTAGCAATGCCTTTAGAAGCAAGTCTATTTTCTACAGAACTTGGATGCGAAAGGCGTTCTGCTTCTGCACGTTGAACTGCCTCGTAAAATGGTTGGCCCTCTAAATTATTATGAGCCTGCTCTTGCGTATGCACCGGGTTCGCTCTTTGAGGTAATGCGTCAGAAGGACGATTTAAGTTCAGCCCCCCTAATAGTCCGAGAGTTGCGCCAGCAACAAGGCCTACTGCAACTTTTCCAATACCATAATTTTTTGTCATTTTTATCCTTCAGGTTACACTAATACAGGTTTAACTTTAACATCATTACAATCACATTCAAGACTCATAGAGCCAGTAGCCTTACAATCCCATGAAATTATTGTTGTTGATCCTCCGCCACCATTTCCTCCAATTTGAATTTGCCCACCCTTTGTAATCGTAATTGGGTAACAAGAATCAATGGAACACTGATTATTATCACTCATTTTAATTTTCGGCCCACATAGGGCTCCAGCATCTTTACATGTTTTTGAACAACTTGAAACATATTCTCTCATACAACGATTTATATCCATCCTACATTCCATTTTTGACCAAGATTCTGCAGCACTCCTAAACTTATCATTATCAAATCCTTCGCCTTCACAAGTCTTTTTAGGTAACCCAAAATCCTTACAAGTTTTTGGTGCAGGAGGATCAACCGTAACTTGCGCCTCAACATTCTGAATTATTGAAAATGGGCTGAAGAGTAGAATAAATAATCCAATTCCTATCATCAAGCTCATTAATATTTTTTTCATACCTTTCTCCTAATTTGCTATCACTCAGAAGGGGTTATTTTATTTATATAGCTTCCTATTTATTTTATAAACAATGTATATATTTATAAATTCCATTTTTAAACAAACCAAAATGCTTCAAAAATTAACAAAAGAATTAACATCTCTAAAAAACGAAGAAAAGATTCCAATCTACCAAAACTTCTTCAAAACAGGAAAAGGACAGTATGGAGAGGGAGATATCTTCTACGGCCTAACCGTCCCACAACAAAGAAAATTAGCAAAAAAATACAAAGACATCCCACTAAATGACGTTAAAAAACTCCTTAACCATAAGGTTCACGAGTTCAGACTAACAGGCACATTAATCCTAGTCCATAAATATGAAACGTCAGATAATAAAGAAGAAATCTTTAACTTCTATCTAAACAATACTGACGGAATTAATAACTGGGACCTAGTCGACATTTCAGCAGATAAAATACTGGGGGCCCATTTAATCAACAAAGATAAATCATTATTATACAACTTCACCAAATCCGATAACCTCTGGGAAAGAAGAATGGCAATAATTGCCACGTTTTATTTCATTAAAAACAATAAATTTCAAGACACTTTAAAGATATCTAAACTCCTCTTGAACGACAAACATGACCTAATCCACAAAGCAGTTGGGTGGATGTTAAGAGAGGTAGGGAAAAGAGACCAAAAAACAGAAGAAAAGTTCTTAAACAAACACTACAGAGAAATGCCTAGAACAATGCTAAGATACTCAATAGAAAGATTAGAAGAATCAAAAAGAAAACACTACATGAAGAAGTAACCTATAGTTCCTAATAATCCATCTCAAAACTATACAAATTAACACACGATCATTTATATACTAGAATGAATTATCAATTCTCCGCTTACACAATATCTTGTGTTTTAGCAAAAATCTACCACTATAGGTAGTACCAACTGAAAAGTGATAAAATGCTATGTCCATACTGTCAAAAAGAAGAAACAAAGGTTATAGACAGCAGAGAGACAGAAAATCTAGAAGCAACCCGTAGAAGAAGGGAATGTTTAAAGTGCAAAAAACGTTTCACAACCTATGAAAGAGTTGAAACAGATCTTAAGATAATAAAAAAAGATAATTCTGCAGAACCATATGATAGAAACAAACTAGTTAGGAGTATCTCCATACCATGTGAAAAAAGACCAATTGACGCAGATACAATTAACAAAATCGCAAACAAAATTGAAGCAGTTCTCAGAAACAAACCCAAATCAGAAGTTACCTCCAAAGCTGTCGGAGAACTAGCAATGAGGGCATTAAAAAAATTAGACAAAGTAGCCTATATCAGATTCGCATCAGTTTATAGAGACTTCGAAGATATTGAATCATTCGAAGCAGAATTGATCAAACTAAAAAATTAAGGAAGGTGTTAGTATATGGAAGCGAAAGTGACCAAGATAAGAAAAAGGGACGGAAGAATTGTAGACTTCGACCTAAATAAAATTACAGAGGCAATATTCAAGGCTGCACAGGCAGTTGGGGGAGAAGACAAAGAGCTAGCAGAGTCCATAGCTAAAAGAGTCACTTCCAAAATAGAAGAAAAGTTCGATAATAAAACACCGACAGTTGAAGAAATCCAAGATCAAGTTGAAAAAACCTTAATGGATGAAGGACATAATAAAACTGCAAAGACCTATATTTTATACAGATATAAAAGATCACAAGAAAGAGCAAAGAGAGCACTAATTCTTGGTGAAGGTCATGAAGAAGATAACTTAAAGTTCTCAAATAATTCCTTACAAGTATTGGAAAGAAGATACCTCCTAAAAGACAAAGAGGGAACGCTAATTGAAACTCCAAAACAAATGGTTAGGAGAATTGCACACAACATCTCACAGGCAGAATACAATTATGGTGCAAACGAACAAGAAGCACACGAAATAGAAGAGTCGTTTTATAATCTGATAGCAAACCTAGACTTCCTACCAAATACACCCACCATTATGAATGCAGGAACAAGACTGCAACAACTAAGCGCTTGTTTTGTACTTCCAGTAGAAGATTCAATGGAAGGCATATTCAAGTCCGTAATGGACACAGCCTTAATTCACAAATCAGGAGGCGGAACAGGCTTCTCATTCGCAAGACTTAGACCAGCAAATGACTTAGTTAGATCTACTTCAGGCGTAGCTTCGGGCCCAGTTTCATTCATGAAGGTGTTTGATGCGGCTACAGAAGTAATCAAACAAGGCGGAAAGAGGCGTGGAGCAAACATGGGCATACTGCGTGTAGATCACCCAGATATTATGGAATTTGTTGAATGCAAGGCAGACATGAAAACACTACAAAATTTCAACATCTCAGTTGCAGCAACTGACAAATTTATGCAAGCTGTAAAGGACGATACAGACTATGAAATAATGAACCCCAAGGATAAAAAAGTAGTTGGAAAACTAAAAGCAAGGGACGTTTTCACAGTTATTATTAACAACGCTTGGAAAAACGGAGACCCCGGTTTTATTTTCATAGATAAAATTAACAGAGAACATCCTGGGAAAAACGTAGGTGAAATAGAGAGCACAAATCCCTGTGGGGAACAACCACTACTCCCATATGAGTCATGTAACCTAGGTTCCATAAACTTAAACAACTTCATCAATGATGATAAAACAGACGTTGACTGGGATAAATTAAGAGAATGCATCAGACTATCAACAAGATTCCTTGATGATGTAATTGACATGAACAAATATCCAATACCCGAACTAAAAGAGATGGCAAACAAAACAAGGAAGATAGGTTTAGGGATAATGGGCTTTGCAGATTTATTGTATGAGCTAGGTATTAAATACAACTCAGAAGAAGGTTATGCAATTGCTGAAAAGATTATGAAATTCTTCCAAGAAGAGTCATACAAGATGTCAGGCGAACTTGCAGAAACAAGAGGAACATACCCCGCATGGGAGGGATCAGACCACCATAAAGTAGGCAGAAAGATGAGAAACACCTGTTGCATCACAATAGCTCCGACAGGGACCATAAGCATGATTGCAGAGGCTTCTGGAGGGTGTGAACCAACATTCGCAATTTCATACATAAAGAATGTTATGGATGGAACTGAATTAATTTACACAAACAGAATCTTTGAGAGGGTTGCAAAAGAACGTGGATTTGATTCACCTGATTTAATGAGGAAAATTGCAAAGATTGGAACAATTCAAGATATTGGAGAAGTTCCAAAAGATGTGAGAGATGTTTTTGTGACGGCACAAGATTTAACTCCGGAAGAACATGTTAAAATGCAAGCAGCATTCCAAAAATATGTTGATTCATCAATCTCTAAAACAATTAATTTCCCAAACTCAGCAACAATAGAAGATGTAAAAAACTCCTACTTGACTGCATGGGAGCTAGGTTGCAAAGGAATAACAATCTACAGAGACGGAAGTAGAGACAATCAAGTATTAAACATTGGTGAAGTTAACAAAGAAAAATCTCCAGAACCAGAAGCCAAAGCTGAAGATGGATCCGCTTGTAAGATCACCATTGAAGATGGAAGAATAGTTAAAACCTGTGAATAATTAAACCCAATGGATACTTATTCTTTCCAAGGGCAATATGCCCTAAAAGATAAAAAAACCAACAGAATTGTTGTTCAAACAAACTTTGAAGGAGTACTTTTAAGAGATTCCAAGGGAAATATCCTTGGAGATCTTGATTTTGGGGACAATGGCCATAGATATAACTTGCGCGGGACACTTGCACCCCGCACCACATTCCTATTACTAAGCTCCATCGCAGTAAAAGAAGACGCAGAAGTCACGAGGGAGCCGCCCCTGGAGCTTCAGTTTTTAAAGCACGGGTGTTTGACAGACATGGTGGGCAGCTATGGCGGAGGGATTAAAATAGCCTCAGAAGAAGCCATAGCAAGATTAAGTGCTGGCAAAGAACCCCTCCAAAAGGGCTTAAGAATATGGGCGACCAATAGAAATCAAAGGAATGCATCTCTTCAGCTATTCTATTCGTAACTAATTATTTAAACCCAAAACCATTCTCAAACACATGGACACGATACCTAATTTCAATAGAATAAAAAAAAGAGATGGAACTATTGTAGATTATGATTTTAAAAAGCTACCCAAGGCAATTCTAAAAGCAGCAAGAGCTGTTGGAAAAAGAAAGAAAGAATTAGCAAATGAATTAGCCGAAAAAGTAATCCAAGAGTTAAATAAAACTTTCAATAAAAAGGACATTCCTGGAGTTGAAGACTTCCAAGATGCAATCGAAAAGATATTAATTGAAGAAGGACATGCAAAGATTGCAAAAGCGTTTATCCTTTATAGGAATTCAAAAACAAAACTAAGAGAAGAAAAGGCATCCCTCGTCGGAAGCAAAGAAAAAAACAAACTCTCAATTAATGCAATAAGACTACTAAAGGCAAGATACTTACTAAAGGATTCAGATGGAAGCATAATAGAAACACCTAATGAAATGTTCAGACGTGTTGCAAAAAACATTGCATCTGCAGATAAAAACTATAAGGGTGGAAACCAAAAGAAATCAGAGGAAGAATTTTATAAAATTATGTTCAACTTAGACTTCCTACCAAACACACCCGCTTTGATGAATGCAGGAACAAAAATACAACAATTAGTATCATGCTACGTACTCCCTGTAGATGATAGTCTAGATGGCATATTTAAAACACTAAATTTAGCAATGAATATACAAAAAACAGGAGCTGGAACAGGGTTCTCCTTCTCAAATCTAAGACAAAGAAGAGCAAAGATAAGTAAAAATGGTTGTTCTTCAAGTGGACCAGTACCGTTTATCAAAGTTTTTAACGAAGCAACAGGAGCACTAAAGAAAGGCGGTACTAGGCGTGGCGCCAACATGGGAATACTAAGAGTTGACCATCCAGACATTCTAAAGTTCATCAGTCTAAAGGCATCAGAAGTTAACATGACTAATTTTAACATTTCAATTGGCGTAACAAATGAATTCATGGAAGCTGTGCAAAAACATGAAGACTGGGAATTAAAAGATCCAAGAACAAAAGAAAAAGTTTCAACTTTAGATGCAAGATTCATATGGGATTCATTAATCGCATCAGCATGGACAAATGGAGAACCAGGAATTATCTTCCTAGACAGAATAAACAAAGATAACAAGTCAAGACAGGAAAACATAACAGCAACAAGTCCTTGTGCAGAAGTTCCAATGTTAAGCAATGAATCATGTATGATTGGAAGTATTAACGTAGGCAACTTCGTAATTGAATCAGAAGATAAAAAAGTAGACTGGAAATTATTAAGAGAAACAATTCACACGGCAGTCCACTTCTTAGATAATGCAATAGAACTAAACAACTACCCATCAAAAGATATCAAAGAGAAGTCTCTAGCATATAGAAAGATAGGCTTAGGAGTAATGGGATTTGCAAACATGCTAGCAAAACTAAGGATTCCTTACGACTCAGAAAAAGGAGTTGAGATGGGTAAAAAACTAGCTAAATTCCTTAGAAAAGAAGCAGATAACGCCTCACACGAACTAGCAAAGAAACGGGGTTCGTACCCCCAATGGAAATTAGCAAAGAACGCATCTAAAAGAAAGATGAGAAATGCAACTAGGCTAAGCGTCGCTCCAACAGGCTCAATTAGCATGATCGCAGACTGTTCTGCCGGTATTGAACCATTATTCGCAATAAGTTATGTAAAAAGAGTAATGGGCGGCAAACAATTCTTTTACATTGATGGCAATCTTAAAGATGCTTTAAAGGAGAATAAAATCTATAAAGAAGAAATCATAGATAGGATTGTAAATAGAAATTCAATTAGAAGGATAAAGGATATTCCTCTTAAAATAAGAAAAGTATTCACAGTTGCACATGATATTGCACCGGAATGGCACATAAATATGCAAGCAGCATTCCAAGAATCAATTGATAACGCAATATCAAAGACAGTTAACTTTCCAAATCACACAACAATGAAAGACATCGAAAAGGTTTACCTCCACGCATGGAAGAGTAATTGCAAGGGAATAACAATATACAGGGATGGAAGCAGAAGTAATCAAGTTGTACAATCAAATTCTATGTAAAATGGATGAAGAAAGGAAGGGGTTAGTCCAGATATATACTGGCGACGGAAAAGGGAAAACTACGGCTTCATTAGGCCTAGCTCTAAGATCACTAGGACATAACATGTCTGTCTACATGGTTCAATTCATGAAGGGTGGCGACACAGGAGAAATGTTTGCAATCCAAAAATACTTACCTAATTTTCACTTAGTTCAATTCGGCAAGGACGCCTTACAAGAAAAACAAATGAAAATTGTTTCATTTGACGCAGAAGAAAAAAAACAAAACTTTCTAACAGACGAAGAAAGATATGTATTTTTCTCAGACAAAGTTGAAACAGATCCCTCTAAAATGGGCTTTGAACATGCAGAAAGAATAGTTAACTCTGGCAAATACGACGTAGTAATCCTAGATGAACTTAACTGTGTTTTGGGAAGAGACATGATTCCTATTGAAGACGCACTTAAATTAATAAAAAACAAACCAAAACACGTGGAACTAATTATTACTGGCAGAGACGCCCCAGATAAAGTAAAGGATGCAGCAGACTTAGTAAGCGAAGTCAAGGGCCTAAAACATCCTTACGATAAGGGAATTCTTGCAAGAAAGGGCATTGAATACTAATTCTTAGCAGCCTTCAATGCAGCAATAGAAACTTCTAACTGTTTATCATCCGGTTCCTGCGTAGTTATTTTCTGCAACCATAACCCTGGCTTAGTTAGAAAATTAGATATTTTATTTGGATATTTTGCATTAAACCTTAATATTTCATAACTAATTGCAGCAATCACAGGTATCAATAATATCCTATACAAAAACTTTAGTATCCAACTCTCACTCCAAACCAAAGAAAATAAGATTATACTAATTATCAAAACAATAAAGATAAATGAAGTCCCACATCTAGGGTGTATCCTTGAGAACTTTTTTACATTCTTAACAGTTAAACTCTTTCCAGCTTCATAACAATTAACTGCCTTGTGTTCAGCCCCATGATATTCAAATACCCTCTTAACATCCTTAAATCTAGATATAAAATATAAATAACCTACAAATAATGCAACCCTCCAAAGTCCATCAACAATATTAAACCAAATTCTTTCCTCTGCAACAAAATTACTCAACCACAAAGGCAATGCAATAAACAAACCAATTGCAATTGCAAAACTAAATAACAACATAAAGAATATTCCCCAGCCCCCAATCTTCTCCTCTTCTTCCAAAGACTCATTACTGCTCCAAGTTAATGCTTTGGTTCCAATATACAACATCTCAAATAAAGAGATTAATCCTCTCAAAAAAATAGTCTTCCTAAATTTCTCAGATATACCACTTCTCTTCTCAACCTTAGTCTTTATCCTACCATTCTCCTTTCTAACAGACATAGCTACCTTCTTCCTGCTAGCCATCATTACACCTTCCATAATGGCCTGTCCCCCAATATAATCAGTCATACCACTACCTCCAAAACAAGATTTAAAAAGCTTTAGAGTACTAAAATCCCATGAAATGTGACATTTGCAAGGGGAAAGTAGAATATACCTTCCTAAAGAAGCCCCTAGGTACTTACGTGGGCTCAGGAAAGCAAAGAAAGTTCGCTTGTACAAATTGTCAAAAAACGAATTCTCAAGAAGAGATTACGACGAAGTTAACGAAGTAATCTTTTGCCACCGTGGCTCAGTCCGGTAGAGCAATTGCCTCGTAAGCAATAGGCCGAGGGTTCAAATCCCTCCGGTGGCTTAACCAAAATAACCGTTCCTTTTCTCTAAATCTTTAACATCTTTATATCTTCCAGTCAACCCGCTTATTGAATACAAACTTTCATTATCCAAATACACAGAATAAACTCCCTCAAGTCTCCGACCATAAGAATCCTTTCTGTATCCATCACAAAACTTAATCATTTGCCCATTATCCAAGCCTTCTGGAATATCCAACCACCTAATATTCACTCCCGTAAGTAAAACTCTAAAAGCCGTCAAAAAATCATAACCTGGTCTTTCATCGAACAACTTACAAGGCCCAAAAAGAATAACTTCTTTTACTTCTTCAGGATTATTTCTTATTCCTGTAGCAACAATCCTAACACTATCCATAAAACATTCATCCAACATTTCTTCCAAGTCTAAAATAGCCGCACCAAGAATTAACCTTGCTTTTCTGATGCAGTCCATCAAAAACAAAGAGTATGTCTCATTCCTTATATCAATTCATACAAAAGAACAATTATTCTAAATAACCTAAAAGTACTTATTGCAATGATGACTTACCTTTTTAGCTATTTTCCAAAAATGTTCAAAGAACTTTAAATTACTTTCAGTAACCTCTTTATTCTTTATCAATATGACATAAGAAGGGTTAGTCATAATAAACTGTGCAGTTTTATCTCCATAAGTACAAGTAGCAATATAAGATATTGGTTCTTTGGGCAAATATCTCAACTCTTCTGTTTTAGCAATATTATATTTTTCATCTTTGGGACAAATTAATCTTCCCCTTATTCCAAGCTTAGCAACCCTTGCATATGCCCTTCTAAGTGAAAATGCCCCAACTTATGCTTTAACCTTAGCAGCAACAAACATTCTATCCTTAGGTTATGAACTAGGCAAAAGAGGAACTTGGAAACAAGAATCACTAGAACAAACTATTGAAAAACCAGGCGAAGCCGAAATCAACTAAAGATTTCCGAATAATCAACCAAAAAACATATAAATCTCTCTTATATACACTTATATAACATGCAAATACTCCATAGTCCAACTTTAGACTCTGTAATAATGGTAGAAAAAACCATAAAGAAATACAGTCAAGAGTATGGAAAATACCAACTTTGGAAAAAACTACCTAAAAAGATGATGTATCAAACATTTCAAGTAATACTAAAATACTTAGAGAATTCAAATAAAATATTAATTGACAAGGATGGTTGCGTAATCTGGATACATAATCCAAAGAGAATTAAACAACTAATCTCTCAAAAATTAATAGCAAGATGAAGGAAGTAGCAATAGCATTCATCAACAACAAAACAAAGAAAAGCTTTGAAGTTCTAAAAGAAGGAAGATCTGAAGATAAACAACTCCATCAATTAATCAATAAAGCCTTTGACAACTTAAAGCAAAACCCTCTTTCTGGAACCAAAATAAAAAAGAAACTCTGGCCAAAAGAATATATAAAAAAATACAAAATAAATAATCTCTGGAAATACAACCTTCCTAATGCCTGAAGAATTGTTTACACAATAGGGGCCAACGAAATAATGATTGTTAATATAATCTTAGATTGGTTTCATCATAAAGATTACGAACGAAAGTTCAATTTTTAACATCCACACCAATAGCTTCACTTATATTGTTAAACCCATCTCTTTCCAACAACTTAACCAGTCCAATATTAATATCGCTAATTAATTGAGGTCCTTCAAAGATCATACCAGTTATCAACTGAACTAAAGAAGCACCTAATCTAATCTTAACATATGCATCTTCTGCACTACTAACACCGCCACACCCAATTATAACAAATTCACCCTTAGTCTTAGAATAGATATACTTAATCAACTCATTACTTAAATCCTTCATAACACTCCCACTTATTCCACCTTTCTCGGGAACATCCCTATCAATTATATCCTTATTACCTCTTTTCTTAGTCAAATTAGTACAAACAAAGCCATCAATTCTATACTTCCTAGCAACTTTAATTATCCCATCAACTTCCTTTTTACTCAAATCAGGAGATATCTTCAAAAAAACAGGCTTACTCCTAGGAACACTATCCAACTTCTTAAACAATTTATCCAACTTCTTAGAATCAGTAAAGGGCTCACCGCCATAAGCATTTGGACAACTAATGTTAATCGTATAATAATCTCCAATATTTCCAAAAGCCTTGTACGCCTTAAAGTAATCATTAATCCCTTCGATAGTTTTGACAGTCTCCTTACAATTAGTCTTTGCAATACTAATCCCAACCGGGAACTTAAACTTCCTACCCCTTAACTTCTTAGACAACACCTCGCACCCATCATTCTTCAACCCATAATGAACAACCAAGCCCCTAGACTTCTTCAATCTCCACAATCTTGGTTTGGGATTTCCTTCACAAGGTTCTCCAGTTATTGAACCAATTTCTTCAAAACCAAAACCAACTGAAGGCAAAATATTAAACAATTCAGCATTCTTATCGAATCCAGCAGCCAAACCAATTGGATTCTTAAATTCTATACCTAAAACCTTTTGATTCAACATCCTATTAGAATAATTCAACTTCAAACTAGTCAATCCCCTTGTAATAAAACTACTTCCTAAGAACTTCCCCATCTTAACAGTTCTATCATGAACCTTTTCAGGATCCATTAGAAAGAAAATCTTCTTCAAAAAATTCCTATAACAAAATCCAATAATCTTATTCCTTATCTTAAACACCATATCCTTTCATTTAAAACCCTAAGTTAAAAAGCTTACTCAAGAAAATTTATATATCTCAAAACCCCTACCAACACCATGCAAAAACCCTACATCCCCAAGGAACACAGATTCCATTATTACTGCAATGAAGCATTTCACTTCGTAAGAGACAGATTTATACCATTTGAAAGACTAAAAAACTCATTCAGATTCAATAAAACCCTTGCTTTTGGGCTAGGGGCGCTAGCAACTTTTGCAACACTTTCTGGAGTAGATGGAGTACTTGAATTACTAAACAGTCCGGTAACATTAGAGACAGTTGCATCTGAAGCAGCAACACTCGCAATAGGTGCACCAATAGCGGCAGAAGTAGTAATGCATCAACAAATGAATGAAATGAGAGGAATATCTCCAAGGTATGCCATGGGCCTCTATGGTTTAGCCACGGGAATTGCAGCAAGATCTTTAGCAGAATTTATCTAAGGTAAGTACTCATATCTTAAAACAGCCTTATTTGTTCTAAGTTTATACCAAGCCAGCAAGGAAAGAACAGCCCCCACAGCCCCCACGAAGAAGGATAGCAAGGCAAGATTAAATATCTCTCCAATTACACTCACAGCTAAACTAGAAGATAGAATTAAACCAGTAGAAAAAGGTATGCTCGCAGCACTAAAGCCTGTACCAAGGATAATATCTAACTGCACACTTCTGATTTTCAACTTAAAAATAACAAAAACTAACTCAAAAACAATTCCTGCAATCAACAGCATCCATATTTTATTTATTTGTGTAATGCCTAGATCATTTACCCCAAACATCAAAAAACCACCAATCACATAAAACAATGTAGCGGAACCAGCCTTTCTAACCAGGTGAACTGTAAAAGACACCAAAAAAGTAGCAATCAATAAAGAAACAATATAGGCTGATTGAGGAGTAAAAACAACATTAAGAATATATCCAATAATGGCCCAGATTGCAGCGATAAATATTATTATTCCTATATCCAACATCCTAAACTTCTTAAAACTCTCAATTGCAATCATCTCTTAAACTCCAATATCTTTCTTTTCTCAACTTTATCTTTTATCTCTTCACCATTAACAATTGCCTTAAGAACCGGCAACTTATGTTTAATTTCATTAATCCTTCGCCTATATCTCTTTTCCTTAATCTTGTAAGTAGACTCACTTATTTTTTTATCTTTAAAACAATCTGATTGAGCCTTCTTCATTAATTTATTCAGAGTTTCTAGCTCAAGGTTCATTTTATTTATTTGGTTCTTAGAACTTTCAATTCTCCACATTTTAGCCAAAGGTCTATAAAGTAGACTCAAAATAAGAATAACAAGTAATATCTTCCACCAATGTTTTTCTAAGAAACTCTTACTTAAATTCGCTAATCCACCTACACGCCTAACCTCTGCCCTAATTGAACCTAACTCAATTTCGGCTAATTCTATTTCACTAACAGCTTCAGAATATCTTTCCTCTTCTACCGCAAGCCTAACCATCTCTATTGCATCATCCACGCTACTAACGTCCACATCCTTTAACAGGGCTTTTTCTTCCTCTAAAATAACCACATAGTCTAGAATATCATAAGCCTGCCCACGTATGAATGAGATTTCCTGGGTTAACCTAATAGTTTCTGATAGATTCATTCTTTCAATTTCATAAGGAGGAGTATTCCTTGCAACATCCAAAAGACCTTCCAAATATTCTTTATCTCTCTGACCTTTAGCCCTTTCAACAAAATCATTAAACAACGTCATGTTATGTCCAATAAAATATCTCTTGGCAATTAATAATTTATCATTAACCAAATTGATAGACAAGCCAGAACTTTTCATATCTTCAATTTCTTTTTCAGAATTTATTAGGGCAGATAAAACAACCTCTTCATCTAAAAAATCCGGCTCAATATAGGTAAAGTTATCTGACAAAGACCCATACTGTTTAAAAGACCCACTATGAGCTGAAGATTTATCTCCTAAAAAAGAACCACCACTATTAAAGAAAAGAGCAACAACTAAAATAAAGATTAATATGCCGGCGGAATAAATAAACTTTTTATTTTTCATCTTCATTATCCAAATCTAATCCATGCTCCTCCTTCAACATTTTATAAACATCTTCCCTCTTTTTCTTAATCTTTTCATCCTGGAGTAAATATTTTTCCTTTCCTCTCCTTCCCACAGGTTTGTTTTTTATGGGCGTCTTTTGATCTTCCTTTTTCTTAGGTATTATGGCTTTTGCCCGCCCAGCACCATCTTTCTTAATTCCTGTTGGAGTTTTCTTTATTGGTTCCCTTACAACAGAGCTCTCCCTCCTCCAAGGTCTCTCAAATGGTTTGTCCTTTGTTTTCCCCTTATACTCATCATTCCTCTTTTCTTCCTTTCCTTTTTTAACAACCAGTTCTTTTTTAGATTCCTTCCATTTCTCTTTATCAAGATCTTTTATTTTGAACCTCTCTATCAGCCTTCTGAAGATGTTTCCAATAATTATTGAAACTTCATTGACCTTATTTAAGAATTTATACTTCTTACCAACTTTTTCAACCTCAAGTTTTTCAGTTAGAAGTTCAATTTGTTCTTCTATTTCAGATATATGTTCTTTATCTTTTTCATATTTGTCAGTAAACTGTGCCTTAGTTATAACTCCCTTTTCTAAATATTCAGTTTGCAGACCCTTCATCATATCCACAACTTCCTCCTCCTCCTTTTTTAAATTATCAATCTCCTGTTCAGTCTTAATCAATCCAACTTTTTTATTTCTTAGTTTGGATTTAATCTGCTGTATTTTGTTCAACCTTGATTCATATTGTCCTAAAGAACTGTGATACTATGCAGAAGAGATTGTGCCTTCCTTCAGATGTTTATACTGTACATCTTTAATTAACGAGTTCAATGAAACCTCCTCTTTAGATAGATCCCTCATCCGCTGATTAATGATTGCTACTATAAATTGCTTATACAACAAGAATGAAGCTATACTAAGTAAGATCAAACTAGTTATTATTGCCCACCAGTACTCACCGAGGAACCAAAGAATGTTTATTTTTCCCTTAGTTTCTAGAATGTAAATAAGTTGAGCTTCCTTTGCCCTTTCCAATGATTCCTTAAAATCTTCCCTCTCAAATGCCTTAACAGCCAGATTTAATGCAATTTCTGTATCTTCAACAAATAGCCGTTTTTCTTTTGCGCCAGATATCCAATTATTAGTCTCCTCAATTAAGCGATTAGCTTCAAAAGCCATCTCCCCCTCATCAATGACCTGCTCAGCAAGAGTCCACGCCACTCCGAAATCTTCTGATTCAAAGGCATTTTCTGCCTCGGATATCCAAGCCTGAAGCTTGGTAACAGGGAATTCAGCAACCTTCATTTCCCTAATAATCTCCTTAGCCTCGTCTATCTTTTTTTGTGCATCTTCCGGAGATAGATATTTTGATTACCTTAAATAGAAAAGTCCTAAACTCAGTTAATGGCCTATAATCAAATCCTGCCAACCTTGTATTAAATGGAATAATTTTTGCCTTAATTGCTACAGTTAGGTTATAGTCCTCTTCACTTATATAAGAAGGAGCAAAAATATTAAGCATATATTGCCTTTCTTCTCTGTACTGCACCTTGTCATGTGAGGGATTGCCTAATTTATAAACATTAAAGTCTGCTTCACCATTATACACATCCTTGAACTCTACAGCAACATCATTCTTCCCATCCAAATCTAAATCAACCTCTTGTGTTTCACCAATACCAACTGTAACCACAACCGGCTCAGAATAAAAGGTAAATGTTGCTTGATTTAAATTTACATCCACAACTTCAACAGTGTGAGCTCCCAAATTTTTCAAGGCCAAGGTTGTCTGTCCATCGGTAGGACCCTTCTTTAAATTAACAGAGTCAACATAAACTTTATCCTGATATGCCTTAACTTCTTGAACAGTTACATATTGAGACATAAATCCCTGAACTTCTAATTCAATATCCGTAAAGTAAGAATGTTCATAGAAGTTGCTCACAACAACCGGAATTTCAGCATCACTTCCCCTAACAACAGTATAAACTTCAGTAGTTCTTATTGTTTCTCCCGTTCCAACCCTATCTACAGTACCTCCGCCTCCGCCTGCGCCGCCCCCACTAGAAGGACTACTACTCCCGCTTCCAGAACCACCCCCGCTCCCAGAGCCTAAATTAGCCTGCCCATTTACATCTATACTATAACTATTTGCGAAGAAGAGACCCAAATCCTGGAGATCATCTCCCGTGTTATTGACACCGGTACCATTTATCAAAACATCTTGGCTTCCCGTTGAAGCACTAGATGGAACATCTACCTGGATAACGTTCTCAACCTCTTCCCCAGATAACAACTCAGAATATGTAATGTTTGAACTTCCAAAGGTTACAACCCAGTCGCTTGGAAGATCATAATAAAAAGTTCCATTATATGCATCACCTTCACCTATGTTTTCTAACTTAGCAACCATTTCAACGCCGCTAGCCCCAACAGTTATATTGGAAGGAATAGTAGTGATCGTAGCAACAAGAACAGGCTGACCAGCTGCAACTACTAAGTTAACCGTAGTGTTTCTCTGATCTGGAGAGGTATCATTAGTACTATTGATCATAACCGTGAATGCAGTGGTACCTGCACTATCTGTTGAAGCATTCACATTCAAGGTATAATTCTCACCAGATGGAACATTTGCATTCAGTGTGTCATTATCAAAATATGTCGTACTAAGAGTTGAAGTTATTGTAAAATTAAGGTTATAGTCTCCAGTATTTTGAATTGTTATATTCCCCACAGAAACGTTTTCACTTAAATTTGCAAACACTGCAGAATAGGAACTTGGTGTCCTTGTCCAAGTTTTGTCTGTAGCGATCACAAGAGTTGTATTTGCACTAAAATCTGAATTTCCAGAACTATCATTTGCCCAAAGCCTAAGTGTATAGGTTGTGTTCCCTACAGCAGTGAAGGAGGCATTATAAATTGCGCTAGAGTTAACCACCATAGTTGTATTTGTAAAATTAGAATCCGTTGTGTTCATATATTGCAGTATAACTGTATCAACCCCAGTTAGACTATCTGTTACATTTGCAGTAACGTTAATCACAGTTCCAGGATCTAAATCATCCACAGTACTTGGATCAGTATCAAGATATACAAACACAACATCTGTAAGATCCACCTTAAAATTCTTATTAGAACTAGTATTTGTGTTAGGATTATCGTCATTACATTGTACTCCCCAAGTATGGGCACCTTCAGATATCCCAGCTTTTGTAAAAGTAGTGTAGGTTGCATTGCTAACTGCCCCATTGGTTTGATCTATGATATCATCTATTCATAAAGAACAATTAATACTTGTATCAAAATTATCCTCAACACTAAAGTTAAAATCTACAGATGCAGAACTGCTATTTAATTCATCAGCAGTATGTAAGAACCATTTAGGAAATGTTACATCACTCACAGTAAAGTTAGTGCTATCGTTCTTTTCATTACTGCTTGTATCATTTGCTCCCCAACTAACGTTGTACAACCCTGTTTTTTGAGCAGTGTCAGTGAATGTAAATGAATAATTGGAACTCACATTAGTAACTGTTTGAATAAGAACTGTTCCATTAGGCATAGTTACATTTGCAGTAACAGTATGGACGCCAATATCATCGGCCACATTAGAACTACAAAGAATAGATTGGGTTAAATTAGCACTAGACGGGCTACATAGCATACTGGTGATGGTTAAAGTGTTGACCGTACTAACGGTGAAATTACTGACCCCTGTATTATTTACATTATTAGACGTATCATTAGCAAATATGGTAATATTATAACTCCCCGTAAGGGCTGGAGATATAAAGGATGCATTATACTTATCTCCCGAAGTAGAACCCAAAACTAGTTCATTTATTGTTCCATTAGGATAAGATAAATTAGCAATCACCACATCCACACTTAAATCATCCGTAACATTTGCAGCTATTTCTATGGCGTCACTCACATTAAAGTCCGTGTTTATTACTGGAACTATATTGGTCACATTAGGGGTAACAACATCATTTATGGTAAAGTTACTTGTCTCTGAGTTGTTAACATTGTTCCCGGTGTCATTTGCAAAGAAAGTAATATTATAATTTCCTATCAAATAAGGCAATATAAAAGATGTATTATACTTATCTCCCGAAGTAGAACCCAAAACTAGTTCATTTATTGTTCCATTAGGATAAGATAAATTAGCAATCACCACATCCACAGCACTATCGTCTGTAACATTTACAGTTACTTCTGTAGTATTACTAATATTGAATACTGTGTTTATGGATGGGGAAAAATTGCTCACTGCCGGGTTGTTTGAATCAACTACCGAAAACGTCGTAGTTTCAGAGCTGTTAATGTTTTTATGAGTGCTGGTATCATTTGCAATTATAGTAACCGTGTACAATCCAAGTGATCCCGTTTGACTATAGGAGAGATTATAATTATCATCTCCATTTTCATCGGTCAAGACTATTTGTTCAATAGTGCTATTTGGCAATGTTATATTGGCAAGAACAGAACCAACTGCAATATTATCAACAACGGTTGCGTTTATACTTATTATTTCAGATGTAGAGAATGAACTCCCATTTACACCAACAGATGTTACATTTGGAACAGGGTCATACCTAAACCAATCAAACATTACACCTTCTTGAGCTCCATTGGTAACTTCAGTAGTACTCTCAAGAAGAGAAACCGACGGAGTAATAATTTCTGTTCCATTCCAATAAATTGTTGTAACATCTTCAGCAATATCCATAGCAACAATCATAACTTCTTGTGTGGTCGGATGTTCAGTAAACCTCAAACTCTTAATATCGTTTGTAGCAAAATTGCTAGTTGTAGATGTACTTGTCAAATCAGAGGTACTCCATGTATTTGCCTTTGAGAACTCAACCCAATCCATGGATAATGCATCCCGATCCACAAAACCGAAGATAGCATTAGTTGAATTTACCCATGCACAATCTGAGTTTGCATTATTTGCTCCATTATTCTCGGTTCCACCATCTTGACTCGGTGCCCCAGCTAATATTGACGATCCATCCCATACCCTAACATTAATATCTCTACCAGAATCGTGCACAATTATTCCAATATAGTCCGAAGTTGGCTCAGAACACATTCTAACGGTATCTAGATTATGGGCCCCCATTGTAATAGTATTTTCTGTACTTCCAAAGCCACCAACAGGATCATATGTTCTATACACAAAGTCAGTCCCTTCACTATAGGCTACAAGCCCTTGTCCACTAGACTCCTCCCATGCAAACGCAAAATGCTCTTCTGTAATTGATGTAGTCCCAGCAGACAGTTCAATATCCAATGAAGGAAGAAAGTCAGTCCCATTCCAAGGAATTGCATACAAATCATTTAAATTATTATGAACAAGCAACATAATGTCATCCGATCCAATATTCTCAACTAATGAAATCCAATGAACCTCTCCACTAGCCAATAAAGTTGTTAGATTAGTCTCAGCACTATAGCTAGTGCCATCCCACGTTCTATAGCCAATTATACTATCAGCAGCATCACTATTTTCATAAACAATTAATGCATCTCCAGAAAGATCTTCTTAAGCTATGTCAAAGCCCCGGTATGCAGAATTTTCAGCAGTAGCAGTAACTTCTTGTAAATTCCCCCATGTAGAAGAATCAAATACTTGGACATTAATATCATTCCCCTTATCATACGTACCCAATATGATCTCATTCCTCTCATGATTACCCTTAACAACGGCCCAAGTTATATCGTTAACAGTATCCGTTCCCACTGATTGAGCACTTGATTCAGCTTCAAAATCATTTGTGTCATTCCATTTCCTATACCTCGGCGTAGCAACATTGGCCTCCCCATAACTAATAATCCCGTCCGCATGTGTAGAATTAATTACATCATCATGTATGAAGTCAAACTCTAAGAAAGCAGTTCTGTTGTGATGATATATCGGAGAGTCACAACTTTCTTCAACCCAACCATAACAACCCTCATAAGGATCCTCATCACATGATAAATAACCTTCATCCAAACATTGTGTGTACTCCTCTAAAGGAGAATTAACCCTCAATACCTTGAAATCAAACACATCTGTTGGCCCAGTTAATCCTGTAACAGGTATAAATTGCACCTCGGGATAATCTATTACCCCCGACTTTCCAACTAAATGCGTTGTTCCTTCTTCATAAATCTCAAAATAAGTTAAAGTACCATTACTTCTTGCAAGAATGTCAATCATCCTTCCATCAGTTAGATTTTCTACAAATGTAACACGGACATATTCATCAGTATAAATTGCTTCAGACCAATTAGCATCAACAGCCTTGATTTCATCAAAAATATTATTAATAAATCCATAGGTCTCATTCAAATGAACAGCATCACTTACATTAATTTCTCCAAATCCAGGATCGTGAGGAGTTAACTCAAATGAATACTCTTCTCCAGGAATAATATCCTGTAAGAACTTCCATTCCCCATAACAAGCTTGCTCCTCAAAATTCCAATCCTTACATTTGTATAGCGCAGTACCCTTCGCCGTGGCAGTTACAGTTGCATTAGTGAACGGAACTTCTTCGGGATCAATAGCATAAACTTCAACGAATTCAACTTCTTCAATCTTCTCTTCAGGTACATCATCCACACCCAAAACAACAGTTTTTTCACTAACATTTAAATCTTCAAATATAATTGTCTCAACAGGACCATCATCCATTTCAACAACTACCTTGTGTTCTCCTTCTTCAACAATTTCAATCGTAGGCAAATCAGAGTCTATAACAGCAATCACATCCTCTGTTTCACCCTCTAAAATTTCTGCGACGAATTCCACATCTTCCCCATTACTGTCATTAATTTCAATATCAACAATAACTTCATCCGATATAGGAACTTCACCTTCAGCAAGAACAAAAATAGCTAGCAAAGAGATTACAATTGTCACAAGAAGCAATAATCTCTTATTCATTTTTTCCCTTCCCCCACAATAAATTTGTCAATAGCAGTCTCAACAGCATGAGAGACATTCCTATATTTCTTAGAACTAAGGAGTTTTTTCAGATTCCTTACAGTAGACTCATCTAATGTAACAGAAATCCTCTCTTTCATTAAAGAATACAACATAAATAATACTTTATAAGACTTTCTATTATTAAAGAATATTAAATAAAATCAAATCATATAAAGTATTACGTTAAAAACAACAAAAAATCACTCTGTTAGATCAATTACACTATCGCACAAAGGAGCCAGTTCCCCAATTAATCCCTTATCAGTTTTATCATCCAATAAAACAATAACACCCACTAAATCATGCTCCCTCATTTTTTCTATAAGGAACCTAGCAAACCTAATTACGGTCTTCTCACTATGGTAAACCGACAATGCATTCAATGAGTCCAATAACACAAATTCATGCTGCTTAATTTTATAAATTGGTTCTAAACAAATGCCTATGTGTGTTAAACTTTCTAAACTCCTTAAGAACACACAGTTGTCCGCTTTCTGTTCTTTCGCAGTAACACAATCAACGAATAATAGATTATCAGGATTTACTCCCTTTGTCTTCATTAATTTACTAACAACCTTATATGGGCTGTTCATAGAAAGATATGCCCCATCCATTTTATTTTTTTTGACAAGGATTTTAATTATATCCATCATTATTTCTTTATATCCCCTACTAGGAAGGATAACCAGAGAAACATAATCCTCATCTACCCCTTCCAACGCATCCTTAAGCTCTTTTTTCATTAGTCGATTCCTCCAAAGACTTCTTGATCGGGGTAAACTGTGATCCCGTCATCTGTAATCTGCATAGCAACAATTTTCTTATCGTGTTTAGCACCTCTCAGCTTTAAAACTTCTATGGCGTTCTCTCTTATATTTCCGCGTTTAATATTATATAAAACAATAACACCATCTGCAAGAAACTCTTCAACACCACTAGTACTAAAAATCTTAGGTATTTGCTCAGTTTCAGTAATCATAAAGGCTGTAGTAGATATCTTTTCAAAGAATCTAAAAAGTTGCTCAATATAAATTCTATAACTATCTTCCTTTCCAGTAAAAGCAGAAGCAATTGCAGTTAATGAATCAACAATTACAATATCTGGCTGAAAGTCAGAAGGGAATATAATTGGTTCAATATCAATCAAAAGCTCACCCTTAGACTTCATCAATAAAGCATCAACGCTCCTAGTAATGTCAAAGGGATTAAATCTTTTAATTGCTAAGTTATTTTTTTTAATCAACTCATGCGGATTCCATCCAAAATCCTCCATATGTTGAATTAATCTTTCTTCAGACTCCTCAAAACTCATATACAAGCATTTCTTGCCTTTTTTTGCATGATGATTCAACATTTGCAAGCTTAGAATTGTTTTACCACTTCCCGCACCGCCTGCAAGAAGTATTGTAGATCCCTTTGGAACACCATCAAAGAATAAAGCATCAAAACCAGGAACACCGGTCTCAATAAAACCCTCCTTTGTTTTTTTACCACTAATCTCTCCGACAGTTCTAGAGATTTCTTTACTCTCTGTAATCACCTTCGCTTCATGTTTTTTGATATTACCTGCTTTGATATGGCTTTCAATATCTTTTTTTATTTTAGAAAGATCAATTTTCTTTAAGTCAGAAATTTTACCTTCGCCTTTCTTTATATCTTCCTTTTCAATTTTCCTAACTTCTACATGGGGTCTGGATTTTTCCTTTCTATCTTTCGTCCAGTAATGAACCTTTGCCATATTGATCTTCCTAACATTAACATCACCCTTTCCAACCAATGCATGCAGCCTCGCAAGAACAGTGTGCCTAGCAAGCTTAGTACGCTTCATAACCTCTGCTATGGTCAAACCTTCAGAATGACTTTTTAGGAGATTCTCAATTTTATACCGGTGTTTGTCCTTTTCTCGCTTTGTCATAAATATCTAGCATAAACAATTATAACAGTTATTTATAAACATTGTGTTACCCCAACATATAGTATATATAACTATCACATTAAACTATCACATTAAACTATCACATTAAACTATCACATTAAACTATCACATACATATATCACCACTATTAAAATAGAAATACAAGCCCCAAAAACTAAAAATTCAGATTTCTGGGATTTAAGCAAAGGTTTATAATGCCCCATGATAATCCAATAAAATGGCCGAATATAAAACAAACAAGCAAGAGAATTACGCCGAAACTTCTAATAGCTCGAGCCTCTACATCCTACAAGGACAAATTAAGAGGAAAGGGATTTGCACTTGTGAGAAAAAAGTACCATGTCGCGGAACCTGTATCCCTCGCTAAAAATCCGAAATTCTTCTGAGAGTTTATAAGAAAGTTTAATAAATAAGTAATCTCTAGGGATTACCATGAAAACAATCACAATTAAGCTACCCAAGGAAGAAGCAAAAAAGCTAGATCTATTCATCAAGGAACAGTACTACCCCTCTAAATCAGAATTCATAAGAAATCTAATCAGGAATAAACTTGAACAAGCCACAAAAGAGAAACAGGGTTGGTTGGCTCTAGCAGAATTATCATTAAAGAAGGTCTGGGATAATAAAAAAGATGATGAAACGTGGAGCCAATATCTATGATTTCTCAAAGGGACTTATTGCTAGTTCCATTTCCCTTTTCAGATCAACAAGGAACAAAAGTAAGACCTGTAATCGCACTAAGTAACAATAAGTTTAATTGTAATTCTGAAGATGTCATCGTAACAGCCGTAACATCCAATTTAACAAAAGAGAAATACTCCATAGACTTGTCTTCTTGTGACATGGAAGAAGGAATTCTCAATCAAGACTGTTGCATAAAAGCAGAAAATATTCTCAAGCTAGATAAAAACCTTATATTAAAAAAAATAGGAAAAATAAAACAAGAAAAACACAACCAAGTAATTAAACTAATAGAAGGGATAATTAATTAAAATACGGTCTGTATTCCCATCAAATTCAAAACAACTAATACAAACATAGCCAGAGAACTCAAGAATCCTAAGAACGCAATCACATTAAATCTGCCAATATTAACAGGACAAGTAAAGGCTCTCTTAACATTTTTCATCTTATATCTCAGAACAATCATTCCTAAATTTACTACTGCAAATGTGGCAAATAAGAACAAATTAGTTAGATTAGCAACAAACTCTATATCATTAATAAAAACAAACAAAGCAGTAACAAAAGAGAACAAGAATATTGCCGCCCATGGAGTCTGAGTTTTTTTATGAACTTTAGCAAGAACCTTGGGCAGGGTTTTCTGTTTAGCCATACCATAGATCATTCTTGAATTAGTAACTAATGTAATCAAAACAGTATTTGCAGTTGAAAACAACGCAACTATACCAATTATAATAAATGCAATCGGCCCCATTGAGGCAGCAACTACAGTCGCTAGCGGTGCAGTAGACTCAGATAGCTCTCCCCAAGGAATAATGCTAACTGCAGAGATTGAAACCAATACATAAACAATGGAAGTTATAATCACTGAATAAATCAAAGCCAAAGGAATATTTTTCTCAGGATTAACAGTTTCTTCTCTTAACTTAATTATGCTCTCAAAGCCCATATAGGCAAAGAAAACTAATGCAGCGGTACTAAAAACCCCTGGCAACCCAGCAGGCATCTCCATCAAATCAACACTACCCCAATTCTTTATTCCAAGATAGATAACTAGAATCAAACCACCAAATTCAACAAAGGTTGAAATAGTATTAAACCACGCAGACTCCTTAATACCTGTAAAGTTTATTATAGTCATTAAAACAATCAGGCCTAATGCAGCAACAACCGTAGAAATCCCAATCAATTTTATGAAGTATCCAGCAAAGCCCAATGAAACAGTAGCAGCACTAACCACCCCCGCAAGAAGAATCAACATACTTACAAAAAAGGCTAGTTTAGAATTAAACGCTTTTTTAATATAATCATACTCTGCAGCATCCCCTTTAAAGATTGAAGTTAATTCAGCATAACTTAACCCTGTAAATGCAGCAACAATTGCAGAAATTAAAAATGCCAACCAAATTGCATTACCTGCTCCGGCAGCAGCAACACCAATTAAAGCATAAATGCCAGCACCAAGAATAATTCCAACACCTGCAACAGTTACTTGCCACAGCTTCAATTCTCTACTAAGTTTCACCATCTTTAAAATTATTCCTAAAGTTTCTTAAATAAACTCTTAGCTTCTTCCTTATTTAAGCTTGACTTAAACGACAACATCTCTACTAAATGAGGTTCAAGTCTTATAATATCCTTAGAAGTAATAATCCCCTGTAATTTGCCCCCGTCTATAACAGGTAGATGTTTAATATCAGAATTCCCCATTAACACAATAGCCTCATAAATATCCCTCTCACTCTCAATAGAAATCAGTTCTTCGCCAGCAACATCTCCAACTTTTGCGCTTTTAGGATCTTTTCCCTGAGCAACAACCTTCCTTGCAATATCTTGTTCGGTTAGTATCTTTGTTGGAGCGTCATCGGTTGTAATTATTACACTCCCCACCTTATTCTCACTCATTATTTTTGCTACTTCAGAGACAGTAACTTCAGAATCAGCAGTATGAACCTTTCTCCGCATAACATCATATATTTTATATCCCGTGTTCATAAAAACAACAAGTGTTTTGAGTATTTAACATTTGTTGATTTAGAAAATATGTTCAAATTACAACTTGTAACCATTATTTGATAGTTAATTTAGAAAGACTTATAAAAGATTGACCTTGGAAAAAACCAGATGGCACTTGATCATGATATAGACAGAGTATTATTCTTAGGAATACCTCTGGGAAGAAAGTGTGGCGTCTCAAAAGCCAATCTAGAGCTAGCAAAAGCCCTTTCAGGCGAAGGTGTAGCTGTTGATCATATTTCCACATGGCCCCACACAGATCACTTTGAATTCACTCCATCCGCAGGCGAAGAAAGAAATTTCAAAAGCATAGACGACTTCTTGGCTTTCATGGACGAGGCGGGAAAAGAACCTGACTTAATACACTGCCATAGTTGGGCATGGGCACCACAATCCCAAGTCGATGGCGAAGGAATAAAGAAGATAAAAAACCATTTTGATGTTGGTGTTGTTCATACCTTTCACAGCTATCTTCCAATCGAACAAGCAGCACAAGAAGAATTACTACCTTACGCAGAGAGGGTGGTCCATCTTACCGAACAAGGAGAAGCTGCATTTTGTGAAATATTTAGACATATGCCACAAAAGTTCCCTAACCTAAGAGTTGTACCCAATATAGTTCAAACTCCAAAATGCTCCAATGCAGATGTTCAAGAAGTGAGGAAAAGAATAAGTCCAAATGGGGAAGACGTTATTCTTTACGTGGGAAGATTCTCTCATGAAAAAGGAACAACTGAGTTAACAGATGCCTTTGATACAATCTCAAAAAAATATGGCGGAGATGTTAGACTAGTTCTAATCGGAGAAGAAACTAAACCTCACGGTGAAGAAGAACGTATGATTGGGAACCTTGCAGGGTGCATGGGCCAAGTAACATTCACAGGTTGGTTAGACGAAAGAGATGTTGCATTACATCAAAGAGCTACTGGAATGGGTGGTCTTGAAATAGCTCCAAGTTACTACGAAGCTTTTTCTTTAGCAATATTCAAAGCACTAGCAACAGGATGTCCAGTTGCAGCATCAAGAATCCCAACTCTCAGAAATTTATTACATCTAGATACTGATAAGCCATATGCAATACCAATCAGAGAAGTAAGTCCCGGCGATATAGTTACAGCTTTTGATTTCTTTAGAGCAAATAGAAGCGAATGTCTAGAACTTACAAGATTAGCTCAACAAAAAGTAACCAAAGATTATTCCCCTCAAAACGTAGCTAGGCAATGCTTAGGCGTTTACAGGGAAGTCCGATAAAACTAATAACTTTTATAAGGACATTAAAGACCCTTCTACCAGATGCGGGAGTCCCATAGTCTGGTCAATTGGGCAGGACTTAAGATCCTGTGGCTTAGTGCCTGCGAAGGTTCGAATCCTTCCTCCCGCAGTTAATTCCATTAATCGCACATACCTTGTTCTGGGGAATACATCTTAAACAGGGGTACCCCCTCTTAACAACATGTATTCTAGTAAAAGTGCTCTCAAAATTCCAACAAAATGGACGGCAGATTTAGCATATTTTTGTGGTTTGATTACCGGAGATGGATCAATGCCAGATGCACATTCAAGGAGACCAAATGGAAAGAAACAAAAAAGGTACATGATACACTTCTTTGGTAATTCCCCCAAGTTCATGAATGAAGTTTACATGCCTCTTTTTCACAATCTTTTCGGGATAAAACCCCGCCTAACATTATCACACGGCAGGGGAAATCTACCAGTGCACAACTGTCGTAAGGAATCAAAAACAATCTACTTATTCCTCAGAGACAAAATAGGTTTATCTACAGGAAAAAAGGCAAAAATAGCACACGTTCCAAAAATGCCTAAAAGTTTTCAAATAAACTTTCTCGCTGGACTATTAGACACTGATGGAGGCAAAAAGGGAAGTGGGTTTGGGTTGTCAACTGCTAGCAATAAGCTAGGCAAGTTTTGTTGTGAAATGTTTGAGAGGTTAGAGTTGTCACATCATTCTTGTCCATGGAAATACAAGGGCCACATCTACCACCAGGTATATGTGCATAAGAGAGATTGCATAAAAATATTAGAGACAATACCTTTAAAAAATAAAGAAAAAATCGAATTTTTGCGTAGCACTGCCTCGGTGGTTCAGTCGGTAGAATACGTGCTTGGTAAGCACGAGGTCGTGGGTTCGATTCCCACCCGAGGCTCTCATAAAATTTAGAGGTTAATCCCCTCGGTGGCTTCGATTTTAAAATAAACTAGAAATTTCTTTTCTCAATTCATTTGATTCCAACACATCTCCCCTATGTAAATTCCTTGTTGAAACAACACTTGTTCTATTTTTCTCAACAATATTATCTCTTCGAAATGGATAGCATATGTTGTCTGCCTCTCTTCTCAATCCCAAAAAATCAACTCTTTTTATCTTGCATCCTGCATCACTGGGGGGCTGTGCAAGACCTACCAAAACATTTGTGTATCCTGCCCGTTCGAGCACATCCAAAATTGGTCCTACCGTCAACCCACTATGCATACACACATCGAACAACATAATTCCAGAACTTTTATTTGATGCTAACCTCCTATATGTCGCATCAAATTCATCTACAATCTCATCTACGTTTCTATTATTAGTGTTATATCCCTCTGGATTAGTAAAGTAAATATTTGGAGGGGCAACTCCTGGAAACTTTTTTGCCCATGCCCTTTTTAATGCAATATATCCCGGTCTTGCTGAACGGTCAAGAAACATAACATTTTCAATTCCTCTTCCAAAAAGAAAATTAGCCATACTCCTACCTATGTTTCTAACATCCAATACACTTCTTTGAGTTATAAAATTTTTAGAGGGCATAGACCAATTTTTGCTGAACCCGTATTTAAAGGTTTTTATTTATTTATTACTCTAAAGTGACTATTAATCAACCCCACATACCACACTTACCTTCTTCACCAAGAAACTATATTTATCCTTCTTACAAAACAAACAAGGAGGAGATAAAATGAACGAGCCGTATAAACTAAAAATGTCTCTTAGCCAGTACATCAGTAAAACACATGATAACTGGTCTATTTTAGAGGACTTCGGGGTATTCTTCTAGCCACTTCTTCTACCCCTTCCTCTTTTTTTAGCAGATAGGTTTAAATATATACATTATATGCCACCTTCATCAATTTTAGGGAAGTGACAAAAAAATGGAGAGAACACCAATCCACCATTATGAGGATCTTAGAACAGACGGCCTCGTAGGCCAAGAAACTAGACCACAACAAGTAAACCGCTTCAAACAGACTTCTTTTATAGTTCCAGGAGATTCTAGGACTATCTTTAGTTTGAGGGCGCACAACCTAGGCATATTAACACATGCTTTGTCTAAAATTTTAAGAGTGACTGAGAATAAAGGGCACTTAATAGACCCTAATAATGGCCCAGAAATGATGGATGCAATCGAGACAGGAAGACTAAGCAATGACTATGATGTAGTGGTTTTGGATGCTGAAAGTCCAGACCTAGTTGCTAAGTTCAGGGAAGCATATCGTCCAAATTCAGTATAGGGTTAACCTTAAAAACAAGTCCTTTAGAGAGTTCTCTATGAAAAACCTAAAGGAAAACTACTCAAAACTAGCAAGCCAGTTTGGCTTACCTTCATTTGAAGAGCTAGACAAAGACTTCGAATTGCTATACGTAAGAGAACTATTTGAAATAAGTAGACCTTTAGTTTTCATTAGAAGAAGAATCTGTGATAAGATTGGATGGACTTGTGGAATGCTACAAGGATTGATCCAACCAAATCCAGGATCAATGTTAAGTATAGAAGAATCCTCATTCTTTTCAAAAGAAGAAAAACAAGACAACTTCGTTAAACTTCTAAAAGGATTGATGTACTACACTAGAAAATCAATCTACTTAGACATGGAATCAACAAATGAGGAAGAAGCAGAATTCATTAAGGAAGCATACAATAAGTGGCTTGAAACAAAACCAAAAATAAAGAAAATATCTCAACAGCTAAAAGAAGGCTGGAAGAAGGAAAAAGAATCAAATAAAGAAACTAATAGCCACTTAGGATAATTTAATAAGTGATTTGTATTCTATAATCTCATGAAAAAGGGGCAGGTGTACATTCTATCAGTCTTAATCATAGGGTTTTTATTATTTACAATAATAACCCCTGCAAACTTCATTCACCAAAGAGTCATAGACGATGATTTTGAAGAACTATCAAAAAACTACCAATTAGAAAGTTCCAAGCTACTAAACGAATTATTAAATAAAGAAGGAACAGATGAAGCTGTAATTGACAACACCTTCCTTAACTTCACGGTATCTTTCACATCTTACTCCAAAACAAAGAACCCAAACTTCGGTTTAATCTACGCATTCCCTTATAATGAAAAAGTTTTCATTGGAAATTATGCCGATGTTCCAATTACATTTCAAACAAGAAGCACAACACAAACTTATTTGGATGGTTGTTTTAGCAAAGTGGACACCTCAGTTTCATTATACGGAATAAGTATTTCAGTCCCAGACATAAATCCCATCCTATACACTAGCTGCATATCAAGAATTAATTATCCGTCCGATGGAATCATCAACTTCACAATTGAAGATATCAACTACAACTTCCAACTGCAAGAAAGAAGATCAGATATCATAATAGTCAGCAGAGAAGACCTAAAAGAAGATATTAAGGTGTTCATAAGCGAATAATTAATAAACAAAAATACAATCAAATTAAAGTGCTATTAAACAAAAAAGCAATCACTCCAGCAATAAGCTTTATTCTACTAATTGGATTAGCAGTAGCAATGGCCGGCATAGTAACAGTCTGGGTTAAATCCACTGCAGGAACTACTTCTGAAAAGTTAGTAAATAATGTAGACAAGGACATGAGATGCACAGACACCTCATTCAATGCATACGAAACAGATGGCTTTACAAAATGTGCAGACGTAACCTTCCATAACCGAGGATTCTTCTCAATTTATGCAATAAAAGTCAGAACAGATAACAAAGTAGAAGATATTCAATTAACTACACCTTTAGTTCCCCAAGAAATCAGAGCAATAAGCTTAAATATTTCCAACATCCCTTCTGATAATAAGGTAGGACTTATTCCAATCATAGAAGTCAAGGAAGAGCTCCTCGCATGCATGGCAAAGGAAATATCCATTGAATGCACTCCATAAAAATGAGATCAAAAAAAAGAAAAGGTGTTTCTCCGATTGTAGCAACTACAGTCCTAATTGGATTTACAATAGCAGTAACATCCATTGTTCTCTTATTCGGTGGAGATATTCTTGAAGATGTCCAAAAGAAACAGGGAATTAATTTAGAAAGAACGTTACAATGTGACGCAATGCACTTCAAGGTTACAGGGATGTCAGGAGGAAGAATTCAAGTAACAAATGATGGAAATGAAGATATTCATGCATTCCTAATACGTTACATGGGATCAGACGCAGAAAGTATTGATTCACATCATAGAGTAAGTATACCTCAAGGAGGCATAGGGGAGATTATTCTTTCAGGTGGTCCTGGTATAGGAGTCTTAGAAAAAACAAAGATTTATGCTAAGTCTGCAGCAGGTCCAAAAGGCAATATCATCTGGGGAACCTGTGGAGACACAGAAACAACAGTGACAGTTGCATAATAGTTAAGTTTAATAATAGAAAAGAGTGAATAAAAGAAGATGAGAAGGAACAAAAAGGGGATTTCACCATTAATCGCAACAGTTCTATTAATTGGTTTTGCAGTTGCCCTAGCAGCAGTTGTTATGACTTGGGGCCTAGATTTTATTAAAAACACGGCAGATGCTACCGAAAGCCAAACAGAAAACACATTAATTTGTGCTTCAGATCTTTCTTTTGTAATTTCAGACGTAAATCCTTCAGCAGGCAGCGTAACTGTTGATAACCGTGGGCAAGTTGATATTAAATCCGTAATCTTTAGAATATATGGGGCTTCAGGGGTTGACACTATTGATTCGGCCAACGGAGAATTAAATCCGATGTCAATACCTAAATTCGGTGTAAAGAAATTTGTAGATGGCAATGGAACAGCATTATTTGACTTCCTACAAACGGCAACAAAGGTTGAAGCAGTTGCAACAGTCGGTGGAGATGCAGGCGAAGAAGACATAGTCTGCCCACAAAACATCCAAGAGTATAACATTCAATAATTTTCTTAAATATTCATGACTTCAAAAAAGAGGAAAGGCCAGATTTGGATCTCTGCAGTTTTATTTATCTCACTAGGAGTAATTGTTATTTCATTAATCTTGGCAGCAGCAATTCCAATGGTCAACAGAATCTCAGACAAAAACACAGTAGTAAGAACAAAGGAAATATTGCTAAAAATGGATGATGCAATAAAAACCGTAGTTAACGAAGGTCCGGGTTCTCAAAGACAGCTAGATCCATTAATCATAGACCGTGGAGAACTACACATTACCAATAACACTTACAAAATCCTCTGGCAGATGGAAACAGAATCAGACCTAATGGAACCCAATATTGAAATCGTTGAAGGGAACATAAAACAAAGACTAAATACTACGATAGTAGAAGAAATATACGAAATTAATCTCTGGGTTGAATCAGAGAGAATCAATATCACCCTAAACACTCCTTTCACAAGCCCTTTCAAAGGAGAGTATATCATCACAGTAAAGCACACAGGAGACTTCACAGCAACAGACGATAATCCAATCATAGAGCTTAAGGTTACATAATTCAACACATTCTTCAATAAGAAACTATTAAAAATCCTAAACTTCTCATATCTATACTCGTAATAGAGAGGGGTGTAAGTGTGAGTTTATTGAATAAAGAAGGTCCTTCTATTCCTGCTCCGGCTCCAGAAGTAGAGTTCAGGATAGAGAAGGCAAAAGACATTCCAGTCCTACCTGATTTCTCAAACAAAAGAGAGATCGATGTAAAGTATCCTCTATTAAGTCCCTACTCTTATGTACATATTCACTGGGATGAAAATGAAAAAGAAGTTATGTACAAGATAATGGAACCTCCATTAAGCGAAGATGAAAAAAGAATTCTAGCGTCATTAGAAAAGGGAATTGAGGAATTAATCAATATAAGCTTCATTAATATTAAAGAAGAATCAGCAGTAATCTCCTACTTAGAAAAGAATGCAAAAGTTCTACTTTCAGAGTTAGGAATTAAACTTCCAAGGGATGTTTTCATGAAGTTAATGTATTACATCTACAGAGACTTTGTTGGACTAAACAAAATAGAATCCATGATGCACGATTACTACATCGAAGATATAGAGTGCAATGGTTCAAACACCCCTTTATACATCGTGCACAGAAAATACAGAAACCTAAAGACAAATATATCTTTCCAATCAAATGATATTCTTACTAGCTTTGTAGAAAAACTAGCTCAAAAGTGTGGCAAATATATTTCATATGCAACACCAATACTAGATGGAAGACTCCCGGATAAAAGCAGAGTTAATGCAACATATACGCAAGATATCTCTTCAAGGGGCCCAACATTCACAATACGTAAGTTCACAGCAGAACCATGGAGCCCAATCAAACTAATAGATGTAAAAACTGCAAGCCCCGAACTATTAGCATACTTATGGATGTTAATAGAATACGAATCAAATATTGTAATAATTGGAGGTACAGGTTCGGGTAAAACCTCATTCCTAAACAGCATAGCATTCTTCATGCCACCTCAATCAAGAATTGTATCAATAGAGGACACACATGAACTTAATCTACTCCACTCCAACTGGCTACCTTCCGTATCACGTGAAGCAACAGGTGTAGGTGGTGAAAGTAAACTAGGAGAAGTATCTTTATTCACACTACTGAAGGCAAGTTTCAGACAGCGTCCAGACTACGTTATTGTTGGAGAAATTAGAGGCCAAGAAGCATTTATCCTATTTCAGGGAGCAGCGTCAGGACACCCCACAATGTGCACAATGCACGCAGAAGATGTTGAAACAATGATAAGAAGACTTGAAACACCACCAATTAGTCTACCTCCAGCATTAGTTGAAACCCTCGATGCAGTATGTGTAATGACTCAAACAAGAATAAGGGGCCAAGAAGTAAGGAGGCTAAGAAACATTACAGAAATCATGAAAGTTGGAACAAAGATTGGATCCTTAGATAAGAACACACCATTCATATGGGACCCACAAACAGATAAGTTCCTATTCAAGAAAGAAAGCTTTATTTTTAACAAACTAAAGAAAGAATACGGCATGAAAGAAGAACAAATAAAAAAAGAATTTGAAAGAAGAACATTACTTCTCTGGGAGATGTACAAAAGAAAGATCTTTGGATACCAAGAAGTCCACCAAATAATAAGTGCTTATTACAAAACCCCTGAAGAAGTTCTAAGAAGATTCAACATTAAATAATCAAGATGCACATAAGTTCAATAAAACAAAATGCTCAAAGTATAATTGACGCATATGAAACTTACTCAAAAACAGCTCTAGCTCCAAACAAAGACACTAAAAAACTAGCAAGGTTAAAAAAATACATTCTAAACCTAGCTGAAGATATCTCTAAAAAAGCAAAGGAGATGAGATTTGATGTCCATTAATGACAGTGCTAAAGAGATCATTACTTTGGTCTCCAGATTCGAAAATGAGTCTAACCCTGCTAAAAAGGCCAAAATCCTAGAGAGTATAGGGGATGTAAGTAACAAAATAAAAGAAGAAATCTCCTCCGACAAATCACCAACATACTACGAAAATGTTATGCAAAACATTCCCCCTTCAAAAAAAGTAGATCTAACTAAAAAAACTGTAAAAAAAGCACCAAAAAAACAAGTTAAAAGAAAGAAACAAAAAGTCCTTACAGCAAATAAAAGGAAGGAACTTCTAAGAGATATCAACGTTGAGGAGGACGATCTAAAAAGAGTTTACAAAACAAAGAAGAAAAAACATCAAGAAAACTATGATTTTACAGTTTACGTACCAAACACATACGGAACCTTATCGAACAAATTCTTTGGAGAACTTACAGATAGGCTACTCAAGAAAAAAAGTCCATTAGTAAAACATCTATCGGACTCAGTTAGAATTTCTGGCATGAACATCCTATCAAAAACATATGTAAGCACGGCATTCTTCTCAACATTCTTCGGAGCAATAATCCTTGCCGTTCTTGCAGTGCTACTAACGGCTGCAGCAGGTTTACAAATTCCAATTGTTATTCTTTCAGGATTATTCACATTACTAGCAGGAGCAGCATTAATCTTCGGGATTATGTATGCATATCCTGCATCAGAAGCTGCAAAGAAATCCAAAGCAATAAACAACGACCTACCATTCGCAATCATCCACATGGCCGCAGTCGCAGGTTCAGGTGCACAACCAATTGCAATCTTCAAATTACTACTAAAATCCGAGGAGTACAAGGGCTTAGAGAGCGAAATAAAGAAAATTGTAAACTTCGTTAATTTATTTGGTTATGACTTATCAACCGCATTAAAGAACGTATCACTTAGAACACCTTCAAAGAGATTAAAGGAATTATTAACGGGAATCGCAGCCACAATTGAATCTGGGGGAAGTTTGAAATCTTACTTAGGTAGTGTTGCAGATGATTCAATGAACACTTACAGGTTAGAAAGAAAAAAATACGTAGAATCTTTATCAACATACTCAGATATCTACACAGGAGTCCTAATTGCAGCACCACTATTACTAATGGTTACACTAGCAATAATAAACATGATGGGGGGAAAGATTGCAGGATTATCAGTTGCATCAATTGCATGGTTTGGAACGTTAGCAGCCTTACCGGTAATTAACATATTATTTTACTTATTCCTAAATATAACACAACCCGAAGATTAGAATGGCAAGGATAAAATTCAAGACAGCGTATCTTTTAAGCATAATGCTAGGAATAGTCATCATCGCATTAGATGTTGTCTTCTTGTTAAAGACAAGACTATTCTTCCCAGTATTAATTGTTACACTACTATTTGCAAGCTTACATTTCTGGATAGACTTCTTCTCAGAACAAAAAAGACAAAAAATAATAGAATTTATGTTCTTAAACTTCACAAGAAGCTTGGTAGAGTCAGTTAAGTCAGGAGTATCAATACCAAGATCAATCCAAAATGTCTCTAAAAAGAACTACGGACCTCTAACGCCCTATATTCAAAAACTTGCACACCAAATAGAATGGGGAATCCCAACCAAAAAAGCACTTCAAACATTCTCAGAAGACACAGGAAACAAAGTGATTAAGAGATCAATTTCACTAATGATTGAGGCAGAACAGTCAGGAGGGGACATAACAGACATTCTTTCTTCAGTTGTGGGGTCAGTTGTTAACATAAAGAAAATGAAAGAAGAAAGAAAGGCAATGGTCCACTCACAAGTTGTCCAAGGTTACATAATTTACTTTGTATTTATTGGAATAATGCTCGCCTTAGATCTATGGTTATTCCCTCAACTAGGTAAAACTTCTGCAGCATCAGCTGGAAGTATTGGAGGCTTGGGTGGAATCTCCCTTGGTGGTGCAGGTTCATTTGACTTGGGGCCAGTATTCTTTACACTAATAATAATTCAAGGGTTCTTTGCAGGAATAATGATCGGTAAGTTCTCAGAGGGAACATTAAAAACAGGTTTATTACATTCATTAATCATGATGGTTTCTGCAGCGTTAATCATAACAACATTAAAGGGTGGAATCTAATGAATAAAAAAGGTCTAGCGTATGTTGATTGGATAATTAGCCTAAGTTTGTTCATTGTTACAGTTTTAATGATATTTGCATTCCTCCGTCCAGGAGTTGAACCAACTTTTGAGTCAAAAGATTTAATCAACATTGTTGAAAAAAACTTCTTAGAAGAAAACTCTTGGGAAATGGTCAGCATTCCTGTAGCCATCCAAAACATAGAGAACAACTCCTATTCTGTTATTCTAGAGCACACAGGGCTCAGCGAATGGAACTTCATAGGTTACACCTCAGCACAAGACTTAGATAATTTACACCTCATCGCAACAAATACATCATCAGAAATATCAATAACGTGTAAGGTAGGTTACTACAACTGTAAAACAGAAATAAGTTCTGGTGGCCAATCTACTCCCGGAATCTACGCAATATCAATTGAAAAAGAATGGGTTGGACCAAATAAAGTTTTTGAAATGGAAGATCGATGTTCCCTACAAGGTCCGCCAGATTCATGTGTCTATGTACTAGGATCAAAAGAAATATTTAAAGGTTTAAGTGAAAAAAGAATATACAATCTTGTAACTGGATCAGCAAAATACTCTGACAAGAAGGAAGATTGGAACTTCCCAGATTCAAGAGATTTCTCAATTTATTTAGATTACATGAATGGAACCTTAATTAAAGCAACATCTCCTGAGTTTGAACCATCTGACCAAACAAACGTCTTTGTAAAAGTAATCTCTATGTCAATCCTAAAATCAAACGGAGAGAGAATCCCCGCAAGGGTTAATATCAGAGTATGGTAAATAAAAAAGGATTCATAAGGACATTGGAAGCAGTTCTGGCAATCATTTTATTATTAACAATAATTTACATGACAACACCAAATCAAGAAATAGATATTTCTAAGCCAAATCCAATAAAACAAGCACACTCAGCTATCTTTTCAGAAATTTCAACGAACCAAGACTATAGAAACTGCCTACTCAATGAAATAGCAAACCATGGAGCCCTGAACAACGCAAAAGGCCAATATACAGGGTCTATAATCCCTCACAACTGCATACAAGAAATAAACAACTTTATAATCGCCCACACGCCACATGGATATGTTTACTTAGCAGAAGCATGTGCACAATCAAAATCCTGCCTTGATCGAAACCTTCCAGCAGAAAAATCAATATTCTCAGAAAGCATTATGTTAGCATCAGATAATCCAAAAGTATTCAGAGTTTACTTTTGGGAAGAATAGTCTTTAACAACAGTTCTTATTGCTTTCACAAGAGAATTCCTAATATCTTCTTTAGCAGAAACCTTATCATTTATTTCAATAACGATTGCATAATCATTAAACTTAGTTACTTGTGCATCATGTGTAACTCGTATTACATCTCCCCTAAGAGTGTATGGATGATTATAAGTTACATCATGTCCTTTTTCTTCAAGAACATTCCCTATTCCTTTAGCTAGTTTCTCACCTTTCTTATAAATAATCGCATAATCCATCTCTCTTTTTTCATCTTCAAAACAATTTTCCATGGTATGAATTGAAATGTACAAACACAAACCAAACTTTTTATGGCAGTCCTCTAACAAATCATGCAACTTGTTTCTATAAGTTAGATAGTACTCCTCTACTCTTGCTCCTTTTTCTTCATCAGTTAACCCCTGATTACCCTTTAATGAAAAGCCATTACAATGTTCTCGAATTAATTCATCTTGATCAATATCCCTATTAACATCAATAACCAAGCGAGAAACCTTAGCTTTTATTCCAGTACAACCGAGCTTTTTAACAAGGTATTTAAAGACTTCATCAGCCCCCTTATCGCATAAGAAGCTACAATTATTCAACTCTTCAACAGAAATCCCCAAATTATTTAGTTCTTCAGGAATGTGTTTAGAAGCATGCTCGCACGACAAAACAACAGGTATCTCCGCTCTTCCATTAAATACTTCAAAATTATCCATAAACCTACCTCTACAAAAACACTTTATAAGATTATTTCTTCTCAATTACAGCAACAAAGAAACCATTAGTGTCATAATATTGTGGCCAAATCTTAATATAATCTTTCAAACTGCTCTTAACTCTGTAACCATTAACCCTGGGAGCCTTAATCAACTTTAACTCCTTATGCTCATCTAAGAAATCTTTAATCAACAATTCATCCTCTTCAGGCTCCATACTGCATGTTGAATAAACAATCCTTCCATGTTTCCTTAAACACTTACTAGCAGATTCCAACATCCATCTTTGTTTCTTAGAATATCTATTTATTATCTTTGGATTCCATTCTCTCAACAACTTCTTGGTCCTGGCAATCTTACCTTTAATCAGCCCGCTCCCAGTACAAGGGGCATCAATTAAAACTGCATCAAACTTTTCATTGTTAACATAATCTTCACCTTTTTGAACATCCAAAACCACATTATTAACCCCGCATCTTTCTAAATTTATCTTCAATATTCTCCGTCTAAAACTATTTGGTTCATTTGCAACTAAATATCCCTTGTTATGCATTAAACAAGCTAAATGGTGGGTCTTTCCACCAGGAGCAGCACACAAATCCAAAACTTTAGCCTTTCCAGAAACCCCCATTAACAATGACGGGATCATACTAGGGGCCCCCTGAGAAAAAAACATTCCATCCTTATGTTGCTTAGTGTTGCCAATATCTCTCCTACCTGTAGAATGTTCAATAAAGAATCCTTCTTTACACCAAGGGACTTGCCTTAAAATCCAACCATCTTTCTCTAAACTATTCTTAACCTCCTTAATAGAATAACCCAAGGTATTAACTCTAATACTTTTTCTAGCAAAAGTCCTAACAACAGATTCCTTATACTCTTCAAAGTCTATTAACTTCTTATATTTTTCAACAAACTTATCTTTAAACTTCATCTTATAAAATCAATTAATGGAACATGTTCCACCCCAATCTTACCAACGTATAACTTCTTTAAATTTCCACCGTTTTCTACAAAATCTTTAACCTTCAAGAAACCCTTCAAATAAATGTGGTCTTTAGTAAACCCTCCCGGCTTAGAGGTATCTTTCAACCCCCTCTTAGACCTTAAGGCCAAAATCCAGGCATCATTCTTTGGGAAATACTCTAACAAACAATTATACACTGTACAAAAGCTACCCTTCAAGCTCATACTATTTGCAATAACTCTCCCAGCATACCCCTTCAATATTCTAGGCGACAACAATCCACATTTATACTCATTATACGCTGCTAACCCTTCTTCAGTCTCCAAATAACCTGGAAAGCCAAAGGAAAACATCTTATACTTCTGTTTTTTACCATTCTCAAACCTTCTTACATGTGTTCCAATCTCATGTACAATCAACCTGTTTACGTCACTTTCACTAAAATCCCTCTCTTCATTCAAAACCAATGTTCTCCTTTTAGTACTAATCGCAGCACTAGCAACCATTTCCTTATGTTTAACATCCCAGTTATAATTCTTCATCCTGAACTCATCTAAGAATTTCTTCTGCATTGACAACTTAGAATATCTTTTCCACACTTCTTCCTCATCAATTTTTAATATTTTTTTAGCTTCCCTAACTAAATCCAAATTAGGCTTCCCATAAATCTTAACAGAATAATCAGTAAACTCCTTTTTGCCAACATTCTTAACCATCATCAATACATTATAAAATTCAATAATCTTCTTTCTTAACAACTGTCCATAAATGGAATTATCTGACTTTAAGGACAATAAAACTTTTTCAACACTATTCAAACCTTTCTTTGTAGGATTATACTTAAATTTTGGATTATAATTATTATCCTTAAAGACCTTCTTTCTTTCTTCACTCACATTTATTGGGCTAAAATAAGAATTTCCAATCTTACCAGAAATTACTGCCAAGTCCCTATCTACTTTTTTCAGAAGCATTAAATTAATTTTTGTTAGTAACTTAAATATTTTATTGCTTTACTTCAACATCTTCCTCAGCAATAATTGGGCCCATATAACCGCAGTCCTTACAGTGATAAACCCCAGTCAATCCCCCCGCATAGAAATCAATGCTTGTAGAACCACATTTAGGACATTTCTTGATTGTGACCATACTATATTTGAAACAATAATCTTTAAATATGCTCTCTAAGACTTTCAAGAACAAGAGCCAGTGGTCTAGTGGCTATGACAGCGGCCTTACAAGCCGTTGATCGGAGGTTCGAGTCCTCCCTGGCTCACTCTTTTAACAAGATTTAAATAAAAAACAGCACAGTACGAAACGCATGTAAAAAGGGGTTTTGTTTGGTCTTACACTCCCATTTATTACCTCAGCATTTCTTGCATCAGAACATATTAATAAAGGAAATATATCGGGCATCGGACTCTACGCCACAGAAAAAGATTTAGGTCTTTGAAGAACATTACTTAAACAAATAAAGATATTCCCCATAACCTTCTTCTTCCATTTTGTCTTTAGGAACAAACCTTAATGCAGCAGAGTTTAAACAATACCTCACACCCGTCGGTTCTGGACCATCATTAAAGATATGCCCTAAATGTGAATCCCCATGTTTACTTCTAACTTCCGTCCTAGGGATAAATAATTTATAATCTTTTAATTCAACCACGTTTTCAGGGGCTAGTGGCTTAGTAAAGCTTGGCCAACCAGTTCCACTCTTAAATTTATCTTTTGAGCTAAATAAAGGCTCACCTGAAACAAAATCCACATAGATTCCCTCCTCTTCATTGTCCCAATAATCATTTTCAAATGCCCCTTCGGTGCCATTTTCCACAATAACTTCATACTGTAACGGCGTTAATATTCTCTTAAGCTCTTCATCACTTGGTTTAGAGTACTTCTCCTCATTAACAGAAAAGGATTTACCTTCCCATACATTTTCTAAGAATTGGTCCCTTCCAGAGTTATGCCTATAAAACTTATACCTTACAGGATTCCTCTTGTAATAGTCCTGATGGTAATCCTCCGCTACATAAAAGTTCTCAAACTTATTTATTCCCACAACAACGGGTTTGTCAAACACACCTGAGGCATCTAGCTTTCTCTTCGAAGCCTCAGCTAATTCTTTCTGTTCTTCATCATGATAAAATATCTCAGGTCTATACTGCCTCCCTCTATCAACAAACTGACCTTCAGCATCCGTAGGGTCAATATGTGTCCAAAAAACATCTAACAGATCACTATAAGACACAATCCTAGGATCAAATTTAACTTGTATTGATTCAGTATGCTCCGTTGATCCAGAAGAAACCTCCTTGTAAGTTGGATTTTCCTCACTTCCACCGCTAAATCCAGAAACCACATCTAACACACCATCTATCTTTTCAAAATCGGATTCAGTACACCAAAAACACCCACCTGCAAAAGTAGCTAGATGGTATTCTCCTTCCGGTATCTCATTTTTTTCAATTTCCATTTTTTGACAACCCGCCATAAAAATAACTAATACAAGCAAAAGTAGTATCTTTTTCACCACATTATCAAGGAGACTGCCTTTATTAATCTTAGTTTTAAGATTGCTTTAAGAATTCCTCAATTTCTTCCTTGGAAACAGCACCTTCTCTCAAAACTTTTCCGCTTCTCGCATCAACTAAAGTGCTAACCTTAACATTCTCGTTCAAATCCCCAGAATCAATAATTCCATCTACTTGATCCCCAAACTGTTCTCTAACGGATTTAATATCATACAGCGGCCCTTCCCCATGAATATTCACAGAAGTAGTAATAATCGCAGACCCAAAATCTTCAACAAGTTTATTCGCAATTTCATTATTTAAAACCCTAAAAGCAATACCTTCCTTACTCAAATAATCAAATCCTTCCTTTTTATCAACAATTAACGTCACCCCCCTTCCTTTAAAATTCTCAAGTAACTTAATTGCAATCTCATTCAAATCTCCAAAAGTTTTTGCTTGATTAACATCAAAAACATTTAGAATAAAGGCCTTGCCTTTTTCCTCTTTCTTTATTTCATGAACCCTATTAACTGCTTCTTCATTCCTTGCATCACAACCAAAAGAGTAACAACTCTCAGAAGGATAAATTATTACTCCTCCATTCCTTAAACATTCCATAGCTTCTTGGATATCCATAAGAAGAACTGAAAAGAAGTTATATTAAAATCCTTCTAAACATCATATTTCAACCCCTGAACTCCCGTAAAGTCAAGGGGTGTCTGAGGATTAGGTCTTCTCTTATCCACTGGTTTTCCATCTTCTACTAAAACAAATGTTCCACTGGCGTTTCCTAAACTAGCAGCCCTAACACAAAGCCCACTTGCAGCAGGAGACAAAGGACAGTAAGTTTTACAATGATACATGTCCTGCCTAACACAACCCTTTGAACCAATAATCCACATAGCGGCATCAATATCTTCTGGGGGAATACCAATCCGTCTAAACGCCATAGTATATCTACTCTGTAAAAATCTACCAATGGTATACATATGAACAAAATCTCCACTTGTAGTCACAGCCTCAGTGTTCAAAGGTATCGCAGCCTTATGTCTATCAATTTTATTTTCTAATTTTTCCGCATCCGTCGGAGAAACAATTCTTCTGCCATGCAACTCAGTTATTAACAATCTAGATAAACCGGGTCCAAACCCATCCAATCTCTCCAACCTTTTGATTACCCTTCTAACACTCGCCCCTTCAACAACATTCCTCACATCCCCACCATATTGATCCATCATAACTTGTGCATTATTCCAATAACCTTCTCCCGCACTCATTTCAGGAGTGACCGGTAATGCATGATTGAAACAATAGGCCAAAGCATCTTCAACAGTAGCGATAGAACCTCTAACAACTTCATGCGGATCAAACAACCATCTTGTGCCTTCGTCTTCCCATGCCTTTCTAGCAAGTTCTCCAAGTCTAGTTGACAATGATAATCGATCTAAAGAAACCCTTGTAAAAATCCACCTTGCAGCTTCTCTTGGATTAGCAACTTCCCTTCTTCTCGGATCATGCTCCATTACCTCCGGTAAATTCCACTCAGGCAAATATCTTCTTCTCCAATCTCCCCAGAAAAAACCTTTTTCTTCAACAACTGCCTTTTCAACAGCCTTTAAAACTCTCAAAAATCTGTCCTGGTCAAAAGATAGTTTCTTCCTAGCCATAACTGTCCCCCGAATAAATCCCAAAAGAAGAGATTAAAAGATTTTATGTATTTCAGTTAAATGGATTTATAAATTACTCCATCTTCCAATCTTTCCAGGTTCTATCAACATCTAGAGAAAGATCTTCACCTTTTTCTTGTAATCCTCTCTGCATCCAACTAACTCCAGAATGAGAATACTTTCCTTCTTTAAAATAATCAACTTTAGCTAACATTGAACCATCTACAGTCACGGAATTACTTCCATAAAAGACAGCAAGAGTATCATCCCTTCCATTCCTATCTGAATCCATAGCCATAACATAGAACCTAAAGAACCCATCTCCAGGCTTACCTTCACTATCAGGCAAATAGATCACTTTGGTTCCATCTTCAATTCTTTGTGCAACCCTACTTCCGCTATAAAGCTCACCTTTAGCAAGAATATTACTTCCATCTCCTTCATTAGATTCATAATCAAAATCATCAAATCTCTCACCAGCAATTAACTCTTCCAAACTCGGCAATCCTAAGACTGTTGGTTCTCTTCCATTCAAAAATCCTTTTCCGACATCATTTGTATTTCCTCTATCTCCAAAGTAGATACTTGCAGTTCTTTCGGTAGTTACACCAACATCAGCACCAGTTTCAACTCTAGCAACATCAGGTGCTAAATACTGCAATGCAGAAGCCGCACTTACAGGTACAATTGTACCCTTAAATTCCGGGTCATTAACTATTCCATACAATGTTTCAATTGCTTTTTCCCTTGGAAGAGACGTTGCCATATTCCCAAGTAAAGCAGCAGTATACAATTCATACTCCAAACCATTCGGTTTTTCAAACCTGGTTGCATATTCCCTCAACTTCTCAGGAGAAATTCCAACATCAAGTAAATCTTTTGCTAGAATAACTGAATTAGGATCTATATCTTTAAAATCAGAACCAAAACCAAGCAAAAACTCTCCAGTTTGTAATCTCTTCTGAGCACCATGGTAATGCCCTCTTAAAACCAAATCATCATCACTTTCTAATTGCCTTTCCAATATTCCCATCTCTCTTCTATCAGATCTTACTTCCTTCTCCAAAGTAGACATATCTTTATCTTCATCAAATCCATGTTGTGCTTCATGCCCCATAATTGAAGGAAATGTTTTAGGATTCTTTATTCCACCATTATCTGCAACAATATCAATTGCAACAATACCTTCTCCGAGATGAAGACCATTTACATCCCTACCTTCCTTAGTAACGTCCGGAGAAAAGACAAACCATTCAGTATTATCTTTTACAAAACTTGCACTTTCAGCACTCATTAAATCAAAGTAAGGGCTTAGTAAAGGAGAACTCCTATGGATTGCAGTCACACCATTGGAATTAATTCCTGTAGGAACATAAGTTTCCTTATCACCAACAAATAATTCAGTAACTCCTCTTTCCCTCGCTTCATCTACAATATCATTCGCAACCCCAACTATCTCTGGCTGGTTATAATTACCCATAAGTTTATTGAAAAGCTTTTGAAGTCCATTAGTACTCGCCGCCAAAGTAAGCGCCGCTACGGATGCTCCTATTGCTACAGCCCTCAATTTCTTGTTGGACTTTACTCGGGTTTTATCGGATAACAACATATAATCTTCTCCTAGAGTTATATCTCTACTTTTCAGAAATTAGCATTTTTAAACCTTTCTCCCTTGGAAGTGGTAAAAATCAGTGATCTTTCAACAAATCACTACTATTTTGTATCTTCTCTCCCAACCCATCAACAATATCAATATTTAGCTCCCTACAAATCTTAGTTTCAGGAATCTCATGCACAAATCTATCTCCTCCTTTAGCAAAACACTTAGTCCCTTCTAACTTCTTACCTAATTCTTTAATAGATTCACAAACACTCTCATCCTTATCAACACTCACAAAAACATTATCAACAGATTTTAACTCTTTAACAATCACACATCTCTCATCTATATCCATAAATGGCTTGGAACCCTTAATCTTAACTTGTTCATCATTATTCATTATAACCCACAATTCCTTGCCTAATTTCCTAGCTAATTGTAGATATTCAACATGCCCCTTATGCAAGGGATTAAAGTATCCAGAACAAATCACAAAGTCGTAAGTCACAAAATACACAAAAATTAACAGTATTTATTTCTTTCTAATTTAAGGCAAAATATTTAAGTAAAAAATACACAAAAACCAGATGAAAAAGAGCTTCATATTAACTTTAATCATAATTCTAGCCCTTGGTATGCTATTAACCGGCTGCGCTAACAAATCAAAAAATAATCAAAAAATAATCGAAAACAAAGAAACAAATGTCCCTTTAGAAAGAACAGGAGATCTAGATTTCTTAGAAGACTTTGAGGATCAAAGTCCAGACTTCAGAAATTGTGAAGCCTGTGATCCAAACAACCTTGAAAGAAATATACTAATTGTAGATGACGTAGTAAGAAGCGGTGACTATGCAATGAAACTCACAATACATCCGGATGATATTACACAGGTTGCAGGAAAAAATAAAAAAAACAGATTAGAGGTAGCCTATGATAACTTAGATGAAGAGGGCTCTGAAATTTACTACGGTTGGAGTTTCTTAGTTCCAAAAGATAACAAATTCAAACCAGAGGGAGGTTCAGGTTTCAATATTATTGGTCAATGGCACGATCGCCCAGACAAAAACAAAGGCGAAACAAGAGAACAGACCGCTGGAAAAAACCCCCCAATTGCAGTTTACATGGGAACATTAAATAATCAACCTGGAATAAGAATTAATTACGGTTTAAGGGATGTTAACGCGGGTGCTGTTGGAGACTCTCCAATTGAATTAGGTAAGTGGAATGACATAGTGTTCCATATTAAATGGTCTCAAAAAGAAGATGGTTTTGTTGAAGTATTCCATAACGGAGAATCAATAACAGGTAAGGTTTATGGGCCAAACATGCACAATTCAGTTCCACATTACTGGAAAACAGGCTTCTACAGGGGTCTTGTGGGGGATGATAGTACTCTAACAACAAATAGTATTTACATAGACGAAATTAGAATTGGACATTCCTATGAGGCTGTTGCCCCATAATAAATCTTAAAAAAATAAATGGTGTGCGTAATTAAACGCAAGCACCATTCTGGCAAGTTAGGTTCAGAGTTGTACAATCTTGTTTCCAAACGACGCCATATGTCTTATTTGATGTACTGTTATAGTAACAAGATCCTTCAAAGACCGAAACATTATTGCCTGAACACTTATCCGTAAAAGAATAAGGTGAACCTGTTAAATTCAATCCGGAAATGGTTCCAGTTGAATTCGCACCGAGATAGTTTATACCACCATCGGTATCACTGCATGTTTGGACTTCTTCATAATGATAAAGACTTGCCGCCCAAACTAAAACCGCGCCTAAAAGAACCGCGATTAGAACTGTAAAGATTTTTTTCATGTTATCCTTCCAATGAATGGGATCGCAAAAACTTGATCATATATAAGCTTTCCTGCCACAAAATATTTATATACTATCCAGAAAATTATTGAACCACTGCGGTAGTAGTATAGCCTGGTTATTACGGAGCGTTGCCAACGCTCTAACGAGGGTTCGAATCCCTCCTACCGCACTGAATATTCCTCTCGATCACCAACTCAAACATCCATCCAAAAAGCCACCTGATTATTTAACTTTCTTCTGATTGCCAGTATTCTCTCAGAGATTTTATTTTGTTGTTTTCAATTTCAATTATTGCTACTTCTTTGAGATGTATTTTTGCATTTTTTATGTTGCTATTAAATGAGGCATCCCATTCCGCAATTATAATATTTTCAACAATATAGCAATTTAATAGTTTGAATTTTATGTTTGATTGTTCTTCACAAACCTTAGACTTCCAATACTTTCTTATTTCTTCATGTCCTTTCATGGGTTCCTTAAGAACCCTTTCATGGTATATTCCGTCTTCATGGAAAATACTAATAATTTTATCAATATCTTGTTCTACCCATGCCTCTTCGTATATTTTGAGGATATTTTCAGCCGTAGATTTATTAACCATGTTTCTAATCCAATCTAACAATATAAAAAATTATTTAAATCTAATCCACGGTCGCCGCAGACTTTCCTTTAGTCTCTTTTAAAAGCCATAATTAAATTTATAAATAGTTAAACCTTTAACTCACTAAAATGACTTTAAGCCCAAGATTAAACCCTAGAACAGATCCACAACAAGTTAGAAGAGACAGAGACCTCCGTAAAGTAAAAGATTTAATCACATTTATTGAAAGTCAACCAGAGTTGAATTTAAGAGGCATAGCCGATGCATTTGGTAGAACATTGCAACCTAAAGAAGAATCTAAACCTAGGTCTCCAATATATGCAGAATTAGAGACATATCACGGAAAAATAGTCGATGCACTTGACCGTGACAATGCAAATGTTTTTGAAAACAGGCAAGGGGTTTTAACTCACTTATATCGCATAAGAGATCGCGCCGCATAAATAATTCTAAATCAACATATGAACGGAAATAGTAGGAGAATGGTTTATGGGTACTGTTTCCCCACCAGAAACCAAATAATATTTAAAAATCCAAAGTAAAATGAAATCAAATAGTAACCAAATCTGGAAGGAAATCACTATTTTCTCAGTTTTCTTCTTCGCAGTCCTTTTTTTAATATCTTTAATGTTTCCACACAATCTTGCAACAAGTGGATCTCCCGACCCACTGAATATATCCAAAGGAGACCTTCTCTTCTATAAGAAAGGTTTTAGTCAAGGAGACCTTGTAATATTCAATATTATTCACAATGATGCAGTCGAGGTTGTATACATAAACAACACCCCCTCAGAAACAAATTACATTAACACTACAAACGTAGATCATTTTGGAATTGTCGAAGAGTATTCAAAAGAAACAGGCTCTGTGAAAGTTTATTCATTAATATACAATGAATGGCAAACAGGGTTTGATAAGTTGCCCACAGATATCAAAGAAAGCGATGTGAGGGGGAGAGTGGTTCTTAAGGCGAATCCAGCAACATTTTACAGCCTTCTCTTGATAGCCTCGCTCTTAATTTACACGCCCATCAAGAGAAAGATTTTTAAAAAGAGATCCCGGAACTAAAAAAATGTGCGGATTACATGAAATGGGATCTCAAGTAGGGTTCCTGTCAAGAGTTATAAACATTGCATATATCCAACTTCTCACAACAAGCTTTTTCCTATCTTTGTTAGTTTTTAAAGCAGATAAATTCCTGAAGATAAAATGAAACAAAATATCACACCGATAGACAGTTCTATATCCTTCTTAAGAATTACTCTTGGAATCTTGTTTATCTTGCCTGGAATAGAAAAAATATTGTACATGGACATGACAATCACAATGTTGGGACTTCTTGGCTTTCCATTTTCATCACAATTAGCATGGCTACTTGCACTATCTGAAATTATATTGGGATTTCTACTCCTAATTGGTTACAAGCTGAGGCTGATTATCTGGCCTCTGATGGCAATACTACTAGTCGCAACAACTACTCTAATATTCCCTGCCATGGGGAAGACAAGGGCGCTATCAGAACTAATCTTTGATATTAACCTCCTACTCCATTTTGTTGGTATTGCTGCACTCTTTCTAATTTATTTATCTGATCCAAGGAAATCACTCTCAAAAGATTGATATCATAGCCCCATTAACTTCAATAATCTTAGCAATTCTAATAATCAAAGAAGCAATTCATCCAAGAATAATCATCGGCGGTATCCTGTTAATTATTGCAGGTAAATACCTAGAAAAGCATAAATGTAAAGAAAAGAAACACAAGCCTAGTCTTCGTCATCAATAAGTACTTCTGCTTGAGGAATCAAGAAAGCAATCAACAGCGGTATAAGTACTGCCGCCCATCCAACCATCAAAGCCCAGAATGGATATCCTTCATAAGGTGTTGTAAACTCAGTATACAATTGGAATATTAATAAACTTAACAGTATCAAAGGAGTTACATACTTAATACAAACATCCCACCATCTTCCAATTTGGAAATTTGAAACCCTATTAATATATCTCCTTAACCTTCCCGTACCATAGACCCATCCAACCATTATACATTGTAATATTCCCACAGTTAATATGGCAATATTAGTAACAAAATGATCCACAATATCTAAGAAATACAAACCTGCCCCTGTTGTATAGATTATTCCCAATAAAAATCCAATGGTACAAACATAAAACGTCAACCTTTCACGTCTAATTTTACCAAACTTATCCTTCAATGCAGCTGCAATTGCCTCCACAATTGAGAACGCACTATCAATTCCCAACGTCAACAATGTCAAGAAAAACAAAACCGAAAATAACGGAGCCCACGGCATTAAAGCCAAAGCCTCAGGGAATACAACAAAAGCCAAGCTAGGCCCATTAGCCACAACATCAGGCACACCAACATTCTTGGACATTGCCATAAATCCTAATGTAGCGAAAACTACAAACCCAGAAACAATACTAATCAATGAATTAATCACTGCAGTCCACAAAGCATTTCCTGCAACATCATGGTGTCTATCATTAAAGCTAGCATACGCAACCATCACACCAAATGCTAATGTCAACGTAAAGAATATCTGTGAAAATGCAGCAACCCACACTTGCGGATCAAATAATGCAGCGAAATTAGGAATTAAATAATAATAAATTCCTCCACCGGCACCATCCAAAGTCAAGGCCCTAACAAGTAAAACAAATATCAATATTATTGGTAGTGGCATTGTAACAAGTACAACCTTACCAACACTCTTAACTCCCTTGAACACAGAGAAATAAATCATTAACCAAACTAAAATCAAGGCAAAAAACAAAGGCCATTGTATTCCACCAATCACAGCCGCAGACTCACTCAGACCTAACACTTCCGTGAAGAAAAACCCTTCACTATTTCCGGCCCAAGCAACACTTAAAGAAGATAACAAATACTTCAGCGCCCAAGCCATAACAACTGCGTAATAAGTTATAACTAAAAACCCAGAAAATAAAGCCCACCATGCAACACCTGCAAATCTTTTCTTAACACTTGCAAATGCATCAACAGCAGCTCTTTGAATCTTCTGACCCAAAGCAAACTCCAATATTAATAAAGGAAAACCAATAATAAAAAGTGCAATCAAATAAGGAATTAAGAAAGCACCGCCACCATATTTATAGGTTAAATATGGAAATCTCCATATATTCCCCAAACCAACTGCAGAACCAACAGCAGCTAAAATAAATACAAATCTAGAAGACCATCTTGCCCTATTTTCAACCTCCATTAACTCATCTAACCAATAAAGATATATAAATTTTATCCATTTATAAATAAATTACAAAACTATTATCAAGTTAAATATAACATTTTTAAAGAGGAATTACCAAATATACACATCAATTAAGGGGGGAGAACTATGAGTAATGGTAAAGCTTATTCAATTACATTTATGAGGGTCTTACTAGGTCTATTATTCTTAATTCCGGGAATCTCAAAATTAATGAATCCTGAAATGATTATAGGCATGTTAGGCAATCTTGGCTTCCCAAGTGCAGCACTCTTTGGTTGGATTTTGATCCTAGCAGAGATAGTTTTCGGACTTGCGCTTGTAGTAGGTTACAAGGTTAAATACGCAGTATGGCCATTGATCATCATTTTAGTGGTTGCTATTTTAACAGTTCACATTAAGGACGTTGAAAATCCAATGATGATAATTGATGTCTTATTCAGACTTGGAGCTATTGCAGGTCTTAACTTGTTAAGATACACTGGCAATGGATGCTGCGCAATCAGTAAGGAATAAACAGGCGGTTCAACCGCCAAATTCTTTTCTTCATAAAACTTATATATTAGTTACAACTACAAAATGGTCTCAGTAACTACATGAAGCGATTAAAATGTCAAAAAAGGAAAGAGTTCACAGAGAACAACCTCCATCTCGGGCAATTGTTAGATTTAGATTGCGTCCTCGAGCTGGAGACTTGGGAGATAGGACCGATTTCTTTCTATTAAACCTTATACAATCTAATGGCGATGACCCGATGCCGGCTCCAACAGGAACCATTACTCCCGATTTAATTGAAACATTGGAGGCCAATAGACCGTATGTTGCGATTGGAGATGCAGTATTCGCAAGAACGGCCGGTCCAAACGCCGAGCGGCGCCTCAAAGATGGAAGGGGGAGGTCTTACTTAGAAAGAACATACCACCTAGACATGATGCGAACATCTAGTTACAGAAGGCAGCTTGACCGAAACAGAGACTAGTTCAAACAACTCTTTACAAAATTAAAAAACAAACCATCTGGCTTTTCCAATTTAGAAGTTAGTTCTGGATGCGCCTGTGTTGCCATAAAGAATTTATGCCCAGGTAATTCTAATATTTGCATTATTCTTTCATCAGGTGAATAACCAGAAAAAACAAGCCCTGCATTCTTTAACTTCTCAACATAATCAGGATTAACCTCCCACCTATGTCTAAATCTCAATCTTGCAATCTTACCATAAATCTCTTCAGCGAAACTTCCTTCCTTGACATTAATATCATGGCCACCAAGCCTCATTGTAGCTCCTTTATCAGAAACATCTTTCTGCTCAGGCAACAAATCAATAACGGGATTAGAAGTATTAGGTTCAATTTCAGAACTATTTGCCCCATTCAAACCTGCAACATTTCTAGCATAATCGACAACAGCTAGCTGCATTCCATAACAAAGACCCAAAAACGGAAGATTATTTTCCCTACAATATCTAATCACATTTATTTTACCTTCAGAACCTCTTGATCCAAATCCCCCAGGAACAATCACCCCATCAATTCCCATCATTTTATGATTTACTTCACCATTTTCAACATCAGTTGTTTCAACCCAAACAGGTTCAATTTTAGCACCCAAATTAGCACCGGCATGATCTAAAGCCTCAATAACAGATGCATAAGAATCACCTAAACTTGTATACTTCCCACAAATTGCAATCTTCAAGTTCTTATCACCTTTTTTCTCTAAAGTTTCTTTCCAAAAAGAATTATATGGCAAATCACCAATGCCAAAATGTTCACCAACTATCTTACCAACACCCTCCGAATGAAACACCTTAGGAATATCATAAATATTGCTAACGTCCAACCCAGTTACAACTGCATTCTTATCAATATCACAAAACGTTGCAATCTTTTCTTTAATCTTAGGAGTTAAAAACTGACTACACCTACCAATAACAATGTCCGGATTAATACCCCTACTCCTCAACTGGTTAACAGATTGTTGTGTAGGCTTAGACTTTTGTTCACCAACACCGGAAGGAATAGGAACATATGTTAAATGAACATACAAGACATTCTCCCTCCCAACATCATTCTTCAACTGTCTACATGCTTCAATATAAAGTTCATTTTCAATATCTCCAATAGTACCCCCAACTTCAATTAACATAATATCTGCTTTCTCTTTCTCACTGATCTCATGGAATTTATCTTTGATACAACCAGTTACATGGGGTATATATTGCACAGTTTTTCCCAAGTAGTCCCCCCTTCGTTCCTTCTTACGAATCTCATCAAACACCTTGCCCATAGTTAGATTCCATTCAGACTTACATTTAATATTCAAGAATCTCTCGTAATGGCCAAAATCCATATCAACCTCAGCACCATCATCTAAAACAAACACTTCTCCGTGTTCAATGGGATTCATCGTTCCAGGGTCGACATTCAAATAACCATCTAACTTAATTGGAACAATCCTTCTACCGTCGGCCAATAAATGACCAATAGCGGCAGCGGCAACGCCCTTACCTAACCCAGATAAAACTCCCCCAGTAACAATAATAAATCTGCAACCAGGATTCATACAATCCAAAAACAAAAGAAACTATTAAATGTTTATTCAGTTGAAAATATATTTTACTCTGCACTTGGCCTTGGAAAGACTTCATGAGACTCAGCATACTCTTTAGTTCTTTCAAGAATCTCTGGAAACTGATCAACCAATTGACCTATTGCTCTTCTAAAACAAACACGATTTTGATCATCTTCACTTAAACCAAAAAACAAACGGGCCCTAAGACCCTGAGGAACAGACGCCCTTCTAAGGTCGCCACTATCTAAGGGAAATAAAAAAGCAGAATCACTACGGAGGCTAACCCAATCACCTGCAACCCTCGAGTCGGTTGACCTTACGGAAGCAGAAGAATGAGGTGCTCTACGGGCTGAAGTAAAAATCCCGGAAAAGAACACATTAACGGGATTCCCAGAATCAGGATCCCTCAAAGAATGACAATAAACAACTGGTGTTCCAGGATCAGTTCTATCTAAGATGTAATCAGGTATCATTATGTTTATCGTTTTATTTCTTAAACTAAAAGTATATAACTCTTTCCAGCGATCTTACTTTGTCCCGTAAGTGTCACAAAAAACTTGTCTAAATCTCTGACATCTCCTAAAAACTCCTTTAAACTCATTAGGAGTTATTGCCTGAGCAGCATCACTAACAGACCTAGGCGGATCGTTATGAACTTCAATTTCTAATCCATCTGCACCAGCCATAACCGCGGCAGCAGACATTCTCTCTATCAAACCTCTTCTGCCAGTTCCATGACTCGGATCAACAAGAACATTATACCCTCTTGCCTTAAGAACAGGAATAACACCTAAATCCAAGACATTTCTACTATGGCCTGCGCTTGTAGCAGATCTAATCCCTCTTTCACACATCCAAACATCTTTTTGTTCCATGTCCAAATAACCAAATGCCCCTTCCCACTCAGCAAGTGTATTGTGCATTCCTCTTTTCAGAATAACTTTCTTGCCTTCAGCTTTTGCAACTTCGCCAACTTCTCCTAAAAGTGCAAAGTTTTGAGAACTCCTACTTCCTACTTGGAAGACATCAACATATGGCACAAGACCTCCAACATCTCTTGGATCTAAAACCTCCGTAACAAGGGGCAATTCAACCTCCCTTCTAACTTCTTCAACCCATTTGAGACCTTCATCACCCACACCCTTAAAGGTTGTAGGATCCGTCCTAGGCTTATCAATCATATATCTAAGATGGGTAGCACCGGACTCCCTAACAGCCATACCTATTTCACAAATCTGATCCAAGCTCTCAACAGCACAAGGTCCAGCAACAAAAACAAGGTCTTTCATCTCTAGAAGACACCTAAGACATATATAAATTTTAACTTGATCTGTTATAACAATTTATAAACTCCCAAATTTTACTTTAAAAAATGAAAATAAAGCAAATTCCGGAGGACTTTGAAGTAGAGGAAATCCCCTCAATCCATCTAAAGAAGACTGGGCCACACACAATATTTGAACTAAAAAAGAAAGATATGGACTTAGTCCAAGCTAAAAAAACAATAGCTAAAAGGCTAAAAGTATCTTACAAAGAAATTTCACACGCGGGAATAAAAGATAAGATCGCAGTAACAACTCAACTAATCTCAATCAAAACAAACAGAACAGATAGAATAGACTTCCAAACACCAACACTATCAATTAAGAAAATTGGCTGTTCTCTTAAACCTCTAAAAAGTGGAGACCTAAAAGGAAACAGATTCACTGTAACCTTAAGAGATTTACCTAAAAAAGATATTAAAAAAATAAAATCCAATCTAGAAAACATAAAATCTTCAGGAATTCCAAACTACTTCGACTCCCAAAGATTTGGAGAAGACCTAAGTCGTGAAGGGTTCATTGCAAAAAGACTCATGAAAGACGATTATGAAACGGCACTTAAATTATATTTAACTTCAGAAAATAACAGATCATCAGAAAAAAACGAAGCACATAAATTCATATACAAAAACTGGAACAAATGGATGAAGTGCCTAGCACACCTACAATCATTCCAAAAACTAAATGAAGAAAAGAAAATAATCTATTATTTATCCAAACATCCAACCAATTACTTACAATCATTTAGAAAAATAAATAAATTAACACAAGAAATATTAGTTTCAGCATACCAAAGTTACATTTGGAATAAATGCCTAAGCTCAATCTTAAAAGAAAAAGCAAAAGACATAATCCCCGTCGACTATGCTGCAGGAAAACTACACTTCTACAAAACTTTAAACAAAGAACTGTTCAATGAACTAAAAGAAATAAACTTGCCCATGATAGCACCAAATACAAAAATAAAAGACAACTACACAAAAGCAGTCGTAGATAAAGTACTATCAAAAGAGGGAATCAAACAAGAAGAACTAAAAGTTAAAAAAATGGGAAATTTATTCTTCAAAACAAGAGATAGAAAACTAGTAATCCTTCCAAAAAACCTAGAATTAACCTCAGAAGAAAAAGACGATCTAAACGAAGGAAGTAACAAACTAACCATCAAATTTGATCTAGAGAAGGGTTCCTACGCCACCATCTTAATCAAAGCTCTAGACCTCTAATAAGACTTATAAGTTTTAGAAAGACCTCCTTTACTATGGACTTCACCAAACCCTTCCAAAAGATAGGAAAGGCCGACGTAGCTATCGCCGGTGGAAAGGGGGCTTCCCTAGGGGAGATGACTCAAGCAGGAATCCCTGTACCTCCCGGATTTGTAGTTCTCTCAACAGCTTTTGAAGAGTTCATCAAAGAATCAGGACTAAACATTGAAATTGACACCATATTACATAGCGTTGATACCAAAAAGATACACACAGTTGAAAATGCAGCTGAAAAGATTCAAGGACTAATTCTCAACTCCGATATAAACAATGAATTAAAGAAAAAAATCTTAGATGAATTTGAAAAACTTAATTCCAAATATGTCGCAGTTAGATCTAGTGCCACTGCAGAAGATAGTGCATCAGCGGCATGGGCTGGACAACTAGACACATTCCTAAATACATCAAAAAATAATTTAATTGAAAATGTTAAGAAATGTTGGGCGTCTCTGTTCACACCAAGAGCAATATTTTACAGATTTGAAAAAAACCTTCACAAAGAAAAGATTTCTGTCGCAGTAGTAGTTCAAAAAATGGTTGAAAGCGAAACTTCAGGAATTGCCTTTTCGGTTCACCCTGTAACCCAAGATTACAATCAGCTAATAATCGAAGCAGGGTTTGGATTAGGGGAGGCAATTGTTTCTGGCTCAATAACTCCAGACAATTATGTTGTAGAGAAGAAAGATTGGTTCCTACTAAACAAGTCTGTTAACGAACAAGAAAGGGGATTGTTTAGGAAAGAAGGGGACGGCAGTGAATGGAAAGAACTAGGAGATCAAGGAAATAAACAAGTACTTAGTGATAAAGACATAATTCTCCTCTCAAAATTAATTGTGAAAATTGAAGAACATTATGATTTCCCAGTAGATGTCGAATGGGCTGAAGAAAAAGGAAAATTCTACATTACACAGAGCAGACCAATAACAACGCTGTCCAAGATCAAACAGAAGGAGGAAACACTTGTTGAAAAATTCAAGATAGAAATGGGCAATGAAGAACTGTTAGTAGTGAGGGGCAAATTTATTCCATTATTCCTAATGACGGACTGGCTAAAGTTCTATGATGGACAATTCAAGGAAAAAGAAGGAATCTATCCTGTCCTAAGCATAAAAAAAGGTGACATATTCACTCACTACATAAGCTTAGACCGATATCTAGGTATTTCAAGAAAAGCAATAGAGAGGTACATAAAAAACCCTAAATTTAAGCATGATATCCAAGAAAGATACAACAAAATAAAAGAAAAGATAAATACTCTCTATGAGAATTATTTCAAAAACAAAGAATTAGCCGAAAAAGAATTGTTGAAGCTTCTAAAAACCTCAGAAGATTATCTTCACGAGCTAGTAGCTTTAACACTCTTCATTGATTTTCTAGATTCTAAAATAGTTAAAGAAACATACAAGGACAAGGGACACAAGCTTAATTTTGAAAAGATTTTCAAGGTTTCAGAGATATGTGATTTCCCTTCATTTGATCTAAAAAACAATATTGAAATAAGTAACAATCAAAAATCCACAGAGATTCTAAAACACATTTACACAGGATATTCGGCTGCACCAACAAAAGAAGAAGTAGAACACAAAATATCAAAGATTAATATTGATGAATTAAAAAAAGAAATAAAACTTTCAAAAGAAGAGATTAATAAAAAAGCTGAGAAGAAGAAGCAGCTAAAAAAAGATCTAAACAAAGAAGAGAAACTAGTTGAAGACTTCTTAAGTTGGATAACCGAATTGAGAGATGATAGAAAGCCACTAATGAATAAAATAGACGTTCTCTTCAACGAATGTGTTAGGACCCTTTACAGAGAATGGGGAATAGAAAAGGAACTATCTTCAGTGTCATATGCTTCTGAAGTAAAAAAAGGAAAAGAGTTTTCACTAAAAAATCTCAATAATGTAAAAAGGAGACAAAAAGATTTCATCAATTTGTATTACGGTGATGAGGAATACACCGAGAAATACGAAAACCTTAAAAGTGAATTAAGAGAAGCAGAAACTTTAGAAAAACCAAGAAGTGATGCAAAAACAGTCATCGGCCAAATTGCAAACAAGGGGAACACCAAAGGAATAGCCAGAATAATCTACGACCCAAAACAATTCCACTCATTCTCAGAAGGGGACATTTTAATCACAAGCATGACCCGACCGGAATTCGTTCCATTGATGAAGAAGGCCTCCGCAATTGTTACAAACGAAGGGGGTATAGCCTGTCATGCAGCAATTGTCTCAAGAGAAATTGACAAACCATGCATAATCGGAACAAAAAACGCCACAGAAATAATCAGAGACGGAGATCTTGTTGATGTTGATGCAAATAATGGCGTAGTTAAAATAATTGAAAATAAAGAAAAAAAAGAATACACAGAGCTAGTGCATCTAGACCTACCATTAAGCCTAGTAGAGCTACACTATGAGCAAGAGGCCTCTGAGAGCGCCCCATGGGCCAATGAAAAATTCCCAATTAAACCCTACATAGTATATGAAAGAAAAAACGGCCTTGTTCATTTATTCTATGACAAAAAAGGAATAAATTGGCAAATGGAGAATGCGGGCAAATACAAAGATGAAAAATCTGCAATAAATAACATCAAAACCAAGTATAATTTGATAAAAAGCATTATAGAAGAAGAAAGAGCATTAGACAAAAAGGAGTTTATTGAATTCATAGAAAACCTTCGTGACCTCTGGCCATGGATAAATTATATGTGGTGGGCAATAGAACAAAAGGAAAAAAACAAAGAATCCTTCACAGAATTAATTAAAATAAGGAAATACACAGAACATTTCACACCAGGGATTAATGCAGTTTTCAAAAAATCAATAGAAAAGATCTTCCCAAAAGAAAAGGATTACGTAAACGTTCTATCACTAAAAGAGATTGAAACAGAAAAATTCCCAAGTGAAAACACACTGAAAAAAAGATTGAAGTCTTATTCTTACACAGACTACAACCTATACTCAACAACAGAAGAGATTCTTAATAAACATAACATAAAAATAGAAGAAACTATTGACGATACAAATGAGTTACATGGTCAATCGGCCTATCCGGGAAATGCTAGGGGAAAGGTTAGGATAATAAAAAAAAGAGAAGATGTAACTAAGATAAAAGAAGGCGAAATTTTAGTTGCATCCACAACAACACCAGATTTTCTACCAGCCATGAAGAAGTCTTCAGCAATCCTTTCTGAACACGGAGGGGCAATCTCCCACGCAGCAATAACCTCAAGAGAACTAAAAATCCCCTGCGTAGTGGGAATAAAGGGGGCTACAAAGGTTCTAAAGGACGGAGATACGGTAGAAATAGATGCAGGAAAAGGCACAATAAAATTGATAAAAGATTAACACCTCTAAAACCTATGAAATACCTAATATTATTGCTAACATTATCATTTCTCTTAGTTAGCTGTACAAACATCCAACCGTCGAATCAAGCATGTACTTCTGAAGGAAAGATTTGTCCAGATGGAACTGTAGTTGGACGAGTTGGTCCCAACTGTGAATTCGAAGCATGTCCTCCATTTGATGAAATAATTTACGAAGAAGGAGAATGTACAGAAGAACAGAGAAATGTAGATGCCTGTATTGAAATCTATCAACCAGTTTGTGGGTGGTTCAAAGACACAACAAACTGTTTAGTTTATCCATGTGCAAACACTTACTCAAACAGTTGCCACGCATGCATGGATGAAACCGTTGCACGTTGGACCGAAGGCAAATGCCCAGAAGATAAAATTATAACTTAGCAGAATACTTTATTATTTCATCAGAATCCATTAAAACAGTAACTTTTCCATCAACAATTACAACTGCCTTGGGAATACTTAAATCTCCATCAAATAGTTCCCCAAAGCTCTTACCTCTAACTTCGGGAGCACCACCAGCATAACGAACTTCAGTTCTTTCTTCCCTATCGATATCAACAGGAACTAAAACATGTTCAAAATCCTTACCACTTAAAGAATCTAAAGCCTTCTTACAATAAGGACATCTCTCATCTCCGAAAAATATTAATCTTGCCATAAAGAAAGGCTATAACCGTTCTTTTTAATCCTTTCCAAAAATTTAACATCCACCTGGCAACACAGCGCAAACTTTCTTACCATTCTTTATAGCATTATTAATTATTTCAATTGCCGCTGTATTCTTAACAGTATGAGTTATGGGGTTCAAACCTGTATTTAATTTCCAACTAAGAACATAGTCTTCAACTTCCTGACTAATCCTTAACAAACCACCTGCACCAGTACCAATTACAAAAACATCAGGATTCTCCTTCAACAACTCAGATATATGCGCAACTTTAAGATCCCGATCTTCTAGGTCTTGCCAGTACCTAGCTTTATTCCCCTTTATCATCAGGTCCCCTAAAAACTGCTTCCCTTCCACCACAAAACAGCCATAGGTATATTCATCAATCATCCTTTACCTAATACTAATAAGTTTTTATAGATTATTGTGGTAGACTTTTCGATCTAATCCCAGCTGTTAAACGCCCTAAATATTGCAAAATCGGTTAATGGTTCAACCTTCCTGTGGACCACATCATATGCCTTGTAGGCGGGATCAACAAGAGTAACATCACCATACCTTCCCCTTACATCAATCATTGCACATGCATGGTTAACTCTATCCCCGCTTCCATCAATGTTCACATTAACAAAACTACCTCTAATTCCAATTGTTCTAACCATCACTAAATACAACATTGTCATCTCACCACAAACCCCCTCTCTGTCTCTAAAAACTTCAACACTATTTCTATAACCCTGCCCACCACGTCTTCTTTCACCATACTGTATATTTTCAACAATCCAATCAAAAATCCTAACTGCGTTTTCATTTTTGCCAGAATCAGGATCAAACAGCCCCTTAACAACTTGAGAAATCTCATTACTCAAAACAAAAGGCATTTTCATATCAAACCCCTTATCAATTAATGCAATCTCATATTCATCGTCTCTCATTCTCCCAGCTAAGTTATCGTTTAGATCATCTGAATGCACAGCCCCCAAACCAACACGACTTGAAAGAGAATCCAAACGATTGATTACCGTTTCCAAATTAGTTGGACACATTACAACAAGCCTCTAAAATTGATTGGCTTGCCATAAAGTCCGTTATGCTTAACAAATTCTACAATATTCTTAATTCCCTCATCGGCACTAGCTTGTGCACTAAGCATGACACTTGCCATTCCACTAACTGCATTATTTGTATCTCTAAAACATCTATTAATGCTAATTGCTTGTAAGTAAGCAACCATTGTCTCTTCTAAATGTCTACAATAATTATCCATTCTTTCTTTGCCAAGAGCCAAAACGTTTTTCATTCCACCACACCATTCAATCAATCCCCCGACCTCTTCCATGGCCCTTTCATTCTCCTGAATTAGTATATCTGCAATCTTTCTAGAATCAGCAGCCCCTTCATACCTCCACTTAGCCCTATCAATCAAAGCACTCCTTGCCATCCTAGAGATCTCAGAAGAACCCTCAATCCCTCTAAGAACAACATCTCTTTCACTAGCCCTCCTTTCAACCATTTCATCTAGGGCTCCCTGAGTACTAACATAAAACTGATTTCTCCTAATTAGCTCATTTGAATAATCAGTAAGTCTCCCTTCCCTTTCTACTACATGACAAAAGAGCTGACCAAAGTCACTCGCATGTTCTTCAAAAAACTCACAGTACTTTGCAACCAAGTCCTCAGTTCTATAACCACTTAGACTTTTTGTAAAAAACCCACCAACATTCAACAATCCAAAGAACCGCCCTTGTCCAAACTTCAAAGCCCTCACAAGTCCACGGTTTAATGGCTTTAATCCCTTAGATCTTTCCTTAACTCTCTTTATAACTCCATTAAACTCTTCAATTGATTCAACGGAAGCAACCATCTCCCTATGCAATGCCACTTCATGTGTTTGATGTTCTTGCAAGGAGCTTCTAAATTTCTCAACATCAAAATCATTCTTAACCAATTCTTCAAGTTCAGGTGTCATTAAGGCTACACTATCGCCACCATAGCCATCAATTCCAAAGACAGAGTGAACCTTGCCCATCATTTAACACTCCACTTTTTCTTCAAAGAATTCACGCACTCCATCAACCTATCATCTTCAAGAACACATTCAACCCTATACTCTAAATCACCAAGCTGTAACTTTCCATTTTCATTTTTTATTTCAACCCTCTCGCTTAAACTTTTATCGATCAAAAATGGTTTTTCTTCATACCTCACAATGTCATAGCGGGGATCTTCCCTAACACAACCACTAACAGCATAACCTGCAATAAAGATGCCCCCATAAAACATAACTCTTCCAAAACCTTCAAAGAACCCCATCAAAAACCACTCCCTATTAAAAAGAACATAGCCTCTCCAAGATTATCCCTTGTAAGATCTCTGATGTCATAACCAACATCCCTCAATTGAGATTTAACTAATGATGAAAGTACATTGTACCTTTCTTCTTTGGGAAGAGCCTCCCAACTTGAAACAATAGATTCAACAGTCTCTCCAGAATTATCTTTAATTAAGTCCCCTCCATCAAATCCAACTCCCCGATTATAAATCTCACTAAGTTCAACAAGTGCCCTAATTCTTTCATTTTCGCTAACGATGGCCGGAGGATTTTCTTCAAGGTTGTTTGAGGGGCTAGAAGGGTAACTACCAATCAACCCAGTTGTTAGAAGGACAGCTAACCCAGCACCCCCGAACCATCTTCCTCTTGAAACAGAATAGTCACCTAAAAACGTCATACTAGCTTTCTAACTTCCATTTTAAAGTGCCTTGTTCTAAATTTTCTGCAATGTTTATGGGTTAAGATTCCCAAAATAACTAAAATTCGCAACATTTCCACAATAGAAAGAGTTAAATATATTAAGTATACCTAAGTATACCATGATAAAGAAAGAAATAACTACGATAAAACTTCACGAAGACACAAAAAGTCAGTTAGATAGATTTAGAGAATATAAAAACGAGAGCTATGATGAGGTAATAAAAAAAATGTTGTATGTAGTAAAAAAAGCCAAGACACATCCAGAGTTAAGCAAGGAAACAGTAATAGCTATTGAAGAAGCAAGAAAAAGAATGAAAAAGGGCAATTTCCTCTCTGAAGAAGAAGCGAGGAAGAGACTTGGCTTTTAGATGTATTGCATAACATTCGATTCCTTGGCATTTGAATTCTTAAAAAAGAGCGAAAAAGAACTAGCAAAAAGAATTTGGAATAAACTAATCTCCTCAAAAGAAGCCCCTCACCATTTCTTTGAACGATTGAAAGGGAGAAAAGATTACAGGCTAAGAGTTGGCGACTGTAGAGTAATTGCAGACATTGATGAAGAGAAAATGGCCATTAGAGTTACCCATATCGGGCACAGAAAGAATATCTACAAGAATCTCTGACTTTTTAAGAAATAACAATTTATAAATAGATTCACACCATCCTCAACCCATGGCTAAAAAACACAAAGAGGTAATCAATAACATTCTATTAGATGTATCTCCAACAAATCAAGACAAAAAAAGACTAAAAGACATCCAAAAACAAATACTCTCAAAAATAAAAATACCCAACACAAAAGCAATGGTTGGTGGTTCAGGTGCAAAAAACACTTGGCTAAAAAACACTCACGACATTGACATCTACGTTAAATTCAACTATTCAAAATACAACAAAAAATCAGACGAACTATCAAACATATTAAACAAATACCTAAAGAAATCATTCAAAAGACTATCAAGGATACATGGATCAAGAGACTACTTCCAGGTAAACTTCAAGGGCTACACAATAGAAATAGTACCCATACTAGCAATCACAAACGCAAAAAAAGCAAAGAACATCACAGACTTTTCATTCCACCATGTAAATTACATTAACAAACAAACTAAGAAATCCAAAAAACTAGCAAACGAAATAAGACTTGCAAAAGTATTTGCTAAAGCTAATAAATTCTATGGTGCTGAATCCTACATCAAGGGCGTTTCAGGATATGTTTTAGAAATATTAGTATCAAAGTACGGATCATTCTTTAGATTCATAGAAAATGCTTCAAAATGGAAGTCAACAACAGTAATTGGTAATAAAAAAGATGCAGAAAAACTAAATTGGGCCAAAAAACAATCTCCCTTAATAATCATCGACCCAGTTCAACCAGATAGAAATGCTGCAGCAGCATTAAGCAAAGAACAATACAACAACATAATCAAATCTTCAAAGAAGTTCCTAAAATCCCCAAAAGAATCATTATTCGAAGAACAACCAATTAATCTTCAAAAACTAAAGAAGAAAGGAAAACTAACAATAATTGAAGTACAACCTGTTAAAGGAAAGAGAGATATTTCAGGTGCAAAAGCATTAAAGGCATTTGAATTCATAACAAAACACTCAAACGAATACAATGTAATTGATTCAATCTTCGACTACAATGAATCACTAGCAAAATTCTACATCGTTACAAAGAAAAACAAAATACCCTCAGAATACAAACACTATGGCCCACCAACAAACAACAAAAACGCACTAACACACTTCATGAAAGCAAACAAATCCCCAATTAAAACAGACAAAAAACTAAAAAAATACTATACAATAAAGAAAAGAAAAACAAACGACATACACAATCATATAAAAGAACTCCTTCAAATGGAAGAAGTAACCTCCAGAGTAAAGAGTATTATACTCTTAAACTAGTCCAAAAGCCCTTCCAAAACCTATATATACCAATCCCATCACGATCTCTATAAGATGGGTGGTGCTCGAGTTTATCTTTGTGAAAATCTAAAAATTAAACAGGTTTCTATATTTGACTTTGGAGAGTTCTACAAGCGTCTTTTCTCATGGTTTGAAGTAATGGACTATGATTTCTCTGAAAAAGGCTATGAAAAATACGATATGGGTGGCGGAGCAGAAAACCTAAAAATCTACTGGACCAGCTCCAAAATGGTAGATAATTATGTTAAATTCGTAATAGATCTAAACTTTTTCTTAGTAGGGATGACTAAAGTAGAAATAGAAAGAGACGGATTAAAAATAAAAACTGACAAGGGCACAGTTGAAATGAGACTTACAGCATACTTCGAAAAAGACCCTAATGAAAAAATGGTAAAGGCAGTAGGAGAAACAGGAAGAGGAATATATGAAAAGTTTGTGATCCGGCATAAAATGGAAGACTACGGAGCTCATTTGTACGAAGAACTACATCTGCTAATGGACGAAATTAAAAGTTACTTAAGCATGCATAAATTCTAGAATGATAACTATCAATAAAAAACACGGTTATACCCTAGCACTAGCAATACTTCTGATAGATCAAATACTAAAAATAATTTCAATAAACAATAACAACTACATAACAAACACCGGTGCAGCATGGGGTTTATTACAAGGATCAAACTTTTTATTAATAATAATTTCATTTATTGTAATTTTTTACATTAATAGATACTTCATGTCAAACCCTTTGGCATTATCAATACTTCTTGGAGGTGTTCTAGGAAACTTATTCGATAGAATCTTCAGAGGACATGTAATTGATTTCATAGATATTAAATTATTCAACTATCCATTATTTAACGTTGCAGACATAGCAATAGTGCTAGCAATAATATTAATAATATTCAAAAAGAAATAACTACCAAAGGTTTCTATCCCTTTTACCCATTTCAGATGCTTCTAATCTTCTACTTAAATTATCGAGCCTACTGCTAATCAAATCTAGCTTACTCATAATTAACTGAACATCTTTAGGAGAAATACTTCCAGAAAATCTTTCGCCACTAACTTGCGGATTCATATCAGGCACATCATACTTTTCCATTTCGCTTGCTCTCGAACCCCAATTTTGCCCCAAATTAGGATTAGTCTCAGCAGCTAATCCAGGATTCTCCCAAGAACCTTGGTCAGCAGCCCATGGATCACCTTCAGGTAATGCAGGCAGGTCCGACTCCATTCTACTAGAACTTCTACCGAATAATTTACCAAATATGCCCATTTAAACACCTCTTTACGACAACATTTATAAATTTCAGTATATAAAAGATTTTTGTAACAACCATTTAAGGGAAATTTTTATGCCAGAATTAAAAGAAGAGGAAGAACAGGAAGAGGAAGAAGATCTTTTTGCAACTGAGAATCTTGTAGATGGCAAATTCGGGGGAAAAGCCAAGTATAGGGTCGTTATGGATTCTGCACAAACAGGTGTAGAAGCAAAGTACTTCACAGTCCTAAGAGCCTTAACAGATCCCATACCCTTCGGCAGAGGGTTAGTTGAACCCGAAGGCCGTATAATCAAAACAAAAGACATCTACACCGCAGGAGAAACTTCTTCTTACTGGGGAGCAGTTGAACAAAGAAAAGGCGCACAAATTGACAAGTTCCAACAAATAATGCAGAATGTTGGCGGAATGATCAAGGCAATGTTCCAATTACTTAGGGACTTAAGAATTATGGAAGAAAGATTAGAATTCTATGAAGATGCAAACAAGGGTGGTTCAAGTTCCGAAGTGCATCTAAAATCAGTTTGGATTGATCAGGTTGAAGGCGGAATTAAAAATGTTACATCCGTACTCGGTCTAACTGCAGAAGTTGGATTCGCAGCATTAGCTGATTTATTTTTTACAATACACCCTAAAACAGATGCAGATGTAGAAAAAGAAGTGAAAAAACTAAAAGATTCCCATGGTATTAACAAAAAGGTAAGAGAAGTTTTAGGAAGAAAACTAAAACAATATCTAATCTGGAGAAAGAAAACATACAAAGAACTTCTAGTTGGACAAAAGTTTAAACTAGGCTACTTAAGACAACATTATTCAGTAATTAGACTGTACCTAAATTGGTTAAGGCCTTACTTAAAAAATATTAAACGTCTTCAAATGAAAACAGAGGGAATTGCAACTGACAAAGATGTCCTAGCAGCATTTGAAACTTCAAAGATTGAAATAGAATTCCTAGCAATAAGGGACAAATATGAAAAAGGCACCCCAAGAGGAAAAGTAACCAAGGACTTCAAAGACTTCTTCCCAGTAACAAGGGTAAGAGTTAATTTTGTAGCAATGCCAGACATGTCTTTCCAATCAGATTATCAAAAAGGAGCAATTCACAGGGGCCAAACAGAAATACTAATCGATGGAATAGCCCTTAGCAAAGATCAATTAGAAGAGTACCAAAAACAACTTTATGAATCAGACCTAGACCTCCTAGCAGTAGTTGATTCATCAATTGAGGCATTAAGGGAAGAACTATCATACTACTTAGAAAAAGCAGGCGGGGCCTTTGAAATCTACAAAAAGAAGGAACCTAAGGAGAAAAAACAAAGGATGAGTCTAAGAAAGGGCTTCCTAGAACCGTTTGTGGCCCTGGGAGACTTCTTCAAAGACATTTCAGGAGTGGACCTTGCATTCAAAACAGACAAAATAAACATTTCAGAAAAGAAATCAGCACAAAAAATGGCGGAAGTAGACTCATATTTAGCATACTACATATTCAAAAAACAAAACAGGCTCCTAACAGAGTAACCAAAACCATTATTAATTTTAATAGTTTGATAATAACATGATTTTCAACACGGATTATTGGAATTCACTAAATAAAAAAGAGAGGGAAACAGTTAAACTAAACCCTTCACAGCTAGGTTATTCTCTAGGCGGAGATCCATTAAAGAATCTAAGAGCAGGTATTTTTGCAGGTACTAACGACATGGAGTTAACCTTCTTCAATGCACCCGGAAAAAGCCAACAAAAATCTTCACCGGAAGCATGGACTAAAACAGAAAGACAAGAAATGAAAGAACTCGCAAGAGTCAACGAAGTGGATGTTACAATTCACGCAACACCCAACATGGGGGGTGGCGGGGGATCATTCTCAGGATTTACAGGACAAAACTTTTCAGATGAAGCAAGACAAAAAGCAATCGATGAAATGTCAAGAACCTCAGAATTTGCAGCAGAGGTCGCGGGCGGCGGACCGGTTGTTTTTCACTTAGATGGCTTCCAAAGACCAGTTTATTCTGCAGGAGTAAAAGAAGGAGCTAAAGAAGGAACTTTTGAAAGTTACAAAGAAGAAAAAAAGAAGGCACCCTTGTTCTTCGTGGACACAAAAACAGGAAGAATACAACAAATTAGTAGAGAAGATAGCGTATTCCTCCCAGTACCAGTATTAGATGAAAATGGAAAGAGAACAGGCGAATACGAACTAGACGATGAAGGATTATACTACAAAGTTGAAGCAAAAACCATCGACGACATGGAAGGGGAATTCCAAAAATTAACCAAGGAAGATCAAGACAAATACAAGAATCCTTTCAACTTTTTCTTTAGCGAAATAAAGAAACCACAGAGCGAGGAATCCTACGCAAGAAGGCATGAATACATGGACTCAGCTAGAAGACTAGGAGACCGAGAAAAAGATTATGCCAAGATGTTAAAAGAATTTCAAGCCGTGAAAGGCAAGGAAAAATCAGAAGAGATGGTCCATGAAATACTAAAACAAGGACAATTAGAATCTCAAAGAAGGGGGGAAGCTATCTCCTTGGAAGAGATCAAGCAACTAAACGAAGATCCTGAAAAATACCTAAAAGAAAGAGTAGATTATTACAAACAACAAAAGAAAATATTCGAAACAGGTGTAATCGGTTACACAAGACAGATTGAAAAAGAAGAAGAAGACATCGCAGCATACGAGGAAATCAGTAATTATGGTGTTGACAAAGAAGCGGACACAATTGCACAAGCAGCGATGAATGCATTAGAAATTGAAAAAAAGAAAAAATTAGACAAACCACTGTACGTCGCCCCAGAAAATTGGGCAGTTGAAATGTATGGTTCCCATCCAAAAGAGTATAGGGAAGTAATTTCTAAATCAAGAGATAAGATGGTTGAATATCTGCAAAGACAAAATGCAGGCATGAGTAATCAACAAGCAGCAAAGATCGCAGAAGAACACATCAAAGGAACATTTGATATCGGCCACTTAAATATGTGGAAGAAATACTTCAAAGCAAAACCTGGTGAAGACAAAGACAAGGGTTTTGCAAAATGGATGGATCAAAATGTTAGAGGCCTAGTTAAAGATGGAATAATAGGCCATGTTCACTTATCAGATAACTTCGGTTATCACGACGAGCATATTGAAATAGGGGAAGGTAACACTCCAATCCAAGAATTCTTCAAAATACTAAAAGAAGAAGATTACAAGGGAAAGATGATCGCAGAACCGGGTGGACAAAGAGAAAAACAAATGCACAGAGCATGGACCTCGGCCCTAATGGCAGGTAGATCTCCAATTTACAGAATTGATGCAGCCTCCAAAACATGGACGGATATCACAGGTTCTTATTTTGGAAGGACACAATCACCAAGCTTCATTGTAGGAAGTTACGCCCCATCAAAAGACGATTGGACACTTTGGTCAGAAGTACCATTAGAGTAATTAAACATAACCTCCCTCGCCACCAAATATAGCTTCCCATGTTTCCTTAAGCCTGTTTTTTCTCTTTTTTAACCAATTAACAATCTTCCTATCAACGACCAGGACCCATTCAAACCTTCTCCTAAATCTATTTTTTTTAATTAGTATATTATGCCTAACTTCCTTAAGCCTCTCTTGCTTTTCTTCCTCCTTCTCCTCTAAATACTTCTCAGCAGATTCCGAAGGGGGGACAAGCGCCCTCACTATCCTAAAGAAAACTATTACTAGTAAGAATATAAATATCGAAGCATACAATGTAACCAAATCAAACTCTATACTGCTATAGACCAAAACCACACCAATAAACGAAATAACATTAATGAATATTGAACTACTCATTAAAAAAGAGAACCTCTCGTCAATTGAATGGAAGAAATCTATAAACATCAAACTTAAAGCAACCAGCCCCAATATCAAAACAAACAGTGTCTTGTAGTAAGCCGTGCCCCCTGAATTATAAAATGCATCCAACCCATACTGCTCATAAACATAAGTCCCTAAGTGAGCAGTAACGAACAACAACACTATGCAATTAGCATAGGCTGTATTCCATCCAATCTGCTCATCCTTATTTCTTCCAAAATAAAGTTGAACTAAAAACAAAGTAATGATCAAAGGAATTAATATCACAAGAGTCTCTTTCTTCTGTATGGTAATAAAGATCATCTCTAGAAAACGAGGGAAGATATCTCCTAGGAAATAATCCTTAGCAAATATCAAATAATCCATAAATGTCATGGTACACCCCTCTAAAAAGTCAAATCTACCATTACTTATAAATATTTTTGTTTAAGGTTAATTTTAAATACCAAAAAGAGCAGAAATACACTAGATGAATCAAAAAAAGCTAGGTGCAACCATTCTTGTATTTTCCATTCTGATTGGATTAGTTCTAATAAATTTCATAGTTGACACTAAAGATTCTTCTGATTCAGCAGGATGTTTCCAAACTGAAGAGTGTTCCCAAGCATCATTCGTATTAACTTCATCTCACTTAGGAATTGGTATTATCTTTGCATTATTCTCTCTAGCATTCTACCTCTTAGTATTTAGTCGAGGAGAAGAATTCTGGTTAAAAAAACTTGAACAACAAAGACAAGATCTCTCAAGTGATGAAAAATGGAAGATAGTTGAACTAATGCTAGATGAAAATGAACTAAAGGTAATAAAGGCAGTAAAGGATCAACCGGGAATAACCCAATTTACATTAAGATTAAGGACAGATTTATCCAAGTCAAAGCTAAGCGATATACTATCCAGGTTTGAAAAGAGAGGAATCGTTGAAAGAAAAGCAAGAGGAAAAACACTTTCTGTCTATCTAAAAAGCGCAATTTAATCCCAAAGAACGGAAAGGAACTTAAATCACCCTTATTTAACAGAAACAACCATATTAACAGTAACAGTTCTAACACATAAGTATTAATAAACAAAAACTAACAAATTTCACACTAATCTCAAGAGAGATAGGAGATATAAACATGAAAAAAAACAGAGGTAAGAACGTTAAGATTGAATTTAACGAATTAACCTTATGGAAATTAGGTACAATAATTTTCGGTATTCTCTTTGTTTTAACATACTTCGGTGGTAACGGCGATTCTGTTTCAGATGACTTCAGAGCAGAAGCTCCTACAGCACCACAAGCAGCTCCTTCAGCCCCATCTCCAGTAGCAGATGTAGATGTTGGTGATGCTTATGTAAAAGGCGATAAGAATGCAAAAGTCACAATCATAGAATATTCTGATTTTGAATGTCCTTTCTGTGGTAGATTCTACACACAAACACTGGGCCAGTTAGAAAAAGAATACATCGATACGGGCAAAGTTAAGCTAGCATACAAGCACCTACCATTGCCATTCCATCAGAATGCACAAAAGGCAGGGGAAGCTGCAGAATGTGCAGGAGAGGTTGGCGGTAATGATGGCTTCTGGGATATGCACGATGCAATCTTTGATAGCACTGTGGCTCAAAAAGGAATTGCTGTAGCAGACCTAAAGAGAATGGCTGGAGAAATTGGACTTGACCAAGGCAAGTTTGATTCATGTCTTGACAATGGAGACATGGCAGCGAAGGTTCAAGCACATGCAGCAGAAGCAGCAAAACTAGGTGCAAGCGGAACACCGTCATTCTTCGTGAACGGTGTTAAAGTTGTTGGAGCACAACCATTTAGTGTGTTCAAAACAACAATCGATGCAGCGCTAAACTAGGGGAAATAAATCCCCTTTTCTTTTATTTTTATGTCAAGGATTAATCAGGCCTGGAATTCAGTAAGAAAAATACTATCAAAAAGAAAGTATTTCCTAATAACAATACTAGTTGCATTTATATTCTTCTCAATAAGCATTTTATCAAAGAACTTTAAATTAATGTTAACACTTCTTAACAAAACAAATCCTTCAAAATACCTAAGTTTAATCCTAGGGTTATACCAAGAAGGGGTTACAGGAAACCGTCTACACTCTACAATAATTTTAATCACAATCAGCATTTTACTAGGAATAACAATCGCAGTTATGGCCTTCAAAATACACTCAAACGGAAAGGTCAAGGGGAATCTTAGCAAAACAGGAACTTTTGGAGCTGTGCTAGGCGTAGCAGTACCTGTTTGTGTACCCTGTGGAATAGGTGTGCTCTCTCTATTAGGTTTGGGAAGTGTCATCGCATTCCTGCCATACCAAGGCACAGAATTAGGGATACTAAGTATAGTTTTACTTATTTACGCAATAATTTCCCTTGGATCAAGCATAAGCGAATGCTCTCTTTGTCAGACAAATTTAAATAAGCCAAGTATCCACAAAGAATGATGGGCGGCAATCAAAAAAGTCTAGGGGTCATCTTAATTGTATTCGCAATACTCCTAATAACAATTGTATCTTCTCTAAAGATCAACCTAGACGAACAAGGTGCATTCCTCTGCGAAATAGTAGAATCAGACCCGACACTTGACATGGAAGAGTGCCCTGCACACAAAAATAACAGTCCTTCTTGGCTAGTTATGATAGCATTTGGTATTTCATTTTTAATTTTAGCAGCGGGAGTCTATTTACTTGTTCTACATGAAAAGAAAGGTGGAAAGATGGTCAAAATCTCAAACTTAGAGGAAGATGAAAAAAAAATAGTAGAAGTAATAAAAGAAAACGACGGCTCTGTATACCAAAGTGATCTAATAAAAGAATTAGATATATCCAAGGTCCAACTAACAAGAACCCTTGATAAACTAGAAAATAAAAAAGTCATTGAAAGAAAACGAAGAGGAATGGCTAATCTTGTAGTTCTCAAGTGAAACTAGTTTCACAGTTATATTGTTAAGCAGTTTCACCGCCATAATTTCTACCAAAGGCGGTGTTAAAATGAAAGTTTCAAAGAAGAAAAATAAAACTTGCAAAAAGTTTAATGTTTCCCTGAAAACCCTATTAATCATAGCAGTATTAATCTCATTATTTAACTTATTCCAAATAAGCATGATTAATAGCCAATTGGGTATTCAAACAAGCTCAACAGCAAGTAATACAATTACGTTTACACAAGGCAGGAGCGATATAATCCCTACAGGATTTCCAGAAATATGGGGAAAAGAATTAGATTTTAGTTATGATGACATAGATCCAAATGATCAGTCAAGCGCAAACGCTGCGATATCCAAACTAAGCGATATAGACAGATCAATCACACTCCCAAGTGACTTGGTCGAAAGATACGTAAAAATACTTTTCAGTGATAATGGAGGAATTTCTTGTGAGTTCTGTTGTGGAGCAAAATCAATCATATTCGAGAACGGCGACCCGGCATGCGGATGCGCCCATAGTTTTGCAATGAGGGGTTTAACAAAATACTTACTAATAAACCACCCAGACATGAGCGATGAAGACATACTAACAGATGTTGGAAAATTAAAGGTCCTTTTCTTCCCGGGAATCCATGAATCCAAAGCAGCAGTCATGGAACAAAAAGGGATAGACGTTGACTACATCTCATTGACCACAAATGAAAACAGAGGTATTGAGCGAGGCCAAGCCTCTGGTGGTTCAATGGTGGGAGGTTGTTAAGATGACTAGAAAAAAACAAGAAGAAAAAACAAATAACATCCTTATTGGATTAGCAATTGTATTGATTGTATTTTCAACAGTACAAGCTTTCCAGATTGATGAAATAAAAGATGAACTTGAAGTGTCTAAGATTAGTGGATCAGGTTCTTATTCGGGTAATTCAAGAAGCAATGTTGGAACAAGAACAGCAGCACCTAAGGCCGCACCAACAATGGTGGGAGGTTGTTGACTATGAAGAAGATAATCTCCATTACGCTGCTCCTACTAGTGGTCTTACTTGTAGGGTGTCAACCAAAGAATAACATAACTGGCGCAGCAGGAATAGAAGTTACTATGTATAAATCACCAACATGTGGCTGTTGCGTAGGCCACGGAGAGGAACTAGGAAAGAATGGTTTTGCTGTAGAAGCAATCCACATGGAAGATCTGAGTCCAATTAAAGCAAAATACAATATTCCTTATAGCATGCAAAGTTGTCACACTTCAATAATAGGAGATTATTTCGTAGAAGGACACGTTCCAATTGAAGCAATAAACAAATTGCTTGAAGAACAACCGGAAATTGATGGAATAGCCCTACCAAGGATGCCATCCGGTTCACCTGGAATGCCAGGACCAAAAACAGAAACATGGATTATATATTCATTAACAAATGGAGAATTCAAGGAGTTTATGAGGATATAAAATGAAACAAGCATTATACCCAATACTAAGTGCAGTGATAATATTTGGAGTGTTAATAACATTCCCACAAATGCATGACATGGACATGGAAATGGGAGAACACAGAGAAAATTTCATTTCACTAAAGAACACAATACAAGATGGTATGAGATCAAATCACAACTACCGTTGTTGTCTAGAAAAACCATGTACGTATTGCATAGAAAAAACACCAGGGCATGGAGAAGGTGCAGCCTGCGATTGCCTCAATGACATAATGAATGGAGTCCATCCTTGTGGCGAATGCATCGGTGAAATCCTAGAGGGTCATGGTAACCAATACCTCTCAGAATATTTTGCTAAAGCAATTTCCGAAGAAGTAGGTGAACAACATACAGACACCCTTAAGCAGATAATACATGAGAAGTATGGAACGCCCATAGAGGATCAGAAATGAAATTATTTTTTCTTCCTCTTCTTTTATTTTTAGTTGCTTGTACAACCACAAGTCCAATCAACCTAAATCCTCCGGAGTTTAAAGACCTAATCTCAGACGAAAGCGTGTTTGTTATTGATGTACACATTCCAGAACAAGAACATATTCCCGGAACAGATGCAGTAATTCCATATAATGAAATTGAGAAATATGTAAGTGAACTTCCAAAGAATAAAAGAACCAAAATAGCAATTTATTGTCGTAGTGGCAGCATGAGCGCAGAGTCTTCACAAACCCTTGTAAGTATGGGGTACAAAAATGTCTACAATCTAGAAGGTGGAAGAAACGCATATGTCGCTGAGTTTGGAGAAATGGCCAGTAGTTAGATACAACCGCCAAACAACACAGTATAGCCCCAAACACAATACTTATATAAATACAATTCTAGTTAGAATTCAAGAGGTGAAGGTATGTCTATCAAAGTTACATTAAAGAGGGGCTCAACAAGTTCAGTGAGAAGTGGAGACCTATTTTTGCTCCTAACAGAAGAGCAATACAAGAAGATAAAGGCCTCCCCAAAAACAAACCAAGAAAGAGAAATAGCCTCAAAAATAGTAAAATCACAATTCTCAGGAAAATCAGACCAACAAACTAACCTCCACCTAAAAAACCTCAGACTTCACCTATTTGGCTTGGGCGATGAAAGAAAACTAACCGTTGAAACAATAAGAAAAACAAGCGGAGCTATCGCTAATTATTCATTGTTCATAAAAATTCCAGATCCAATAATCTGTGCAGACATTCCAAGGATAGACTCAGCAACTTCAGCAGGAGCAATCACCGACGGAATATTACTAGGCTCATACAGATTTGACAAATACAAAACAGAAGACAAGGAATCAATCAAACTAAAAACCTTAACAATACTAACAAATTCAAAAGAAAGAAACATTGCTTCTTCAATAAGAACTTCAAAGATTACATGCAATTCTGCAAACTACGTAAGAGACTTACAAATGGAAAATGCAGATGTTGCAACACCATTATACTTAGAAAAACAAGCAAGAGATTTAGCTAAAAAACACAAGCTAAGAATTAAAGTCCTAGGCGAAACAGAACTAAAAAGATTGGGCGCAGGTTTAATTCTAGCAGTCGCAAGGGGTAGCAAATACCCTCCAAGAATGATATTCCTAGAATATAGGGGAAACCCTAAATCAAAAGATAAAACGGCAATTTTAGGAAAAGGAATCACATTTGATTCTGGCGGACTAAACTTAAAACCAACAAAAAGCATAGAAACAATGCGTGAAGATATGTCCGGTGCAGCAGCAGTCCTAGGAACAATAAAAGCGGCCGCGGAATTAAAGTTAAAGAAAAACCTAATTGGTGTTGTTTCCTCCGCAGAAAATGCAATTGGAAAAGCCGCATACAAACCAGGAGATATTTTCAAATCATTATCAGGCAAAACTGTTGAGATAGGAAACACAGATGCAGAAGGGAGATTGGTTCTTGCAGATGCAATAACATACACAGAAAAGAACTACAAACCGACAAGGATGATAGACATGGCAACATTAACGGGAGCGGTAGTTGTAGCGCTCGGAGATTACGTCGCAGGAATGTACGGAACCGATAACAAAACAATGTCTTCACTATTCCACGCAGGAGAAAGAACAAACGAGAAGGTATGGAAACTCCCGCTACACCAAGAGTACATAGATGAAGTAAAGAGCACTACAGCGGATATCAACAACATAAACTATGGGAGAAAAGCAGGTTCAATAATGGGTGCAGCATTCCTTTCAAAATTCGTAGAAAAAACTCCGTGGACCCACCTAGACATCGCAGGAACTTCCTGGCTAGATGAAGAAAGGGGATATTACCAAGTAGGCGCAACAGGCTTCGGAGTTAGATTATTAATAAACTATTTGAGGAACAACTAAAATGAGAATCCCCATTAAAAAGAAAGAAAACAAAAACCTTTCAAAATACCTCACAGGCGACCTACAGATAGCAAGAAAGTTCGCTAAATCAATGTACCAAGAGTTTGGCAAATTCATCTCATCCATGGTTTTATTTGGCTCGGCAGCAAAACATGTGGCAAATCCCAAGAGAGACATTGACATCCTAATAATTTTAGACGATACAAGAATACAATTCACTCAAGAACTAGTACAAACTTACAGAATTTTATTAGAAAAGATAATTGCAAAAACAGATCCAAAGAGATTACACATTCAATCAATGAAATTAACTTCTTTCTGGGAATATGTTCGTGCAGGAGACCCAGTAGCAATTAACGTGCTAAGATCAGGAGTTGCACTAATTGACACAAATGTATTCGACCCATTACAAGCATTATTAGATCAAGGAAGAATTAGGCCAACACAAGAATCAATCTGGACGTACTACACTCTAGCACCTGCATCCTTGGACAGGTCAAAACAACATTTGCTTTCGGCTTCAATTGATTTATATTGGTGTGCCGTTGATGCAGCACATGCAGCACTAATGTCAGTGGGAGAAATACCTCCTTCACCAGACCACGTAGCAGAAATGTTACAAGACAAACTAAATGCACCCCACCAAGTATCTAGAAAATCACTAAAGACAATGAGAGAGCTCTACGCCCTATTCAAAGGAATAGTTCACAGGGATATTAAATCCGTTTCAGGAAAAGATTATGATTTATACAGAAAAAAAGCAGAAGACTTTCTAAAAGAAATGAAATATTTCATAGAAGACCAACATAAACATGGTCATAAAATTTAGTGCGTAAGTTTTACTTACGCGGCAAGACCATACTCTTTACGAGCATCTCTGTCTTGCAAGATTCTCTTAATGGCCTCATGATAACCTGTATGCTTACCAGCTTCAACAAGTTCTTTGTCAGGCTTAATACCAGTCTCGTTTACAACTCTCTTAACCAAGTCTGGACCAAGGAATCCCATATGTAAGGGCCTTACTGCACCTTCAAATCCAGTGATAACTTCACCCAAGTTTTGAAGTGCCCTAGGCAAGCCCGCTTGTTTCTTCATTTCACCTTGAAACTCAAGAACTGCTTGCATAAATGAAGCTCTGTTCATTGAAGTTGAGGCAGCCAAACCATCACGATCACTTGCACCCGCAAGATCTACATAAAGATCTAATAGGCCATCATCCAACTTTTTAGGATCTTTTCCAGCCATAGCGCCATCCATCAAACCACTAAAGGATTGATAAGCAGCATCTACTTTTCGAAGTGTTCCTGTTTTTGCTTTAGTCATAGTTATTCACCCCATAATTAGGATAATAGTGAGTGCCATAACCCCTATTTAAACCTTTCTATTTAATGTCACTAGAAAGTAACAACTAATTAAGGACAATGCATTTATAAACTCAATAAAAGACCCATTTTCAGAGGGCTAATATAACCAAAAAGGACCCCTCCAACAAAAATGAAACCGGAATATTTCGTAGTACACTATGCAGAAGTAGCCATAAAAGGCAAGAACAGACCATTATTTGAGAGAATTCTAATAGAAAACATCACCAAATCAATAAAAGGCCTAAAAGCAAACGGAGTCAAAAGGAAATTTGGAAGAATTATAGTAAACCTAAAAGAGGACTCGGAAATAGAAAAAATCAAGCAAAAACTCTCAAAAGTCCCCGGAATTTCTTCATATTCTCCAGCCCTAAAAAGCACACATGGGACAAAAGATATGGCCAAAAAAGCGCTTGGTTTAATAAAAAAACCAAAATCTTTCTACGTAAAAGTAAAAAGATCCTACAAAAAACACCCACTAAAATCTCTGGAAATTGCAAAAGAAGTTGGAACTATCGTCTCAGAAGAAACAAAAGTTCCAGTTGACTTTATTGAACCAGAAACAACAATTTTCTTAGAAGTTATAGAAAGTGGAACTTACATTTACACTGAAAAAAACGAAGGCATTGGCGGCCTACCTGTAAGTGTGTCTGGAAAAGTTATGGTTTTACTTTCAGGAGGAATTGATTCACCAGTTGCATCTTTCCTAACATTAAAACGCGGTTGTAGAAATCTATATGTTCACTTCCATTCAGAACCATACACGAAAGAATCTTCAAGAAAGAAAGTAGAAAAACTAGCAAACATAATTGCAGAATACCAAGGACAAACTAAAGTTTACATGGTCCCACTTATTGACATACAAAAAGAAATTATGCTTAAAACAGATAAGAAATATAGAGTAATTCTTTACAGGAGATTTATGTTCAGACTAGCAGAAAAATTAGCAAGAAAAAACAAAGCAAAAGCATTAGTAACAGGTGAAAATCTAGGCCAAGTTGCATCCCAAACAATTGAAAACATCCATTCAATCCATACCACAGTCAAACTTCCAATCATACAACCACTAATCACATTTGACAAACAAGAAATAATAAACCTAGCACAAAAAATAGGCACTTATGAAACATCCATAGAACCCCACGACGACTGCTGCTCTTTATTCCTACCAAAACACCCTGCAACAAAATCCGACCTAAAAACTGTTGAACAAGAAGAGGCCAAACTAGATGTAGAATCCTTACTAAAAAACGCCTTAAAGAAAACAGAAAAGGTAACAATTAACCAAGATTTATAAACCACAAGTAATACAGGAAAACCATGAAAAAGAGTGATGTGATTTCTCTAAAGAACGTATGGAAAACATACCAGATGGGCGAAACAACTTTAGACGCAGCAAAAGAGATCAACATTGATATAAAAAAAGGTGAATTTGTAGTAATTCTAGGACCAAGTGGGGCGGGCAAAAGTACAATTATGAATTTGGTTGGATGCCTAGATGAACCAACAAAAGGCCATATTTACTTAGATGGAAAAGATGTATCTTTGATGCATGAATCAGAATTAAGCAAGATTCGTGGACAAAAGATAGGTTTCATCTTTCAACAATTCAATTTAATCCCTACATTGACAGCCGCAGAAAATGTTTATTTACCTATGTCTTTCCAAGATGTAGAGAGAAGAGAAGGTCTAGAAAAAGCAAAAAAACTTTTAAAAATGGTTGGATTAGGAGACAGATCCCACCACAAACCAACAGAATTGTCCGGCGGAGAAAGACAAAGAGTTGCAATAGCAAGATCAATGGCAAACTCCCCAAGCGTTATTCTAGCGGACGAACCAACTGGAAACCTAGACTCAAAAACAGGTCAAGAAGTGATGACTATGTTAAATAAAATACACGAAGAAGGCGCCACAGTAATTTTAATCACACATGATCTAAATTTGGTAAAACATGCAGAAAGAACAATCTTTTTAAAAGATGGAATGGTAGAAAAGATTAAGAACGGATCTAAAAAAAGAAAGGTGATGTAAAATAAAAGGAAAAAAAGGCCTCTTAATTTCACTGCTTGTATTGCTTTTAGTACCGCTAGTCTCAGCACAAAGTTTACAAATTGGTTTGATTAATCAAGACCCAGATCCAGTAACAGCTGGGGACGTAGTTAAGATTAGATTCAAAGTAGAGAACTTATGGGAAACAACAAAAGAACCGGTTATTTTAGAAATAATGCCTGAATATCCCTTTACACTTTACTCCGGAAAAAACGTTAGAAATATTGGAATACTCCATGGAAGACAAACGGGAATTGAAGCTCCAATTGTTGATTATAGGTTAAAGGTAGATGAAGAAGCAGTTGATGGGGATAATGAAATCGGGATTAAAGTTAAGGTTGGAGACACAACATGGGTTTATGATGATTTCTTCATAGAGGTTGAAAATGAAGAAATAAGATTAAGAAATTATATTAGAAGTAGTAACTTAATTGTCCCAGAATCAAAAGGCAAGGTTTCAATTGAATTTGCAAATGCAGGTGGTTACGACTTTGAGTTCTTTGAGGTATGGCTCCTTCCGTCAGATGATTACAAATTACTTTCAACAAGCAATTATGTTTACATTGGAGACATAGATTCAGATGATACAGAAAGTGAAGAGTTTGAAATTTATGTTCCAAAGGATGTCAGAGAAGTAAATATCCCAATAAAGGTTTCTTATGAGGTCAATGACTTTGAATATGTTTCAGAAGAAGTTCTAACGCTTCAATTACTCAATTCTGGAGAAGCAAAGAGTATTGGGTTAATCAAATCCAGTACAGGAAAAAACATTCTCTGGGGGATAATAATTGGTCTTGTTCTTCTATACCTCTATAGAAGATACAAGAAGCGATGAAAGGAAATTATCTAAGAATTGTACATTCTTCAATAAGACAGAAGAAATTAAGAAGTTGGTTAACCCTAATTGGAATTCTAATTGGAATAGCCGCAGTGATATCTTTAATGACTCTTGGAGAAGGTCTTAGAACAGCAGTAACTGGACAATTCGACTTGCTTAACCCAGATGTTCTTCAGGTAAGGGCTGAAGGAGTTTCGCAAGGCCCCCCAGGAACAGGAGTAGCTAACCCTTTAGAAAGATACTACATAGATGACATTGAAAGCATAAAAGGTGCTGACTTCGCCATGGGAAGAATAATTGAAGAGGCCCAACTGATTTTTGAGGGCAGAAGTTATTTTGGTTATATTGGAAGTATGCCTGACAACATTGGTCTCTCAGAATTCCAAAAATTAGCACAAGTCGAAATAGAAAAAGGAAGCATGATCACACCAGCCGACACTTCTAAAATAATGGTCGGTAATGACTTTACAAAATCGGATGCATTTGGAACTCCCGTTAGGTTAAGAGATGCAATAAAAATTAATGATAAAAAATTCAAAGTAAAGGGCATCATGGAGAAAAAAGGAAGCTTCATCGTAGACAAAACAGTAACAATGAACGAAGAGGTTATGCGTGAAATGTTTGACGCGGGAGAAAGATACGATGCAATCGCAGTCAAAGTAGAGCAAGGGGCCGACATGAGCATTGTAAAGGAAAGGATTGAAGATTACCTACGTAACGAAAGAGATGTTGATGTAGGTGATGAAGACTTTTCTGTTGAATCACCAGAAGAGGCCATGGCTTCATTAGAAAGTGCACTGTTCGGAGTGCAAATATTTGTTTATTTAATAGCAGCAATATCTATTCTAGTTGGGGGCATTGGAATATCAAACACGATGTATACCTCAGTACTAGAAAAAACAAAAGAAATTGGAATTATGAAGGCAATTGGGGCTAAAAATTCACAAATACTATTACTATTCCTAACTGAATCAGGACTTCTAGGCCTTGTAGGCGGTATTCTAGGCCTAATAATTGGTTTATTCACAGCATTTGGTCTAGCAAGAGTCGGAAACAACTTCATGGGCGACGGTTTAATCTCACTAAACATTTCATTTACAATTATAATCCTAACACTATTATTTTCATTCCTAGTAGGAGTAATCTCTGGAATAACCCCTGCAATGAAAGCAGCTAAATTAAAACCAATTGACGCACTGAGGTTCACAAAGTGATTAATCAAGAACTAATTAAAACATCCCTCGCATCAATAAAGAAGAGAAAGGCAAGAAGCGCCCTAACAATTGTCTCCGTGTTAATAGGTGTAACTGCGATCTTTGTACTAATTAGTTTCGGACAAGGACTAGTTGCATATGTTGATGACTTCTCGCAAAAGATGGGCGATGATAAATTACTTGTTCAACCAAAAGGATTTGGATTAGGCATATCAATTGAGACTAATGTTGTATTCACAGACAGAGACATAAACACAATAGAAGACACCTTTGGTGTAGACGAAGTTACGGGAATGTATTATGAGGTCGCACCAGTTGAATTTGAAGATGAGGAAAAATATGTTTTCGTTATGGGATCAGACGTAAAGGATCATAGAGAGTTATTTAATGAAATTTACAATATAGAAATATTCCGTGGAGATGATCTAGAAGGAAAAGAGAAAAAAGACGCAGTCTTTGGTTATAATTACCTACTAGATGAGGGCGGAGCTTATCCTGAACCCCTAGAACTAAGAGATAACGTCCTAATTAACGGCGTTCCTATAAAGGTTAAGGGCTTCTATGAATCAGTGGGAAACCCCGTAGACGATTACAACGTATACTTAACAAAGGTGGGCTTTGAAGAATTATTCAAACCAAAAAGTTACCAAGCAATATTAATCAGATCGGCAGAAGGACAAAATCCTCCACTAGTTGCAGAAAAGATAAAAAAAGATCTAAGAAAATCAAGAGGCCAATCTAGAGGTAATGAAGACTTTGATGTTCAAACATTTGAACAAGTAATTGAATCATTCACATCAATATTGGTAACATTAAATGTTATCTTAGTTTTAATAGCATTTATTTCATTAATTGTTGCAGGAGTTAACATTGCAAACACAATGTACGCTTCAGTTTTAGAAAGAACAAAAGACATTGGAGTGATGAAAGCAATTGGTGCTAAAAACTCCAACATACTAATGATGTTTGCATTAGAGTCAGGACTACTTTCTTTAATTGGCGGAATAATCGCAGTCGGACTAGGAACAGTAATTGCAATCTATGCAGGAAAGGTTGTTGAAGCAGCAGGTTATGGTTTCTTACAACCGGCATTACTCCCATCACTCTACATCGCATGCTTAATATTCTCAGTTTTCATAGGTATTGCATCAGGTCTAATGCCTGCATACAGAGCTTCTAAGATGAAACCTGTTGATGCATTAAGATATGAATAGACTTTTATACACAAAAATCAAATTTACTTAGCCCGGCAGTGTGGTCAATACGACTAGGCTCTGCCTTGCATGAATATTGAAGTTAATGTCGGGCAAAACTATTTCGATAATTATTTAAATAAAACCCACTAGAGGGTAGTAAATGCTATACAATCTACAGGTTGGAAAGGCAATGCATAACGCCCTGGGAGATATAGCGGAAGCATTCAGGACAAATCCAACACTCCAAGGCGCCGCCCTTAGAGTTTTTGGGAGTATGCACGAAGCCGCAATGACCACAAGAGCACCAAATCAAACAATCTACGATTTAGATGTCCTTTGTTTAGTGCCAAGAATAACTGATGAAATTAAAGAAGCAGCAACAAGGGTAGTGGATGATTCATCAAGCAGGAATTCTGCCCACGGGGTAACGCTTGAACCATTTTATGAACACTTTCCTGCAGACACCACCCCGCCAGAGAAAGGCCAAAAAATAATAGTTCATTTTCAAATGTTTGATCCAAAAACTTTTTCATGTGAACTTCCTAGATTTAGACATAGTCTAACGAGACACGGATTTCCAATATATGGAAGAGTCCCTCAAGGATTGTTAGTTGAAAGACTAGGTTTGAAAGATGTAATGGATGAACCAGGAAAAAGAATTGAGGAGGTTCTAGCTAGAAGAAGGATGGGGTGGGAAGTGTCCACCAAATCAGAGGGCGCACAAAACTGGAGAGAACACTTCTTGGATCCCGGCAGTCTAACAAGATACTGCATCTACTCGGTAACAAATCTTGCTGCAAATGTATTGAATGTTCTAAACCCTTACACTCCATGGCCACATTTTGAGAAAGGAAGAGATTGTGCTGAAGCTTTCAGAAGTTTATTTCCAGCAGTTCAGGGAGCAAGTCTGCCAGGAGAAGTTTTTGACTTACAAGAAAGAATGAGGAGCAGAGAGAATGTTTCAACCGAGGGTTTAGAAGGAGAAACACTAAACTTCCTCTCCGCAGCAGACCAAATGTTGAGAAATATTACGGGCTAATCCGGTTTAGCGTAACCAAACTCTTTTAAAAGTCGAATTCAGATAAAACCTATGCTAACGCCCAAGGAACAAGAAATTCTTAATTCTATTAAAATAAGATCAGACGACGATCCAAACAATCCAGAATTTCCTCCAGAAAGTCCAAAATTCCCAGCCACCCCAACCTGCAAAATAAAAGTTCCCGGCTTCTCCAACGTTTTATTCAAGGATGAAAGCCACAACCCCACAGGCACACACAAAGACAGGATGGCCTGGGAAATGGTTGTAACATACAGAGACTTCTTAATATCTAAAAAACTTGGCCACATCAAAAAACTCCCCAGAATGTCTATAATCACCTCTGGGTCAGCAGGGTATGCAATACAAAAGAGGCTAAAAGAGTACAACCTACCTCCACTAAAATGTCTAATTGACTCTCACTTAGACCCAGAAATAAAAAAGAAACTTGAATCAGTTGGGTGCGAATTATTTGAAACAACCTTGTCAAAGAAACCTTTTTCCTGGGAAGAAATACTAAAACTAACAGACAATCCAGATGGAATTGATATTACATCCGCAGAAGCGTTAGATCCAACAACAAGATATTATGATTGGTTAAGTTATGAAATAATAAACGACTCTCCAAACTATTGTTTCATCCCATTCGGAACAGGAAATTTATATGAAAACATTCTTAACATTAGTAAAAAAGAAGTTAGCTCTCTAAAACACGACCCAAGATTTAAAGGAGACATAAAAAAATTAAGGAACTGTCATTTCATTGGCGCAACATCAAACAACCCAAAAACAAAAGCAGACAAACTTTACTCCGCACACTTACCATTTGTTCACTTTGGAGAACAATGGGTTAAACTATATCGTTACGCAGCTTATTGTGGAAACAAATCAGATGTCCACATTCTAAAAGAAAAATATTTGGACCAGGCAGTAAAACTAGGAGAAAAGTTAGGTCTAAATTTTGAGCCATCAGGAATCGCAGGATTAGGCATGCTCTTACAAAGAAAAAACAATATCCCAAAAGACGCCAAAATTCTCATAGTCAACACAGGAAAAACAAAATATGATTAGCTAATCACCACAGCAAACCTTATAAACCTAAAATCAACATTTCTTGCAACAACATTCAGTATGTGAGTGTAATAAATCGCGGCGAATAGAATTTCTTATCGTCAGTTTTATGCATAACACTGAAAGTTATCAAAATCAAGGGATATAGACCGATTCAATGAAGTTTATATCCACAATGAGTACTCAAAAAAGTATGATGTAGGTATGAATTGGTAGATGGTAGCGCAAATAAGACTCTGTCTTAATACCTAAAAAAATCAAAATAATATAGATCGTACAATTCCCGTTGATCCTGCGGGAGGTCGCTGCTATCGGGATTCGAATTAGACATGCAAGTCAAGATCTCTTCGGAGGTCGGCGAAAGGCTCAGTAACACGTCGATAATCTGCCCTATGGTCTGGAATAACCTCGGGAAACTGAGGGTAAAACCGGATAAAAGATTGATACTGGAAGGTTCTTTCTTTGAAAGATTACGCCATAGGATGAGTCGGCGGCTGATTAGGCTGTTGGTGAGGTAACGGCTCACCAAACCGATGATCAGTAGGGGGTATGAGAGTACTGTCCTCGAGAAGGGCACTGAGACAAGGGCCCTAGCCCTAAGGGGTGCAGCAGTTACGAAAACTTTACAATGCGCGAAAGCGTGATAGGGGAATCCCGAGTGCTTACTTTACAGTAGGCTTTTGTCAAGTGTAAGGAGCTTGACGAATAAGTGGTGGGTAATACTGGTGCCAGCCGCCGCGGTAACACCAGAGCCACAAGTGGGGGCCATTTTTATTGGGTCTAAAGCGTCCGTAGCCGGTTTGGAAAGTCCTTTGTGAAATTGTTAGGCTTAACTTAGCAGCGTGCAAGGGAAACTTCCTTACTAGGAACCGGGAGACGATAAGAGTATGCCAGGGGGAGCGGTAAAATGTTTTAATCCTTGGTAGACTACCGATAGCGAAGGCACTTATCGAGAACGGGTTCGACGGTCAGGGACGAAGGCTGGGGGAGCAAAACGGATTAGATATGATCAGTAAGCTTTTAAGTCTAGAATTTGATTGTATGGTATGACTAGGTTAGAATGCCGGGTAGAAGAATTCCTTGCAAATAACAAAGACATAATTAAAATAGGAAATATTTTTTCCTGTTCACGCTCACCATATAAAGTTAAACTTCCAACTGAATTTACATCGGAATTATGTAGGTTCATAGGAATTTTACATGGTGACGGAAATATGTCTTTTTCAAGAATTCTGATATCTGACAAGTCTTTACTATATCACAAAAATGTGCTTTGCAAAATTTTCCAAAGTCTATTTGGAATAAAACTACGCCTTTTTGAAGATAAGAAAAGACACACCTATTACAGCCATATAAAGAGTAAAATCATCTACAAATATCTCGATGAGGTTTTAGAGGTACCAAGGGGTTCAATTAGAAAGAATCTATTTGTTCCCATTTATCTAAAAAACCTATCCAATGAGCTTCAAGCAAGTTACTTCGGTGGTTTGTTTGATTCTGAGGGTTATGTAAGTAAAAGACAAGCACAAGCTAACTTTTACACAACCAACAAAGAGATATTTGACTTTGTTAAGTCCTTCCTAAAATCAAATAATATAGATTTTAGTGTTTATACAAGAACAAGGAGACCTAACAAAGAGTATGAGATTTACATCTACAGTAAGGAACGTCTCAAAAAATTACATAACTTAATTCAAATAAGACATCCTGAAAAACTTTCTAGATTACACATGTTTTCTGTTCACTAAATACCCGTGTAGTCCCAGCAGTAAACGCTGCCCATTATGTGTTGTGTATCCCACGAGGGTATGCAGTGCCGTAGCGAAGGCGTTAAATGGGCCACCTGGGTAGTACGGTCGCAAGACTGAAACTTTAAGGAATTGGCGGGGGAGCACTACAATCGGTGACGCGTGCGGTTTAATTTAACTCCACACAGAACATCTCACCATGGGCGACGGCAGGATGAAGGTCAGATTAAAGGTCTTACCTAACGAGCCGAGAGATGTTGCATGGCCGCCGTCAGCTCGTGCCGCAAGGTGTCCGGTTAAGTCCGGCAACGAGCAAGACCTGTGTTTTTATTTGCTAACGAGTTCTCCGGAATGATCGAGCACAATAAAGAGACTGCCTTGGTAACAAGGAGGAAGGTGCAGGCAACGGTAGGTCTGTATGACTCGAATCTCATGGGCTACACGCGCGCGGCAATGGCTAGTACAATTGGATGCAACGCCGAAAGGCGAAGCTAATCCCCGAAAGCTAGTCTTAGTTCAGATTGAGGGTTGTAACTCACCCTCATGACGCTGGAATCGATAGTAATCGCTTGTCATCAGCAAGCGGTGAATACGTCCCTGTTCCTTGCACACACTGCCCGTCAAATCAACCGAGCAGGGTCTGAGTGAGAATTGTATTACGGTGCGATTCGAACTTAGATTCAGTGAGGTGGGTTAAGTCGTCACAAGGTATCCGTAGGGGAACCTGCGGATGGATCACCTCCTATTTATTTTATTAAGCAAGAATCTTTTTACGTTACCAACCAAAAATTCATACCCACACTTACTTTCTTTAAATTCTAAAACTTTAAAAACAGCAAATTTTACGAATCAAGTAGCGGGCCTGTAGTTAAATCTGGTATAACGCTGCCCTTGCATAAGAACCATACATAAAGAAAGAATGTTTTAAATGAACATGCCTTTCAAGAATCCCAAGGTTCTAAAAAGGTACCAAAAAGAATGGTACCAAAGGAAGAAAGAAGGACTTCCTACAAAAACCAAAACAAACCTTTCACCAGAAACTGTAAGAAAAAACAAATCTGAAAGAAAACAGATTTGGAATCAAAAAAACAGACAAACAAAAAACCAGATAATTCAAAAAGAACTTGGAAACAAGTGTCTCTTTTGTGGTTATGGGTTAAGGTTGGTCTGCCATAGAAAAGACGGAAGAGTACATAGGAAATTCAGTGATTTAACTGTTAAAAAACTTCAAAAAGAAGTTGAAACGGGAAATTACGTTCGTGTGTGTTTTAAATGTCACAAGGCAGTTCACTGGTGTATGGAAATGTTAGGTTTAACCTGGGACGAAATAAAAGAAGGGTTTTTCAAGTGAGGCGGAGGCTCCGGGTTCAAATCCCGGCGGGTCCACTCTTTCTTAATAACTGGAGTTGTAAGGTATGCACCTTACTATTGAGGGTTTGGGTATTCATCTTGACGAATCTTTTTAAAACTTAGATTAGTAAAAATATTAGTCCTTTTTTGAATTTCTTTCATCTTCTTTCTCTCTTCATCTGTCCATTTGGGGATGTATAGAAAACAAAAATCATAAGAGCAGATTGGCCTGATTTTCATTTCTGTTGCAATGCCAATCACTTTTTTATTTTCCTCAAATTTGCCTCTAGCAATAAAACAGGCATTGCCCAAATATGCTTTTCTTTTCTCACGAGAGATCCCATCCTTTAAGAAAACAAAACAATAGGTCGTATCGCCGCATGGCATGATCCTCCTAAATGTATCTTTTTCTTTTTCATTGTGTGCAAGAAGATGTGCCTCATAAAATGATTTTGATAGGAGCCTTCTATAAAACCTATTTGGTCGTGCTAACTCTTTAGCCACTCTTTCATAATCCTCTCCACAGGTATGGGCACGATTAATGATACTATCCCAACCATAGCTAATTTTGTCCTCTTCCCTTTTGGCCAGGTATTCCGGCCTTTTTTGTAATTCACTCCATAACCCCTCATTAAGCATGGTCATGCTTGTTTCCTTGAGGTTATCAAAACTTCTTTTATTTAGTATATAATAAGCCAGGAGTTCCTTTTCGCCACCCATTAATATGATCTGATTTTCAAATCCAACAAGTTTTTCTTTTTCTTCTAGGTATTGAATAAAATCTTGAATAGTATCTAGCTCGTTCAAGATTATCTCAGTGGATTCTCTTGTAAAAACATGGATTACTTGACCTTTTACATCTTCAATAAAAGAGAAATAATCCTCATCTTCTCCAAGAAGCGCAGAGACAGCATATATCTTTTTGATCTGTTTTGAATCAAAGATCTCTTCTCCTCGCCTCGGATTCTCCAACTTAATATCAAGGTCTAGATTAAAAAGTCTGTTTTTTGCAGTTAATATTTGACTCAGATTCTTCTGAACTTCTGATTTTTTGTATTTCATGTTTTTATCCAACTTTAAGTCTTTAATCTGCCAAATAACAGCAATATCATCGTAGATGATCAACAAATCACAAAGTTCCTTACCATTTGGAAGTTTTGGATTCATATAGCACCAATCTTCCAAAAATGATTTTTTTGCCAACTCCTGAACAAAATTTTCAGCATTCTTGCCCTTCAAACGGAGTTGATAGCCCAAGTTAGAATTATTCATACAACACTTTTTATACTTTTTTTCACTTCCACATGGACACTTTTGATTCTTACTAATCTTCATTCTTCTCAAGTTCTTTTTGTCAGATCTTATCTCCAATTCTAACTTATAAACTTATATTATGTCAAGGATTGGCCGTTAGCACCCAAAAACCACACACCAAAATCCTTATAAACCCAAAATAGAAGAAATCTCTACCAATCATGAAATAATGATTGATTGGTTTTTGCGAGTTATTAGATTTATTCTAGATAGTCTGCAAAATTACAGATGCAGCTCTTAAGCCGTCCAAGCTTTTGGGTGAAGTGTAAGTATTGGAAAAATTAAACGTTGAGAATCGTTTTGATTAAACTTTTCTCAAAAGTTTAGATCATATTTACAGTGCATAGGAAGAGTCAAGGTCTTTATACAAGTTTAGTATAAGTATATAGATTAACCTACGCTATTAGGTGGATGACTCGGCTTGGGCAGCGATGAAGGGCGTGGCAAGCTACGAAATGTTACGGCGAGGCGCATGCAGCCTTTGAACCGTAAATTCCCGAATGGGACTTCCTGTCTCATGACAGTCCGGAAGGACGGCGCACCCAGGGAAGTAAAGCGTTACAGTACCTGGAGGAAAAGAAATCAAACGAGATGTTGTTAGTAAGGGCGACTGAACACAACTTAGGGCAAACTGAATCTTACCAGTAATGGTTAAGAGATGTGGTGTTGCAGGATTTGTTTTAGTTCCCTAGTCTTCTAATTCAAATTTGCTGGAAAGCAAAACCATAGAGGGTGATAGTCCCGTAGAAGAACGAAGATGGGCTTACAAATATCCTGAGTAGGATGCATTGGAAATTGCGTTCGAATCTGGGAGGCATCAACTTCCAACCCTAAATATAACCCAAGTCCGATAGAGTATAGTACAGTGATGGAACGTTGAAAAGAACTCTTAACAGAGAGTCAAAAGAGCCTGAAACCTAATAGTTATTGAGAGATACGGCCTTTCGGGGTTGTATCGTGCGTTTCGAATAACGAGCCAGGGAGTTTTTTTCTGTGGCAAGAGTAATTGCTTACGGCAAGTACTCGCAGGGAAACCAATTGTCCGCAGTTTACGAGGGACATGGTATTAATGTGCCATAAGTCACAGGAAAATTACCCGAAACCGGTCGATCTAACCTACAGCAGGATGAAGCGAACTTGATCGTTCGTGGAGGTCCGAAGCGGTGCTGTGTGCATGCGTTCGTGTGACTGTTGGTTAGGGGTGAAAAGCCAATCGAGATCGGTAATAGCTGGTTCCTGCCGAAATAAGCCTAAGTTTAGTCTCGACGGAGATCGCATATGCGGTAGAGCCACGGATTTGTGAGTTTGGGGGAGAAATCCTTCGCTTACTTGTTCAACTCCGAACGTGTATGCATCGTAGAAGTCGGGAAAAAGGGGCGCTGGGGTAAACTTGCGTCTCTATGGGGGAACAACCCTCTCTATGGTTAAGGTCCCAAAGTGTTTACTAAGTGTTAAAGGGCGAAGGGTGTGCGTCACCCGAGACAGATGGGAGGTATGCCTAGAAGCAGCAATCCTTTAAAGAAAGCGTAATAGCTCACCATTCAAGGTTACGTGCCCTGAAAATGGACGGGGCTAAGTAAATCACCGATACCATAGTCCTCCGCAAGGAGTGAGGTAGGCAGGCGCTCTGCGTGGGCAGAAGCTTTTTCGTAAGAATTAGTGGACCGCGTTGAGATGAGAATCCTGGTAGTAGTAGGATCTATATACGGTAAGAATCCGTAATGCCGGAAGCCCGAGGGTTTCTTCGCAATGTTCGTCATCGAAGAGTAAGTCGGTCCTAACCCATGTCCTAATTGGTCTAGAGGGAAGGGGAAACAGGTTAAGATTCCTGTACTACATACATACGTGCGGCAACGCAAGGCATATTTTTGACATTTCGGGCTACACCGATAGGTGTCGTCGCGTCTATTAACTTGGATAAATCTGGTAAGTATCGTAATGATGAGACCCAGATTAAACGAGGAATAGCGGTCCTGTGGATCGTTCGGTAGATGCCTGGAATCCGTGAAAAGAAAATATGCAAGGATTGTATGTAACCGTACCAAGAACCAACACTGGTGTGGCTAGCTGAGAAAGCTAAGGCATGAAGGTTTAAACTAGCTTAGGGAATTCGACACATTAGCCCTGTGCCTTCGGTATAAGGGGTCCCTGCGTCTGTATATTCAGTATGCGGATACAGGGTTCAAATATCAAGGGGCTCCGACTGTTTAATAAAAACGTAGCGTTTCGCAAGCCTGCAAAGGTGTGTATGGAACGTGACATCTGCCCAGTGCCTGTATCTCAAACTCCTTTTCAAGGGAACTAAGGACAGGTAAACGGCGGGAATAACTATGATTCTCTTAAGGTAAGCACTAAAAGTTGCCTTAGTAAAATTTGGCTATATGCTGGAACGTCTGAGTATCCCACACTACCGAATCGAATTAATTTCGATGAATTCATCTCGAATTTTTTAAATTCAAAACGATAGGTAAAAATGTGATGGGTGCAGATAATCAGCAGGAAAGGCTAGATCCAAATTGGATTGTCGGTTTTGTCGATGGTGAAGGTTGTTTTTATGTAGCAATAAACAAGTTACAAAAAATGACTTTGGGTTGGCAAGTTCTTCCGGAAGTTAGAATTGTTCAACATCAACGTGATGAAAAGATTCTACATCAAATTCAAAACTATTTTGGTTTTGGAAATGTTGTAGTAAATAATGGAGACAGAAAAGAAGTAAGATTTAGAGGGATGGAAAACCTTAACAAAATTTGTAATTTTTTTAAGAAATATCCATTACAAACTTCTAAACAAAAAAACTTTGAAATGTTTTCAAAAATTATCACAATGATGAACAACAAAGAACATCTAACAAATGAAGGTTTGAACAAAATTGCAAATCTAACATCAAAGATGAATAGACAAACAAAATCCAAATATCTAGAATCCTCAGAGACTACACGCCAAACATAAGAAGTTTTTCTTATGAAGATATAGTCCGACCCTTGCAGCGATGTAAGGAGGTTAACAGAAATGTTAATCCGCCATGTAAATGGTCAGTAGTTCGAAAGAATGAAGTAACAGATGTGAGCGCAATACCCTGCCGATTGAATGTCGGCTTGCATGAATGGTGTAACGAGGGTCCCATTGTCCCAAGCTAGTGTCCTCCGAACATACTGTACTGGTGTGAAGGCCAGTGACCTCCAGTGGGAAGCGAAGACCCCGTAGAACTTTACTACAGCTTGTCGTTGCGGTATAATGCTTAGTGTATAGTATAAGTGGGAGCTGTTCGATGTCCAACTCGTTAGGGTTGGTCTAGGCGAAAGTGTAATACCACTCTCTTTGTATTGTATCGCTAACTCTCCATGAGAGAACATCGACTGGTGGGTAGTTTGGCTGGGGCGGCACCCTGCTGAAAAGATATCAGTAGGGCCCAAAGGTAAGCTCAGATGGTTTAGAAATCCATCGTAGAGTGCAAGAGCAAAAGCTTGCCTCACTGAGTTCCAACCGTTAAGGAATTCAGGGACGAAAGTCTGGTCTAGCGAACCCCTATGTCCTTATTGATGAGGGCTAGGTATGACAGAAAAGCTATCTCGGGGATAATTGAGTTGTAGCGCCTAAGAGTTCAAATCGACGGCGCTGCTTGCTACTTCGTTGTCGGCTCTTCGCATCCTGGAAGTGCAGAAGCTTCCAAGGGTACGGGTGTTCACCGGTTAAAGCGGATCGTGAGCTGGGTTAAGAACGTCGTGAGACAGTTTGTATGATATCTACTGGGGGTGTTAAAGTCTGAGTGGAAGGATCTTTTAGTACGAGAGGAACAAAGGTTCGGCGCCACTGGTCTATCAGTTGTCCGACAGGGCAGGCTGAGCAGCTACGCGCCAAGGGATAAGAGCTGAAAGCATCTAAGCTCGAAACCCACCGCGAAAATAGACTTAGAGTACCTGCAGAAGACAGGTTTGATAGGGTCGGGGTGTAAGTGCCGAGGCAACGAGGCATTCAGCCCGCGATTACTAATAACTCTTTTTATCTATATACTTAGAAAATTTATAGGTCTTGACTCTTTCTGTGTATCTTTTTTTAATTTTATTAAGAACTAGTTATTACTTTAAAGAATTAATTTATTACAAAAGTTTGTAAACTTGTTCAACAATATTTTCTGTTGCTCTTCCATCCGGCTTAAATCTTCCAAAGTTTGGACAATATTTCCCAACTCCACCTTCTAAAAAAGCCTCAACTGCAGGCAAAGCTCTTTCCGCGTCATCTGCTCTAAATGTTACACCAATTCTATTTGTTGGTAATCTATCTCCTTCATATCCTGGTTGCATACTTATTGCAGGAATTCCCGCAATCGCAGCTTCAACAGCACAAGTTGAAAAAGGAGTTGCAACAACATCAGATGCAAGTACGCCATCAAAAGGTTTTACATCAACTAATTTAATTCCATAAAATTGATCAATAACATCTCCAATCTCTTTTTGTTCTTCTTCAGGCATTCTTCCATGCAAACTTACTCTAATCTTTAAGTCGGGCCTCATCACATTAACACGCACTAAAGATAATATATTATCTAAATCCCAATATCCATGATCATGCTCGCCATCCGCCTTATGAGCCTTAAACGCATTCCCTACATAAAATAAAACTTTATCATCTTCACCAATATTCATAGCTTCTCTAACACTAAATCTATCTGCACCACTAAATGTTCTTGCTTTATCAGCAACAGTTTGATGATATGGATTTCCTGTTGGAACAATTCTTATTCCTCTCGGTTGTGCACCAACTTCCAAATCACCGCCTTCTCTTACCCATGCTTGAATCAATTCATCTCTTGCAAATTGATCAGGAACACACATAACATCTGGCACAACGCCCAATGGTTCGCCCTTTGTTAAATCTCTTAATCTTAATCCATAATCTCCCCAGAAATCTAAAACTCCTATGGTTGGAAGTCCAACTTTTTTAGCTGCAAGCGTCAATGCTTTTTCAGGACCATTATGTTCCTTTTCCGTACTTGAACCCACCAAAACTAAATCGGGCTGAAGCATACCTAAAACTCTTTCAGCCTCTTTAACCGTAATATCTTCCAATCCCCCATTATTGCCTAGGTCTTCCCATTCTCTAAAATCAAAACCGTTTTCTCTGAATGCAATTGTCGCAGGTTTCAAACCAAGAGGATAAGTTACAAACCCTTCATCTCCATCTAACAATCTAATCACAGGAGAAATTGCATTCGCACTCCCAAAATGATGTGCTGCCGCCAAAACCCTCAACTTTGTCATAAGTTTATCCCGTCCAACTTCCTTTTAAAAGTTTCCATCAAAAAGTAGTAACCAATTAAAAAAGCCATCAACAATATTATAAACTCCAAGACATCTAAAAAAGACATGAAACCAAACTTTTGGCTTATAATAATCGTTATAATAATCCTCTATTTCTTACTAAAAGCAATATTCTAGTTTGAAAAGAGAGGGGAAAGAGTAAAGATTTCTTTATTTTTATAGATCTTTCGGCCACATAGCAAAACTTATAATCAGTTGTCATTCTTCAGTGAATCATGGCAAGATATAGACTTAGTAAGGCCAAAAAACAGGAGCAAAGACAAAACGATAGAAGACTTATAGAATGCGAAGCTCTAGCACTAGCCGCATTTCCACATATCCATAGAGAATATTTACAAAGGCATAGGGTTGAAGGTCTAACAGAAGAGGAAGCAAGAACATTTGTTCATAAGGTCCATTATGGAAACATCTCTTGAAGGAACGCTCCAACGCTTCTTCGCAGAGCACTTGGTAGAATGCTCACTCAAGTAGATGGAAACCTCCCGAGTAGGATGCAATCTTTAGAAGCCGCAGTCAACCATTATGGGAATTGGATGGATGCAACAGCAAGACACAGCAAGTTCAGACACATAATAGCATGCGAGCCAGATTTTGATCATTATAAAAGAGCATTAGCAGAAGCAGGTGCATGGGAAGAGGGACAAGAACCCGATGAAAAAACAATAAAGGATATGGAGGCATATAGACTTCTTGTTGAATGGGCAACAGATTTCCAAGATAAATTTGTACATTTCCACGAAACTAATAGATTAGGCCATGTAAGGATTCTCAAAGAACTGTTTGGAACATTTTACAAACACTCAAAAGGAAGAACAGCGCCGACAAAAAAGTTCGCACAAGATTTTCTTGAAGAGATGGTTGGAGAAAGAGGAGGGAGGACTGGAGAAGGGAAAGGTTTTGCGAAAGCAGTAGCTGTTCAAAGAATTATAAGTGATCCTTCAAGAGTCGGAGAAGTTAGCAAAGGTTTCATGGATTTAGCAGACCACTACTTATGCCTAGAAACAGATTATGATATTGCAATTCTAGACGCACTTCCAAGAGAAGAACAAACCAAAGCAGAGCAAGTGAGAGATGTCGTACCATTCTTGCTCGAGCAAAAAAGCAAAGAAAAAGAGCCTAGAAAAAGAGCCGAAACATCAAAGACATTTCTAGAACTAGTTAGATCAACAACTGACTTAGAAAAAAGAATTGATCTTCTAGAAGTTGTTGATCGTGCAATGGTAGAAGAGGAGGTTGATACCTTAAGCTTATACAGAAGACTAAGAAGAACTGGGTTAAAACCAAGAGAATATGTTGAATTTTTACTTTCCGGAGACCAATTTAGCTGGAGACCAGAAGGAAGTAAGGCGACAATGGACTTTGTTACAGGTAGAGGTTTACAAGGAGTGGATCCAGTTAGTGCATACCTCATGGTTGCGAGGGCTAACTTCAATATACTAAAGGCTCTTGAAGAGATTGCAAAGAATAGAACAGGGGCACCTGCAGCAAAAGAACTAATCCTTAACCCCTCATTACTATTTGTCGATGCAAACACGCCAGAGTTAGTAACACTCGCAAGAGACTATCAGCATGGAACCCTAATAGTTAAAAGATATGCAACTGTAAGGGCCGAAGGATTAGACGATAGAGCCGAAGCCGTTTTGCATGTCGGAAAACTAAGACCCAATCTAGACGATCTAACAGAAATTAGAAAGGGAATGAGGGCACTACCTGAGGAAGAAGTTAGATTCGTCTCTGGTTGTGATACCATAGAAGGAATAAAGAGATTAGTAAAAAGAAAAACCACAAGCAAAAAAGAGATGCCTTATCAAAGACAAAACTTGTCTTGGTTTGATTTAATGAAGAAATCTTTGGTTGCTAGAGGGGCAACAACAGAAGAACTATCTTCTCTAGAAAGAGCCCATGGACTTCTTTCAGACAATGGAGGAAAGCCCCGGTTCTTAAGAAATATGTTCCGTACACAACCAGAAGACCTTGGACAACTTTGTGATCACATTGCAGCCCATCATGGAAGTAAAACATTTACATTGATAATGCAAAGAGAGTCGCTCTTCGAAAGATACAAGCACGGGCTTGCAATAGATTCAAAATTTGGTGAAAATCTTTCAGGCTTTGTTGCAAGGGAACACCCCAACCCCTATGCCGCACTAAAAGAACACTTGCCAGAATTATCAGTTGAAGAAGAACTAGAACTAGAACCAGCATATCTTGGAGAGGAACCAAAACCAATACCTATAGAAGAATTCCCCGGAAGAGTAATAATTTGTGGTGGAACTTTCAGACCAAGACTAAGACAAAGAATAGAACAAGAACTCCCAGGAGTAGTCTTTGGACCAGATAAAAAAAGGCTCAAAAGAGAAGGAGTCCCAGGACTATCAGAAAATGACGCTGTTCTTTGGGTTGTCCCAGGTTCAGACCACAACGGCCATGATAAGGTAAAAGGCCAATGTGAAAAATCTGGAACAATTTTTGAAATCTCCAGATCTGACGGAGTTAAATCTGTGGTTACAACTATTAGGGATCAAATTTTGACAAGAGGAACTAGAACGTAAAATCGCTCAAAAAAGTTTGCTTCTTAATACCTTTCCCAACTATTTTCTTTCTTCCCGCCCATTCTGGACACATAGATTTATACTCACAATAATCGCACAACTTAGATTTATTTGTAGGGAACTCATTACAAGACTCAATTTCTTTGATTTTATCTTCAACCTCTAATTTTAATCTATCCAAATCATCAAGAGTCCTAGAAGAACTAAACTCCTCATTAAAGGCTAAAAAATTCCAAACTAATTTAACATCCTTAGCCTCAGGATAATTTTCCCTAACCCATATGGAATACATCGCTAACTGCCTGTCTCTATCAAGTTCTTCCTGTCTCTTCAAACTTCCACTTGTTTTATAGTCAATAACATAATAATTCCCCAAATCATCTGCAGCAAGCCTATCGATCTTTACATAATACTTGTTCCCATCTTTCAACCCCAACTTTTCATTAGTCTCAACCCCAACTATTTTCAACTGATCAAAGGGGTGATATTTATCATAATAATTCAATAAAATCTCAACACCCATATTCTGATAGGTCTCAGGAGTAGCGTAGTCCTTAACAACCACAATATTGTCATTCCAACCGTCCTTCCATTTCTCCAAATAGTACTGTAATAATTCATCCTTAGAATTTAACTTGCCAGACTGCAAATCCTTATACAGCTTCTCCAAAGCATCATGAACCATGCTGCCCATAAAGGCTTCAACACTCTGCACACCAGTCTTTATCTTTTCAATATAGGTCAACCTATACTTATATTTACATTGATCAAAAGTACTTATCTTGGAATTAGAATAAACTCCCATCCACACAAAAATACTAGGTCATTATTTAAGTTTTCTTAATTGGCTTGGTTTTTGCAAACATTTAAAAACGCCCCTTTTAAATTCAAGGCATCGATCACGAGGTGAATAGTAACATGTTCAGAAGAAATAAACACGAGTGGATTAAAGTAAGAAAATCCAAAATCGATAAGAAAGGTGTTTTCGCCAAAAAAGACATTCCTAAGGGCACATACATAATTGAGTACGTTGGCAGAAAAATAACAAACAAAGAAGCCGACAAAATCTCAGAACAAGAACTTATGGATGGCGATGTATACTTATTTGAAATAAATAAGAGATACACAATTGATGGAAACATTCCAGGAAATGATGCCAAATACATCAATCATTCCTGTGAACCAAATGCCGAATCCTTAAACGAAGATGGACGCATTTGGATAGAAGCATATAGAGACATTAAAAAAGGCGAAGAAATAACTTACGATTATTGCCTAACAACAGATGATTACAAAGACCATCCATGTAATTGCGGATCAAAAAACTGTAAAAAATACATCACAATACCAAAAAAGAAATAGGGTGGTTTAATTACCACCAAAAATTCTTGAAAGCCATCCAAAGATCTTCTTTAGTGCGCTCTGCTGTTCTTTTATATTTTCACAAACACCATATCTAGCGGAGTTACTCTTACACTCATAGTTGTTATTTGCTTCAGAACCATCTTCCTTCTGCTCTTTAACGTTTCCATCCACACCACAATAACTTGGAGTACCTCCATACTCAAGCCTTGTTCCCATCGGTAGACATTTGTTAAGCTCATGATTCACAAAACAACCATCGTTACATTTTGTTGGAAGAAACTCTTCTTGAGGGTAAAGTATTTCCACTTTGGATTTGGCATCATCCTCAGATACCATCAACTGATAGCTAACAATGTCCCTTAAGTCCCCATCACTAGCATGTGTATCCAAATTTAATGTTATCTCATGTAATCTCAAAACCAAACCTTCTTCTCCATAAAAAATATCATTCTCCCCCATTTGAGAACTAACCTCTCCATCAATCTCAAATGTAGCACTAGCAGGAACAGTATCTTCTACAATTAGGAGTTTGACAGCATGTTTGGTTCCATCAATATAATGATATTCGGTTTCCCCTTCCTCTAAAACATAGTATTTATTACTAAAGAAAGTTTCATCAGAGTCATCCTTTTGATAAGGTTCAGCCTCACAAATTATAAACTCTGTTCCAGTAGTTGCATCATAATCATAGTGGCAATTATCGTCATCGGTAGTGTCTCCTCCAACATATATAGAAATCCCATGATAAATTGATCCTGCAGGGGCTACAGTCTGTCTCCCTTCTGGATCAAGGACTAGCACAGTAATAAAAGATCCAGTACCATAGGTCTTATCCATATCTTTTCTAAAAACCATACTAAACTCAAGTTCATTCAAACCTGGTTCAAGATCGACAAATCTAGCTAGATTAGTAGATGCTCCAATTCCATCTGGATAACCATTGTCAAAAAACAACCAATACAAATCATCAACATCAACATCAGAGGTGATCTCTGCTAAAAATTTAACCTCTGTTCCATCTTCAACAAAGTAAAATCCTTTGTTATCAGGTTCAACATTTAAAACCTTAAGAGAATTAATTCTAACGTCCGCATTTGGGTTTTCTTTTGGTTTTATCTCAAATTCACACTTCCAAAGGGTCCCATCAGATTTAATATCCTCTACCTCTACTTCAAAATCAGATATTTCAACTTCATCATCGCCAACCCAAGTACTAACGCCACCGATATTAATCAAACATTTACTATTTTCATGATCAATATCTTGAACTAAAACTGTATTCTGAACATTACTTGAATCATAAAAAACATCAGACTGCCCAGAACCAATGCTTCCATCAAACAAGGTTGTGTCTGCAAAAACTAATGGCATTGCCAAAAGTAGTAATACTAAAACTAAAGCTGTTCCTCTCATCCTTAACATCTCCATTTAATCATTTATATCCCTTGTGGGAACCGAGGAGCATTAAAGCTCCCCGATTTAGCTGCAATACAAACCATTTAACTCGCCAAACCGGCAGAGTATTCTAATGCTCCGTTGTTTGTGTGCAATCCAAGCAAATAAGCTCCACTAGCCCCATAACCATTCCAGTTGTTTGGGTCTCTGTAGATCACCTTGCTCTTATCCTTCTGCTTATTGTAAACTACGGAAACTTCATAATCCGGAAGTACAATTAATTCCTGGATTAGCTTTCCATTGTCAACATTAACAACAAACTTATTGCTTACCAAGTTCACATTTGGATCCTGGTTGTATCCTAAATTTAGCAAGTGAACGGTTGTTATCCTTCCATCCATTTTATACACTAACTCCATATTTACACTATTTCCTGCAATGTCCGTTGCTTCATACATATGTAATTCACGGCCGTCCCATAACGACATTCCAGTGCTAATGATTGACAATGTCCCATTAGAGTTATCCACCGCATCAACTTCAATTGTTTTTGTAGCATTTTCATACTTCAGCACAAACTCAGGCGCCTCATTGTCATCAAAAGGAGGACTTATCACAACAGATGTAGCTGTACTTACTGGGCTGTTAAGAGTAAATGTTTCACCATAGTAAGTTGTAAACTGTGATGTTCCGCTTAAATTGAAACCATTACCACTAACCTCTGTGATATCTATTTCATTTCCAGGCATCTTCTCAACCCAGAACTTAACTTCTTCAACAGAACTTGGCATTCCAGGTCCAAATGTATTTGGATGGGTATACATCCTAACAAGTGCCTTATTCGCTAAGATTGTTCCACCAGTATTTGACCAAGAAGAACCATTCCATGTTCCACCAACGCTTTCTCCAGCATTTCCTAGATCAAATATCTCTCCAGTTTCTAAATACAAAAAGATCTTCCCATAATTAATCCTTCCACTAGTATCCATATCAATAGCTAGAGGAGGAGTTCCAGAACTTGTATCAGCGATATACACCTTGTAAGTGTTCCCGCCAATATTCAAATCCCCAGTACCCCTTGTTCCGGGAACATTGCTTGGTCCATAAGTTACAAGATATGTTAATCCTGTAGCCATATCCATAAACTCTAACTCATTAGTACCGGGATTAAAATCATCATACCTCATAACGTGAGATATTCCATCTGCACCAAACGGATTTGTTAGCAAAAAATAATCCAAATGCCCTATGGTAAAGTCCTGATCAGCCGCAGTTCCATTCGGGGCAGTAATCCTTCCCTCCTGGAACACAAAATCACTATCATCACTACCATACTTAAACACTCCATGCTCATTAGTTATGAGTGGAACATTATATGTCAAACCTTGATCGTTAGTAAAGACAAACCTATATTCATCATCTCCACTTGGATCAAATCTTGTGTCAGTTGCCTGAACTGCAACCACCTGCAGCATCAAAGCCAAAGACAACATTATCAATATATTTCTCATTTTCATTTTATATTGTAACCTCATTCGGTTTGTTTTAATTTCAACTAATCAAATCCATATATAGTTCTTGAGAGGATCTTAAATTAAATCCGAGAATTTCAATCGAACCAATACAAAAAAGAAGGCCAAATATAGGCCCATTCAAGAAAAAAGCCTATTTCAACAACCAATCAGAGATTTTAACTCTTTTTAGCTTCCCTTCTCGTTCCATTGTTAATATTTTCTTAGACTCCAACCTCTCCAACGTTCTCGATAAACTAGTCTTCGGAATCTTTAATCCATGCCTTATTTTGGAAGAAGTAGAAGTATTCCCATTAGCAATAATAAAGTCCATTATTTGTTTTTCACTCTCACTTAAAGTCTTCAATATAGCGTTTAATTTCCTTCCAGTTGGACTTTTCTTAACTTTCCTCTTCTTTCTAGGCTTAAATTTGTAAATCAACAATCCAATAACCGCCACAACTAAAACAACCCAATAAAAACTAAACCCTGAATCAACCTTATCTCTTAAAGTTAATCTTAACTCAATTGAGTCACCCCTATTAGTTTTGAAAACAGCCTTGTCAATAAACTTCCCATTCGTAGACAAGATATTGCACTCACCAATTGGAACATAGGTGGAAAATCCACCAAACTTATCGGTCTTCTTTGGGAAATCAATACCGCTTAATGAATTACAATCAAACTCCAAATCAACATTGCCCAACAAATTATCCAATGAATCATAAACCGAACCCCTAACTTGAGAGATGGGAACAAATACAATTTCTTCCATTGATTCAGTAATTTCGCCTTTGAAGTAATAGTCCATAACATCTGTATTGGGATCATCTAAAACAATTTCAACAACATTACCATAAACACTTTGCTCAAACTTCAATATTCCATCATTAACTAAAATAACCATATCGGTATCAACAATAGCAATAACATCATTTATTGGTTCTCCAGAAGAATCAACTAACCCCAATGAAACTAAAGAATCTTGTGCTAAAACAATTGTAGATAATAAGACAATTCCAACGACTATCCCCCAGATCCCTTTATGAATCATTTCCAAAGAGTTTAATCCTTTATTTATATCTCTTTCTTATGAAATATAAATCTCCCATCACCACACATCACAGTCAGCAACGTATTTTCGCTCATTGGAGAAAACCCATTCAAATCCTGTGCAGAGAACGTACAGTGTTGTTGCGGATGGCTATGCAAATCCAATAATGTACCTTCAGGACAAGGAGAACTTACAACCTGATCATAATCCTGAAAATGAATATTAGGCAAGAACACTTTATCTAAAACATAATCCCCATTAAAGGTTCCCAAAACACATGCCTTGAACTCTTTCTCATTTTCATGATACAAACTAACTAAAATCTCACTAACTCTAGAACTAAAAAGAATATCTCCATAATCACTTTCAATTAAATCGTCTTCAATTTCCTCACTATCAAAGAACCCTGCAATTATATTCCTCACAGTATACCCTGTTAGCATATAACTCACTATCAACAAAACCATAAACACGCCAACTATTCTCCAAAAATACTTCCAGAAATTACCTTTCTTCTCAAGCTCATGCGCTTCAATAGGCCTCAATAACTCTTCTTCAGCATTCATTTTTTATCCATTAAACAAGTCCACTGCCTTTTGCCAGATTTCTCTTCCAAAGCGATACTCTATCCCGCAGGTTTGGCATTTTGCATCATACCCAACACCCATCCTTAAATTAACTTCAACGAAATCAATATTTCTATAAAACATAAATCTTCTTGCAGGCCCCCTTGAAGTACCCCTTGAAAGTCTGTCTCTTTCAGCTTCAGAGAACCCCCTTCCAGGATCATCAGGAAGACCTTCAATGGTCTTATGCACAATGGCACTTCTTTCCGTGTCCATCACACATCCATCTGTGATTATGATATGAACCCCCTCTAATTTAATTTCAAGTCCATTCATACGCACTACATCTCTAACCATAGAAAAATGCCAAAAATTAACTATTTAACTCTTTCTTAAGATTCTCAACCAAGTCCTTGATCAAATCAAATCCACCTTGCCAGAACTTCTCATCCTTAATATCAATCCCGACCTCATTAAGAATATCCTTCGGAGCCTTGCTCCCCCCATAACTTAATATCTTCTTATACTTCGGAATAAAAGACTCTCCTTCATCTTGATACATCTTATACAAAGACAAAACTAACAAATTCCCAAAGGCGTAAGCATAACAATAAAAGGGAGTGTAGTAAATATGAGGAATATATTTCCATTCATGTTTAAAAATATCTTCAACCTCAACAGAATCGCCAAACTGTTCCTTCAATAATTCTAAATAAGCCTCATTTAATTCCGTAATTGTTGCACCTTTCTCAATTAATTTATGTGCCTTCTTCTCAAATATAACAAAATATGCCTGCCTTATTATTGAAGCATAAATCCCATCTAATTGGGTTACCAACAAATGTATCTTTTCATCTTTTGGCATTCCCTTCTCAAGCAAATTACTTGCAAGCAACATCTCAGAAAATATTGAAGCGGTCTCAGCTAGTGGCAAAGAAGAATGCCAATCAAATATGGACTTATCACTAGCGATCATATCGTGTACAGCATGACCCAATTCATGAGCCATTGTGCTAACGTCATTATACTTCCCAACAAAATTCAATAATATGTAGGGATCGATCTCCGGCAATACACTTGAACAAAAGCCCCCACCACGTTTACCTTTTTGAATATCAGAATGAATATGTTGCTTATCAAACATTCTTTTCGCATAATCATGGATCTCCTTATCAAAGTCTTTAAACACACCCAAAACAATATCCTTGGATTCATCAAACTTATAGTCCTTGGCAACATCCTTCAATGGAGCATAGACATCGTATCTCCTCAACTTACCTACGCCAAGCATCTTGGCCTTTAACTTAAAATAATCCTGCAATACAGTAATATTTTTCTTAGAAACATTCAACAAAGCCTCAACAGCCTCATCTGGAACATTATTGCCTAAATTCCTAATGGAGATTGGACTTTCATAACTCCTTATCTTCAACCCATCATTAATCCAATCTAAAACAATGCCCCTGTAGATTTCACCAAGAGCACTTTCATTCTCCCCATACCTAGATAACAAAACATCATACGCTTCCTTCCTAATCCTTGGATCAGCATCCTTAACATGTTTAGCAACTTCTTCCCTAGAAACATCCTTCTTACCTTGAAATTCAAAGGTATAGGCATTAGTAATTATATCATAAATATTTGCTAAAGCACCCGAACCAGTTATATTTTTTAACCCAATTATCTTTTCTTCACTTTCATTCAATGTATGTTTCTTAAATCTCCTAGAACTCTCCATCATAAAAGCATACTTTCCAAGATCCTTCAGGATATCTTTAGCTCTAGCATCATCTAAATCCTTCCACCACAAATAGAAGAAAAGTTGTCTATTTCTAATATCAGTTAAGAACTGTTCAATCTTAGAATTAAATGCCTGATAAGCATGGTCGCTAGTATTTTCGCTTAACTTCAAACTAGCATAAGCAGAGATCCTATACATTATGAGGTAAGTCTCTTCCATATTCTTTAATGCTTCAAGAACCTTCTCAGAACTAGTTTTATCATTAAGGTCTTTTCTAAGTGCTTCAAAAGCCCTAACATTTTTGTCTATCTCTTCAAATTTCTTCTTAAGAACCTCGTCATTGAATTCTTTACAAATATCACTTAGATCCCACTTCACCATCCAATAAAAGAACCTAATCCATTTTTAATTCTTTTGTTTGTTATTCAAAAAACCTTTATTCCTATCAATAATTACTTCAGAAACCTGAATACCTCTGGGTAACTCTAATATCCCTACCATAAACTTAGCCAAATCTTTTGGATCCATATATCCTTTTTTAATAACGCCCCTTCCCCTAAGATTAGAATTAAATCCCCCCAGATGAAAACCAATGACTCTTACATCACAATCTTTAAGCTCAGTTTGTAGGGTCCTAATATACCCAAGTATTGCATGCTTTGAGGAACTATAAACTCCATGAGCCAACCCGCTCTTAAACGAAGCAGTTGAACCCACAACGAGTATGTCGCCTTTATTCTTTTTAACAATCTCAATTAGCCCATCAACTAATTTAATAGCTCCTGTAACATTAACTCTAAAAACATTGTCCACATCAAAATCGGTTTTACCTATTTCAGCCAAAGGCATTATTCCGGAATTCAAGATTAAAAAATTAAAATCAGAATGCTCTTTTTTGATCATGCCAATAGCATTAACAATATCCTGGGAATTAGACAAATCTGCTTTTATGTTGGTCAACTTAAGATCAGACTCCGTTCTTGAAATATTAACAACTTTAACACCTTTTTTAATCAATTTAGAAGCAACTTCATAACCTAAACCATTACTAGCACCAGTTATAATTGCCTTTTTCATAATTTTAAAAATGTTCAATATGTTATAAAACTATCTAAAAAGAATTAAAATAAAAAAGAAATAGTTATGTTTTGAACACCCATTAAAGCTCTACTCTGCTGCTCTTCTTCTAGTAGTCCTTCTTCTTGCAGTTGTTCTCCTCGCCGCAGTGGACCTTCTTGCAGTAGTAGCCCTTCTTCTAGTTGTTGTTCTTTTAGCTGTAGATCTTCTTGCTGTTGAAGCTCTCTTCCTAGTGGTTGCCCTTCTAGTGGTAGCTCTCCTTGCAGTTGAAGCTCTTTTTCTCGTAGTAGATCTTCTAGCTGTAGAACGCCTAGCAGTTGTAGCTCTCCTTGCCGCCATGATTATTTTCACCCCTTTGAAATTTTAATATAACCTCCAATCTAACTGCTGAATTAGTATAAAAACATTTCCTTAAATTAGTTTTTTAACAAACAATCAGAAATCTTCTTATCAGAAATCTTCTTAACTCTCTTTTGGAATCCACCTATGAAATCCACTAAAACATCACCGAACATTTTCTTCACATCACCACTAAGTAGCTTCCCAGATTTATAATCCTTGATCAGTTTCTTCCCATCAGACTCACTCAAGAACAAATTAGTCAAGTAAAAACAAGGCATATCTTTGTCAGGATTTCCGCCATGTTTCCTTTGAGCTTCGGCAGTATCCCTTCCTCCAGAAATCGCCTTATTTGCTTTCTTCCTTAAAGTTTTAGCATCATCTTCTAATGAAATTGTGTTATTCCTAGACTTAGACATCTTCTTACCGTCCAACCCAGGTAAAAATGTAATATGCAACACACTTGGCTTGATATAGCCAGCTCTTGAAGCAATATCTCTTGCAATCCTCAAATGTGAATCTTCATCTGGCCCAATTGGAACTAAAACATTCTTAATTCCTCTTAATTCCTGTGGCAACAACACATGTGCGGACTGAACTGCCGGATAAAAATACAATCCAGGATTATCCTCTTTCTTGTAGCCATAACTAGCAATTATCTCAGATAATGTAACTCTTTTAGACAACTTAATGGCCAAATTATAAATATTTGTATATATCTGATCAATTATAATAAAAGTCTTTTTAGGATCAAATCCATAAGCCAATAACTCTTTAGCCAACTTAATAGAATTCTTAAACGCTTCTTTCTGATCCTTGATCTTACCAGAAACATAACTCTCATCATCAGATATTGGAATATAAACAGGGATTCCATATTTCTTTTGAAAGAATAAATTAGTATCAAACACAACCTTATGTCCTATATGTAATGTTCCAGAAGCATTAACACCTGAAACTATAGCACACTTTTCCCCCTTTTTTAAGGCACGATAGAATTTATCAAAGTCCCTATGAGAATAAATCAATCCTCTCTTAAACGCATAAAAGTCTGGAACAGATTTTAAAGAACTTATCTTCTTAGCACCGAACTTACTAACTAGCTTTTGATTATCTTCCAAGAGCCCCTTTTTCATAAAATAACAATCCTAAACAAGATATATAAAACTAACCTTTCAAGCTCTCAAGATAATCATTCCATATCTTTAAAGTCCTCTCAATTGTAAACTCTTCCCCCTCGCCCTCATTCTGAGGCATATGGACCACCTTAGTACCTCTTCTTTTATACCAATCTTCAATCCTGCCACTAGAATAAACCTTTGCAACTTCTGCCTGAAATTTATGTTTTTCAAACATTGCATTATCATCTTTATCCCTATCTTTTAACCTACCTTGAGCAATATTAACATCAACTTCCGGTAAAATAATTAAACCGGGAACAAAATCCATTTCATATTGATTTCCAGGCAAGCCCCTTATCAAACAAAAAATGCTTTCCCTATCATAACCTTCAAACATTTCTCCTTGAACCGGTTGATAAACTTGCGTAGTTAAAACACCTCTATCCAAAATCACCAAAACACCAGCCTTAATTGCAGGTTCAACTAGTTCCATAAATAAGATCTCTCTATCCAAAGAGTAACCATAAGCGGTACTCAAAACAGAATGTTTACTCCCCGTTTTAATTAACTGTTTCCTCACAACTTCCCCCATTTCAGCATGAGTTGGCTCAGCAACTAACAACATCCCGCCATCACCAATTACTTTTTTGGCATCCTCCCATGTTGGATTAATTCCATTGTCAATTGAAAACTGGGTTGCATTAAACACAGACATATTATTTTTAACTGCCCATTCACCTATAGTTCTAGAAATAACTCCCTTGCCACAACCATCAATACCATCACAAATTAACAAATTCTTCCTCAACTTCCCAAGAATCTTAGCATTACTAATAAACTCATCAATTATTAATTTTAAATCTTCAATATTCTCATAACTCTCGCATTTCAACAACGGATGGTCAAAATTATCAACCATTTGAGAAGGCCTTGGTCCTTTCTTATAAACAGCCAGAACTGGAATTCTCCGCGTATTCAATGCGTATCCAACCTCAACACCGACACCCATACTACCTTTGCTTATATCAGCAACCATTAAATCAGAATCAGCCAGCCAGCCAAGATCCCTATTCGCAACATTAACTCCTTTGGCCTTCTGTTCGGCCTCCCAAGCCAGAACATTATTCATACCAACATGTTCAGTCATAACTCTTCCGAACTTCTTTAAATAGCTAACAATCTCTCTTGAAAAACTTAAACCATCAGAATTGGCCTCAGAGACAGCAGAAGCATAATAGATGTTCATACACTTAATTATCTCTGAGATATATTTATTGTTAATTGTTTAACAAACTAACAATTGCAACTCCTCCATTCAACCCTAGTCAAGAATATAAGTGAGCTCCACCTTACACATATTTATGCAAGCATACCTCGACCTAGTAAGAAATGTGCTACAAAATGGCCACAAAAAAGAAGACAGAACTGGCCACGGAACACTATCAATCTCTGGCCTAAACATCACACATGACATGACCGAGGGATTTCCATTGTTAACAACAAAGCAAATGCCCACAAGACTAGTCTGGGTCGAACTTGAAGGATTTCTAAAGGGCATAACCGACAAGGCATGGTACCAAGAACGTGGCTGTCACATCTGGGATGAATGGTGTGCAAGAGATGTTGTCCCATATTCAACAGACCCAGAAACCCAAGAAAGGATGCGTGCAGAACTGGACATGGGGCCTTTCTACGGTTTCCAATGGAGGCATGCAGGTGCAGAATATCATGGACCAAAAAGAAAACCTGCAGATTATGCTGGCGAAGGTGTAGACCAACTTGAAAGAATTATACAATTACTTGAAACCCACCCCCACAGCAGAGAAATGGTCGTTAATGCATGGAATCCAGTAGACTTAGAAAGGATGGCTTTATCACCTTGTCACTTTTCATGGCAAGTTTTAGTGAATGATAATAAACTTGATTTAGTTTGGTACCAACGTTCAGCAGACCTAATGCTAGGTGTTCCTTTCAACTTAGCAAGCTACGCAACAGTACTGCATGTTTTGGCTCAGCAATTCGGGCTTGGAGAAGGAACAATCACTGGTCAGTTTGGAGACACACATATTTATAGGAAGGAAGACCATTTACGGGGAGCAGAAGAACTGTTAACAAGAGAACCAAAACCACTTCCCAGAATAGTAACAAGTCCTTGCTCATTATTGGACTGGTCTTACAAGGAATCATGGGTGGAAGGATACAAGCCACACCCTCCGATTAAAATGGAAATAGCCGTATGAAAAAAGTAATTATAGCCGCTTACGCCATAGACGGGGCGATTGGGCTCAATGGAAGAATCCCTTGGCATATCCCAGAAGACCTCCAAAGATTCAAAAGACTAACATTACACCATCCAGTTATTATGGGAAGAACAACCTTCCAATCAATTCTAGACACACTTGGAAAACCGCTGCCAAACAGAACAAGCCTAGTTTTAACATCCAACCCTGAATTTAAAGCACCTTCCGGCGTAGTTGTGTGTCACTCACTTGAAGAAGCGTTAGCTGAAGCAAAAAAACTTGATAAAGAAGTATTCATTGCAGGGGGTCAAAGGGTATTTGGAGGCGCCATACATCTTGCAGATAGATTAGAACTCACAGAGATCCATAAATATTATCCCGGGGACACTTTCTTCCCAGTCTCAGAGCTAGTTTATTGGAAGGAAACTCACAGAGAAAAATATGATGGATTCGACTTCGTATCTTACACTCCAGACCCAACGGCAAAAAGATAATTCATTCCATATAATAAAACATAATTAACATTATAAATGGTTATGGTATCAAAGAGTAGGGAACTCATAGTTTTCCAAAAGTAATGAAGAAAGTAATAGTAGCAGCATATGATCCTAACAGCAGGGTTATAGAAAATCACGGAAAAATCAACCGATATTTCTCAGAAGATAAAAGAGGTTTTAGAGACAGCAGATCATACCATCCAGTCATAATGGGGGGGAAAACTTTTAGATTATTAATGGAAAATAGTGGAACGCAAATTCCAGGAAGACCCAACATAATTGTTTCCGATCATATGGAGGAATGGTATCAGCCCCACGAAGAATTAGAAGAATGCCTTAGTCTAAATGATTGGTCAACCAAACGCCTAGTTGCTCCTCTAGGAATAGCGGTCTGTAGAACAATTGAAGAAGCATTAGAAGTTGCAGAAAAGATAAGTGATAAAGTTTTCATTGCAGGAGGTCAAACATTCTATGATATAATGATGCCGCATGCCGACAGATTAGAAATAACCGAAATTCACAGGCCCATTCAAGGGGACAGAGTATTCCCAGACATCAATCCAGATGAGTGGCAAGAAGTCTATAGAGAACTAAAGAACGGACATTCATTCGTAACATATGTAAGAAAACAAAGGGACTTACTTGGGGTAGGCTAATTTAGTAGTAAACTGCATCTTCTCACTAGACTTAAACGCTTTCCTTAGAGGATCTAATATTTTATTTAATTCTACAGCCACACCAGCTTTCAAGTCTGCAGGATGTAATTTTTTATTCCTAAATTCTTTCTCAACTTGTTTATAACTCTCAAAAGTTAAATCTCCGCCATATTTCTTATCCCTCTTAATCACAAAACTTTCACCTTTATTCTCCAATATTGGGAATATAATATTCTGTAAAAAAGCAAGAACCCCATTACCTTCAATGACACCCTCTTCACAGTAAGCCTTATTCATCTTCTTAACAACAGTTTTAGCATCATCCAATAAATCAATCTTAGATGCCTCTTCAGAAGAACTCATCTTATTTCCAGTCAACCCAGGAATCATCGGATTCATCAAATGTATTCTTTTAGAGTATCCAACTTTTTCCAAATACTCTCTAGCAAACATAAAGATCTTTCTTTGATCCACACCACCAAATTGAGCATCCACTTCTAAGTAATGCTCATCCAAGGCTTGCAAAATCGGATACAATAATGAACTCATCTTGGGATTATCACTTTGTTTCACAACTTCAGCCCCAGCCTTTTTAGACTCCTTAAAAGAAGACAATGCAGCTAATTTATACATATCCAAAGAATACTCTGTTCCTAATTGATAATCAGTACCCCTTACAAACTCCAACTTAGTAAGTGGAACACCAATTGACTTTAACATTTCCTTTATTAAGAACTCATAATACTCGGTTCTATGCTGTAATTGATCCCACATAGACTTCTGATCATCCAAATAAGCATGCAAATCCGCAAACAATATCTTAACCTTACATCCTGCCTTCAAAAAATCTGCAATCTTCACAATAGGTAAAAAATAAGCCACGTGAGGTCTTCCAGTTGTAGCAGTTCCCCAATACAACTTCAGATCTCCCTGTTCCAAAATCTGCATTAATTCATCATCTCCCACTACCTCTTGGAGATTCCTAGTAATTAACTTATATTTCTCTAATGGATCCATAGCATTGATTGATTAACAATAGCATATAAATCTTTCCGCCACCCATATACAAAAACCTTATAAAACAAACTTCTCTCTCCTGTCCATGTTCATGAATGGTGGAGGTGTATGGATTTATACCCTTCTTAGTGTTATTGTTGTAAGTTTAGTCTCTTTAGTTGGAATTCTAACATTTTCAATGAACAAAAAAACACTAAATAAAGTACTAATTTTCCTTGTTAGCCTATCAGCGGGAGTTTTGATTGGTGATGCATTTATACATTTGATCCCCGAAGCGGCAGAGGAAGGATTTACATTAAACCTATCACTACTTATCCTAGGAGGAATAACATTATTTTTCATATTAGAGAAATTTATCCATTGGAAACACTGCCACTTACATCCCTCGCACGACCACAAACCTTCCTACGTAACTATGAACTTAATTGGTGACGCAGTTCATAACTTCATTGACGGATTACTAATCGCGGGAAGTTTCTTGGTCGATATAAGACTAGGATTAGCAACAACATTCGCAGTTATTCTTCATGAAATACCACAAGAAATCGGAGACTTCGGCGTTCTACTACACGGCGGACTATCAAAGAAAAAAGCAATAGCCTTCAATATTGTGACCGCAATGTTTGCAATACTCGGAGCAATAGTTGCGTTAGTAATGAGCTCTATGATTAGATTTCTCCCAGAGTATTTAATTCCATTAACAGCCGGAGGTTTCATTTACATAGCCGCATCAGATTTAATACCTCAAATTCACCATCACAAAGACAAGAGAATATCCCAATCCTTCTTAGAGTTACTAATCTTCGTTCTAGGAATCGCAATGATGTACGGATTGTTATTCTTGGAATAATTTATCAAATTAATCCCAAGAAACTAAACTTTCCTTTTTAATCTCTCAAAATCTTCTCTTGTTAATTTAACTTGTCTTAATATTTCTCTTAACAAACTCACACCAATTTTCTCACCAGAATGTATTGGAACAACAGTCCTTCTTCCATCAGGATGTTTCAACCTAATATGGCTTCCCCTTCCAAGAATTCTTTCAAAACCAATCGTCTCTAGAAGTTTACATAATCTCTTTCCAGAAATTGGGACAAGTCTCACTCAGTTATTTCAACTTGTTGCACACCAACAAAATCCAAAGGCTTTACGTGTTCTTTATCTGCATCTAAACAAACTTCAATTGCTTCCTTAATCCTATCCATTAGTACTCCAATAGTTTTTGCCTGAGCATAACAACCTGTAATATCTGGTACAGTCGCAATATAATAATTATCTTCACCTTTTTCAATTAAAACTGTGAAATTAAGTACTTTCTTTTTCATATCACTCACTAAGATTTTCATGTTTTAATAGTTTTTGTTGAAAGTTGCTCCTCCTTAATTCTATTAATCACAGATTTTTTATCAAAACTATCAAAAAATATCCGTTATCTTTTCGATTCTAAGCTCAATAGACACCTTTTTAAACACAATTTCTAACTAAAAACAAGCTAGGAGTGTCATCCAACGACCGGTGCAAGCACTGAGGAAAGTCCGCCCACCGTTTATAGGCCACTTCGCAAGAAGATCCAGAAATGGATGGCAACCGTCCAGAAACAACACGTCCTTTATGTGTTAAGCGATGAGATTGCAGGGATTAAAAACCCTGGGTATGAAAATGATACCTGACGTCTTTTGTGAAAAAGACAAGTTAACCAGTCGAGCGTGCATAAAGGGAGCGATGAAACAACGAGCCCTGGTCGGTGCAAGCTCATCTGAGCGCTAAGTAGAATGTTGGAAAGATTTCCTCTTTTCCCTGTGAAAAGAAAATCTACAAAAGGCGGCTTATGCGCTCCTAGCCTTTTGTAGTTTTTTATGTCTATTCTCCTATTAACACTGGAAGTGCTTCGGATATGGTATAGATCACATCTGGGTTTTCTAGGGTTCCATTGTGTGTAATGAATGCAAAGTATGCGGTTTCATTCACATAACTTTGTTTGTTTGGAATGTCCCATGTGACTATCGCTCTGCCCATTGTGTCTAATGTTCCATTAGCGTCTGTGAATCCTAGACTTGATGAGTTTTCTCTCATGGTCTTGAATATGTCATCATTGTTTAATGGAATGTTTCTTCCGTCTGAAAGGTTGATTCCTGGTTCAGTTCCACCTGAAGCCAATAATGCATATTTTTCGAGAGGGTATTCCCAGTCATAAATATAGAATTTTACGGTATTTCCTATTAATGCTGTCCCTTCCATGAATAATCCACTCACTTCTTCAACAGGACCGAAGCCAAGGAGATTTCCAGTCTCAGACATATAGCTTAAGTTAATTTCGTTTTCAGTAAGGCTCTTTTTTTGAACTCTTAATTCATCCATTGTTCCATTAAGGAAGTAGTTTGGATAGGTCATGTGTTTTGCTAACTTAAAGTCAGATATTCCTTGTGCAAGGGTTCCACTTGCATCTTCATGCACTAATTGTGAGTCCATGTACAGCCTATCGACTGTGGTGTTATGTGTCATTACAAAATGGATCCATTCTTCTGAACTTTGGGATATGGGTGTGTTGTAGTAATTTGCAGGTAAGCCTGTTCCAAAATAGTAATCGATAGTTGTTCCATCAAAAACCAATCCTGTTGAACCATAAGAGCCAGTTTCACCCCACATGATAACTTGTGCAAATTGGGTTGGTTTATCTTGTCTTACCCAGAAAGATATACTAAATCCTTCATTATAGTTGTCAGGGTCGATTGCATCATCAAATTCAATTGCATCATCTAGGCCGTCAAATTTGACTCCATCTCCTACGATTGCAGCAATATTATTTGCTAAGCTCATATTTCCAATTGAATAACCTGTATGGTTGTTAATTGTAGAGTCCATCATTGAGATTCCTGGATTTTCTTCCATGTGTTGGACTGTTAGGAAATCGTCATTCCAAACGCTTGTCGAGTTTTGAACATCTGTTGCATTTAAGTTTCCAAAGTAAACCTGGAATGTGGTGTCAGTCACAGAACTTACTAGTGGCAGTTCTACCCAGATAAATGCTTCATTTGATCCAATTTTTTCAATTTCATAATCCAATAGTGAATTATCTAAAACGAATCTTATGTCACTTCCATCAACATTAATGTTGCTGAAGTTTGCATTAACTCCATCTTCCAAGTGAACTAAAATTGGAAAATCGGTAAGGTTTTGCTCAACATTGTCTGCATCGAGAGTTATTTCGACTCTATGGCCCCAGTTATGATCCCACCAATCATTAGCGCTAGCTAGTGTGGAAAAAACTGTTAAAATAAATACTAGTGATAGTATTGTTGCTATTCTTTTGTTCAAGTTAGAACCTCCTAAGTTTATTGATTCGAAGAGCATCAAATGATATTAAAGTGTTAGGCTTGCAACAAGGTTTAGTAGGATATGCCCTTAAATAATGGTTATAAGGGCTAAACTTAAGACAAGGATGTTTCAGCATTTTAAGAAAATTTGAGATTTATTCCACAACACTTTTAAACTAATTAAGCTTTGGAAAAATATGGCTCAAGAGAAAATCCAAATGCCTCAATCTGGTGGGGGCTTAGTAAGGTACTTTGATAATTATCATACTAAGATAGAAATGTCTCCTAAGGTGGTTATTGGGATGATCTTGTTGGTTATATTGATTGAAACGTTACTTCATACTTTAGGATGAAATTCAACATTGAGATAAAAAAGAGGCAGATGTATTTTTTGACTGCGTTAATTGTATTAGGGTTCACTATCTTGTTTGTTCAGGGTCAGGGTGTTTCTAATTTTGGTCATGATTCTAACCAGGTTGAGATTTTAGTTGGCGGTTCTACTATGACTTTGCAGGAGGCTTATGATACTGATGCGTTTAATGAGGTTCGTTGTATGAATAAGCGGACTGATAAGTATAATAAGGATGCAGTCGGGTGGTGTACTTCTGACTATCCTGTTTTAATGCACTGTTCGTTAGTTGATAATGAAGCTCCTCTAGCTACTCCGACGAAGATAAGTACAGCAGGTAGTTCTTCTGGAATTTGTCAGTCGGATGGAATTTGTAAGGCGAATGATATCAGGGGTGATCTTGCGACTGATGATGCGAACTTAGAAGTTGTTGTTAAGGATGATGGGGTTACTCAGGGTTGTTGGCAATACGATCGTAGTCATTCTAGGCAGAAGTACCGGTTAGAAATGGTTTGTTGTAAATAATTATACGCCTGAATTCATTACTTTACTATCTGGGCTTAACAAATTAACGATGTCGTCTTGTTTTCTTAGTCCTCTGTAGATTCTTTGTATGAATTCTCTTTTTGCTTTGTCGAAGTAGAATTCCATGAATGCATTTTGATCTTTTCTTTGTAGTATTTTCCAGAAGATGTCTTGCATTGCGGGGAATGGGTATTTGGTGAATATTATGCTTTTGCACATGTCTCCTGGTAAATCTACACCTCTGTTGCATTTGGTGCTATAAAGTGCATCGATTTTGCCTTCTTTGAACATTCTCAATAGTTCTCCTTTCCGATATTTTTCTTGTAGTGCTTGTAGTTTTTCTCTACTCATGATGTTTATTCCAAATTCTTCTTTTTCGGCATCTGATGGCAGGTCTCCGTAGCTGTTAACATGGACTAGGAATGGTTTTTCAGCACAGGCAACACATTCTTCCAAGGCCATCAAATACCCCTCTCTTGTAATCCTTCCGTCCTTAAAATCGCGCCATCTACAGCTCTTCTCCAACCCAGTTAAGTTCTTTTTTACTAATCCCATATGCTCTGTTTCAGCATCAATTACAATGAAATCGTCAACACCATATATGTTCCTCAAAACTTCAGGATTATGCAATGTACCAGACATCATCAAAAAAACCTTGTTCTTCTCAAGTATTTCACCTAATTTCTTCTTCAAATTAATATTAACAACCCTAACAATCAAATCTTCCCTGGGATTCCTCCCAAAACTAACATACGTATCATCCAACAGACCTTCAAAACTCTTAGCCAAAATATAATACTGTTCTAACTCTTCATACTCAACAATGAAATCATTATTAATTAAGAAATTAAACATCTTAACTAGCTTAGTATCCTTAATTTCAAGTATCTCTTTCTCATCAATCATCTCATTAACCCATCTAGCACCCAACAAACTATCCACTAAAGCCATTAATTCTCCAAGAGCCTCCTTAACACTCAAATCAGAAACCTTAGATATTACCTCTTCAATCTTACGCCGCATCCAATCTAAATTCAAATTCTTCTCATTGCTTAAACTATCTAAAAATTCATCACACTCATCTATTACTTCAATATCAGTTGCGGGCTTCCTATCTAAAACATTCTCAACCTCATATTTTTTATTATTAAATATCAAAACATCCGAATCAATATATCTCATAAACTGTTCATAATACTTACAGCCAGGTTTTCTTTCAAAATAAATATAATCCTTATCTTTCAACCCCTTATACGTATGTTCCTTTGCATCCTTCAAACCATAATCACCAAACCAATCCTTACCAATAACAGGACTCCAGTGTGGACAAGCAGCAGCAACACTTATCCTCCTAACATCTTCAACAGAATTAAAATCACCAATATCAACTGCAGGGTTATTCTTAATATATGCCTTAATCAAATCCCAGTTACTTTCTTTTAAATCAATTGAACAAGGTAAAAACTTATCATCTGCTCTTGTATTTTCACTATAAATACATTGAAAATTATTTCTCCCAGTTAAATTGCTAATTTTTAATGGAGTTTTGTCATCTTTTAACACCTTAAAATTATCAGTATAATCTGTTTGGTATTGCTCTTGCAAATATTTAACAGGCACAACAATACTTGCCCTACCACATTTCTTTGCAATATTCAAGGCCATCGCAGAATTATGCACTATGATCCCATTAGCAATAAAATTATGATATTTTTCAACCTCTAAATCATAGGTTTCTCCAGTTTTAACATAGCCAATGGATTTAATCTTATCCCAAAAGATATCCTCATTGTTGATAAAGAATAAAGCGTCATCCTTAATATGCCTATTTATTTCTCTCATATGTTCTCTAAGAAAATCAATGCTTGTCTGATGGAATAACTGAGGGGTTTTAATAGATTTCATCTTCTTTATTTTTTTCCAACCAATATTTTTGTTTACCCGTTGAATATTGTCAAAATTAATGTACCTATCAAGTTCATTATATGTATAGCCCTTATTCTTTAAATAAAGACGAATAACACGAGGAATCTTGTCAATATTGGTGAATTTATGTTTTTTCAATGTTTTCAACAAATCTAATGCAACTTTCTGTTTTTTACCAACAAATCCAATCTCCCGAATATACTTCTCAACATTTTTTTGTGAAGAGATATTTATCCTCATAGAATAATCTTTTGCCCCCCTATTTTTTTTTGTAATTGTGTGTTGTATCCCAAATCTAGTTAACAACAAGGACACATCCCTGACCAATCTAGAAGAAATTGAAGTGTATTCTATAATCGCTTGATTTTCCTTTCTTAATTTATTTTTTTTAAGATATATAGAACCATCTCCAGAAAAGAGCGATTTCAAAAATTCAGCTATAAATTTCTTCCTTAACCCAAAAATAAAAGATGGAACAAACTTATCAAAAGATTTCTTTCCTTCAAGGCCAAACTTTCTAACTAAAAGTCTAAGTTTATTTGTAGTTCCAAACTTAGTATCCATGTTTCTAAAACATACACTTATGCTTTTTTTGTCTTCCACAATTTCACCATCAGGAAAGATTTTCTTTATCTCAGAAATATAGTCTTCACGTATTTCGGAATTGAGTAATTTACTTTGATGAAACCTTGGTGATCCCGCTTTATCAGAAAGACTACCTTCTGCAATAAGATATCCTAAAATTTTCAAGGTCGATATATCAAAATCATTTCCTTCCTTGAGTTTAAGATTATTTGGAATACAGATATAGTTTTGAGGAGACAAATCCTCCAATTTTTTCCAAACAAGACCTGTCTCATTAATAGTTAAAAATGGATGGTTAGAAGAAGCCATAATCTCTCTTCCAGTTCTAGTTACCAAAGAATATATCTTCTTTTTTCCAGTTTTTCTAACATTCTTAAATTTGGAATCTACAATGTTACCGCTTTCATTAAGAGCCATAACTTCTCCACTCTTCCCAACTAACTCAGATATCTTATAATTTCCATAATCTTTCCCCTTAGGTTTGCAGAAAACAAGCGTATCTTTCTCCAAACATTTACCACTCCCACATATCCCTTTCAAAAATATAATCTTATGACCCTTGGAAATAGCCTCTAAGACCTCATTCACAACGTCTTCTTGGGATTTGCCATTAGAGAATATTAATGGTTTTAATTCATTCCCTTCCTTATCCAACAAAGACCAAGCCATTTTCATAAAAAAACAAACATTCTTTAAAAATATACCACAATTTATAACAACTATCTCAAAAAATCCGTAATGGAGGATATGTTTTTATCTAAAAAGGACAACCCTTTGGTGGTTCTTCCCTTGTTTTCCTAGGTCTTTTATCCAATTCAACACCACCTAAATCTCTAAACGCCTGTATTTCTGCAGAATCCGTTAACCCTTCCAACCCCCCCTTCGCCAATAAAATATTCATTAGGTCATCTTCCAATCCCCAAAAAGTACAAATCTTAACATCTCCAGGAACCCAATCATCTCCCTCATAATATCCTTCGGTTAATCTTTCATGTATCTTATCTCTGATAACCTTATCATAACTAAATCTCTTTCTCACTTTGAAAAGAGTGGGTTTTATAACTTTGGTCCAATGAACTAGCTTTCCTTTTCTATCGGGTTGCCACTTCTTAGGCTTATCAGTCTCTATCAACATATATTTACCATCCTTCCCCTCCCCAATTCTCGCAAACGCGGCCAAAACATAACCTCTCTGACAATTGCTAACTTCGACAAAACGCGGCCTACCTGTCCCCACAGGTTTCCCAACTCTTTCCCCAGTGAAGGAATAAATTCTTGCTGCAGTTTCAGACATCACGGAATATATCTCAGAATACCACCTTGGAGCAAAAGACCTAACAACCCTTACCCCGTGATTACTATGCTGTGGATCAGGAGCAGGGTCAACACCAACAGAATGTTTATTCGCTTTTAATTCTTCATGCATTTCATGTGCATGCCCCAGAAATATTTCTCTCGCGACACCAGGCAATTCTTTTAATGGCAGTTCAGGATTCCAAGCCGTACATCTAGCATGCATTTCCCCATAGGGAATGTCTAACCCGAAAGAATCATACAACTTAACCAATGCCGGATTTACATCACTAATTATTATCACCCATTATGTTTACAAATAAAAAGATCTGTCTTGCCTTCACAAAAGTTATAACTAGTAAGTAGTTTAAAATGATTTATATTTTCTACAACAGAGATTTTAAATAAGCGTCAAATAGCTCAATTTAAATGTACATCCACAACCTAAATCCAGTATTTCTCTCCCTGGGACCATTAGAAATAAGATACTACGGTCTAGTTTACTTCTTTGGATTCCTACTAGCATGGATGTACTTCAAAAAAAGTAACCTAGGAAAAAAACTATTCAAAAAAGAACAGGCAGATGATTTCATACTTTACGTGCTAATCTCTTCAATTGTTTCAGCAAGAATATTCTACATTTTATTCTACAACTTAAATCTATACATTGCAAATCCAATCGAAATACTTAAATTTTGGCATGGCGGCATGTCAATACACGGCGGCATAGTTGGAGGACTCCTTGGGATCTATTTATTCGCAAAGAAATACAATTACAATTTCCTAAAATTAACAGACATAGTTACACTCCCATTAACATTATTCCTCGCACTAGGAAGAATTGCCAACTTCATTAATGGAGAACTATACGGTCGCATAACTTCAGTTAAATGGGCTGTTAAATTCCCGAAAGTAGAAGGCTACAGACACCCTTCTCAGATCTATGAAGCCCTAAAGAACTTCTTCATATCCTTCGTACTAATCTACAAATCAAAAAAACCATTCAAAACAGGAGAACTAACTGCAATATTCCTAATCCTATACTCAATGCTTAGATTCTTCGTAGAATATGTAAGGGAACCAGAACATTACATTCTCGGCCTTACAATGGGCCAATTCCTCTCAATACCAACATTCATAATAGGTATCTGGCTCTACAAAAGAGTAAAACAAACAATTTAAATAACCCAAAACTGAGTTCTAAACAATGAAAAAAGCATTGATATTACTATTAATTTTATTAATTTTAATACTTCCAGCATGTAAACCAAAGGAAGAAACTCCCGGAAGAATAAACATACAAAAAGAAGTGATTCCCGGAACAAGAACCTTCAAAGAAACAGGAGACCCAATCTGTGTTGAAAACAACAAACCACTAATAGCTGAATTCTCAACAACATGGTGCCCCCACTGTAAATGGATAAAAGAAACCTTCCAAGAAACAGTAAAGGAATACGAAGGAGAAATAGCAGCATATCAATGGGACATAGATATCAACGATAACGCCCTAACAGAAGAAAAAGAATCAAACGTCCCCCTAGAGCATATGGCAGTTTACCAAAATTACAATCCAAAAGGATCCATACCAACATTCGTATTTGGTTGCAAATACCTCAGAATTGGCAATGGTTATGAATCACAAGATAACTTAGCAGCTGAAAAGCAAGAATTTAAAGAAATTATTGAAGAACTAATAAAAGAAAGTAAAGAATTAACAGAAGAATGAGGTGAAAAATGGAGGGAAAGTATCTCCAAATATTATTAATTGTAATACTACCAATAATTATTATTCTAGGAACAACACTTCAAGTAGGCACAGATTCTAATTTCTTCAACAAACAAATAAACAACTTAGAAATAATCAATCCCAACCATGTAACCATTGGAGAAGCAGAAGAAATAACATCGGAAGTAACAGATTATCTCAAGGGAGATGGGGAATTAAATGAAGAACTTCTTGGAATCCAAGCAGCAGAACATATGGAAGATGTAAAAAACATTAGAGACCTATCTTTATACATCTTTTTAATAACCACCTTATTGTTCTTAATAGGGATACTCACCTTAACCCTTACAAAAAACTATGAAAGAATTCCAAAAACATTATTCGGAGGAGGATTAATAGTCTTAATAATTAATTTTTTGTTATTCATCTTTGCAAATCAAGCATTCGGTACCCTCTGGGATGCAATTCACAGAGTAATTTTCACTAATGACTTATGGATCCTAAATCCTTCTACAGACCCATTGGTAGCCACATTTACACTGCCTTTTTTTGCAATATTTGTTAAAAGAATCCTTATAATCTCTTCAATCTTAGCACTAATCCTCACAATCACAGGAATAATCTGGCTATTAATCAAGAACAAAGATGCAAAAAAGCACCATCTAGAAATAGACAAACCAAAAGAACACCAATGGCAATATTAAAACACAATTAAAGAAAATCCTTATATAGCTCTCCAATATTAAATAAATATGGCAGATCACAAAGTAACAGTTTATTCCACAGATGTATGTCCTTGGTGTCATAAAGCAAAAGACTGGTTAAAAGAACACAAAATAGAATTCACAGACCACAATGTAGGAAGTGATGCAGAAGCAGCAAAAGAAATGGTTGAAAAAAGTGGACAAAGAGGCGTACCAGTAATTGACATCGACGGCAAAATTATCATTGGATTTAACGAAGAAAAGATGAAAGAATTATTAGAAATTTAGTTCATTTTCTTGTACAACACCAAATAAATTTATATATTAGTCAATTACCTCAAAACTATGGCTAACTGGCATTTTTGGGGAGAAAAAGAATTCTCTGACGTATACGAGAATATTTACATAAGAAGCGTTATGGAAGATTGGTTTAATATCGTGCTTGAAGTTGCAAAAGAAGTTAATTCTATAAAAAAAGAGAAGAAAATAATCCTAGATATTGGTTGTGGAGAAGGACATACAACAAAACAGATTTTAGACAGAATAAAAGGCGTCTATAGCTGCGATTTACTAGAACCAAGCAAAAACGCACTCTCAACCGCAGAAGCATTTCTAGCGCCAGAAAATAACATTGGAAAACTCTACAATAGTCCCCTTGCAAAGTTCCGACCTGATAAAAAGTATGATGTCATTTTTACATCCCATACAAACTACTATTGGGCATTAAACCAAAAAGACTACGACTCTCAATTAAAGAAACTATCCGATTTATTGGATGATGGTGGAAAGCTTATAATACTAACACTGCCTGAAGAGAGTGATCACTACAGAATCATGTTAAGTGAGACCTACCCTAAATTCAACCACGCAGGATATATAACAAAATTTTACAAGAAGCTCGGTTTAAGGGTGGAAGTAAAAAAATTAGACATGAAAATGTATGTAGGAGACATATTAAGCACCAATAAGTTTTTTGATCTAAAGACTTTTTATAAGTTCATACACAACACTGATTCGTTTCCAAACGACGATAAAAGTGAAGAATTCCTAAAGAAAATAAAAAAACGCCAAAAGAAGAATTACTTAAATTTCAAAGATTATCTCTTAATAATAAGCAAGAATCCACAAAAAGTTTAATAATTAAACAATTTCTTTATTTAGAAACATATTTAAATTACTTTATTATCTATTTTTCATGGAAATAAAGGTGTTAGGGAAATCCTTTATGTTGGAACTGGTTCTTCTTGGGGAATTTTAGAGGTGTGTATAAGGGGTCCAGTTCCATCCATAAAGATTACTTACTTCTAACAAAGCCACATTTTAAAAACATCTTCTTCCTAGACCACTAAATGACATCCATAGATAGTAGAATCTCCTTCATGAAGAAAGCACACCCAATGAAAGAGATAGAAGGACTTCTAAATCCCCTAGTAAAAAAATGGTTCTTCTCAAAATTCAAAGCATTCTCCCTCCCTCAAACCTACGGCGTATGTGAAATTCATAACAGAAATAACATCCTAATCTCTGCACCAACAGGAGGAACTAAAACATTAACAGCCTTCCTAAGTATAATCAACGAACTAGTAAACTTGGAAATGTCAAACTCCTTAGAAGACAGAGTCTATGCAGTTTATGTCAGCCCACTAAAAGCTCTAAACAATGACATTCACAAGAATCTAGAAGAACCTCTAAACGAAATAAAGAAACTAGCAAAAGAAGAGGGAATAGATCTTAACATTAGAATTGCAACCCGAACAGGCGACACCACACCATACGAAAGGCAAAAGATGCTAAAAAACCCACCACATATTCTAATAACAACCCCTGAAAGCCTAGCCTTAATGCTCGGAAGTATTAAATTCAAAGAGCTAATGTTCGGCGTAAACTGGTGTATCGTGGATGAAATCCATGCCATAGCAGATAACAAAAGAGGCGTCCACTTAAGTCTAAGTCTTGAAAGGTTAAACAAACAATCCCCAGACTTAGCAAGAATTGGTCTAAGTGCAACCGTTGAACCAATAAAAGAAGTAGCTAACTTCCTAGTTGGAACAGAAAGAAAATGCAAAATTGCCAAAGTAGATTTTCTAAAAAAATTCGATCTAAAAGTCCTCTCCCCGGTCCCCGATCTAATTAACACTTCTCAAGAAAAGATGAATAAAAAACTATACGAATTATTAGACAAATACATCCAAGAACACAAAACAACCTTAATCTTCACAAACACAAGAGCAGGAACAGAACGTGTAGTCCATCACCTAAAAGATAGATTCCCCAAGAACTACACGGAAAATATAGGTGCACATCACGGAAGCCTAAGTAAAACATACAGGAATAAAATAGAATCAAACCTAAAAGAGGGAAAACTAAAAGCAGTTGTCTGTTCCACATCTTTAGAATTAGGAATCGACATTGGTTACATTGACCTAGTAATCTGTCTAGGTAGCCCAAAAGGAGTTGCAAGATTCCTCCAGCGCGTCGGACGGAGCGGACATAAAATGCATGAGACTGTAAAAGGCAGATTAATCGTAATGGACCGAGACGATTTAGTCGAATGCAGTGTGTTGTTGAAGAATGCTTTAGAAAGAAAAATAGACAGCATTGACATCCCAAAAAACTGCTTAGACGTCCTAGCACAACAAATGCATGGCATGGCTTGCACAGATATTTGGGATAAATGGGAACTATTTGACACAATCAAAAAAAGCTACTGTTATTCTAAATTAAAAATAAGTGAATTCGAAGAAATCTTAGACTACCTAGCAGGAAACTTCGCATCCCTAGAAGACCGCCATGTCTATGCTAAAATCTGGTATGACTCAGAAACAAATCAAGTTGGAAAGAAAGGTAAAATGAGTCGAATCATCAACATGACCAACATAGGAACAATCCCAGATTCAACAGGCGTTAAAGTAAAAATTGGAGACCAAATGATTGGTACAATTGACGAAGCTTTCTTAGAAAGACTAAAACGAGGAGACATCTTTGTCCTAGGAGGAGACACATACTTATTCAAACACAGTCGTGGAACCGTTGCACAAGTCTCAGCTTGCTCCGGTAGAAAACCAACCGTCCCTTCGTGGTATTCAGAAATGCTACCATTGTCATTTGACCTAGCTACAAGCATAGGCAAATTCAGAAGATACATCCTAGACTTATTCATTAACAAAAAAAGCAAAGAAGACATTCTAAAGTACATTAACGAATACTTATACCTAGATGAAAATGCAGCAAATGCAATCTATGATTACCTCCAACAACAGTATTTATACGCCACAATACCAAATGATAAGAAAATCCTAGTTGAATACTACAACTCTGGAGATAAGGATCAAAAGAAATACGTAGTTTTCCATTCAATGTACGGCCGAAGAGTCAATGACGTACTTTCAAGAGCAATTGGTTACGCAGCTTCAAGAATACACCACAGAGACTTAGAAATAGGAATAAACGATAACGGTTTCTACTTAGCTTGCCCGCCAGGGAAGAACATAAACGCAATACAAGCAATTGAACTCCTTAAACCTGAAAACTTCAGTGAAGTAATGAAACGGTCAATAGATAAGAGTGAAGTTCTAAAAAGAAGATTTAGACATTGTGCGGGAAGAGCACTGATGATTCTTAGAAATTACAAGGGTAACAAAAAAGGTGTTGGAAGACAACAAGTAAGCAGTATGATTTTACTTAACGCAGTAAGAAGAATAAGTGACGACTTCTGTATCTTAAAAGAAGCAAGAAGGGAAGTTCTCCAAGATTTAATGGATCAAACCAATGCCAAAAAAATATTTAACAAAATTAAGTCAAAAGATATTGAAATAGAAACAATTAACACCAAAATCCCAAGTCCATTTGCATTCAACCTAATAACTCAAGGCTACACAGATATTCTTAGGATGGAGGATAAAATAGAATTCATAAGAAGAATGCATCAAATGGTTCTAGCTAAGATAGGAAAGAAGCACAAGCTAAACTAATCAAAAAATTAATTCAATCTAGAATTAAGCGACAATTAAAGTGTTCTCTTCAACGTTAAAGGTACAACCGCCACACATGCACTCGAATGACTCTAGCATGCTTGGCTCTTCAGTTGAGTATACAGCTTCACAATCTTTACATTTAGCTTCGAACATCTTTTGCCCCCCAAATAAACATACAATATATATTGTATAGGATATATTTAAATCTTTCCCAAGACCTGCATTGTTACCTTAGAGGGTGCTGAAAGGCTTATAAATGATTTAAAGCTCTAAA
>CAYFJW010000003.1:0-127128 GCA_964343875.1 Candidatus Woesearchaeota archaeon
CGCCGCGACCCGGATTTGAACCGGGATGACCCGAAGGTCCTGGATTAGCAATCCAGTGCGATACCAGATTACGCGATCGCGGCAATAAGTTCAACCTATCAAATCAGTTTATAAACTTTTATCATTCGGAAGCAAGAGCTTCTCCAACTCTCCTCTTAAAGAAGTCATTTACGACCCTATCAAAGACAAGGAAATCTTTAAATGGCAATGCTTTCTTTGATCCATCTTCAACTTCGACAACCAAAATCCCATAATCCTCACCTTTCCTTACAGCTTCCATTATTTCTAAAATACTGCGGGTATTCCTCTGAAGGAACCTAGTATCCCGGCCCAACAAAAAACCATTTCTAGAATCACCGCCCAATGCTTCTTTTAAAATTCTATCTCTAACATCTTTATCTTTAGACGCAAGAGAACTTGGAACCAAAACACCTCCCCCACTTGGAACGAACTCTTCCAACCTCTCTTCAACAGATTTCAAAAAATCAAAGTACCTTGGACACTCATTGTTGAACTTAAACCTCGCTCCCTCATACAGCATGTTCCCAGCTGAATGACCCCAGTATTCTCCAGCATTACCAGAAGCATTTCCTAAAAAGGAAGCGTTCTGAGCCATGCAATCGAAGTTAGTTCCAACAAAATGTAAAAAGCTGCCCACTGGATCAGCATATCTAGCAATTATATTCAGTAATTTAGAGTCAAATGGATTATCTCCATCAAGTCTCCTACCGCCCAAGTTAGCAACAGTAAAAGCGTGAAAGTCTTCAGCCTCATGCCCAAAAAAATCCTTCAATTTGGCCTTATCTAAATGTCCCCCAGCATATTCAATTCCACTATCTGTCGCCTTAAAACCAGTTACTTCTACCATTAAAAAGAAAAAAATATCTCCAAATTTAAGCCTTTCCGCTTTATAAACTAACAAGAAATCCTCTTATCCTCGCCAGTAGTACAAACAATTTTATTCGAAGAAACAATATAAGAATCGATATCTTGATTATCCACTTTAGCCTTACAACAAATATTATCTGCAGAATTCTTAACTACATCATCATAGTCTCTTTGCAACGCCTCAGTTGCTAAGTTCGCATTACTCAATTGAACTTCAATCAAACTGATCTCATCCTTAACTCTCTGATTAGCAGTCTCATTAACAGACATCAATTCCAAATTCAATTGTTTAATTTGTTGCTCATAATCGCTCTCTAATTCATCCTTCGTTTGATCACAAGCAAAACTTTCATCTTTTTCTAAAGCAAGATCATCAATTAACTTATCACTTGCAACCTCACATGCCTCCAACTTAGTCTCAGAAACTTTCAAATCAGACTTATAATTAGTGATCCTAGCTAACACTTCACTCGGAGTCATCTCAACATCCTTAAATTCCTGGCTCATCCTATAACCAATAAAAGCAGGCTTAGATAAAACAAATAAGATCACAATCAAACCCATAACAACCCATAATAACTTATTTATGTGGTGGTGATGCGGTTTCCATCCCTCTTTTCTCTTAAAAACACCCATCTTTCAGAAATAGGAGCATCCCCCCTTTAAATATCTTAGCAAACTATTGGTAATTGACCCAGATAGGAGAAATCCAAACTCTTTCGCCATCTTCCTGGATTCCCTTAACATAATAGTTATAAGATCCTCCAGATGTCACATTATTATCAATCCACTTAAATTGAACATTTTTCTCAAAAGGTTGATCATAATATACTAAGTCTTCACCATTCCTATATACAAATACCTCTTCAAACTCATCGGTCCCATACAACTTAACATTTAAACTAGGCTTACTAGTTGTATTAAACTCGCTACCAACAAGACGGCCATTTATTGTAAATAATCCCAATATTCTCGCACCAGTTGTACCATATGTTCTTCTATTATTCAAGGCATCCCATATTGCATCTCTACTAAACTCCTTAGTATAAACTCCGGTGATACCCATCTTAGTATAATAATTATCCCAAGTTCCACCATTTGAATTTGATGCAGGCTTACCAACATGATTATCTGAATCCGAAGTAAAGCCAAATTTATACCCATTCTTTAAGGCTTCTTGTACAAAAACTCCAATTCCCTCTGGATGCTGACTGCTTGTTGAAAACCTAGAAGGCAAACCACTATCATAAAATTCATTCCCCCCATGCCAAGAATACATCTCAATAAGCGGTTGATTTGGATGGTCCTTCCATGAACCCCATTTGACTGGACCCGCAAAATTCCAACCAGTGTGGTGAGGAATGGCCAAGGCCTCCGTACCAGTTATATTATTTAATAGATCATCAATTTTAGAAAGAGTGTATGTTCCAACAGAGTTAACATTGCAAGGAACTTCGTCCCAGTCTTCAGCATTCTTCAACAAGACATGCCTGTGTCCTTCTTGTTTACTTGTCCATTCATAACCTGAAAATGCAATAAATTCGTTAGGGTCATTGTACCAAACACCATAATCCCTTACCTTGGCCCAATCGAATGGCAGTTCTTTTGAAACTGCAGAACAATGTTCGGATATAGAAAAGAAGTCCAAACCCTCTACATTACGCGCCCAATCATAAGCAAAATCAGTAGTATGCAAGGCATGCCCACCAATTGAAGTGTGTGTATGCATCGCTCCCCAATAAACTGAGTAGTCTTTATATCTCCCCTGTCCCCTAATAACTAAGGGGTTGCTTGTACCATTAACAAACATATCGCCTACTTCATAAACAAATATTTCTAAAATTCCCCTTTTACCAGAGGAAATATTAAATTCCGCAACACCTCTGTCTGAATATTTAAATGTATAATCTGCAGGCAGAACAACTGTCGGATCCTTAGAGTAAAAACGAACAGTGCCAGTATAATTCCTAACTAATGGGTTCGCTATTTTATTATCAGGAAACCCTTGAATTGCCTGAACTCTTAACTTTGTCCAATTATTAACATTCCCAACTGAACGTGCAATAACCTTAAACCTATCTGCCTCGGTCCCACTAACTTCAATTGTTGGAAAAATAGCAGAATCATAAACCACTTCCCAATCTGCAGTGGCATTTCTTTTTTCTTCCACTAACATTTGCGCTTCTGCAGCATCTCTACTTAATTGATAACCCGGACTGCCTTGACTTGTATCCCCTAAGGTAAACTGAACAACATCCCCAGCCTTAAATGGATTAGAATTGTTTGCCTGTAAAACCTCAAACCCAAATTCACTAGGATTAACATCCATGCTATTTGGCTGATATAATGAAAATTCTCTGTTATTTGAAACTTTCACAGAAGAGTATCCTGCTAAGGTTGGCCTATCTATTTTAAAATTAGTCCAATACCCATACCTAAGTTTAAAGTTGGGTTCGCCCTGCCACATATGCCCCAAATAAAGCCTAACCCGTCCGTCATCACCAAAATCTTGACTCAGCGTATAATTTAGGTACATCGTAGTATGAACTCTACTTGATCCCTGGTGTTCAGTTGAAGGGAAAAAGGTCTCACCTTGGTAATCAACCTGAGCATTAACAAAAGATACAAAAATAAAAAGCATCAATCCTGTAAAAATTATCCCTTTCATTAGCAAAAAAACAGAACAGGTGTTTAAAAGATTAATCTTTTTTATTTAAAAATGAGCGCCAGGAGCAGGATTTGAACCTACATGTCCTTGCAGACACCGGTTTTCGAGACCGGCCCCTTAACCAACTCGGGCATCCTGGCTTAAAGCCTCTTTTTCAATGATTCTAATTTTTTCAGGTTATTAAAACCTACTGTATTCAAATACCTCTGTCTATTCTCTTTAGGAGCTATACAGAGGATATAATTCATATTCCAATTCTCTTTTTTCCTATCATACTCATAAATCCTCGAATCAATACCAATTCCGCCTAACAAATCTTTTATCTGGTAGATCCCCACACGATTCACACCTTGTAGTTGTATGCATTTCCTTGCAACATGTGATTCACAATCAAAGAAAGCTCTTAGCCACTCAATTTTTAATCTCCTATTTTTCAGTAAACTAAGCAGCACCCGCCAAGACATTGAACCAAAGTTTCCATCTCTCAAAAGATCCAAAACTGCAAATTTAGAAACTGTACGAACTGAGTAATACATCCCTCGGTTATCGACCCGAGGTTCTTTCAAATAGAGTTCCTTAAGAGCCGCAAGATAACAATCCAACATGTTCTTTTCATCTGGATAAAAACTAATGGCATAATGTAGGATCCTAGAATTTTTTCTTCTTAAAAAAACACTCCCATCTCCCGCAAGAAATGCGTTCAGTCGAGTTTTTAACAGAAGGTATCTTGTTCTTGGAATACGTTCAACATGTTTTCTAAGAAGTTCACTTTGTTTTGCCCATCTAACATTTACATTCCTACAGTTTCTTTCAGATAAAGAGATTTCAGATTTTCCCATAGCCCAAAAAAAGCAAGGTTCTAATTAAAAAGTGCGTCAACAGCCCAGTAAGTGCAATAAATGGACTATAGAAAAACTTATATACCCTATAACATATATACTCTAGAATATAGATTATAATCCTTGAAAGGGGAAATTTAAAATGATGAGTTATCAAGAAGCAGAAAGAGTCATCCCAAACTTAGCAATGGGAAGTCCAGAATGGATCGAGGCAGTACTGGATCTTTCTCACACGGACCCAAGCAAAGCAAAAGCTCTTTTTACTACAGCAATGAACGCTGATTCCCTAACTGGATTACTAAGCAGACAGGGAATAGACCATGTTCTTACAAAATTGGAGGAAGAGAAAAGACCTTCAGGAATATTCTACTTTGATCTCATGGGTTTCAAAAGCATAAATGATCTAGAAGGACATGCTGCGGGTGATGAACAACTAAGAAGATTTGCACAAGAATTAGAATTCCTTGGCGGAGTATTAGACCGAACTTTCCGTACAAGAGTTTACGATCGTAGAGGCAAAAAAAGAAAAGGAACTGATCGAAGAACTGATATTGAAGCAAGAGACCTAGTACAAAGAATAGGACACTGTGAACTTTCAAGAATCGGTGGAGACGAATTTGTAGCGGTACTCCCAAATGTTTCAGATTATGAAACGCTATCAAAGATTGGATTCAGAGCAGCAAGGAACATAATAAACACTTCCGGTTGCCCACAAACAGCAATCGGGGCAACATTATACAACCCAGGACAAGAAAGTATAAGAGATGCACTAGACAGAGCAGACCATACAATGCTTGCAATAAAAGGAACTCTTAAAGCAGGTAAGAAAAGAGGAGAGACATGCAGAGCGAAAACAGGTCTTGCTGTTGATACAGGCAAAGGTGGAATTCAAACTTACATCCCAGAGAATCTTAGACGTATAGTTAACTAACATTTATATATCTAAAGCCTCTAAAGAAACGTAATGAAAATCTTTATCACGTTAACATTTTTCATCCTACTAGTATCAGCTCTATCACAAGCTGGATTATCCGAAGAAAGTTCAGAACCAACCGGACCGTGCAAGATATGGACACACAACATAAAAACAGGGGAATGGAAAGAATTTAGCGCAAACTTTGTTCCAAAAGACTCATGGGATAACCCTGATCCAAATTCAGATTGGAGATTCAAGTGCGCTGGAACCTGCAGCAATAAAGATGAATCTTGCCAAAAGACCAATTACAAAGGAAGAGACACTTTTTACACATGCAAATGTCTAGGCTCAGCCTGCTATAGCGAACCTTCAATCAACACATAGTTCTTATCAAAAACCTTAAAAGAGGATCTCTTGTAATATAGCACAGCGAGGTAGGACAGTTAGGAGTGTCCGTCGAAACTCCGTGGATTGATAAAGTCTAAGAGTTGCGGAAGGCTCATAAGGAATCCTAACAAGAACTGAGAGACCCGGAGGTCGCTGGTTCAAATCCAGCCCTCGCTATTTTTTCCAAAAAATTGCCGAGCTTTTCTAATGTGTTTCAAATTACTAAACCCAATCAAATTAATCCACATTTCTAACTGCACTAGCCCATTCAGCTGTATTCTAACTTTTCCATCTCCAATATCATAAACGCCAAACTTAAAATCAAGTCTCTCTAAGACATTGATCACTTGTTTTTGCATTGGGCAAGGAGAAATTTTAATCTCCAAACGAGGGTAGGAATAACCATTATTATTTGCCACGACTAAACAACCATCAGTATCAAACAGTCCTCTTAAAACATCAGACCCATACTCTAAAAATTGGCAAGGAATTACTGCATTATTTCTCTTTGGCGATTTCTTAAGTCCCCACAAAAAAAGATTCCTCAAGACGGACCTCCTAAAAACAAACAAGTCCAAACAATTCTCGTTTTTTCTCTCTTTAATTATTGGGTCTTCGCCAAATAAAGAGATAATTAATCCAGAAACATATTCTGTATAATCTCTATCCACTTCTGAGTTCAATGAAATTTTAAGGCGATCATTCGAAAGATAACCATCTCCCAACATAACCCCAGTGAATTCAGCCATTTTATGCATAAAAAAGAATAAACCCAAAACAGTTATATAAACTCACAAGCAATCCGATAAGTACAGCAAATGAAGTTCCCAAAACTAAAAAACAAACTCATCCTAGCCCCCATGGCAGAAGTTACATCACTTCCATTTAGACTACTCTGTAAAAGATACGGTGCTTCAATGACCTACACTGAGCAACTATCAGCTCTAGCCATAACAAGAAAATCTGAAAAAACAATTGAAATGGCTTCAACTTCAAAGAAAGACTCTCCAGTAGGATTACAATTATTTGGAAGAAATCCAAAAATTCTGGTCAAAGCAGCAAAAAAACTCCATAAAAACTTCGACGTTATAGACCTTAACTTAGGCTGCCCCTCAAAAAAGATCGTAAGAGAAGGTTATGGCTCAGCACTACTTAAAGAAAAAAACAAAATCAAAGAAATAATTGAAGCTTTAGTAAAAAACATTCCCAAACCAATAACAGTAAAGATGCGCTCAGGTTTCAAAAAGCCAGAAGCATTAGAGATTGCAAAAGTAATTGAATCCGCTGGTTGCACCGCAATAACAATCCATGCAAGAACACAAGAACAAGGTTACTCTGGGCACGCAGACTGGAAACTAATCAAACAATTAAAAGACAATCTTTCAATACCAATCATAGGTAACGGAGATGTCACAGATCCAATTTCAGCAGAAAAAATGCTAAAAGAAACTGGTTGCGATTATATCATGATAGGCAGGGCAGCAAGAAATAACCCCTGGATATTCAAACAAATACAACATTATTTCAAAACAGGAGAAATAATACAACAAACAACAGAAGAAAAACTAAACCTATTCAATGAATACAAAAAACTAGAACCAAATTTCAAACTGTTAAAGATGAGAGTCTTAGACTTCACAAAAGGCATTCCAAATAGCCACCATTTGAGAAATGAGTTAAGTAGAACAAAAAACATTGGAAAAATAGAAGCACTATTAAAAAAAGTCAAAAATAACATTAACTAGGATAAACATGACTTTATATATCTAAGCAAATACCTAAAAATATGCAAAATAAAAATATCTTGATTGCATTCATATTTATTCTCGTTATTTCTATGACACAAAACACGGTAGCATCTGATGGTTGTAGCGGAGATGCAACCCAAGAATGTGACACTACTCCAACAGACAACTGTGATGTCACAAAAAACACAACATTTGCAAATAATGTTTATGTCCTCCCAAATGGTATTGATATTTGTAGCCCAGGTATTACTCTTGATTGTAATACAGCAACATTAAACGGATCGGGACCAATAATCCTAAATAACAAGGTCAATGGCATCACCCTTAACTCGGTATCAAATAGTACAATAAAGAATTGCAATGTAGAAGGCTACTACAACGGATTATCCCTAAAAGACTCCCACAATAACATACTACTAAAAAATAAAGTTAAAAACAGTATTCACTTGAATTTAGCTGACGGCACAGGAATCAAACTTAACCAATCAACAAATAATAAGATCCTAAATAACGACCTTAGCAAAAACAACAGAGGCCTAACATTAGAATATTCAAGTAATAATTCCTTAGAAAAAAATAATCAAATATCAAATGACATTGCCATTCTATTTTTATATTCAGACTACAATAAAGTTTGGAACAATAGTATACATGATAACTCACAAGGATTAAATATACATAGCTCTGACAAGAACATAATTCAATATAACGGCATAGGAAGTAATATTTGGGGTATTACCTTGTTCTATGCAGATGGAAATATTATCCAGGACAATAAGGTCAATAAAAATAAAGAGTTTGGCATAAACCTTGACTATTCAGAGAACAATAAGTTCATCAATAATACAATAAAAGAAAATACTTATTTTGGGATGAAGATAGGTCCATCCCTAACAAACAACCTTTCTAAAAATAGAATCTCAGGGAGTATCTATAATTTTGGAGTTTCAGGTTTTTCATTTGAGGAATTTAACCAAAGTATAGACAAAACAAATACTGTAGAAAGTAAGCCAATCTACTATGGTATAAATAAACAAAATCAGGTATTTGACGGGAAATTTAATTCAGGTTATTTTGCCTGCATTTCATGTAGGAACATTACTATTAAAAATCAGCATATAAAGAGTAATGTCCAAGGACTATTATTATTTGATCTCCAATATTCCACAATCATAAATAACACGCTTAATAATAACCAACATGGTTTAGAACTTTTAAACTCACACTACAACATAATCAAGAACAACAATATCGTAAATAATGCTGAAGAAGGAATTAATATAAAAAACTCTAACAGAAATATAATTTACCTTAATAATTTCATCAACAATGTTTATGCGCAAGCGAGGATCATTAATGGTACAAATAAATGGTATCGCAAAAGTGTTGGTAATTATTGGTCAGACTTTGACACGCCACAAGAAGGATGCGATGACAATAATTTCAATGGAAGGTGTGATCAAAAGCATAACATAACTATGACCGACCAAGACCCTTTTGCAGTTCTAATGAAAGGTGGTTGGTCTTGCCTTACAAACGATCCCTCGCAGATAGTTGATCTTACATGTAACTAAAAACCATACAGAAGGATTCTTAAACTGGGGGTAATTCACTTTCACATGAAAGTTTGTGGAATAGATGAAGCTGGAAGGGGGCCTTTAATCGGACCCTTAGTAATGGCAGGGGTGATGGTCGAAGAAGAAAACAGAGAACTACTAAAGAAACTAGAAGTAAAAGACTCCAAATTACTAACAAAAAAGAGAAGAGAAGATCTATTTGACAGAATAAAAGACATTTCAGAATACTTTATACTAATCGTTGAACCAGAAGAGATAGACGCAGCACTAAACAACCCCGACCTAAATCTAAACAAACTAGAAGGTCTAAAAATAGCAGAAATAATAAACAACCTTAACCCAGAAAAAGTAATAGTTGATGCACCAAGCACAAATATTGAATCCTTCAAAGAATACTTAATCCAATTTCTAGACAACAAAGAAGTCGATCTTACCCTAGAACACAAGGCAGATGAAAAATATGAAGTGTGTTCCGCAGCATCAATACTTGCAAAAGTTATAAGAGACAGAGAAATAGAAAACATTCAGGATAAACATGGAGACTGTGGTTCAGGTTATCCAAGTGATCCAAAAACAAAAGAGTTTCTAAAAGAAAACTGGGACAAGCATCCACAAGTTTTCAGAAAAACATGGGCCACATATGAGAACATAGTCAACTCAAAGAAACAAAAAAATCTTAAAGATTTCTAAACCACGGAATCTTCAAGTGTACTCATTTGTCTATCACGAACCAAACTCAAAACTTTCTGTAGTGGTTCAACATCAGCTTTCCCAGCAAATTCACCTGCCCTTTCACGCGCCCTTAGCCATCCAGAAAGCTCAAGAAGATCAGCCTCAGCCTTCTCGTAAAATGCCTTCCAAAGACGAACCGCCCCTACCTCATCCTTAAAGTTCAAAACTGTTACCTTATCTTTATCCTGTCCAATCGGTTTACCACCTTTTTTGGGATCACCTAGAACATCATAAAGATCATCACCCATTTGATAAGCAATTCCCAAGTGATAGCCAAAAGATCTTAACTTATTTAGCTCCATATCAGTAGCATTTCCTGCAATGCCTCCTACTAAAGCAGCTGCTGCAAACAAATCACCAGTCTTCCTACGATGTAATCTTATAACTTCGTCTAAACCCTCAGGTCTATGATGGAGATCATCATTCTGGCCAACACATAAACCTTCAGCTGCCCTTGCAGATTCAGATTGTATCCCGCTTCTCTGTTCAGCAGTTAAATAACTATTTTGAGCATTAAGTTGTGGCGCTAAAGAGGCAGTTAAATATTGTGCAACTAATATTGCCCTATCAGCACCATACATTTTATGAAAACTTGGAGCACCATTTCTTGTATCACTATCATCCATAAGGGGGGTGTCATCCAGTATCAATGTAGCCCCATGAACTAATTCAAGTCCAGCAGCTGCAGGCATTATATGCTTACGTGGAACACCATAAACTTCTGCAGACCTAATTGCAATCTGCGGTCTCAACAAACCACCTTCACGGAGGGCAACAGATCTAACCATCTCACCCATCTCACCCCCAATATCCTTAACAACATCAGCAATGTAAGCTTTAATCTCCGCCCTAAGATCTACATCATTCATTTACAAGTCAACCCCAAACTGACATATAATTTTAAACATATACGTTTAAAAAGTAGTATGTTCCAATATATTGCACAATTAGGCGCTAAAACCCCAAAATAGAACAACATTTATAAAAGAAGAAAACTATTTCTAAGGAAAAGAAGTGACAATAATATGGCGATCATTAAATCTATGAAGCTTAAGGGATTCAAGAGTTTTGCCAAACCTCTTGACTTAGAGTTCGGAACAGGCTTCAATTGCATCATAGGTCCAAATGGTTCCGGTAAATCGAACGTAATGGATGCACTTTGCTTCGTCCTTGGTAAGCTTTCAGCTAAATCAATGCGAGCCGAAAAGAGTTCAAACCTAATTTTCAATGGAGGCAAAAAAGGATCACCACAAAAAGAGGCAGAAGTCTCAATTATTTTCTCAAATGACAATAAAGAGTTCCCAGTGGAAACAGATGAAGTAAAGCTTACAAGAGTTATAAAAAATACAGGAAACTCAGTCTACAAAATTAACGATGAAATTTTAACAAGGCAACAAATTCTAGAATTACTAGCAGCGGCAAAGATTGATCCAGACGGACACAACATAATCCTTCAAGGAGACATTGTAAGATTCATGGAAATGAGACCTGATCCAAGAAGAGAACTGGTTGAAGAAATAGCGGGAATCTCAATTTTTGAAGATAAGAAAAATAAAGCAATGAATTCACTAAACAAGGTTGAATCTCAAATCAATGATGTAAGTTTGATTCTAAAAGAACGTGAATCCTACTTAAAAGAGTTAAAAAAAGAGAAAGATCAAGCAGAAAAATACAAGAAACTAGAAAAAAACATTAAATCAAACAAGGCCACATATCTCCATATCCAAATAACAGACAAAGAAAAGAAACTAGAAGACGTCCAATCTAAAATAAGAAAACAGGAATCACAATTAAAAAAATACAGCGAAAGTGAAAGAGAAACCAGAAACAAGATCGCAGAAAAAAAGAAATCTCTAGAAGACCTAAACAATGAGATCGAAGAAAAAGGAGAAAAAGACGCAATACTCCTACAAGAAAACATAGAAAAGCTAAAAACAGAAACAGCAAAAAATACAGAAAGATTATCCTCGTGTAAATCAGAGATATCAAAGATTTCAGAAAGGAAAAAACAATTAGAAACCTCTCTTGAAGACACTCAAAAGACAATCAAGGGATTAAAAGAAAGCGAAACAGAACTTCTAAACCAAATCAAGGATCTAAAGGGAAAAGAAACAAAACAATCCCAAAAGATTAATCAAATAAAGTCAAAGCTAGGACTTTCAGACAACACAGAACTAGAAAAGATAGAAACGCTTCTTGACAAAAAACTAAAGGAATACGAATTCCTACAAGAGAAAAATCAAGAACTTCTACAAAAAAAATTCAAACTAGATGCAGATATCAGCACAATAACTGAAAAAATCGCCTCCGTTGAAAAGATAGAGAAATCAACAAACCTGCAGAAAACAAAGAAAGAACTAGAAGCTATTTCAAAAGACCTTGAAAAGAGAATAACAGAAGACACTGTTTTATTCAACCAATTAAAAAAAGTAAAGGAAGAATACTCCATCCTAAATGAACGCTTATTCAAGATACAGACCCAAAAGAGCAGCATGAGAGCATCCGCTTCAGTAGACCTAGCAATAAAGAAAATAAAAGATCTAAGAAATCCAAAAATATTCGGAACAGTAAGCGAATTAGGAGAAGTAGAAAAGAAGTTCTCAACAGCATTAGAAGTTGCAGCAGGACCAAGAACAAGATCTCTAGTTGTGCAGGATGATAAGGTTGCAGCAGAATGTATCAGAACATTAAAGACCTCCAAAACAGGAATCGCAACTTTCCTTCCAATGAATAAAATAAAAGGGCGACCAACAACGAAAATAAAAGGTCCAGGAATCTACGGTTCTGCAATTGAGCTAATAAGTTTTAATCCAAAATTCAAAGATATCTTCTCATACGTATTTGCAAACACCTTGGTCGTAGAAAACATTGAAACTGCAAGAAGGGTAGGCATTGGAAAGGTAAGAATGGTCACCCTAGAAGGAGACCTAGTAGAAATGTCTGGTGCAATGATCGGAGGTTATAGAACAAAAAGAATAGGTCTTGGATTCCAAGAAAAGAACTTATCCTCAGACCTAGACAACCTAAGTATAAAAATAGACAAGGCAAACGCACTGAAAACAACTCTAGAAAAGAGAAAAATAGAAAACGAAAACAACATATCAACACTAAGAAACAAAAAATCGGAATTAGAGGCCGATATCATCAAACATGAAAGGACCTCTTCAGGACTAAGCCTAACAGAACTAAAGAAACAAAGAGACACAATCAAGTCAGACAAGACATATGAGGAATACACAAAACTTGGTAAGGAAATGAATATATTAAACAATGAAATTCAAAAAATAAAAGAAGAAAGAACAAACATCAGAGGAACTTCTAACCCGTCTGAAAAGAAAAGCGAACTTGAAACATATGAAAGTAGAAGATTAAAAACAAGGGAAGAAGTAGTCGAAAAGAATACTCAAGTAAAGAACATAGAAATACAAATCTTAAATATTTACACCCCAGAAAAAGAAAAGATACAACAACTAATAAAGAACAGTGAAAAAGAAACGGAAGAATTCAAGAAAGAATTAACCACCTTAGACAATCTACTAAAAGAACAAACATCTAGACTAAACAAAAAGGAATCAGAAAAAACAAAATTCCAAAAGCTATACAAGGACTTATTCTCAAAAAGAAACAAAATAAGCGAAGGAATACAAAAATTAGAATCAAACATTCTCTTAGAAGCATCCAAAGAAAAGACTATCCATGACAGAATAAACGAACATTCCATTACAAAAGCAAAAATAACCGCCGAAATAGAGGCCCTAAACGGCGAATTCGAGGAGTTCAAAGGCACCCAACTAAGACGGGGGATGACCATAGAAGAATTAAAACTAGAAATCAGGAATTTTGAATCAATGTTAACAAAAATTGGAAATGTAAATATGCGGGCCCTAGAAGTCTACGAAGAAATACTGAAAGAGTACAATAGATTAATAGAAAAAAGAGATAAACTAAACACAGAAAGAGAAGACGTTCTAACCATGATAACAGAAATTGAAAAGAATAAAAAATCAATATTCATGAAAACATTCAAACAATTAAACAGCAATTTTGGGAAAATCTTCCTATCGCTATCAAAGAAAGGCGAAGCAAGCATGGAGTTAGAAAATAAAGAGGATCCATTAAGCGGAGGAATCGACATTAGAGTTAGAATCACAGGTAACAGATTCCTAGACATCAAGTCACTTTCAGGCGGAGAAAAAACAATGGCTGCACTGGCATTCATCTTCGCAATTCAAGAATTCCAGCCAATGGCATTCTACTTACTAGATGAGGTTGATGCAGCATTAGACAAAAGAAACTCCGAACTACTGTCAGAACTAATTTCAAAATACTCAGAATCAGCACAGTACATCATGATTTCACACAATGATAATGTTATCACAGAAGCAGACTATGTATACGGCGTTAGTATGCATGAAACAGGAATATCAAAAGTAGTAAGTCTAAAACTATAGTTTCCTCTTTCTTTCAATTTCCCCAATCTTGCCAATTTCACGAGAGTATGATGCAAATAACACAATTATCATTACCATCACCAAAAGCAAGATTACCTTAAAGGTAACAGGATTCAATCCAAGGCCCCTAACAAAGGCGGGCTTCTCAACAAAAGGCTCATAATGCCCTACAGTTAAAACCTCCGAATCAACCAGAGTCATACCTGCGTATCTAACTTCAACACCAACAACATACAACCCATTACCCACATTAGGCATTGTTAATGTCTTATCAAAACTAGTCGAGTCTCCAATGGTCATTGACTGAGTGGTCCTAATTAACTCATTATTCTCCGAGTCTTTAATGATATACACTATCTCAACAACATCTCCATTAAATCCAGAGAGATCTATTGAAACTAGAATATCTTCACCACTATTCACACCTTTAAATTCATCAGGTATAGCTACCTTTAACAACCCAGTAGCGCGAGCAGAGCCAACATTTAGAATAATAGGAACATATCCCTTAAGTCCGCCACCACTAGCAGACAAATAACCAGTAATGACGCCCAAATCCTTGCCATCAAATCTGACAGTTACAATCTCAGACATACCCTTCCCAATAATAATCCTAGAAGGTTCAACTTCAACATAATCCTTAAGACTTGTACCAAAACTCAATTCCAACTCATAATTAGCATTATTCCTTATAACAAGATCCCTTTCAACAAGACCCCTATGCAACATATCTAACTCAAACTTGCCCGGGTCAAATCCTAATTTCCCTCCAGAAGTTAATACTTCTCCGTCCGTTGTAGCAACAGCTGTTGTAGTGCTCTCTGTAGCACCCGATACAATGCTTGGATCAGCAATAATGGTTATATTCATACTACCTGCAACATTGCCTGTAACATAAGCTCTCTCAATCTCCTCCTCACCCCAAACCTCTAGAATCTTAGAAAAATTTATTAAAAATATAATCAGGATCAACAAAAACAGAAGAATCACAGTATTAGTTCTTCTGTAGAAGTCAGAAGAGACAACCCTAATATTTCTTTTTTTGGAACCTCTTTTTATACCCGCCATGCAAAAAAAAGATACAACAAGCCATTAAATACTTTTCTCCTAAGACCTAAGATAAACAACTTTTAATTTACCAGAATAAAATCCTTCTTCTGCAGAAAGAGGTAATCTGATTAAAATGGAAATTTTTTCTTGTTTACCAGAAAGAACCATGATGTTATTATTCTCAATAATCAAGTGCTCCAATCCATAAGGAAGAATCTTCACCAAAATATCTCTATCCGAATTAACTATTAACTCCCTCCTATGGCTATTGCCCGGTTGGATGGTGCCAAAATGTATAGCCCCCTCATCAAGATTAAGTCCAATATAATCTCCGACATAATAATCCACAGTATACTCAGTGTAGCCTATAATCTTAAAGTTTGCATAAATAAATAAAAAACCAAATAGAGTTAGAAGTAAAATAATAGAACATATTATTAATTTTAAACGAATCTTCATTTTCTTAATTTCTTTTGCAAAATGTCCATTTTATTGGATACATCTCCAATTTCGTCTACAGAACCCTTGCCCTTCCGAAGGTAAATCCAAAGAATGTTTGCCACAACCAGAATACCAATTAAAAACCAAGCAACCACCCCTCCGTCCAGGATACTGAAGGGTTTTACAATGGAGAAATCAAACCGTTCAATTTTCTCCAGACCATTGTATCTCATAATCACAACCAATTGATAATCTCCCGGTAAAACATTTGAAACCTCTAAATAAACTGGGACCTCCTCCTCTCCAAGAGCCTTCAGATTAACTCCGCTTGAAATAGCTCTTTCCGTAACAGGAACGCCATCTTTTTCTAAATATACTTCCAGAAACACATCTTCAACACCCACATTCCACATGTTCTCTACCAGAAAAACTAATTTTTTTATACCACCAAGAGATATATTGTGCGGATATTCCAACACATTCACATCCTCATAGCCCACCCTAAAAGTCTTATTTTTGTGAGGTGTTTCAACTCCATCATATTCTACATAAGAATCCGCTAAAAATGTACCCCTTCCTAAATCAGAACTATTAATAATCAATGTTTTTTTAGACGCCATGCCAGATAACAATGAAGTCGATGTTCCAGCAACTTCAGTTAAAACCTCATCCCTGTTATTCTCATATATCAAGACATGTGGTTTAAAACCAAAAATATTCCCTTCGCCCTTGCTTGAAATTTCAAAGTTAAACTCCAAGTCACTACCCTCATTAACACTTTCAACATTAAAGTTATACTCAATATACCTCTCTGGATAAGGAACTTCTACAACTACCCTCGCAACAACGCTTAATGATGCCGTTATACCCTCTTTTAATTCAACTAATTGGTTAATCCGAAGGTCATGGTTAATTGACCCGGAAAGGGGCAATGCGGAAGGAAATGAATAACCCACCACATACTTTTCAGAAGATTTCGCTCCAATTTCCTTAATCCCTTCAAGAACAGTGAAGTATTCCGAAAATGGACCTTCAACTGAAAGAGTCGCATTAGTAGCCTCATCCTCATTATTGATCAGGCTCACTTCAAAACTACCTGCCTTATATGGCTCAAATTTCAAATAGGTATCACTTGGAGAGATACCCAACGCGCTAATATCAGGCACAAAAATAAATAAATAAACCAGGCAAAAAATCCATCCCCTCATACCATACATCCAATAGAAAATAGTTTATAAATCTAACTAAGCCCCAAGAGACCTAGCAGTAAACTGTATGTGGTCATTACCAGTTCCATTAATGGTACTATTTAATGTAAGGAGAATAGAAACATTAATCTCGTCAGTAAAGGCACTAGAGTTAGCATAAGATAGATTAGGACAAACAGTCTTTTCACCCGTATCTAGATCTTGCACAACTAATGCAAAAGCCATACTATCAGAGCCAGCATCAAAACATGAGGAATTAGTCCATTCATTATGGCTTGTATTTTCTAGACGGTACTGGTACGCAGGAGTAGGGGTTGAAAATAAGTCCAGTGCAGTTTTAGAGCTATTAATTGTAAGATTGATGTAAACATTACCATCATTTCTCAACCAAAAAGAGGTAGGACTTGAGAAACTATTCGGGTTTGCATTTGGCTCAGTAGAATTAATTAAGGTGTTACCTGAAGCACTAACGAACCCACTTCCAAAATCAACATTAGCATTAAGTAGTGCTACCTCTACAGTTGTGTCAACCGTCACATTAACTGTTCCTTCCGTTTCATTAATTATGTTAAATCCAGTTAATCCACTAATTCCCCCAGTTGTAAATAAAATTAAGGAAATAGATCCAAGGACAACCAAAATTGCAATCAAGCCAGTAAATGTCAAAACCCTATCGGTAATTTCCACTATGTAACACCCTCTCCACCATTCATCTCAGGTACAACCTCAATATTAATCTCCGCACCAGAATTATCTCCATACAAGTGATCATTTGAAGATGTAGATGTGGATGCCTCCTCGGCATTGCTTACCACAGTCCATGTGATTAAAAGACTTAGAAATATAACCAATATCAATAACGCAAAAACAATCTCCCCGCTAAGAACGGTATCCTTCCTCTTCACCATAAAAAAACAACATTGAGAATCGTATTTAAGTCTTTCCACTTGTAGAAAAAAGCGAGCTACCGCTTCCTTTTAAAAATCAAGAACCAAACAAGATTAATCGCCAATAATAAAATCAATCCTGTTATCAAATAAAAAGTTAGGTTCCCTCCAGAGTTCGCCTCAATCAAGGTTGAAGTCTCCATAACACCAACAGTAAATTGATCATCATAAAAAGTTGTATCCACAAATCGCTCAATATTTTTGCTACCATAATGAAGCACCAACCTAGTAGTATACTCTCCATAACTTAAATTTGTAATATCAATATATCCAGCAAATATTTTTTCATCACCCTTATCAATGCTCTCACTTTGCGTAACAAAGGATCCAATTAAAACCCTGTCATTGTCATAAACTTCAATTTCAGCATAAACATCTCTGACTTCTCCATTCCACACGTTTTTAACCTTAGTTTCAAATCTTGCAACATCCCCAGAAACATCTCCAACAGATAGCTTTTCAACCAGCAATCTTGCGCCCTCAATAAAAAACTCCCCTTCCAACTTATTAACTTCCGAATCATATTCTAAAAAAACATCTGCTAAATAAGCTCCAGGCTCAACCAGCGTTTGCCAGACCACCCTTATTTCCTTCCTTTCCCCGGATAAAATACTTATATCCTCACTCTTTATTTCATCCACTATTTTTCCACCGCCCTTTATCTTAATAACAGCCCTAACATTATCCAAGTCACTTGCACCTAAATTCTCAATAGGAATAACAAAGATAGTATTTGAACCAACATCGCCCTCATAAATATATAACTCAGATACAACATATTTATACCAATATGGAACCCTTACCCTCAGTGTTGTGATTAAGCCAACACTAACCCCTATGGAATTAGAATCGGCCTTAACAAGTTCCTTAACTATAAAGTGCACATCATTATTCCCAACAGGAAGGTCTTTTTCTTTAATATTAGACGGAATCATAATAGAATACTTTACAATTTTCTCAGAATTTGCATCAACAGAATAATAACTTCCACCCTGCAAAACAACATATTTTCCCAATTCACCCCTTACTTCAATTAAAATCTCCCTTGAAGAATTAGCCGTGTTAATAACCTTAAAATCTGAGCCATAATTCAAACCCTCCTCAAAATCAACAACTTTCTTCGCAGGAGTTATTCCAAGACCACTAACGCCAGATGAACCAAAGATCAACAAAAATATCCAAAGTATCCAAAGAAATTTAAATTTATTATCCACCGCCAACCTCTCCATACCAAGTAGTCAATTCAAGTATTATCCCCTTAGCACCCTCTAACTCCTCATCTGGTACTGAAATATTAAAGTCAATTCTTGCCTCATCAGCAGAATCAGTTTTACTTAAATTGTTAATAAACTTTTCAGTAACCCCTGATGCAGGCATAATTCTGTATGTAATATTTGAATCCGCGGTATCAAAAGATGGACCCTCAGTTCCCTCATCAACCTTCACACCAAAATAATCAAGATCATGAGGCAAACTCTGCGTGTCCCAGAATGCCACTGTTGGACCAGTTATATTCAAATCAGCCTTAACATTTCCAGAATTTTCGATCCATATAGGGCAGGGTGTCGGTGTTTGGGTTGCTAAATTACATGCCGAAGTCTCAGACCTAACTCTCAAACCAATAGTCCCAAAGTCTACAAACGAATCCAGCAAATCCAATGCAACTAAAACAGAAAGATTATAGTGTATCACAGTTGGAAGATTCTCTTCCTGAACATAAGGATCCAACGACTTCACCGTCCATTCATAATACCTATTATCATCAAAGAAATAGACCAAATCAGTAGGTAAAGTAAATGTGCAGTTATCCTCGTTATCCAAGTAACCATTTGCATTTGCATCACAATTAGTAGAATTTTCAACAACATTGTACTCTCTCTCATCATCACAAGTGCCGCCAGTTGTTACAAAACAGCTAATATTAAGAGTGTAGTTTACCTGATCTTGATCAGGGTCGGAGGTTCTGCCCTGACAAAAGAAAGGTTCTTCAGAAACACATGTGCCATTTCCAACAGACGGCAGTCTACCAAATTCATCGGAAGGCGTCCAATTAAATGTAGGCGTTCTATTTGTATGGGTCGATGTATTAAATGGAGAATTTAATACAGCAGTTCCAGGCTCATAGTTCTCAATAAACACATAAAGAGAATTCAATTGGTCAGAAACACTAGCCTGAACATCAGTCACAGTAACATTGCAACTATAGTTCTCAAAATGCTCATATGTAAATGCAGAAAGGTTATCGGTAAATGACACATTGGAAGTCAACCCTGTAGGAGTGTTTGTCTTAAGGAGATTAGATTCATTATAATACTTAACAGTTGCATCAACAGTACTATCCAGATCATCTATTGGTGTAAAGGTACAATTTATTCCAGAAGTCCTATTCGCACCAGTTGGTCCAATTAAAATAGAGGTTATGTTTGGTTTCCTGTCCACTTCAAACATCCAGGCATCACTACTATTTGAAGAAGATGTATCATTCACATCTACAAACCAAGTGTGATTTCCAGATTTCAACTTATAAGCGTCCGCTACCTCTTGTGCAGTCAAACTCTTATTCAAAACCGCAACCTCGTCGATCCTACCTTTAAAAGGATTATTATACCCAATGTTAGCCCTTGCATTTCCCACTGCAAAAGCGATATTATTTGCAGTCACATGAGTAAAACTTCCAGAGCTATTAAATTTACCGTTGATGTACACTGTCCACCCCTTACTCTCATTCAAGACTAAAGCAATGTGCACCCACACTCCAGTAGAAAAAACCCCCGAAACATCCGACTGTGATGTATTAAATCTAAGTCTGAGGTCACCATCAACCTGTCTAACACTCAAACCCTGTGAATCCGTTGCCCCAACATTCCTCTTATCAACAATCCCTTTAGTCCCGATAATAGAACGAGGATTAACCCACATCAAATAAGACAGATTTCCCTCCCCGATCCATGAATCCTGATCCCCAAAATTAACCCTGCTGGTATCACTTGTCCCAGAATTAAAATATGCACCTCCTATCTTCCCGTTAGACTCATTAATCATCCCATCATCAGTAATAGTTCCATTTTGAATGCCGTCTGCATCACCAAAATCATATACAAGTGTGGAACTCTCTCCGAAATTAGAATTGTTATCAAAATGTGCTAACAACAGATGGTTAATTGTTGGCTCTAAAACAGGTGCAGTCCAATTATACGATATATTTGTATTGTTCTGCCAAGACTCATTTTGATATAATATCTCAGAGTTCAAAACATCTCCGGCACCAGTTCCGTTCGATCCATAAATCGTAACACCAAATGTGTCATCTTCCCCATCTCTAACAGTTACATTCAGCTGAATTGCACCTACCTCTGTAAATACAGATTCGTTACTTGGAGCATCAAGGGCCACATAAGGCACTGTATTAGCACCAATACTGAACTGGAATAAATCAGAATTATTTACTAACTCACTATCATCTCCAGAAGCATTCCAATAATAGGTAGTGTCTGTTAGTTTCAATGTTTGGTTTATTTCCTCGCTAGTGAGTGTTCTATTAATAACTGTAAAATCATCCACTGCACCATTCCACGGTAATGTATTTGCACTATCGGTAGGGGCAGAGGAACCTATATGAAAACCAAATATGTTTCCTGGCCACGTCGCACCAGTTACAGTTCCACTGTTATTCAACGCACCATTCCTGTACACATGGTAAGATCCATTTTTAAAACGAGTTACTGCCACATGCGTCCACTCTGTATCTAAAAAAAATCCCGATGTTTGTAGTGTATCCAAGTTCGCTTTAAGATCATTATCGCCATGCGCAACAGTAAACTTCCCAACATCTTGCACAAAGAAAAGACCTAAGTATCTATTAGGCGAAGAGGCAGGAGAAAAAACACCCTGTGAAAAAACCATTCTTGTTTGCGTTAAATCTTTAGACCTCACCCACCCCATGAAAGTCGCGTTCCATCCATGTTGAAGCTCAGTGTATGGTGTAACTCTCAGTCTATCGCCATTCCCATCAAACTCAAAATGTCCTCCAAAGATATCATTAGAATAATTTACTGCCACATCTCCCACAGGAGTACCATTCTGAACATTTGCCCAATCATAAACATTCGTAGAAGATTCTCCCAAACCAAGAACTTGATCAAAGTGATAACCAAAGAGTGCATCGGAATCAACTTCAAAAGGCCTTTTACTAAAATTATATGTAACCTGTGTACCATTAGACACATTATCTTTGTAAACCAAATCCTCAAGTTGAGGATTGCTATGGTTCGCAGCATATATCGTCAGAGTAACATTATCTACTGGTAACAAGTCATCCGTAACATTAACAACTAATTCAACACCCGCAGTTCCAGAAGCATAATTAGTTCCATTTGTAGGACTATCAATGGTCACAAAGGGAACCTCGTTTGGATCAAGGATATGGTCAAATTCCAAAAAAGAAGTATTCAAATTTTGAACATCCCTTATCCTAAGATTAAACGTGTCGGAAGGCATAGATAGATTAGTAAGCAAAATTTTGTAATACCCTTCATCAATAATCAAAGGATACTCTGCAATTCTTTCAGTTAGGTTTTCAGAATAAACTTCAACAAAGGTATTGCTGCTCTCATTGTTACGTGCATAAATAGTGATATCATTACTACTAGTCAAGTTTTCTTCAAAAACAACGCGAACATACTCATTAGCATAAATCGGTTCGGACCAAACCCCGTCAAGTTTATAGGTCTCATTATAAATATCTGAAATAAATGAGTAGTTAACATCCCTGTGTTCAGCCGAAATAATTTCTATAATAACATCATAGGTTTCATTATTATTCAGCACCGGCACAACCCATTCGAGATAATCAACAAAACCATCCCCTGTATTGTCCCTAACAATAAATTCATTCTCTTTTTTAATTTCTTTCCCTGTACCATTCTCCAACAAAACTCTATAAAATTTAACTTTATTCGGGTCACTCTCCGGTATATTAACAAATGAAAGAACATTCTCATAAACTAAATCAGATTTCAGCACAATCCTTAGGCCCCTTGAAGAATTCTTAACTTGTATAGTGGGGGCGGGAGTCTCATACTCAACAATAACTTCCTTAACAAAGTCACCAATAATAACAGTATCATTTTCGTCCAAGTTCTTATTTTCCGTTAAGTTAGATCTAACAATAGTCTCTTCTGCAACAGCAAAACCAGTTATAGCATTCCCAGTAATTCCATCAAAAAGCCCACCAATAAAAGATCCCCCGGAGGTTTCATTTACTAAACTGATAACTGTGCCATTTCCTTCATCCAGCTCAGCAGAATCAACCGATAAAATCTCGCCACCTACAACCTTCTTGAGTATAATATTTTCTGCATCTTCAGGAATTTCAACCCTCAAATCAGACGTAGAATTATCCAGTAAAATATTTTTCTTCCATTTAACTGGCTTACCAACAACAGCACCATACTGTGTTGTCTCCTCGGTATGTGTTCCCTTATCAACAACATCCAAAGCCCCACTAGTAACAACATCAACAACAGGTTCTTCAACAACACCTCCACCCAAAACAAAGTTACCTTCAGAATCAATCAAAGAAATTGAATAAACCGAATCTTCTAAAACCTCTGAACCAGTCTCAATTGAACTCAGCTCCAAAACAGAATTCTGTATATAAACCTTCAAAACAAAATTCCTACTTAATACATTCTTCAACTTACAAACATCCTCACATGTAGAATGAAATGACTCTATAGTATGATTGCTAATGTTCGTCGAATCCAATAATTCTAAGAATAAATCAACTTCCTTCATAAGTTCTTCCTCAACCTCTTCCTCAACTTTCTCCTTTTTCTCCTTAGGATCAAATATACCTTCAGCAAAAGCCATCACTTCCCTATTCAGTTCAACAGTGTAGTTCTCAGTATTGTTTATATCAAAGAAGTAAACCCAATCGGATAAACAAATACCAAACTCAAAGTCCCAGAAACTGCAACCATATAAATAATCCCCATCGGGTATTGCACTAAAGGAGGTATTAGTTTCATTAAAAAAGGAAATGTTCAACCCACTAAAGTCAAATCCAAAAACCCTACTAAAGGAAATATTAGCAGGCTCCAATAAACCTCTTGAAGAATACTCCTCAAAGGCAATCCACCCTTCATTCTTTGGATATTCTATTTCAAAAAATTCCTTATTCCTCAAGCTAATAACAGAGGTCCCATTGCTCCCATTAAAAGAATCATACTTCAAAAGTTTCCCTTTCGAATCCACAACATTAAACCCAGTCAACGAAGAAACAACATCTTTGTAGCTCTTCTCCTTAACAACTAGCTCTTCAACAACTTCTTCGCCCTCTAAAACAACATTACCAGTAATCCCTACAGCATCCAATATGTTCTCCTCAGCAGCGGCACTATCATAAACTAAATAAGTATCACCAGAGTCAGCATCAGACAAGAAAACCTTAGCAACCCCTTCATCAAAAGAGGCAACCCTTCCCGACAACTTCAAACTAGTTAACTTCTCAATACCTTCAAAATTCAAACTGTACTCCTCACTCTCACTTACCAACAGAGAAATCTCATGTTCATGTTCTTCCTCAGGAACCGCCTCAGAAAAAATCGCACCCCCTGTTATTTTGTTGCCGTCAGAAACAACCTCTCCAGTTATCAAATTCTCTTGTGAAAAACTATCTCTAGCAATATCTGAAAAAGTTCTAAACCCCGTTACAAAACCACCACTAATTTCTTCACTTGAACCACTATCAAGAATGCCTCCAAAGTGCATAAATCCAACCAACATCAAAATCAAAACGACAGACAAAAAAACTCTGTCCTTGAGATGTACTTGGTGATCTGTAATCAACCTGGCACTTGACCTAGGATTCAAAGATTTTTTGAGGGTTGCACTACTCCTTTCATGAACCGCCTTAGAACTTTCCTTACGTAAAACTTTCAACTTATGCTTAGCTTTCTTCAAATCGCTGCCTAAATAAACAGTTTTAACCCGGCCATTTTTCAGTCTAATGCTATCATAATAATAAGGACCAACTTTCTTCCCCTTTTTAACAATATATTTCTTGTACAACCGCATCCCTCTTTTCAAAAACTTAGAAAAAAGGTTGCACTACAATCTTATAAATATTATGGTTTAAAAAGAAAGAAAAAAGAGGGGTTAACCTCTTTTAATCTCAGTTTCTTGGGTAGTATTGGTAATAAGTTTGACCTTCAAGAGTTGTACCCTCTTCGTCCTCATCATCGCTTCTAACTTTTCTAAAAGCAATAACAATAGCCAAAATAACCAACACAATCAGCAAGATAAAGAAGATTGCAGTCAAAATAGACTTAACTGTATCGTCAGTCCTTTCAACAGTCTTCTCAGCTTCCACCTTGGTAGTGAACACAAGCTCACTTAGAACATCAGTTCCAAGCATAACCTTTGCTACCCATGTATGGCTTGCAGCTTCTGCTGAATCGTATGGTGTTACAGTAATTGTAACTTCACCAGTTGAATCAGGCATAACAGTCAAGAAACTAGGTTGAACTACAGCTTCTCCCCATGCTGACACACCGTCAACAGTTACAGAATAAACTCCAGGCTCCAAACCCAAGTTAGCCATCATTACCTTATACTCAGCTGATTCACCAACGTTAACTACCTTTGAACTGGAATCACTGTTAATAACAGTTTGAGCTCCAGAAACTTGTTCCACGCCTTCAACATTCAGACTTAATGTCTTAGTCAAGAAGCTGTGTCCTCTGTTGTACTCTACATCCACTTGTACATCATAGGTCCCTGTAGCCGCATCAGAAGGAATTCTCAAAAGAAGATCTATCTGCTTGCTATTATCATTCCTTAAATGATCTTCACCCTCTTCCTGTGCTTCAGTGTTAAGCTCATCAAGATAATTGACTGTGCTTACACCCAATGCAGGAATGGATACTGTCACTTTAATATCGTTCTCTTCCTTAGCTCCAAGGTTTTCTAGTCTAACTGTAGTAAACAAGGAGTTTCCTGCAGCTATTGTGCTACTTGGGTTCAAAAGAACGTCAAAGATCGCTAAACCGTGTCTCTGCTCATCAATAAACAGGTCAAACTCTTCAGTTATCTCATCCTGTCTATCGGAAGCCTCTATTCTCAAAGTATAGTCTTCAGAAGCTTCAATGTCTTCTGGAACATACAATGTTAGAGTCTTCCTGTAAGTCTTCCCTTCATCCAGATCAAATAATCCAGTTGAATCGGAAATACTTCCAAACTCATAACCGTTTATTCTTGCGGTTATCTGAACATCTTCAGTGGATGTGTTTCCTGCCACCAACCATACATCAATGTCCAACCTCTCGCCCCTCTCAATGTCAAGGGTGCTTGAACCTGCTATGTTAAAGCCATTTACTTCAATAAAGTCAAAATCGTAGTCTGGCGTTGCACTAACAGATACCGCAGTACCTATCAAAGCCACCAAAGCTAAAACAAAGAAGGTTATATTCTTCATGTGTCTTGTCATTTTCATCTTTTAGTTAACCCCCCTAAAGGATCATAATGTCAGCCCTACGTAAGTAGATGCTGTTACTATTGTCCGGTTAAGAATGGTATATAAACCTTTCTATGGTAAATATATATTTTATCACTCTCTAATAATAATATATTACGGAGCCTCTATTTACTGTATTCAAAGACTTTCAAAATTTCTAAATCAAGAAAGCTTTTAAATCAAATCCCTACACTTCTTCCCCAAGGGGACATAGCATAACCCGGTTAGTGCTACCGCCTCCAGTTAGCCAAAAGTTTAGGAGAAAGCGGTGGATCCAGGTTCAAATCCTGGTGTCCCCATAGATTATTCTTCATCTTGTTTAAATGTAGAAGCAATATCAATAATATACTTTCCATCAGATAACTTATACACCAAAGGCTCACCCTTAAACAAATCAACTAAGTCGATCTCAAAATGTCCTGGTTTCAAAACACGAATAGACTCTAAATCCAAAACAACTGGCAAATCTTTTTTGTTTTCATTGTCGCTTTTCTCACCAACAAGTTCCATTGCATCCTTTTCCATCTGAACTTTATCGGTAGTGCTTAATTTAGTAGTAAGTTTTTGAGCTTCTTCAACAGATTTCTCTTTCATAAAGAAAAAGAATCTTCCACCACATGAGCAACCAGTAAGAACTTCTCTAGATCCATCTTCATACATCTTAGAACATCTTACACATTGGTGAGGCATTATCTGCGTCTCCTTCGAACAGTTCTCTTTGCTCGCCTCGTAGTTCTTTTTCTAGGTGTCTTCTTTGTTGTTCTCTTCCTCGTAACCGGTCTAGGTTTCAAACCCCTCATAGCAGGTAGAGTAAACAACTCAATCTTATTAGGGTTTCTCCTAACCTCCTTGACAACAGTGGACGGACCTATAATAGTAACACCGTCTCTATTACCAATCAAGAACTTAACCATTTCCTTCTTTATTTTATTAAAGAATTGTAAATTATTCTCTTCAGGGTATATTGTACATATCTCCACACCCCTAAACCTCTTATGTATCTGAGCCATGGTTTCCATAATCAACATAGTCTCCTCTTCAGGTTTCAATCTACCTTGCAATAAAACTATCTTATTCTGCTTAACAATGTCTAGCAGCTTCTCTATTCTGGCTTTTGAGGAAAGATTCTCAATCTCCCCGTACGGAACAAATTGTAACGTTAACACCTAAATCACCTCTTAAATGAGTCTGAATAACGATTCGTAAAACTCCTCCATATTCTTTCCCTTTTCTGCACTAATCCCAACAACATCATATTGCGGGAATGCATTTTCAACTCTCCTAATATTTGACTTCCTTAAATCAGTTTTATTTGCAACAATTAAAACAGGAATATTTCTTGCAGCAAGATTACCTATTATAGTTACATTAACTTGTGAATAAGGATTGTCGGTCGAATCTAAAACAACTAAACAAACATCCACTTCATCCAACCATTTTATCGCTTCAATAACTCCTTTTGTTGCCTCTTTCGCTCTTGTCTTGGCTTGAGTACTCTTCATCTTGTAAGACATAAAGTCTTCGTAATCAATTTTAGTTGCAATTCCAGGAGTATCAACAATGTTAAAGGACATCTCTTTATCATTATATTTTATTGTAACTTGTTCCTTAACTTGAACATTTCTAGTTTCATGGGGGATCTTAGAAACAGAACCCATCCTCTCACCAAGCCAATCCTTACAAATTTGGTTTGCCAGTGTTGTCTTGCCAGCATTTGGCGGACCGTATATTCCTAATTTAATGTCCTTTTTCTTAGCAAACATACTATCAATCATGCGTCTAATGAAATTTCTAATAAATCTAACAACTAAACCATCCTCACTTTTCTTCTCTTTCTTGGGTGTTTTCTTAGCAATCTTCGCAGTCTTTCTAGCTTTAGTTGTCTTAGAATTCCTTGGCTTAGCTCGACTCTTTTTTGCTGTTTTTGCCCTTTTTCTAGCTTTTTTTGCCGCCATTAATTAACCATCCCTTTTATCAGATTATTATACACTAAAACTAGGCTAGATATTTTTAAGCATTTCGTTGCTAAAGCCCACATAGTTAAATATCAAGGACAACTGTAGCCCTATATCCCTCATTCTCCTTTTTCAAACTAAACATATGCATCGTAACAGCTTTCACATCAGTATTCAATCCTTGCTTCTCCCGATCTATTTTTTCTCCAATAAATTTAGCTTTCAGCTTATACTTCCCAGATATTTTCACATCACATTTCTTAAAAATCAAAGACACCGTATCCTTCAGATAAACAATTTCTTCTAAGAACTCATACAACAGATCTTCAGCATTATCATCCTCAGCACTATAATCATAAACTTCAGAATCCCCAATAGTATCTAGGTCAGCAATGGTTTCAAAGGTTGCGTCCCCGCATGCCTCAAAAACCTCTTCCAAATTACCTCCACTAGCTTCAAATGCAACATCTGCGATTGCAACATCCTCTAAAAATTTATGACTCTTAACCATACTAATAATTCCTTACTTCCCATATAACTGTGTTTCTACCGGGGATATCTCCCAAACAGAAACGATATGTACTAAACTCCACCACATGATCTGGGAACCTATCCAATAACACTTCCAAATCAGCAAGACTTGATGGATTCAAATGAGTCTCAAGCAGTAACTTTGCAGTCAGTCCACTAGCACTTTTAGTGTCACCATCAACCATTGCATCCCTCATCTTCATTTGTTTAGTTGAATAAAAAAGTTCAAGGCCCCTTAAACCCCTCATAACTTCCCCCTGCATAACTAAAAAATCATCAGGTGCACTTTCATTAAAAGAAATCCTTGAAACATCAAGACCTCCTTTTGACCATTCATTTTCAACAGATCTTATTTTATTCAAAGGAACCTCATATGCATAGAAAGAACCACCGCCATTTCCACGATAGCGCATTGTAACAGTACCACTATAACCACTATCAAGAACTTCCCGTCTAGAGCCCCACGTTCTTAACTTGTTACCAAAAGACCCATCTCTCAAAAGTCTAAAATTCTTTACCTTGCTTGTAACTTCCATTCCATATCACTCAGTCACCCCTTAATATTTCCAATTGGATTGAATCCAACAACCTTTTTGGCAATACCGTATGAATTCAAAACATCCACAACAGAATTAACATTCTTATAGGCATTTCCTGCTTCTTCAGCCAACCCCTTCATACTTGAAGATTTAACATAAATTCCTTTCTTCATCATTCTATCTTGCAATTCCTTTCCCTGAAATTCCTTCCTCGCTTTAGTCCTTGACATTGTCCTACCAGAACCATGTGCTACACTTCCAAAAGTTTCATCCATCGCCTTTTGTGTGCCAACCAGCAAATGAGATCCAGTTTCCATGCTTCCTCCAAGAATAACTGGCTGACCAACCGGCCTGTATTTCGGACATAACTCCTTATGCCTCGGAGGAAATGCTCTCGTTGATCCTTTCCTATGAACAATTAATTTCTTCATCTTCCCATCAACCTTATGATCCTCAACTTTTGCAATATTGTGTGCAACATCATAAACTAGATTCATATCCATCTGTTCAGCACTTTTACTAAACACTTTAGAAAACGCTTCCCTAATTCTATGCGTTATAACTTGTCTATTAGCAAAGGCCATATTAGAAGCGCAAGCCATCGCCTTGTAATAATCCTGTCCTTCATCAGAACTAAAGGGGGCACAAGCTAGCTCCCTATCATTAACCTTTATTCCATATTTGTGCATAGACTTGTCAAAAACTTTCAAATAATCAGTCGCAACTTGATGTCCAAAACCTCTTGAACCACAATGAACCATAATAACAACCTGATCATCCCCAATAATCCCAAACTTCTTCGCAACATCAGAATCAAAAACATTATTTGACTTTGCTAATTGTATCTCTAAGTAATGATTCCCAGAACCCAATGTTCCCAGCTGACTAATTCCTCTTTTTCTAGCCCTATCAGAGATTTTTTCAACGTCCGCCTGTTCAATGCAACCATAACCCTCCGTGTTCCACATATCACTCTCGACACCATAACCGTTTTCGATACACCACTTAACTCCATTTAACATAACTTCATCAAATTGTTGATTGTTTAATTTCAAAAAGCCCTTACAACCTACACCAGAAGGAACAGTCAAAAATAAATGATCTACCAATCTCTTCAACTTAGGTTTAACTTCCTTATAACTTAAATTAGTTGTAACCAACCTCATTCCACAATTAATATCAAACCCAATACCGCCAGGGCTAATTATCCCTCCCTCAACATCAAAAGCTGCAACACCTCCAATTGGAAAGCCATAACCCCAATGTCCATCAGGCATGCAAAAAGCATTCTTCTGAATCCCCGGCAAACAAGCAATATTCGTTACTTGATCAAAAACCCCCTTATCCATTCCATTCAAAAGAGATTCATTAGCAATAATTCTAGCAGGAACATTCATTCCTTTCTTGTAACTAGTAGGCAACTCCCATTCAAAATCAGAAATCCTCTTTATCTCCTTTGGCACATCAGACATAGTCTAAAACTCTCTGTGGATTATTTAAAGGTTGCCCACGATACATATTTAAATAAATATTCCGACCACATTTCATGGAACACTGCCACAAAAAAGAGAAATTCAAATTCAGCAAAAAACTAAAATTAACTGTCTTCATATTCACCCTGGTCTACCTCCTATCTTTCCTGCCAAATTTCTCAGCACTAAATGACAGTATTAACTCCTACATCAAACTAATATGGTGGGCAATTCTCTTAGGATTCTTAATTGGAGGTTTAATTGATCACTTCATCCCAAATGGATTCATCTTCAAATACCTTGGACAAAAAAAGAAAAGGTCAATCTTTTACGCAGTCATCGGAGGATTCTTACTCTCAGCCTGTTCACACGGAATACTTGCAATAGCCATACAATTATACAAAAAAGGTGCAAGCATTCCAGCAGTAATTACATTCTTACTAGCATCTCCATGGGCAAACCTGCCAGTAACAATACTACTCTTCAGTTTCTTTGGAATTAAAGCATTATTTTTCATAATAACAGCAATGTTGATTGCACTAATAACAGGATTCATTTACATGTTCCTTGAAAAAGCAAACTTGATTGAACGGTCTAAAAACACTCCATACAAAGAGAAATATAGTTGGGATAAAATAAAAAACTTTGATATAATAGATACAGTCAAGGGAACAACACGCGGAGCATTAAACCTAGCAAACATGGTTTTATGGTGGATTGTTCTTGGATTCTTAATTGCAGCAATAATCAATGCTTACGTCCCCTCTCACATCTTCATGAAATACATGGGTCCAAGTTTTGTAGGACTATTACTAACTTTAGTATTTGCAACTATAATTGAAGTTTGTAGCGAAGGAAGCTCACCAATTGCATTCGAAATATTTACAAAAGTCGGAACCCTAGGAAACCCATTTGTATTCTTAATGGCCGGAGTTATAACGGACTACACAGAAATAGGTTTAATCTGGACAAATATTGGAAAGAAAGCGGCAATATGGCTACCAATAATCACAGTGCCCCTAGTAGTGTTCTTCGGAATGTTATTCAATATTTACTTATAACTTAACTATTTAAACATTATCAAAAAATAAAATAGAGGTATTAAAACCTCTTTTCAACTTCTTCCCAATTAACTATTTTAAAGAAATTATCGATCCATTCAGCCCTTCTGTTTTGATACTTTAAGTAATAAGCATGCTCCCATACATCACAAACTAAGAGTATCTTATACCCAGGAATAAATACTTTCTGATGATTTTCAACAGAAAAGATCTTCAAATCTTCATCAGGCCCCCTAGCCAAAACTCCCCAACCAGAACCCTCAACAGCCAAAGTTACTTTTAAAAATTGTTCTTTAAACTTATCAAAGCTACCAAATGCCTCTTCAATAGCTTCAGAAACAGCACCAGTTGCTTTGTTCTCTTCACTCCCAGGTCTCAGATTCTCCCAAAACAAACTATGCAAATAATGACCTGCACCATGAAAAGCTAATTCCTTCTCCCAATGCTTAACCAAAGAATAGTCTCCACTTTCCCTAGCTTCTTCCAACTTAGCAACAGCATTGTTCAAACCAGCAACATAACCAGCATGATGCTTAGTATGATGCAACTCTAAAGTCTCCTTATCGTAATAAGGTTCAAGCGCATCATAACCATAACTTAACTCAGGTAGTTTATATTCCATCTTATATCTTACCTACCAAGTCCATTCCAGGCTTCAATGTATCTTTTCCAGGTTCCCAATTAACAGGACAAACTTGATCGCCATGTTCTTCAACAAACTGTGCAGCCTTTATTTTTCTCAACAATTCCGCATTATTTCTTCCAATTGAATTATCATGCAGTTCATACGCTTTCAAGTTTCCTTCAGGGTCTATAATAAATGTTCCCCTCAAGGACAAACCTTCATCATAGATATAAGTCCCATAATCCCTACAAACACTTCCAGTTGGATCTGCCAACATTGGAAAGTTTATTTTCTTTATTGTCTCAGAATTATCCTTCCATGCCTTATGCACAAAAGCTGTATCAGTACTCACACTTACAACTTCAACATTCAAAGCCTTAAGATCCTCATACTTATCAGCTAAATCTCCTAATTCAGTTGGACACACAAAAGTAAAGTCTGCAGGATAAAAGTATAGAACTACCCATTTACCCTTATAATCACTCAAACTAACTTTTTTAGTATCATTTCCAACTAAAGCTTCCGCTGTAAACTCTGGAGCTTTTGCCCCAATCTCCAATTTAGTTTCATCAGTCATTTTATTCCTCCCCAGAACATAACAAGGCCTAAATTAGGCATCTAAATGTCCATCTAATCAATAACATGCATTTATTAAGATTTATATTCTCTAGTAAACAATTGTTAATTCTTACTAACAAAATAGGCCAAAACTACTCCGGCGACAGCCCCAATAAAGTTGTAGACCAAATCAAACATGGTATTGAACCACTCAGAATTAACAAACTCTGTATTAATATCCCCCAAACCATGACCCAAAACACCTGCACCCTCGCCAATCAAGAAATAACCTCCAAACTCCACGAACTCAACGAAAACACCGATACCCAGCGCAGCTAAAACCGCAATAGAACACAAATAAAACGTCTGTAATTTTCCACCGACAAAGAACCCACTTCTATAAAAATAATTAAAAACAAAAACACCCATTGCCAACTCGCCAAAGAAATGAGTCACATGATCCCATTGGATAAACACAGGGGAAGTAGCATAGAATCCAAATACTCCAAGGTTATGTAATAAAAACCCAAAAGCAATTAGCAAATAAATCCAAGTCCTAAGTCTAAACGAATCCCATGCAAAGAAGGCTAAAGAAAGAAGAAACAATATAATAACGCTATCATTGACATAGTCTCTAACACCGGCTGTGTGGGCAATAACAATTAACCCAATAAACACTATCAAAGACAAAACATAAATCCAATTCGGCCTACCCTCTTTCATAATAAAAAAGAAGAGGAATTACTTCCTCTCAAACTTGCTCATTGATTTCTTTAAACTAACAAAAGGAAATGGTCTTTTGTTATTCACAAATGTCATATACCTCAAGAAGATATAAACTTGTGTGTTCCAGATTTCACAAAATTCAGCTAGATCTTTATTTCTCTTTCCAGCAAAGAGAGTAATAACGAAATTAACTACTGCAAAAACCTGCACAATTATCTTCCAAACACCCAAAATAATGCCGGAAACAATCCCCACAACTATACGCATTAAAGCTTCAGATCTTTCTGCCACTTTTTAACCTCCATAATGATTATATCACATACACTAAAGGAGATTCTTATAAATCTTTCCAAGACAGAAAAGGTTTATAAACCATTCAGAGCTCAATTAGAGTACAAAAATGAGCATAAGAAACAAAATTCGAAATGCCAAGATATTCGGTTATGGCAGTATAATGCCAAAAAAAAGCCACCAATTAGTTATTGGGATAGTTCTAGTTGCATTATTTTTCTTCCTGGGAACCATGTTTGGAGGAGACTCAACTAAACTCACCGGAAGAGTAGTTGAAGACACCCTACAAGATGACCTTGCAAACAACCCAAGCCTAAGCAATGAAGACGCAAACAACCAAGAAGAAGAAACTAATGAAGAATTAATTGAAGAAGAACCCTATGAAGTCTACGAATATTATGAATACGGCGGAGAGTGTTCATTCAAGATCAAACAAGCAGAAGACGATGTCAATGACATCCTTTCGTACCTAGGTGAGAACGAAGATGAATACCAAACATTAAAAGATGAGTACGAAGAAAAATTAGAAAACTTAAAAAACGAATACGAACCTAAAATAGAAGAAGCAAGAGAAAGCTCAGACGAAGATCAAGAAGATCTTTATGCAGCTCAAGAGAAACTTCAAGAACTACAAGAAGTTTGTTCATTTTAGCAAAAGAGAGGTGTCATCTAACAGGGGGTAAAAGATGAACCAAGAAAGAAAATTACACATTGCATTCGGAATAGTAGTTGCACTAATTTTACTTCTAGGAGTGTTCACATTTGGTTGGGTATTCGGAACTGAAGAAGAATCAACAAACACAAACCAATTATTAGTTGTAAACAGTCTTAGGACAGTTAATCAAGCATCACAACCAGTACAAGAAACAAAGATAACTCCTAACTTGGGACAGTCATTAACTGAACAACAAAGACAACACATAGACACAACAAACAACAACATTGAAATCAACATCCACAATTCAGGCTACTACGGAGGCGGATATTACAGTAGAGGATACTACAATTATCCAAGATACCACAGGTATTACAGCCCTTACAGAACAAGATACTACAGCGGATACCATCCTTACTACAGACATGGGTTCTCATACTCTAACAGCTATGGAAACTCATACAGATACAGCTATTACTAAAGCATATAAATAGAAAATTCTTAAAGAATATATGCTAAAGAGAGGTGAAAAAATAGTAGTCGCACTGGGAGGAAACTCTCTAATCAAAAAGGGTGAAAAACCCACAATTTCTAATCAATTCAAGAACGCTAAGAAGACTATGGAATACCTAGTTCCATTAATAAAAAACAAAAACAAACTAGTAATAACGCATGGCAATGGTCCTCAAGTTGGAAATATTCTAATCAGAGTTGAAGAATCCCTAGGAAAAGCATACAAAATACCATTGGAAGTATGTGTAGCAGAATCACAAGGAGAATTAGGCTACATGATTGAGCAAAGCCTACAAAATGTTCTAACTAAAAACAAAATAAAAACACCAGTAGTAAGCATCTTAACACAAGTAGTTGTCAATAAAAAAGATCCAGCTTTCAAAACCCCCACTAAACCAATTGGACCATTCTACAGCAAAGCACAAGCGCAAAAGTTAAAGAAAAAAGGTTTCAAAATTGTTGAACAGGTTGGAAGGGGTTGGAGAAAAGTCGTAGCCTCGCCAAAACCAAAAAGCATAGATGATATAAAAATAATTGAGGTCTTATTAAGAAACAAATCAATTGTTATCGCTGCAGGTGGCGGAGGAGTTCCAATAGTAAAAGATAAAGGAAAAATTCTACACGGAGCACCAGCAGTAATAGACAAGGACCTAGCATCAGCCTGTTTAGCCAATTCAATCAAAGCAAAAACATTAATAATTCTCATGAACGAACCAAATGCATATCTAAACTACAAAAAATCAAATCAAAAACCAATAAGATCCCTAACAATAAAAGAGGCCTCTAAACTACTAAAGGAAGGTCAATTCCCAAAAGGCTCTATGGGCCCAAAAATAGAAGCCGCCATTAAATTCATAAAAAAAGGCGGTAAACAAACAATAATCACGTCCCCGAACCAAATACAAAAAGCATTAATAGGGAAAGGTGGAACAATCATAAAGAGGTGAACAAGATGGTGAAAAAGAATGTTATTATAATGGGTGCAGCTGGAAGAGATTTCCATAATTTCTTAGTTTATTTCAAAAACAACCCTTACTACAATGTAATTGGCTTCACCGCAGAACAAATTCCAGGAATTGTAGACAGAAAATTCCCGGCCAAACTTGCAGGAAAATACTACAAAAGAGGAATCCCGATTTATCCAGAATCACAATTAACCAAACTCATCAAACAAAAGAAAATAAGCAACGTTTACTTATCTTACTCAGACTTACCACACTCCGTAGTTATGAACAAAGCTTCAACAGTTCTTGCAGCAGGAGCAAACTTTTACCTACTGGGAACAGAAGAAACACAAATCAAATCAAAAGTTCCAATAATTTCAATCACCGCAGTCAGAACAGGCGCAGGTAAATCACAAACTTCAAGAAAAGTTGCAAGAATTCTCAGAGACAAAGGTTACAAGGTGGTTGCAATCCGGCATCCAATGCCTTACGGGGACCTAGTAAAACAAGAAGTCCAAAGATTCACAACTTATGAAGATATGATAAAAAATAAATGCACAATCGAAGAAAGAGAAGAATACGATCCATGGGTAAAATTAGGAATACCAATCTACGCAGGTGTTGATTACGGTAAAATCCTAAAAAAAGCAGAAAAAGAGGCAGATGTAATAATCTGGGACGGTGGAAATAACGACATGTCTTTCTACAAGCCAGACCTTAATATCGTAGTCCTAGACCCTCACAGAGCAGGGCATGAAATGGCGTACTATCCTGGAGAAGTCAACTTCAAGGCAGCAGATGTTCTCGTAATAAACAAAATGGACTCCGCTCCAAAAGAAGGTGTAAAAAAACTATTAGAAAACATAAAGAAATTCAACCCAAAAGCAACAGTTGTAAAGGCCGCATCAGATCTAGTAATTGAAGGTGCAAAAACATTAAGAGGGAAGAAAGTTCTAATCGTAGGAGACGGACCAACACTAACACATGGCGGAATGAGTTTTGGTGCAGGAACCTTAGTAGCAAAAAAATATGGTGCAAAGATAGTAGAACCCTATAAGTTCATTGTAGGGACATTAAAAGAAACCTACAAAAAATACCCTCACCTAAACCACGGTAAAGAACTTCCAGCAATGGGTTATACTAAAAAACAAAACAAAGACTTACAAGACACAATAAACAAATCAAAAGTAGACATGGTAATTGATGGGACACCAGTTAACTTAAAGAAACAAATAAAGATAAAGAAGCCATTCATAGAAGTAGGTTACATTCTAAGAGAAATAGGAAAGCCAACATTAAAAGACGTACTAAAAAGAGTCAAGATAAAAAAGAGGAAAAGATGAAGAACTTCATAAGCATATCAGATATAACACCAAAAGACTTTCAAGAGCTAATTAAAAATGCGATTGAAATAAAAAGTAGAAAGTCCATGTATGCCAGAAGTCTTTTTGAAAAATCCTTAATCATGATCTTCCAAGCACCTTCACTTAGAACAAGGGTTTCATTTGAAGTTGCAATGACCCAATTACATGGAAATGCAATAAATTACTATGCCGAACACTCTCCTTGGGGTCTGGGAAAGGAATCCATGGAAGATGTAGCAAGAACATTAAGCCAGTACTGCGACGTGATTGCTGCAAGAATTTATTCACATTCTGAAATAAAAAAACTAGCTAAGAACGCATCAATACCGGTAATTAACATGATGACCAATGAAGGGCATCCCTGTCAGATCTTAGGCGACTTCTTAACAATCAAAGAAAAATTAGGCAAAACAAAAGGACTAAAAATTGCATACCTAGGAGACGCAGAAAACAATGTAACATATTCATTAATGAGGGCCTGTGCATTAACTGGAAACACATTAACAATAGCTTGTCCAAAGAAAAAAGAATACTCTCCAAAAGAAAAGGTAATCAAAGAAACAAAAAAACTAGCAAAAAAATACAAAAACAAGCCAGCAACGATAACAACCAATCCTCTCGTAGCAACAAAAAATGCAGATGTAATTTACACAGATTCCTGGATGTCATATAGGATACCACAAGAAGAAAAAGATAAAAGACTAAAGGATCTAAAACCCTTTCAAGTTAACAGAAAAATATTTTCAAAAGCGAAGAAAACTGCAATATTCATGCACTGTCTCCCCGCAATGAGGGGCCATGAAGTTACACCTGAAATAATTGACGGAAAAAGATCTGTGGTTTTCCCACAAGCACAGAATAGACTTCACATTCAAAAAGCAATTCTTATGAAGTTACTCGGAAAGTAAAATGGTAAACAAAAGAGCCGTTGAATACGCAAGAGAGCTCGCCAATAGGGGCTTTACAGTAGATGCTGCTAGAGAGATTATGCTCTCAAGAGGATTTAATGTAGCAGAAGCAGATGAAGCAATAACAGTTGCAGCAAAACCACAAAAACACATCAGCACTACAACATTGTTAGGAGTAGCGCTAATTTTCATAATAATTTTAATTCCAATTATATTTATGCTATCTGGAGATGACTCAACAATCGACACAACAAACCAAGACGAACTATATGCCCCACCAACACAAGATAATTTGGAAACAAACCAACAAGAAATAACAGGATATGGTTGTTCAACCAACGAAGAATGCTTATTCAATGAAGACTGTTTAAACAACGAATGCTCGCCCTTATACTGCACCCTATGTGAAGAAATAACCAACCACCAATGTGTACAAATAAACTGTGACGACAACATAACAAGCACCTTAGATTATTGTTCGGAAGGAGTTTGTGTAAATAATGAAATAACTACATGTACGAACGAAGATAACTTCTGCCCAGAGGGTTGCAACGAAACAACAGACACAGATTGTTTAATGCAACCAGCATGTACCTCAGACTTAGAATGTGCTGATGACGACCCAGAAACAATTGACACTTGCATCTCACCCTACGAAGGAGCACCCAAAGAGTGCGTCCACACTTATCCCTTATGCATAGATCTAGATGGATACTGTCCAGCAAACTGCACAACAATAACAGACAGCGACTGTGATCCAGTATGCGGAAACAATGTAAAAGAAGACCCAGAAGAGTGTGACGGAGACTGCCCCACAACAGTTCTAGATTGCAACGATAATAACACGTGCACAACAAACACCCTCTTAGGCTCCGCCTCTCTATGCACAGCAGAGTGTGTCTACAACGAAATAACAATGTGCATCCCGAACGATGGATGTTGCCCATTCAACTGCGTTTACTCCACAGATAACGACTGTCCACCAAGTTCAACATTACTAGCAACCGGGAGCTTCACCTCAGTACAAAGAATAACATCCGGAGATATTGAACTGTACTCATACGAAAGCGGAACACACAAAATAATCTTTGATCAACTATTTTCAATGGCCAACACAAACTTAGATCCAAGCTTAAACGTATACCTCGCAACAAAGCAAATAGTAACAACAAAAGAAGACCTCGATGCAGGAAATTTATTATTAGAGCCACTCCAACAAGTTTCAGGAGAACAAGAATATGAAACACTAAGCTACATTTCAAATATTCAAACCTACAACAGCGTTGTAATCTTCAACAGCAACCTTAATGCAGTATACGCATATTCAACATTAAATTACATATAAGATGGGAATTAAAACAATCATAGTAACAATCGCACTCATTCTAATAATTGCATTCATATTCTACAAACCAACTGAAGAAGTAGGTGAAGTAATAAAACAAAAAGTAACACTTCAAACTGAAGGAGCTTCTTTAACGGGAGATTTCTACCCAGAGAACACCAACAAAGGAATAATCCTAATTCACATGTATCAACAAGACAGAACCTCCTGGAACTTCTTAATTCCTAAACTTAGAGGGGAAGGGCACAATGTTCTAACATTTGATCTAAGGGGGCATGGAGAAAATGAAATATCTGAAATAACCCAAGAAGACTTCGACAAAATGTCTTCCGATGTAGAATTTGCACTTGAATACCTAAACAAACAAAAGATCAATGAAGTTTCAATAATCGGAGCCTCAATTGGAGCAAACATTGGACTTAATTACGCGGCCAGAGATCCAAAAATCCACAGAGTAGTCCTTGTCTCCCCAGGCATAGAATACCAAGGAATAAACACGTTAGACAGCATAAAACGCTATAACAGACCTCTCTTAATAATGGCCAGCGAAGAGGATGAATACTCTTGGAACTCATCCAACAAACTATTCAGTCTTTCTCCAAGCAAAGTACGGCTCGAACCATACAAAGGAGACCTGCACGGAACAGACCTTCTAAAACAAAACCAAACAACAAGGAACCTCCTGATAAAATGGTTAGAGGAAAACTAAACCTTATAAAACAAGCAAGGACGTTTTACCCATGAAAGACAAATTAATGGAGAGGAACATAAAACTCCAATATTTAATTGGAAGCTTAATGTGGGGAAGATTCTTCATCCCAGTAATAGCCTTATTCTACATCGCATCGCAAGTAACATTAGAACAATTCACAATTATTTTCTCCATATTTGCATTAGCAACACTAATCCTTGAGATTCCATCGGGAGTTGTTGCAGATATTTTAGGAAAGAAAAAAACACTATTGTTATCAAGGGCTCTCTATGTAATTGAAGTTTACATTCTTACATTCCATAATGGCTTCTTATTATTCCTAATCGCAAAGATAATCAGTGGTTTCGGGGTAAGTTTATCATCAGGGACAAGTTCCGCATTATTATATGACACGCTAAAAAAACTAAAGAGAGAGAGAAAGAACATAAAAAAATATCTGGAAACTTATTAACAATAACCAGCATTTCAATGGCAATCATATTCATAATTGGTGGTGTTTTATTCTCCGTACACTACAAGTTGCCGGCATTGTTATCCTTCCCACTAATCGCCCTAGGTTTTATCTTGACCTTTTGGATTACCGAACCGTACAAAAGCAAAAAGAAACTAACCCTAAAAGCCTCCTGGAAGCACCTAAAAGAGGGTTTAAACTTATTCTGGAAAAATAATTACATAAGGTACATTGTTTTACTCTCAATTCCAATTGCAACAACAGTTTCAATTATGTACTCTCTATCCTCTGCATATTTTGAAAACATATTAATCCCCATAACACTAATGGGGGCCATCGCATTCATCGGATCAATGATCGCAGCATACACCTCAAAAAAATCACACATCTTAGAAAAAAAGCTAGGAGAAAAGAATTCACTAAGGCTCCTCCAGCTATCAATAATTTTAGCAATCTTCTTAATGGCCACAATGACAAATTACTATGGCGTCCTATTCTATTTAATAATTCCGTTTATAGCCTCATTCTCAGCAATAACCATAAACGATTACGCAAACAAACACATCAAAACAGAACACAGAGCAACAATGCTCTCAATAAAAAACTTTTTCAATGAACTAGGGATATTCATTCTATCCCCATTAGTCGGATATTTCATTAAAACAAGTTCAATGAGCATATCATTCAAGTACCTTGGAATATTCTTCTTAGCATACTTAATAATCCTAGCAATTTTTAAAAAATGAATTTCAACGAAAAATGTTACAAAATTTTAAGAAAAGTCCCTAAAGGAAAAGTAACAACATACAAGGAAATAGCCAAGGCCCTTAATTCCAAGGCCTACAGGGCCGTAGGAACGGCAATGAATAAAAATCCATACGCCCCAGAAGTCCCATGTCATAGAGTAATAAACTCCGACGGGAAAATAGGCGGCTTCGCTTCAGGAACAAAAAACAAAATAAAACTACTAAAAAAAGAAGGCATTATTGTAAAAAATAATAAAATAGACCTAAAAAAATACTTATTTAGGCCTTACAAACATCGCACTTAGCAAGAACTCTCTCCCTAGCAACATCCATCCCATATTTTCTTGGAGAACAACCTTTCCCCTTAGAACCATCAAGGACCATTTTGGTGTTCTCAGTTACTTTATCTTCAACCATCTTCCACATTTCGTCAACAGTTCCACCTTTATACTCCACATAGCTACTAATAACTCCACCAGCATTTGCAACAAAGTCAGGAACAACCAAAATCCCTTTCTTATGGAACAATTCTTCAACTTCATGAACCATTGGAATATTGCTTCCCTCAACTATTATTTTAAATTTCATTTCATCAACATCACCAACATTAATCAAGTCTGGAACAGCAGCGGTTATCAAAACATCCGCATCCACGGTCTTAATTTCATGACTTGGTAACACTTTTCCATCACCATATTCAGTAACAGTCTTCTTCTCTTTCTTTACTTTAGCAAGTTTCTCAAAGTCCAGCCCATCCTTGTTATGCATTACACCCCTTGAATCAGAAACTGCCACCAGTCTAGCTCCAGCCTCGGTCATGTACTTAGAAACAAACCATCCAACATTACCAAAACCTTCAACAGCAAAAGTAACATCCTTCAGATCCAACCCGGCATTACTACACGCTACCTTTGTAGCACAAAAAACACCAAAGCCAGTACTACCCAACTCATGAGGAATTCCTCCCATATCTGCAGGCTTGCCAGTGCATGCTTTCATATCACCGATTGTATTTGCAAATATCTTCATTTCATCTTCAGCCATATTCATATCAGGTGCAGAAACATAATGTTCAGGACAAACAACTTTCAATCCTTCAGCAAAGGCCTTAACAAACTCTTCTTTCTCTTCCGCCTTCATCTCTTTATCATTACCTATAATTCCACCCTTTCCGCCACCAAAAGGCAAACCAGCCAATGCATTCTTCCATGTCATTGCCCTAGCCAATCTTGCAACCTCATTGGGTGTAACCGTAGAGGTCATTCTAACTCCGCCTTTAGCAGGGCCCAGTGCAGTACTATCGATTACTACAAAACCCCTCATCCCAGACTTAGGATGATAAACTTCTAGAACCTTTTCAGGCCCATAACCATCATATTCGATCATTTTTTCAACCTCGTAAGATAATGATATGCACCTTGTGCAGCAATACTTCCTTCAGCAGCAGACGTAATAAACTGTTTTAAACTAGTTGCATTAGTTATATCTCCCGCAGCAAAGAAACCTTCAACATTAGTCGCATGTTCCCTGTTCACTTCAATAAACCCTTTGGCATCTAATTTAACTCCGGCTTTTTCTGCAATTTCATTCAAAGGAATATGTCCAATTTCAATAAATAATCCATCTAAATCTAACTCTTTTCCAGTATCCAATTTAACCTTAGTCATCATTTTATCTCCAATAACTTCTGTAACATTGGTATTGTGTATAACTTCTATTTTCTCATCTTCATAAACTTGCTTAGCGCTAATTGGCTCCGCTCTTAATTTATCCCCTCTATAAATAACATAAACTTTCTTTGCATAATCCCTCATAAATATTGCACCCAATGCTGCAGAATCACTTCCGCCAACAACAGCAACAGTTGAATCCTTATACAAAGGACCATCACAGGTATAACAATAATGAACCCCTTTTCCCGAGAATTCTTTCTCTCCAGGAATTTCCAATTCCCTATGCTTCATACCCAATGAAAAGATTACGGTTTTACCTTGATAAGTCTCCTTCTCACAAACAACTTCAAAACCGCCATCAATTTGGTTTATCTCTTTAACTGTATCAACAATCAGAGGGACTCCATACTCCTTAACATGTTTAGCAAACTTATCCATCAGATCCATGCCGCTTATCCCCGGTTCTCCAATCCAATTATCAACCTTGTGAGCAATATTTCCAGTTCCACCAATCTCTTTGGCGATACAAACGGTATCCAAACTAAACCTAGCGGAATACAAGGCGGCACCTAATCCTGCGGCCCCACCTCCAAGAATAATAACGTCCTTCATAGAAATACAGCAAATTAAGCGCCCTATTTAAAGATTATGTTGATGTATTCTAATAAAACAAAATAAAATAAAGTAAAATAGATTTTAATATTTTTAGAAGAAAACCTTATATTCCCTACAAGGATCTAATAGGTATGCCCCCAAAGATACTAGAATTTTACAAAGACCTACTAAAAATAAAAGAATTCCAAGACATGCCTTCGAACTGGCAAATAGTAAACCCCTATCACAAACACCAGGATAAATTTGAATTCTTCATAAAAAAGTACTACAAAGACAACAACCCCAGAGACTTAATTATCGCACTAAACCCTGGAAGATACGGATGCAACAATACAGGCATCGCATTAACCGATGAAAATGTATTATTCAAAAAACTAAACTTCCCTAACAAAAAAGAAAATCCAGAAAAAGAAGGGACTGCAACAAAGGTCTACTCGATAATAGAAGAACTACATCCAGACTTCAACACATTCTTTTCAAAATTCTTCATGACAAACATCTTTCCATTCGGCGTAGTCTCCGAAGGAAAAAACGTAGTCTTCAACAAGATAATGCAAGTCCCAAGCATGAAAAAATTCAGTAGAAGTTTTGTATCAAAATCAATAGAAATCTTCAAACCCAAAAGAATATTCTGTATGGGCCGTGGCAGTGAAGCCTTCATTCAAAAACACTTCCCAGAAACAAGTCCAATATATTTACATCACCCGGCGTACACATTCCCCGAAAAAGAAAAAAACAAATATCGCTCAAACCTAAACTGACTCTTCAGAATCCCCTTCTACCACTCTTTTTTCATGATGTTTCTCATCATTACCATAATAAGGCTCATTCTTTTCAAAACCATCATCGGTCTTCTCTTCTTCACCATTAGAAGGATAATACTCTTTAGTCTCTTCAGTAACTTCCTCTTCCCTCTCTTCTTTCAACAATTCGGAAATCTTCTTACCAAATTCTCTAGCAGCATCAGGGCCATCAGCAGTAACTATTTGTCCATCAACAACAACATGACTGTCGGAAGTAATTGCACCCGCCTCATCAAGTGTAGCTAATTCAGATTCAAATGAAGTTGCATTCTTTCCAGAAAGAATCCCTGACCTAGCCAATATTCCGGGAGCAATACAAATTGCAGCAATTAACTTCCCTTGTTCAATAGTTTGATAACACATCTCTAAAACTTTCTCATTTTCAAAATAAACACTAGCACCAGCACCACCAGAAAAAACAATTGCGTCATAATCAGCAACATCAGCCTCATCAATTAAAACATCAGTAACAACTTCTTTATGTTCAACAGAACTTACTGCAACATCTTGCAAACTGGAAACTACGACCTTATGTCCTCCATTTTCAAGTTCTTCCCTAACATGAAAATATTCCTCATCCCTAAAATCCTGGGGTGCAATAACAATTAAAACGTCTGCCATTAGCTTTCAAATAAAAAACAACTCTTTTTAACATTTATGTTTATAAAGAAATACTATTTACTCCTCTTTTGCACTCTAAGGGCCCCTCCACGCTTGTAAGGGCTTCCTCCACCACCTTTTGCACTCCTTTCGCTAGAATCTGACTCATATTCAAGACTTTCATCAAATCCACACTCCATGCAAACGGTATAACTGAAGAAATCATCACCTTCAATTTCAACATGGCTACTCTTGCACCTAGGACATTTCTTCTTCTCTTTAGAACAAACTTTTCCCTCATTCATAAGTCATCTTTCCTTTCTTTCCAGAAACATAACTCCCACTAGCAGCTTCAACATGATAACTCCCATCAACACTAACAGAATCTAAATTAACCTCAACACCGCACATACATCCAATAGAAAGTAATTGTTTCTCATACTTCTCGGAATCAAAACCAGATCCAACTTTAAAATGTTCTGACTTAAGCGCACTCCCTGATTTCCTCTCAAAACCCTTACGATCGCCATTCAATAACAGCTTAGACTTCTCTTCCAAACTCTTTCGCCAAATTTCCTCATCAAACAACTTACTTCTCTCATCACTTGCAATTATCCTTTCACCGCCAACATTAAAGAATGTAACTTGAGCATCCTTACACTTGGCAACATGTGTTTTCCATTCATCACTGCCTTCCATGGCCCCCCTTAACGCAACACCATGATTAGATAAAACTTCCTCTCGTTCAATATTTGAGTCTCTCCTAAATTCCATTTTAATCCTCATGGTAGAACGGGCTTAAGGTATCATCCACCTCATATCCATCATAATACTCTAAAAGCATTTGGAATGCCTCATCAAAAGCCTCATCCTCAACAGTCTTCTCAGTATCTAAAACCTCTTCCCTTACTTCTTCTTTCTCTTTAGACTCTTTAAGCAATTTTAACAGTCCTTCGTCAATATCATCCTCCTTCATAGATACTAGAAAGATATTGTTATATTAAAGGTTTACTAGATAATCTTCTTGCCTTCTTCGTCATAAATATGGATTACATTCACTGGACAGGCCTCAGCAGACTCTAGGATCTTCCCAAGCTCTTCTTTAGTAAATTCATACTCAAAAACACCCGGTTCCTTCTCAACACCGCCAACTAAATTGGCCTTTCCATCCATATCAGAAAGCTTCCATCTCTCTTCAAGCAAAGCGGCACAAGCAGCGGCACCTATACATCCATTTCTGTCATATACAATCTTGTACTTTGCCATTGTGAAATATTATCTCCAAATAGGACCCTTATAAACTTTCTCGTAAAAGAAAACTAACAGCTGGAATTAATAGGCCAACACCTATCTGCGCCCATCCCAGGAACAACTAAACAAGTTCCGTTAGTTGAGTTACTCCCACTAGGCACACAATCCAACCTGTTACAATCAGCATACCCATTATTAAGGGTATTACATTGATTATTTCCTGGACCAGCAACAACTTTACAATAACCTACACCATTTGGATAAACATCACATTCTGTGTGAGTCATATTAATTCTTGTTTTATTAGCCTTAGCGATTCTAATACAGTCCCTATTGTTTGCACATTCATTTTGCCCAGTACCATTAACGATAACACAGGACAAACCTCTACACTCTGTGTGGTTAGTATTGTTTCCCGCCAGATTACTCCCGCCTGTCAAAGCAAAATTCCTAGCAACAGGGTATCCAGTTCCAGAAGAGGCATCATCAGAAACATAAGAATATACAAAAGCAAAAGCAAGAATCAACGCAACAACTGTAACTGTTTTTCTTTCAAACGTTTCAAACACCTCGAAAAGAACAAATAAAAACTAATATATAAACTTATCTATACTAAAGAACTCACCAACCCACTAATAAAATGTCCTGCATAATAAGCAACCAATGTAGCTAATGCACCAACAATAACCATTTCAAACCCACTCTTTATCCAATTCCTTCCAGTAAAGTGGGTCTTCGCAGCCCCAGCCAAAAACAATATCGCTAATGAAGAAACAATTGCAGCCCTCAATGCAAAATCAAGGGGTAATAAGAAAAACGAAGATAATGGAATCAAAGCTCCAAAAATAAAAGCAAAAAACATCACAACTCCAGCAGAAAATGCATTCTCCATCTTAGAACTAGTTAACCCTAACTCCTCATTAACTAAAACATCCAACCATATCCTCTTATCCGAAGTTAGCTTATTAACAACTCTATCCAATTCATCACCACTAAAACCTTTTCCCTTGTAAATCTCCCTAACATGACTCTTCTCTAAGTTAGGTAACCGTTCCATGTCTTCTCTTTCTTTCTTAACTTCTCTTTTGTAAAATTCAATCTGACTCTTCGTACTAATGTAAGTCCCAAGCGACATAGAAATCGCACCAGCAATCATTTCAGTAACACCTGCAATGATCACAATGTTCTTACTCAACAAAGCACCAGTCAAACCAGCAGTCAAAGCTAAAACACTTACAAGCCCATCATTCATCCCAAATATCGCATGCCTCAAGAACTTTCCAGCGGGAGCATGTAATTCCCTATGATCAGCAAGGCTAATATTATCCTTATGCTTTGGATGAACCTTAAAGAAATCCATACCTCTTACCATATCAACCTCTCGATTAAAACAAACTAACAACCTATTAAAAGGTTATCATATCAACATATCATCACCTTCATACAGATGAATACAATTTACAGGACAGGCTTCCGCACACTCCTTGTCCCTTCCCAACTCATCAATCTCCAAAACTTCATCAGTGCCCACTTCATCAGCATCAACCACATTAGATTTCCCATCCTCAGATGACATAACCCAATGATCTGGATTTATTGCCGCACAAACCCCACAACCAATACAACTAGGCCTATCATGTATAATCTTAAACATAGAACGCTCATTTCTTAAATTTGCTTATAAATTTATCCATCCTTCTTAAGGCTTCTTCAATCAGCTTATAATCCGTAGCATAACTACACCTAATAAACCCTTCCCCAAATCTTCCAAATTCCCTCCCAGGAACAACTCCAACCTTTCCCTTCTTCAACAGATCAAAAGCAAACTTAAAACTATCGTCGGACAAATGACTTATATCAGAAAAAGTATAAAATGCACCATTAGGACAAACAGTATCCAATCCAATCTGATTCAAACCCTTAACAATCATCTTCCTTCTCCTATCATACTCCTTAACCATCTTGTCAGTATAGGACTTCTTCAAACTTAACGCCTTAACAGCCACTTTTTGAGACAAAGTTGGAGCACAAGAGGTAGTATAAACATGAGCCTTATTCATTGCCTCAATTAATGGGGTAGGACCAACCGCATAACCAACCCTATAACCACACATCGCATATGTCTTACTAAAAGTGTGCATTGTCACAACGTATTTATTCATCCCATTAAAGGACCCAATACTATGGTGCTTCTTTCCATAAATTAATTTCTCATAAGCCTCATCACTAAAGACATACAAATCATTATCCACTGCAATGTCTGCAACCTCTTCTAAAATCTTCTTAGGCAACACATTCCCAGTAGGGTTCCCAGGAGAATTCAATAAAATCACCTTGGTTTTTTTATTAATTAATTTCTTCAACTCATCAGGATTCACATGCCAATCATCTTCAGCTTTCAACTCCAAAGCTACAGGGAAGGCATTAAACAACTCAAACATAGGCAAGTAACCAAGATAGCTAGGATTAGGGATTATCACCTGCTCACTAACATCCAAAGTACAGGCCGTAGCCAATAACAGGGCCTCCTGGCTCCCATTTGTCACAATTATATTATCGGGATGAACATCAATCTTATTCTCCTTCTTCAGCTTCTTAACCAAAGCTTCTCTTAGCTCAACTATCCCTCCAGGAGGACTATAGTGGTTACTACTAGCAGCATAAGTCTTCACATATTTAACTAAAGGACTGGGCAGATCAAAATCGGGTTCCCCCGGACCCAAAGAAATAATATTCTTATCCTCAACTGCAGCCTTCATCAATTTACCAATCACAGCATTGGGTAAATCGTATTCCCTTTCAGATATATGCGTCATAATCACCTCTACATCCTAACCAATTAAAGGAAGTTATATAAATTTTCGCTTAAAGTTAAAAACATCTATTACTACTTTTGAATTAGAAATCAGTTTTTGTAGATAACTATAAATACAAGTTTAACCTACCCCATTTCCAGAGGTAAAAAACCAAAAAAAGAAGTGATATTTTAGATCCTTCTTTGCACAAGCAGACATCTGCAAAAGACAATGACACATCATAGTCATGGATGCAGGCAGGGGGTTTCCTATCTTTCCCTAACACCTCTTTTTCCCTCTGCCTCCTCCAAGACAGGTCCAAAAACAAATTCTATTTTACATAAAACAAATCTTTAAAAGTAAGTTTAAGTCCCTTTTCGGCATGGGTGAGTACTCAAAAGAGGAAGCAGAAAGGAACACAGACAACGAAAACGTTGGCATCTATTCTGAAGAAGGTCGAGAAGATCTTATGGAAAAAGAAGATGAAATTACCGACGTTGATGAAGGCTTCATGAAGGGATATAATGAGTTTGGCAGTGAATCAACACGTTGTAAAAACTGTAAAACAATTCTAGAAGGCCCCGAAGTAATTGAACATGAATTCAAAGGCACAACCTACAAATTCTGTTCACAACGTTGCCTAACTGAGTTCGAAATTAATCAACAAGAAGAAGAGTAACTTAACTTTTCTTATTTCTATAGACACACCTACCAAAAATTACTTAGTTGGTTTTGGACCCTTGTCCCCCGATTCCCAATTCTTAACTTCTTCAATGTTCTCTCTAACACCCGGGAGGTATATCACAAAATCATCAGAAAAAGCAACAAGCTTTCCCAATTGTCTCTCAAATCCAGGATCGCCATGTATCCAATGAAGTGCACATGCATGATATTGTCCACTATTTCTCAACCCTTCTGCAATTGCTTCCAAGTAGGTCAATCCTAAAGCACCATGAATCATATGTTTTGCTAATTCGGAACTTCCCGGAAAACTTTCTTCAACTACTCTTTCTAACTCAGGGGGTACAAAGCCAGGTTCCAATTCTTCAGAACTCATTCTTGTCAAATCTTTTTTACTTTGTAGGGCCAAAACATTATGTGAAGGCAATGGCGAAGGCCTAATAACCAACATCAAGGGATTCATTATCACCCCTCCACAATCTTCAAAATCCGCCCTTTCATGATGCAAGGCCAAAAGAGTATCAGTTAAATCATCTTTTGTCAAAAAGCGCCTGTCTCCTAGGATAACTGAAACTGCATCATAATAGCCGTCCAAAGATCCAAGACAATAATTAGGCAGATAATACATCCCCATATTGGGCCTCCTAAATTCAATCGGACCAACATCAAAAGCCCTATCAAGCGGCGCAGCACTGTACTGATCGGGCATAAATCTTCTAGCAACATTAAAACCAACAGGCCTAACTTTACGTGGAACACCACTAATTAGTTCAATAAACCTTTCCTTAAACTCCTTCGACTTCAAAAGATCTTGATAAAAATTCATCCTAAAACACAACTCCAAACAAAACTCCATTAATATCTTCAAACCTTCTTACACCTTCATCAATATTAAAACTATTGTCCCCTTTTGTTAAAAAATATCTCCCATATTCATCATTTCCAATTTTAACAACCCTATGAATATAAGTTTCAGCTTCATAATCAAAAGAAACCACGTCACCAACATGAATATCATAAACATTTTCTGGAACAAACTCCAACCCATTATGTCCTTTATCAAATAAAGGATTCATTGAATTAGTATCTGTAAACCTTGACCACCTTAATTTATAATCAGTACTGATCAAAACATCACTTCCGGTCAGAAATATCTCATTCTCATCAACATGATCATAAGAACTTAACTTTTCAGGAACATTTGAAGCAAATCCTTCAACAAAACCACCAATAAAAACCCCAAGAGCTAATCCAAATAAGACAGCTACAAACAAAATACTCCTTCCGAGGGCTCCAAAATGTGGCATTTTTTCACAAAAATACCAACAAAAAGCACCTTAAAAACTTTTCTAAAAGTCACAACCATTAAGTAACAACTATCTAAGTCTTATAGTCTCTAAATTCTTAGGACAAGTAGTCTCCATCCTAGAAGCCTTATGGATGCTAGAAGCTAAATCCAAGCACCTAGAACTCTCTCCATGCTGTACAATAACCTTCTTAGGTCTAGGACTTAAATCCTTCACAAACTTCATTAATTCATTTCTTCCAGCATGACCTGTAAAGTCAGTAATAGTGTGAATCTGCATCTTAATCTCTGTCTCAGTAGCCTTCCCATTATCAGTAAAAATTATCTTCCTCTCACCATCTTGGATCCGCCTACCAATGGTGCCCTGTGCCTGATAAGTAACCATAACCAAACTATTCTTTGGATTATCGGCCATCTTTTTGAAGTACTCCAAACTTGCACCTGCATTCAACATTCCAGCAGTAGCCAGAATAATGCATGGTTCATCATTCTCCATTATTTGCTCTTGTTCTTTTCTACTTCCAACTTTCTTAAAAATCTCACTCAAAAATGGATTCTCATCTTTGTGATAAATTAACCTTCTCAGATCTCTATTCAAAAAGTCAGGGTAAGCTGTATGAATTGCAGTGATATCCCAAACCATTCCTTGAACATAAACAGGCATCTTCTTTATTCTCCCTTCACGCATCGCAGCTTCTAAAACAAGTAAAACTTCTTGCGCCCTTCCAACACCTAAAACAGGAATTAATGTTTTACCCTTGCTCTTCCTAGTCTTTTCAATAATTTCAACCAAATCTTCTTCAGCTTTTTTCCTAGAACCTAAAACACTCTCCTTATTTCCATAGGTACTCTCAATCATCACAGTTTCTAACCTAGGGAACTTTGTATGTGCAGCATCCAACACCCTTGTCTTCAAATATTTCATATCCGCAGTATACAAAAAGTTATGCGCACCATTACCAATGTTCAAATGTGTCATTGAACTTCCCAAAATATGCCCGGAATTATAGAAAGTCATTCTAATATCGGGGGTGATATCTGTAACCTCTTCCCAATCTAATGTAATAGTATGTTTAACCATTTCTTTTACATCTTGAATATCAAATAAGGTCTTCTTTGCTTGCTTAAATGAAACACCAATAGCATCTAAAGAAGATAATGCTGAAATATCTCTTGTTGGTTTTGTAGCATAAACCGGACCTCTGTATCCCATCTTATACAAAAATGGAATAAATCCACAATGGTCCATATGTGCATGTGATAAAATAACAGCATCCAACTCAGACAGCTTAAACTCAGGAGCATCCAATATTGGATAAGAACCAGGACCTGAATCAATCCCTGGGTTAATCCCACAATCTAAAAGAACATTACTCTCAGGCGTCTGAATCAAGATACAGCTTCTACCAACCTGCCTTCCGGCACCAAGCATACTTACCCTAATCCACTCTTCCTTCTTACCTTTAGACCACCCATCATAAATCCTATGGCCAACCTTATTCAAGAATTTCTTCCTATAATCATTATTTTGATAAAGAACACTTCGGATATTCTCTATAATCTGGCTCTTAATTATTGGAGTTCTCTTAATAACAGGAACCCAAAGAGTTTTCTTCTTAATATCTCTTAAAATTTCACCCTGCTTACCAATCACAGATCCAGGTTTTTCAGCTTCAATTATTACAACGGATCTTTGTGGATCAAAAATAACATCCGTAACACCTGCATCTTTTGGGGCAAGCTTCTTAATTTCTTTCTCAGCCTTCTCAATAGCCATACATAAACTTGGATCAGGTCTCAACTCAACTCTTTTCTTAATCTTTTGAACAACCTTTCTTATAACTTCACCTTTATTCAAAAAGAAGTCCTTACTAGTGGTATAAACTATAATATTCGCACCTTCAAAATAAGTATCACTAACCTTAGCATCGTCAGGTAACTCTTTCAAGATCTCTTCAATAATGTCTGCCATCGTAATAAAAAATAAATTAGAATAAATTTAACAAGTAATAGTTGTGTTCAGTTTCTCCGCAAATACCTTTTTCACTCCTTGCTTTGTTATGGTATAAACATCTATACCTTCGCCAGTTGCAGCATCTCTCTGCATCGCAGCATTAACTGCCTTAACAGCAAGTTTTACCGCATCATTAACCTTCATATCTTTCTTATAGAGTGTATCCAAAACACCAAAAGCCATCATGAATCCACTTCCATCAGTAACATAATCCTCATGTTCTAAAACACTTCCATCAACACCTATATCATACAAATGGAAACCTTCTTCATCAGCACCACCTAATAAAAATCCAGTAATACCCATGATCGGACTTAACCTTCTAACATTTTGATAAACAATCGTTCCCAACAAACTAGAAGTTTCTCTTACATTAGAATCTTTTCCAGTCCTATATTTCTTTAATCTTAATTCTGCCTTAATCAATTTAGTAATCAATTGAGCATCCGAAACAACACCCGCCATAGTTACAGCTATGTTCTCAGAGATAGGGAATACCTTATCCACTGTCTTATTACTAATAATTCTACCACCCAAAGTAGCTCTTTTATCAGCAGCAAGGACAATACCATCAGAACATTTAATTCCAACCGTAGTGGTACCCTTCTTTGTGTGTTCTTTTAAATCTTCATTCACGCTCATTAGATTTCACCAAATTGGTATCCAGAATAAATATCTAAACTTTAACCTATTTATAAAACTTTCTGTATTAGTTTACGCTCTCAAAAGCATCTTTTGCAAATATAACTGCCACCAACACACATACAGCAAACAAGGGCAACAAAGCAACCTGAGACACCGCCAACATAGTGTCTATATATGGCTCCAACCCGGTACTAACTAGCAAATTAGGATATACATCCTCAGACCAATACAAAACATCTATAGCCTTTACAAGAACCATCAACAACAATCCAAACAATAAAGAATTCAAACTATTTTCAAATCCGCTCCGCTCATACTCCCTATTCCTAACTAAAAAAGCCAAAGACAAAACTACAAAAGCTAAGGTTAAAACATCCAACCAAAATATTGTACTACTTATTGCCATTTTTCCTCCTTACTTTCTTACTTGGAGCATAAGCCTTATCAGAAATTATATCACCAACATCACCATCCAACTTACTCTTCTTTGAAGCATCATCTAGCTGTTTATTTAACTTAACTTCCAACGTACTTATTTCCTTATTCTTCCTTGCAAGTCTTCTTTCAAGTGCATCAAGGTCCCTCTTTCTTTTTTTGAGGGACTCATCAAAAGCATCCAATTCATTCTCCCTGCTAACTAATTCTCTATTGTTCTTCAGATATGACATCCTCATACTTTCAACTTTCTTCTCCTTCCTTCCAACTTCTGACTTATAAGCACTAAACTCAGATTTATCTTTCTTCAATGCTCGTTCTTCTTTAGCAAATTGCTTTCTCAATATTTGTAAATTATCAAGTGCCTCCCTTATCTCAGATTCTTGCATCCTAACTTTTGAGAATCTAGATTCAACTTCACTTTCTCTATTTTCAAGTCTACTAATCCGAGGATTAAGATTCCTCTCCCTTCTAGAAACATCTCTTTTTATTGCTCCAAGCTCAGCTTTAGAAACTTCCAACGCCCCCTCCCTATCTCTAAGTTCCCTCATCGCACCATCTTTAACATCAAGCAAAATTTCTTTAGTTTTCCTAGCAAGATCTAATTTCTGTTTTTTATGCAATGATTCCAGATCATTTTTTCTTTTCTTATTAGCCTCAATCTTCCCTTCCAAATATTTTTCACGTTTTTCAAGAGCATTTTCTTTTTTAACAAGATCTCTTTTGTCTTTCTCAAGCTTACCAAGTTCCACACTAATTGTGTCTGCCCTTTCCTCAGACTTCTTCTGATTCTTCTTAATAAAACTACTTAACTCCTCATTTCGTTTTAATTTCTCCTCGATCTTTTTCTCCTTAGATTTCAAAACAGTCATTTCTTTAGATTTATCAGAACTAAACTTCTTTCTTTTTTTATCTAAAACACTCTCCTTATCCTTTAACTTTTTTATCTCAGGAGCAACAATTCTCCTTGCAAATTCAAATCTAATTGGGTGTTTCTGTGAATCCTTCATCAAATCCTTCAAATCTTTAGTTCTTTCCTTGGTGTTAATCTTATCAAACTTAAACAACACAACCAACATAATTAAAAATATCAATGCCAATAAGAAACTCATCCCAACTTGCGCAATATCCTCAGAAAAAAAAGAAAAAGTTCCAACAATAAAAGGTAAAACCGCTAAAACCATAACAGTAAATACTCTATTAATCTTTAAAGCATTCAATCCTTCTTCACCACGATTCTTTCTTAGAAGTAACCACATAAAGGCTGCAATGAAGAGCAAAAGGACTGTAACATACTTCTGAACTGGAATTAGCACTTCTTCAACCACATAAATCACCACTACGGAGTGTTATCAAATCCATACGTCTGAGTATATAAAAGTTTCTAACGTCAATATATAAACAAAGTGTTTTTTCAACACGCCTCCCAAAATATCTTCTAAAAATTCAAACAACATATTTAAAAAGACGACTAAAAGTCTGAGCCTTAGAAAATGGCTGAAGAAACAAATTTTCCCAACCATGTTGGATTAATTATTGATGGAAACAGAAGATATGCAAAGAAGCACATGTTGGAAACATGGCAAGGTCATAAATTAGGTGCAGAAAAGATTGAAGAAATATTGGAGTTTTGTAAAGAATATGGTGTTAAAGAACTTACAATATACACCTTTTCAATAGAAAATTTCAATAGATCGAAAAAAGAAGTTGATTATTTTATGAAACTTTTTAAAGAAATGTTTACTAAGTACTACAATGATTCAAGATTAACTGAAGACGAAGTCAAGATTAATTTTGTGGGAAACACAAATTTGCTCCCAGAAGATGTACAGGAATCAATAAAAAAATTAGAAGAAAAAACAAAGAACAATTCAAAATATGTTGTAAACTTCGCAATAGCCTATGGGGGTAGAGACGAAATAATCAATGCAGTAAAAAATATTTCAAAGGACATCCAAAACAATAAAATAAAACCTTCAGAAATTGACAAAGAATTATTTGAGAATTATCTTTACTTAAAAACCGAACCAGATTTAATTATTAGAACGGGCGGTCACAAAAGATCTTCAAATTTCTTATGTTATCAATCAGCTTATTCGGAATGGACATATCTAGAAAAGACTTGGCCGGAGTTTAATAAAGAAGACTTCTTACAATGCATTCAAGAGTTTTCTAATAGAAAACGTAATTTTGGTAAGTAAGTCATCAAAAGCTATATATACACAGGTAATCCCTTTCTATTCATGAAAAAAGAGACTTTTAGTGAGCATACTCTCAACTTAATTAGCGGATTCGTTCTAGAAAACTTAGAGAAATTTGAGCAAGCTAATTCCAAAGCAATCCTCGGCAAACTCCTCGGATCAAATCCCGACCTTAAAACAAAAATTAAAGAACTAAATAGAGAGATAGAAGTAACAATAAAAAAATATTCAAAACTGTCCAAAAAAGAATTCAAAGAATTGCATTCTAAGTACACCGCCCATATAACAAAACTACCAAAAAAAGAAAAGAGAACCGGCCTACCAGAACTAAAAAAAATAGATAGAAAGTACGGTTTCAGATTTGCACCATCCCCCTCAGGCCCACTACACGTCGGTCACTCAATACCATTATTACTAAACAGCGAATACGCAAAAAAATACAAAGGCAACTGTGTCTTAAGATTAGAAGACACAAATCCATCAAACATATCACAAGAAGCATACAAGGCAATACAAGACGACGCGAACTGGATAACAAAAAACAACGTCACAGAAGTAATAATACAATCAGAAAAGATAGACACATACTACAAATACGCAGAAGAATTAATCTCAAACGGACATGCATATGTCTGTAACTGCGAACCAGAACAATGGAAAGAATTCGTTGCAAAAAAAGAAGATTGCCCATGCAGAAATCTAAAAGCAAAAGAACAAAAGCAAAAATGGGACGAAATGTTAACAACCACGCCCGAAGGTTCAGCAGTCCTTAGAATTAAAACAGATATGAAACATAAAAACCCTGCAATCAGGGACTGGCCAGCATTTAGAATAACCGAGGACTCACATCCAATTCAAGGCAAAAGATACAGAGTATGGCCCCTAATGAACTTCTCCGTCGCCATTGATGATCATGAGTCAGAATTAACACACATTATACGTGGAAAGGACCACATAACTAATGCGGAAAGACAGGCATACATCTACAAATACTTCAACTGGTGGATTCCAGAATATATTCACACAGGAAGAATAAACTTCCAAGGAATAAATATTTCCGCAACACAATTCAATCAAGACATCCAAGATAATAAATACACTGGAAGGGATGATCCAAAACTTCCAACGGTTGCAGCATTCAAAAGAAGAGGAATAAGTGAAGAAGCATTCATTCAATACGCACATGAAGTTGGACCTTCAAAGGTAGACAAAACAGTTTCTTATGAGGAGTTTATGAAAGCAATCTACGCATACAACAGAACGATAATTGAACCAGAAGCAAATAGATATTTCATAATTGAAGACCCAATTGAAATCGAAATAAACAACTTACCAGAACATCTTAAAGCAGAACTTCCATTACATCCAAACTTCCCAGAAAGAGGAACAAGAAAATTCAAAAAATCAAACAAATTCTTTGTAGAAAAACGAGACAACATCAAAAACAAAAACTACAGATTAATGCACTTATGTAATTTTTCAGCTAAAGACTTCAATTTCATCTCTGAAAAACCAGATCCAAAACTAAAAACTAAAGCAATTCACTGGCTTCCAACCAATGAAGACCATATAAAAGTCCTAGTAAAAACACCACATGGAAAAGATATCCAGGCAATCGGAGAACCAGCCTTAAAACACTTAAGGGAAAATCAAATTGTCCAATTCGAAAGAAAATTCTTTACTAAATTCGACTCAATCGACGGAGACACCTACATCTTCTATGAAACCCATAAATAGCTCAAAAGAGAAATATTTAATAACGAGAAATCTCATAAAAAACCATGGCATTCATATCCCAAGCTGCCGGTTACTGGTTCCTGCTCATTTTTGGGATTGCAATGGTTCTCATAACTTACTTCTTCGCTAGGTGGAAAAGGTATCACACCAAAGATGGCTTCCTCGTTGCTGGAAGAAAAGTTGGTTGGTTCTTGGGGGGAACAAGTGTCGCAGCATCATGGATTTAGGCCCCAGCACTTTTTGTTTCTGTTCAATTAGCATATGAAAAAGGGCTTCCCGGAATTTTTTGGTTTACTTTCCCAAACATCATTGCCCTAGCAATCTTTGCTTTCCTTGCACCTGCAATAAGGAAAAAAATGCCAGAAGGGTACACACTCCCACAATACATAAGATACAGGTTACAAAGTGAAAATGCTCACAAAGTTTACTTGTTCCCTTACTTTTTTTACCAACTAATGGCCGTTACTGTTCAAATATTCGCAGGGGGAAGTTTGATATATCTTCTAACAGGCATACCATTAATAATCATAATGCCTATACTTTTAGTAATCGCGTTAATCTACACTTATATTTCAGGGCTTGAAGCATCCATTGTCACAGATTTCGTTCAAATTGCTATGATCATAGTTATAGGGGCCATAATTTTACCATTAACTTGGGTCGCAGCAGGAGGTGCATCTGCAATTAGTGCTGGCTTAGGGGGATTAATAGGAATAAAAGATATATTTGATCCAGGGATTGCATTCTCTTTAGGAATTGTAACATCAATTGGATTAATCGCAGGAGCCATATCCGATCAACAGTATTGGCAAAGGGCTTTCGCAATCAAAAAAAATCACCTTGTAAGAGCATTCATCTTTGGAGCATTACTTTTTGGTGTTGTTCCAATCGCACTTTCAACTCTTGGATTTTTAGGAGCAAACTCGGCATTAGGAATTGTATTGCCAGCCGGAGTTGATGCTTCAATGATTGGAGTTCAAACCGTAGCAACGCTATTGCCTGCCTGGGCAGTATTCTTATTTGTAATAATGCTTCTTTCAGGACTAAGTTCTACATTAGACTCTGGTCTATCCGCTGCAAGCTCATTATGGGTTACAGACGTTGCAAGATCCAAGACCGATAACAAAGCAATAAGTTCGGCAAGAAAAGCAATGTTAGGAATTTCAATACTCGGATTACTCGTAGCATTGGCGGTAGTTTATATTCCCCAATTCGGACTGTTCCACCTTTGGTGGATATTCAATACCATTGCCGCATGTGTCGTTGTTCCAACTATATTAAGTTTATATTGGAATAAACTAAGTTCAAGAGGTGTTCTATGGGGCGTCCTAACTGCCTTTATCATAGGGCTCCCATTATTCATTTATGGCAATTTCATCAATAATGAATATATGATTGTTGGCGCTTCGTTATTCATAATTCTAATTAGCACATTGTTCTGTTTAGTTATGCCCAGAAGAACTCCCTGGGTTCAACAAGCATAAAATAACCTCACCAAAATCTTTAAAAACCTAAATTCAAGGTCTTAAACCATTCACAATCGAATCAGGAGGAAAAACCAATGACTGACGAAAATCTAACAAATAAGGCCTACGAGGCTATTGAATTGGCAGCTAAGACTGGCAAAATAAAGAAAGGAACTAACGAAGTTACTAAGGCTATTGAAAGAGGGGTTGCAAAACTAGTTCTAGCAGCTGCAGACGTTAATCCAGCAGAAGTTATCCTACACCTAGAACCACTTTGTAACGAAAAAGGAACTCCTTTTGTAAAAGTTCCAAGTAGAGAAGAATTAGGAGCCGCTGCAGGTTTGGGAATCCCAACTTCAAGTGTAGCTGTCGTAGAACCAGGAGAATCTACAGGAATAATTAAAGAGCTATCAAAAAGTATGGCTCCAAATGTTGAGAAAAAAGAAGAGCCTAAACCAGAATCAAAAGAAGCTCCAAAAGAGAAATCTAAGGAAGAAAAAAAGGAAGCTCCAAAGAAGGAGGATCCTGAGGAAGCTAAAAAAGAGGAAAAACCTGTAGAAAAGAAGGAATAATCAAATGGTAGAAAATAATAAACCAAAAGAAGAGAAGAAAAAAACATCAGGAGTAACTTTTACTTCCACATCACCAGCAGAAGTACAAGAAATAGTAGGAAGAACTGGAACAAGAGGGGGAATAACTCAAGTTCGTGCAAAAGTTCTAGATGGTCCTGATAAAAATAAGATCCTAAGAAGGAATGTCAAGGGAGCTATAGCCGTAAAAGATATTATTATGCTTAGGGAAACGGAAATCGAGGCACGTTCGTTAAGTGTTTCTAAGAGAGGAAAGAGATAATGGCCCGATGCACTTTCTGTGGAAAGGATATTGAACCTGGAACAGGTACGTTATACATCAAAGATGATGCTAAAATGTTCAACTTTTGCACTATGAAGTGTAAAAAGAATCATTTAGGTCTAAAAAGAAACCCAGTCCACACAAGATGGACACTAAGATTCAAAAAATGATTGAAAGAACATTAGTCTTAGTCAAGCCCGACGGAGTAGAACGTGGACTAATCGGCGAGTGTGTCAAAAGATTTGAACAAAGAGGTTTCAAAATAGTTGGAATGAAGATGGTCTGGACAGACAAAGACCATGCAATGAAACATTACACTGAAGATATCTCAAAAAGAAATGGCGAACACGTAAGAAATTACCTTCTAGAATTCATCACTTCAGGACCAGTCGTAGCGATGGTCATTGAAGGAGTCAACGCAATTGAAAACGTTAGAAAAATCGTAGGTTCAACAGAACCAAGGACAGCCCTACCGGGAACAATACGGGGGGACTTCACACATATAAGCTATTCATACGCAGATAATAAAAAAATAGTAATCAAAAATCTAATCCACGCTTCAGCCGATAAGAAAGACGCAGATAGCGAAGTACCTCTCTGGTTTAATGATAATGAGCTCCACACATACAAGATGACCCACGATAAGCATATAAAGGAATAATTTCTAAGAGCTTTATGGCAAAAAGGGGTACTAAGAGGGACGTAAAATTCTCAGTTGAGTTCAGTACCGAAGGAATTGACAATTTTCTAAAGAAATTCAAAAAAAAGAAAGATACCACTATAAGAAAGCTAGGAAACCTTAAAAAAAGATTCTCGAACTATGAGGAACCATTCTGCGAGATAAGACAAAACCATAGAAAGATGAGAATTGAAGTGAAACTGCCCAATGTAAAAAAGAAGGACATTTTATTAAACGTATCAGATGGCAGAATTGAAATAAAAGCAGAAGCGAAAGAATGTAAAAGACTAATAAAAACATTTCACCGGGTTATTGAAATTCCAAAGTGCAGCTTACCAAAGAAGATCAAAGCTAACTTCAAAAACAATGTTCTAAAGCTAGAGGTACCATTTAAAATCTAAAAGGCCCGAAGGCCTTAAGAAAAATCTACAACACCATCATCATCACTTGCAATAACCATTGCCCTTCTCTTCATCCTTTTTTTATCTAATCGATTCAATAAAAATTCTTCATCTTCATCATAGTAAAACTTCTCATCGAGTTCAGACTCAGACTGTATACTAACATCACATACCATCATCTTCACCCCCAGGAAAGATTTCGGATATATTCCGTTAAAAGTAATATTTATATATCAATATATACTTATCCGATATAGAAAATATACCCTATATTTTCACAATTAAGAAGTTAATAAGTATTGGGGATTACTTATGGAATATAGAAAGCTAATCAAATTTGGAAACAGCTCTCACGTCATCTCTATACCCAAAGAATGGATAAAAAGGAATAATATAGAGAAGGGAGACACAGTATATTTTGAGGAGAGTGATGAAGGAGATTTGATTGTTTCAGCGAGAGATCGGGAAGAAAGAGAAAAAAAGAAAATAGTATCCATAAATATTGACAATCTTACAACCAAAGAAGTTGAGTTAGAATTAGTAGCATCCTACATTAAAGAATTCAATAAGATCATTATAAAAGGAAATAACATCGAAAAAAGAGAACACGAAGTTAGAGAGACTCTAAAAAGATTAGTTGCAATTGAAGTCATTGAACAAACAGACAAAATGATAGTAGCCAAAGACTTTCTAAATATCAAAGAGATTAGATTAGAGGATATAAGAAAAAGATTAGACATCGTAATAAAAAGCATGTTAAATGATTCTAAGTTAGGTAATGGTAAAAAACACTATGAAAGTGTTAACACCAGAGATCTAGACGCAAACAGATTTGCTTACTTACTCTTCAGAGTTTTAAGAAGATGTATAAAAAAACCAGGAATAAAAAAAGAAGTTGGCCTAACCTCGCTAGAAGTTGTAAATGAACAAACCCTAGTCCTAACAATGGAAAGAATTGGAGACTTAGCAAAAAGAATTTCAAGAGAAGACTATAGATCGAGTATAACAAAACCAGAAATAAAGGAGCTGAACATAATTTATGAAAAGGTAATAGAAAATTACAATAATGCAATCAGTGCATACCAAAAGAAAAACTATGACCCATCTAGAAAAATATATGCAGAGAATAAAAGTCTGCAAAGCTCATGCGATAAATTAAAAGACAAAATAAAGTCCCCAGAAGCATTCAAAATTCTTAACTTAATAAGAGAAATATCCAATAATACATCCTTAATGGGTGAAATAGGAATCATGAATAGTCAAAGCACCCTAACCACTCTTACTTCTGAATAACAAGCTTTATAAGACCTCAAAAGACAACTCTCCTATGATCAGAGGTAATCAAAATGATCCGTCAGCCAATCGTAGTAATAGCAGGGCACATAGACCATGGTAAGTCAAGTATACTCGAAAGAGTTAAAGGGATTTCTATCACAAAAGGTGAATCCGGAGGAATAACCCAATCAATCAAGTCTTATAACATCCCCATAGAGTCCATAGAAAGATGCTGTGGAAAACTTCTAAGAAGTCTTAATCAAAAAATCACGATCCCAGGATTACTCTTCCTAGACAGCCCTGGACACGCGGCTTTCAACAACATGAGAAAACGTGGAGGGAATTTAGCAGATCTAGCAATTCTTACAATCAACATTAACGAAGGTGTGATGGATCAAACTATTGAATGCATTCAAATTCTAAAGGAATACAAAACTCCTTTCATCATAGCACTAAACAAAATAGACCTAATTCCTGGTTGGAGGTCAGATAATAAAACAAATATTTTACAAAACATCAACTCCCAAGCAGATGGTGTTAGGCAATTCATGGATAACAAACTATACGAAGTTCTTGGAGTTCTAGCAGAACACGGAATTAACTCAGAAAGATTTGACAGGGTCACAGACTACACTTCTCAAGTTGCAATGGTTCCAGTTTCAGCTAAAACAGATGAAGGAATCCCAGAATTATTCATGGTACTAACAGGACTAGCACAAAAATACTTAGAAGAATCTCTAAATATATCAGAAGATTGTGAAGGCAAAGCAACAATTCTAGAAGTTCAAGAGGATGTTGGCGTAGGAACAACTCTAGATGTAATCTTATACGATGGACAAATAAAAAAGGGGGATCAAATCATTGTCGGTACTCTTGATGGTCCAGTTGTAACAAAAATAAAAGGTTTGTTCGAACCAGAAGGTAAAAAACTAAAAGCCATAAACAGCATTCACGCGGCCTATGGAGTAAGAATTTCGGCACCTGACATCAAAGGGGCAGTCGGCGGTATGCCTTTAGTTGTCGCAAACACAGACTTAGAAAAGAAAAAACAAGAATTACAAACAGAAATTGAATCCGTTATAATTGACACTGAAAAAGAAGGCGTAATAGTAAAAGCAGACACCCTTGGAAGCCTAGAAGCACTTACAGCACTACTAAAAAAAGAAGATATTAAAATAAAGAAAGCTTCAATTGGGAATATTACAAAAAAAGATTTAGCGGAAGCCTCTTCAGAAAGCAAAACAGCAAACAAGGCAATTCTTGGTTTTAATGTTAAAGCAACGGAAACAGACCCGCACGTTAAAACAATCTTAAACAGTGTAATATACAAAATAATTGAAGACTACCAAGAGTGGAAAGAACAATTAACAAAAGCAGAAGAAACAAAGAACCTTGAAGAACTAACAAGACCCGTAAGATTGACGATCCTAAAGGGCTGTGTATTTAGACAATGTGGCCCATGTGTTGTAGGTGTAAGCATTGAAGGCGGAATACTAAAAACAAACTCAAAGCTAATGAAAAAAGACGGATCAAAAGCATCTTACGTAAAGAGCATACAACATGAAAAAGAAAACATTAACAAAGTAGAAGCGGGAAAAGAAGTTGCAATCTCCATCCCAGATGTCACAGCAGGTAGACAAATCAACGAAGGAGATATACTCTATTCAGATTTAATAGAAAGTGAATTTATTGAACTAAAGAAAATGAAGAACCTATTAAGACCTCAAGAAATTGAAATTCTAAAAGAAATAGCTTTAATCAAAAGAAAAGATAACCCTCTATGGGGCGTTTAATCACCTAGGCAAATTCCAAATTCTGTCCAAGGCGCCCTGTTCCCTCAAATAAACCCCTATCCCATCAAGTATTCTGCTAGAACTCGTGATTGCAGTAAATCCATCTATAAGCTCATAACTATCAAACCTATGATCCCTTTCGCCCAAACCCCCTTGTACCAACCCCAAAAAGATAGGCTCTTCTGAATCTAACTCGCCAAAAACAGGAGCACCACTATAACCATACTTAAGATCAACATCCAAAAAAACAAAACCTTTTCTCAAGAGCATACCTAAAAAAAGACCCTTATGCCTTATCCCATTATCTTTCTCCATTTCCTTTAGCATATCTTCCACACATAAAACCTTCCCGCTAAAAGAATCGTATGTTAGTTCACCATGAGCAGTAAAGTCGACAGCCATAAAACTCGCATCCGAACCACAAGGTGAAAAAAGAGTGTCTGTAAATCTCAACGGGTGTGTTTTTGATTCCATCCCAGTTTCAGCAGATACAATTGCAAAATCTAAAAATTCATCTTCCAACTCAGTTCCCCTTATTGGATAAACACTGCCATCCATAGTAGTAATTTCTCCATTTGATAAACCATGTTGGTTTAAATCCCTAACGACATGACTCGCAGTTAAAACCAGACCACAATCATTAATCAAATAACCATGACCAAGGGAACCATCAGCACCACCAACACTCAACAAAACACGATTACCAGAAATGTCGCCTTCCTTAATTTTTAGATTTCTGGAATCTAAATAAAATTCCCTAAGCCCTTGTAACCTCTTATCATCTAAACCCAAGAAATAGGGATTAACTCTTTCCGGCCCCTTAACATGGGGAGCTACCCCCAATGCCGGAACACCACTAACTTCCCTTTCCAGATTACTCTCAACCACCCCATTAACACATCCAGAAAGTCCTGCAAGCAATCCACCAATGGTCAATAATCTCTTCATCACTAAAATACCCATAGACGCCTAGTATATAACATTTTCCCGCAGTAACCTTTAAAAACCCAAAATAATCAGACTTTCAAACGATGGCAGAAGAAATCAAATGCAATATAAGTAGCCCTAAAGATGGGAAAAGCTATTCAAAACCGGTGGATAAAACACTATTATCTGGAAGAAAAATAGGCGAAACAATTCCAGGAAACCTATTTGGTTTAACAGGCTACGAATTGAAAATTTCTGGCGGATCAGATAACGCTGGTTTCCCAATGAGGCCCGAAGTTAAAACAATCCATAGAAAGAAACTCCTGGTACAAACAAGCGTTGGAGTTAAAGTAAAAAGAAAGGGCGAATACAGAAGAAAAACAGTTAGAGGAAACACAGTAAGTGAAGAAATAGCTCAAATTAATTTAGCAGTTACAAAATATGGTACAAAACCAATCAAAGATCTTCTAAATCCAGAAGCTCCTAAAGAGGACGCACCTAAGGAAGAACCTACAAAAGAAGCTCCCAAAGAAGAAGTTAAAGAGCAACCAAAAGAAGAAAAGAAAGAATAACTCTTATAAACAGCCAATTTTAGTATTCTAAGCATGCCTACATCTAAAAAAACAACCAAGAAAGTATCCCAGCCAGAGATAAGTATAGGTCTTGTAGGTCACGTAGACCACGGAAAAACAACACTAACAGAAAGATTCTCAGGCAAATGGACAGATACACATTTTGAGGAGATCAAGAGAGGAATAACAATCAAATTAGGCTACGCTAATTCATCTTTCTACAAATTCAAAAACAAAGAAACTAAAAAAACGGACTATTCTCCAAAAGAAACAGGTCCAAACAAGGAAAAAGGAGAACTAACCAGAACAGTTTCCTTCATTGACGCACCTGGACACGAATCCTTAATGGCAACAATGATTTCAGGGGCAGCAATTATGGACGGTGCGATTCTACTAGTAGCAGCAAACGAAAAATGCCCACAACCACAAACGGAAGAACACTTAATGGCCTTAGAAATAATTGGTTGTAAAAACATAGTTGTAGCACAAAACAAAATAGACTTAGTAACAGAAAAAGAAGCGCAAGAAAACTATAAACAATTAAAAGAATTCCTTAAAGGAACAATCGCAGAAAATGCACCAATAGTTCCAATCTCAGCTCAACAAGACATTAACATCAACTACTTGATCCAAGCAATCGAAGAAACAATAAAAACTCCAAAAAGAGACACAAAAAAAGATCCAATTATGTACATTGCAAGAAGTTTTGACGTTAACAAACCTGGAACAGAGATAAACACTCTTGTTGGAGGTGTTTTAGGCGGCGCATTAAAAGAGGGTCAACTAAAAGTTGGAGATGAAGTTTCAATTCTGCCAGGAATGCCAGTTGAAAAAGAAGGAAGAAGAACATGGCAGCCAATTAACACAACAATAATCGGGCTAAAAACTGGAAAAGATTCAATTGATTCTGCGGGTCCAGGAGGATCAATCGCGGTTCTAACTTCCTTAGATCCATACTACGTTAAAGGAGATTCTCTACGTGGAAACATAATTGGACACGAAGGCAAAATGCCAAATGTATGGGAAGAATTCACACTAAAAACAAAACTCTTAGACCGTGTAGTTGGAGAAGCAGAATCAAAAGAAGTCCAAGCAATCAAGCTCTCAGAGCCATTAATGCTTAATGTTAACTCTGCAGCCACAATCGGCATTGTAACCCAACTAAAAAAGAATGCAGTTAATGTTAAACTAAAACTCCCAATCTGCTGCACAAAAGAAGACAGAATCACTATTTCTAGAATGATTGGTAATCGGTGGAGATTAATCGGTTATGGGACTATTGAATAAATCAAACCTCTTTTTTCCCACATTCTCTCAATAATTCTTCAAGACCGCCCAAAACAGCCCCTTTTATCTCAGGCGATACCCTCATATATGCAGATTCCAATAATTCAGAATGCCCTTGATACAACATTCTCCAATGGTCGTCCGGATTACTAACTCTATCAAGACAAAAGTCTTTAGGTCTAACTAGGTAATCTGCCCTAGGATCTAAGTCTAAATATTCAAAAATATCCCAAGCAACTCTATCCTTAAGCTGATGTGATCCGCTCAAAACCTTAGAAAGATTTGACGCTGACATACCCATTTGTCTTGCTAAATCAGCCTGGCTAAGCCCTTTCTCTTTCAAAAGCTCCTTAAAACCTAAGATGGTTTTTTTGTCTATTCTAAATCTTGAGTACATTTCATTTAACCTCTACAATATCGAGGTTATAGCCTATATAAGAAATATTACTCCATATTTTACAGAAATAACAAGATTTATATATGATTATGTAAGTTTTGTAGAAATATGATTAAATTAGATCTCATAGACAAAAAAATCCTAGCTCAGCTAGATAAGAACTCACGGCAAACCAATAGCGCCATTGCTAAAAAACTAAAGATCTCAAGAGAAAGAGTGGACTACCGCATAAAGAAATTAGTGTCCAACAAGATAATCAAAAAATTCCCGACAATAGTCAATCCTACAAAATTTGGGTATTCAATGCACAAATTATATTTTCAATTTCAAAATTTAACATCACAGAAGGAAAAAGAAATAATCAAATGGCTTGTAGACAATCCCTTTGTACAATGGGTCACTAATTGTAAAGGGAAATGGGACTTAAACATTATTGTTTTTGCTCACGATGTCGAACATTTTAACTCAATAATGCAAGAATTTTATAATACTTATGGGGAATGGATTTATTCCCAACATTTTAACATTACATTAGCAGTAGGAAACTTAGAAAAGGGTTGGATTTTAAAGGAAAAAGAATATCTCAGCAAAGTTCTTTACACTGCAAACGAAAGGCAAGATGCAAAGTTAGACAAAGAAGATTTAGAATTATTAAAAATAATTGCAAATAATTCACGAATGACAACTATGGAGATATCTAAAAAGATGAATCTCACACCAAGGATTGTCCAATATAAAATAAAAACTCTAGAAAAGAAAGAAGTAATCAAAGGATACACTGTATCACTAGATTATAACCTCCTTAACAAACAATTCTACAAAGTTGTATTCTACATTAATGTACTTACTGACGAACTAAAGAAAAAATTAGTTTCATACTGCAGACAAAAATTCAATCTTCCATTCTTTGTATTTTCAGTAGGAGAATGGCCTTTCGAAGTGGAATACGTAGTAGACAACATACAAGAGTTCTACGAAGCATTAGAAGATATCAAAACAAAATTCCCAGAAATAAAAAGACATGAAAGCATATTGTTATCAAAAGAACATAAATTCGACTTTATGCCTCTTTGTTATGAGCCTAATTAAACTTCCTCAGAATTAATCTCTTCTTCAGAATTATCTTCACTCTCTTCCGCAGAAGCGTCAGTTGTCTCCCCAGACTCTTCAACTTCTTCATCACCATTCCTAATCTTAGCAACACCAACAACCTTGTCCCCCGAAAGTAACTTCATAACTCTAACACCTTGAGTATTCCTTCCAATACAACTTACATCCTTAGAGCCCATTCTAATAACAACACCCTTCTGACTAATTAATATTAACTCATCATTATCATTAACAACAGAAGTTCCAACAACCTTTCCATTCCTAGGACTGGCAATTATATTCCTCACACCCTTTCCACCACGCTTGATTAGCCTATAATTACTTAACAAGGTCCTCTTACCATATCCATTCTCTGTAATAGTAAACAAAGCAGGTCCATCCTTGCAACCACACATTCCCACAACATAATCCTCACTACCCAATTTAACCCCTCTAACACCGCCAGCACTTCTGCCCATAACCCTTACATCACCTTCATTAAACTTAACAGCATTACCATTATGAGTTGCGATCACAAACTCATCACCACTATCACAAAGCCTAACACTAACAACATCATCGTCTTCTTTTAACCCAATTGCAATTATTCCACCCTTTCTCGGCCTTGAAAAGTCCTTCAAACTAGTCTTTTTAACAACCCCTTTCTTAGTACACATCAAAACACTTCCTTCACCAAACTCATTAACAGGCAAAACAGCATTAATCTCCTCACCAATACCCAATTTCAACAAATTAACAATGGCCTTGCCTTTAGAATACCTGCTCCCAACAGGTAACTGATAAGCCTTCAACCAATAAACCTTACCTAAATTACTAAAGAACAACAAATAATTCAAATTAGAGGTAACAAAGATATCGCTAACAAAGTCTTCATCCTTCAGCCCAGTTCCTTTAACACCCTTTCCGCCACGTTTCTGAACCTTATACACCTCTAAAGGCATTTGTTTAATATAACCTGAATTAGTAACACTAACAACAACCTGATCTTTCTTAATTAACTCTTCAATTACAATATCCCCTTCTTCCTCACCAATTTCACTTCTCCTTTCATCACTATATTTACTCTTTAACTCTTCTAACTCATTAACAATTATTCCGTATATCTTCTCCTCTGAAGCCAGTATCCCCTTCAACTCTTCAATTAACCTCAAAAGATCTTCACGTTCCTTCATCAACTTCTCTGTTTCTAAAGAAGTTAACTTCTGCAGCTTCATATCCAAAATTGCAACTGCCTGCTTCTCACTTAAATCATAACCTTCTATTAATCCAACCTTAGCAATTTCGGCATTATCAGCCTTCTTAATTAATTGAACAACAGAATCGATATTCTCCAAAGCAACTTTCAACCCTTCTAAAATATGTGCTCTCTCTTCAGACTTCCTCAAATCAAATTTAGTTCTCCTAATAACTACATCCTTCCTATGAGCAACAAAATACTTAATCATATCTTTCAAGTTCATTACATTGGGCTTACCTTTGTGCAACGCAAGTAAATTAATCCCAAAAGAAGTCTTCAATGAAGTATGCTTAAACAACTGGTTCAATACTAAATTCTCATCAGAATTCTTCTTCAACTCGATTACAATCCTCATCCCCTTTCTATCACTCTCATCCCTCAAATCAGAGATATCAGTAATAATTGAATTCTTAACCAGCGCAGCAATGCTCTCTAACAAATTAGACTTATTGACCATATAAGGAATTTCATGAACAATTATTTTCCCTTCTTCAAAAGAAGTTTTAGCTTTAATTACCACCTTGCCTTTCCCAGACCTATAAGCCATTTTAGCTCCAGAAGTACCACAAATTATTCCACCAGTTGGAAAATCAGGAGCCTTAATATGCTCCATCAATTCTTCAAATGTAATTTGATTATTCTTAATATATGCAATTACACCACCAACAACTTCACTCAAATTATGCGGAGGAATATTAGTCGCCATACCAACTGCAATCCCAGTACTTCCATTCAACAACAAATTAGGCAATGCACTTGGCAACACAATTGGTTCTTTCAAACTTTCATCAAAGTTAGGCCTAAAATCAACAGTTTCTTTTTCAATATCCTTCAACATCTCATCAGAAAGTTTCTTTAACCTAGCCTCAGTGTTATGATTAATAAATCCATTAGCTACAAAAGAGTGACAATTACTATTTACCTTAATTGAATAAACATTTTCCTCTTTTTTCTTCACTACGGACTCAACAGAATTAAAATAAAATTTATTTTGTAATAAAAAATCAATAAGCTTTTTATCAGATCCATCAATTATATTAACAATCTTGGAATAATTTTTCAACAATAAAGGATATCTATCCAAATTATTCTTTTTTAAAAATGAAGAATCATATCTGCTTCTCAAATAATCACACAAATAAGGAATACAGTCCGTTTTACTCATCCTATTTGGATTAATTTTTTTTATTTTCCCCAGAATAGATTGCTTTTTATCTGAAGAAAAACCAATTTCATTGAGAAATGTATTTTGTGAGTCAAAACCAGTAATTTGTAATTTGTAACAATTATTCCTTTTATCTCTATAAGGTTTAGTTGTTGTAATTCCAAAATTTAAAAGCAAAATTTTAAGCTGATTCACCAATCTCTTGCTTTTTGAATGATAAGCTAACTCTAAAGACTCTCCATTATTCCTCTTATCTTTCTTATAACTGACCGTTCCATCTCCCTCAAACAAGCCTTTCAAAAATGAAACAACATGCTCTTTTTTTGATTTCAGAACAGAAAAAGGAATCTCCTTACCAATGGATTTAACATTTTTCAAACCAAGATTAATTAAAAATTGAACTACTTTTTGATGATAAACTTCTAACTCTTTACAATTTCCCTTAATTTCCCTTTCATAAAGTTTTAAACCTTTAAATTGAGATAATAAAATTTTTTTTACATCCTCATAATATTTATTATCAGAGTTGCAAAAGAATATCTTTTTTTGATGGAAACTCCCTTCGGAAACTAAAGCCCCCAATAAGAATGCAAGATCTTTATTCATCCTTCTAGGTAAAGCAATATCTTTGTACCTTTTGTTAGTCACACTAGAACCATCTAACAAGAAGCTTTTCTTAGAAAACAAAGAGTGTCCCCTTTGCAATACGACAATATCACCTTTCTTTATTTCTTCAAGTAATTTCCATTGTAATAATGGTCTTCCCAAAAAATCAATAGTCCAGCATAAGACGGGATGATTATAAGAGCCCTTCAAGGAATATCCTTGAGCAGTCTCAATTTCAATAGTCCTACTTTTTCCTGAATTAAAAAATTTAACAGCTTTATTCAAAGATCCAGCATAAGACAGAATTTTTTTATTTATCTTAACATCTTTTTTATTTGAAATACTTGAAATCTCAATAAGACCCTCATCAGTTAACAACAAAGAATCTCCTGCAACACAATATCTCATAGCCGCAGCACGATCCCCATCAACACTTCCAAAATTACCTTGACCATCCACTAAGGGATATCTCAAACTAAACAACTGTGCCATACGAACTAAAGAATCATAAACTGCCGTATCACCATGCGGATGATACTTACCCAAAACATCTCCAACAATTCTAGCTGATTTCTTAAATGGTTTATTATAAACAAGCCCCATCTTGTTCATAGAATACAAAATTCTCCTATGAACCGGTTTCAAACCATCTCTAACATCTGGCAACGCTCTTGCAGTAATAACAGACATAGCATAGTCTACATAACTCTCCTTCATTTCCTGTTCAATTAACCTTGACTCAACTTGATCAGTCATACTGCTTCACTCCCAGCTGCCTCAAAAACATAATTAATACCTACTTCACAACCATGCTTACCATTATCGGTGGTTGACTCAGCCCTAAACATCCCCCTTGGCCCAACACCAAATCTTCCCAAAAACGGCAATGGATCTCTAGAACTACCGTCTTCTTTCGGAAGAAGTGTTGCAAAAAACCTCACGCCATCTTCAAGCTTACCCAATCTCTCAGATTCTCTCAAAAAATCAGCCATACCAATGTTTAAATCAGCAATATCATAAAATAAAACTCTCTCACCAAACACGTCATAGTGTCCAATTGGCTTCTCTGTTTCTAGCATTTTAAATATCTAAATTCCTCACTAAGTTTGCATTCTCTAAAATAAAATTACGTCTAGGAATAACTTCTTCGCCCATTAACACACTAAACATCTCATCGGCTTGTGCAGCATCACTAATTGTAACCTGTTGCAATAACCTATTAGAAGGATCCATAGTCGTCTCCCACAATTGATCTGGGTTCATCTCACCCAAACCTTTATACCTTTGAATTGAATAGTTCTCCTTACCAATTTCCTCAAACAATTCTTCTAACTCTCTCTCATTATACACATAATGAATTTGTTTATTCTTTACAATCTTATACAACGGAGGCATTGCAATGTAAAGATAACCATTTTCAACCAAAGGCCTCATATACCTATAAAAAAACGTTAACAATAAACAATTAATATGTGAACCATCAACATCCGCGTCAGTCATTAAAACAATCTTATGATATCTCAATTTATCAATATTAAAATCATCTCCAATTCCAGTGCCAAGTGCAGTAATTATTGCAGAGATTTCATTGTTTGCAAAGATCTTATCCAACCTAGCCTTCTCAACATTAATGATTTTACCCCTTAATGGCAATATTGCCTGGGTCTCCCTACTTCTACCCTGCTTAGCACTATTGTGGACAAAAACACCGCTCGCTAATGCAAAATTATGAGTATTTGGGACCTCAATATCATAGACATCCATTGTTTCATTCAAAGGTGTAACCTTCAGGATTTTATGATTATAATTTTCTACAGCCTCTTCAGCCAAATCAAAATCACCTTCAAAAAATTTATCTGTAAATGTTCCAAAGGTTAACAGAGTATTATCATTTCTTTGTTTCCTTAAACTATTATACTCCTTAATATCCAAAAAACCGCAAGCATCATATATTTCATGGAGTGCTTTGATTGTCTTTTCTTTGTAAGTTTTATCATATGCCTTTTTTCTACTTAATCGAAAATCAGGAGTCCACTGTTCTTTAGTTTTCTCAGCCCTCCATTTAAGAAGTTCATGGTTTTGCCATTGTTTTTTAGCATCCAAAGAAAGCTCTTTTTTTCTTTCAGGGTGTTCATTAAAGAAAGCCTTCACTCTCTTAGACTGTTCTTTCCTAGAATCTTCATTTTCCCAGTACCGTTTTTGAGAATCACTCAGAATTTTCAAGGTCTTCTTCCTATAAATCTCGTTATTCTTGTAAAAATTCAAAAACTTACTTTTCATAAAAGTTTTATAATTTGGATCTTTCCATTGTTTTTTTGCCTTTTCGCTCAGAATTTTTTTTGTTTCTGGATTCTTCATCCTATTACTCATCATATTTCTAAATCTTTTAGTTTTTCTTAGAATCCTGCATTTCTCCTTGACTTCATCAGTATGTAACGTAAGACTTATGTGGTCACGGTGGAGTTTTAAGTGATCCTCATAAGACAAACGAACTAAGTTTATAGGACTGTTATTTAACTTATTAAAATCTACATGGTGTTTATGAGCTTTAATTAAAGGACGATAAATTCCATTCTCTAAGTTCCATTTGTCTGACAACATATGAGTAAAAATCCACTTATTTTTTAGGTTATCATAAACCATCTCGTATCCTTCAATAGTTAATCTACCTTTTTTTTCAGATAGTTTTCTCCTCAAAGGCATAAGAGAATCAAGACTAGATAACTTACTCACCTCAGAGTATGTTCCATCCCTTCTCATAAATTTGTGGTCAGGAGTACAAACAATTTCTTCACCTTTATCCAGCACAGCTTTAACAACATTAGCATTCCTCTTTGTAATTCTTGGATTTTTAATCTCCTCAACACCAATTGTCCCATTTTTTTGAATAGTATAACAAAAGTTTCTCTTACCCTGTTTATGCTCTTCAACAAGTTCTCTAAGAGATAAATTCCTTCCATCTACCAATGCAACCTCAGTATCTCCGGAAAAACATCCGCCAGCGGAATCTCCTTCAACAACATAAATCTCAGAAACACTTGGATCCTTAGACTGGCAATCAGCTAACTTTCCAGGCAAACTAGCAGAGTCCAATGCACTCTTCCTTCTAGTTAAATCTCTAGCCTTTCTAGCAGCCTCTCTAGCTTTAGCAGCACCAACACACTTCCCAACTATACGCTTAGCAACACTAGGGTTCTCTTCCAAATAAGTTGCAAAGGTTTCATAAAAAGAACTATCCACATAACCCTTAACTTCAGAGTTACCCAACTTAGTTTTAGTCTGCCCCTCAAACTGCGGTTCAGGAACTTTAACGGAAATAATAGCAGTCAATCCTTCTCTAACATCATTACCACCCAATCTAACATCGGCAACCTTATTCTTCCTAACATAATCATTAATTGCTCTAGTTAATGCAGTTGCAAACCCACTATAGTGGGTTCCACCTTCAACCGTGTTAATATTATTAACAAAAGAGTGAACATTCTCCTGATAACCCTCATTGTACTGCAGAGAAACTTCAACATTCACGCCATCATGCTGCCTTGAAACAAACACTGGCTCTTCATGAATTGGATTTTTATTCTTATTCAAATGTTTTACAAATTGAACAATACCTCCTTCATACTGGAAAGTCTGTTCTTTATCTTCACGATCGTCCCTAACAATTATCTTCAAATTCTTATTCAAAAAAGCTAACTCTCTCAATCTAGAAGTCAAAGTTTCAAAACTAAATTCAGTTGTACTAAAGATCTCATCATCAGGTAAAAATGTAACAGTTGTTCCAGTACTTGTAGCATCACCGATAATCTTTACTTCACTCTGTGAAAGGCCCTTTGAATACTTTTGATAATGAACTTTTCCATCCCTCATAACCCTAACTTCTAATAATTTAGACAAGGCATTAACAACACTCACACCGACCCCATGCAATCCACCACTTACCTTGTAAGTCTTCTTATCAAACTTACCACCTGCATGCAAAACAGTCATTACTAATTCCAATGCACTCTTTCCTTCCTCGGGATGCATCTCAACAGGGATACCTCTCCCATCATCGCAAACGGTAACACTTCCATCCTTGTTAATCGTGACAGAAATATATGTACAATTCCCAGTCAAGGCCTCATCGATACTATTGTCCACTACCTCATACACTAGATGGTGCAGACCCCTAGAGCTCACATCGCCAATATACATGGCAGGCCTCTTTCTAACAGCCTCAAGACCCTTCAAAACAGTAATGTTTTGGGCCCCATAATCGCTATTTTCCACCTTCTCAGGCTCATTTATTTCCTCTCTCGGGGCAGCACTCTGAGTAGCAGTCTTCTTCGCCACTACTTCCTCCTCAGGCGTTCTAGGTGTGTTTTCAGCTTCGTCCATCGAAATAGGCCCCCATAGAGAATAAATTGTCTTTGCAGCAAATATTCTACTAAACAAAGTACTTCAGATTATAAAAACCTTTCTGCCTCTAATTCGCCTAAATTTGGACAGTACAAGCCGTATAAAGCCCATTTTCCATCCAAAAAATGACACTTTTCTGAACCATTAAAAAACAAGCATTTATATATAATATTATCCCAATAATATTTCATGAAAAAAAGCAATGTTGTCACTTTCACTGTCCCTTCAGAAATCAAAACCATCCTCGAAGCAGCCCAACAAATCGGCTATTACGATAGCCTTTCAGAATTTTTAAGAGATACAATTAGATATACTTTAGAGAATAAAAAACACTTAAGAATAGCAATTGCATACGAACTATACCACAAAAAGAAAATTAGCTTAGGCAAGGCAGCACAAATATTACAAACAAGTCTTCCTGAAGCAAGAGAAATACTAGAAAACTGGTGAGATAATTGGAATCAAAAAGAATAATACCAAAAAAGAAGTTAACAGACATCGCACACGCCCAAAGTGGACTCTTCGTATTCAAAACAGACGCTAGAAATCAATTCCATCCGTATGAATTATTAAACTTTACAAGTGAACCCAAACTAATTGTCCCATTAAGAAGAACTTCAAGAGTTACAGAAAGACTTCTCGACCAACATGGATTTAATGTTCACGGCGCACACTATGTAGACATTTTATCAAAACATATTAACTCCGGCCTAGAACACAGCAGAACAACTTACCTACACAAAATTACATTAAATGATATCCGTGAAGCAATTGTAGACAAAATAAAAGAACTTGGACCAGGTCCAAAGACATTATTCATAGAAGACCTACATAGTTTAGCCCCGCATCATGGAGAATTAAAAACAAGAAGATTCATTGACCATTTAAACAAAGAAATGGAAGAACATAAAACAAAAACTATAGTCCTTACGAACCACTCTAGACTGCCTAAAGAGGTCTCTAAGTTCCTATTATCAAATTCTCAGGAAATGTTAGAAATACCTCATTAATTCCTTTTTCTAGGAGCCCTAGGCACAAACTTTCTCTTCTTAATTTCAGGACGAGGTTCATTCTCCCCCATAAAATCATCTAAAGTATAAGTTGTCTCAGGTAATTCGGGGAATCTAGCCTTCATATACTCTCTCGCAAGTATCCAAAATACCAATCCCAAACTCTTTCTACCTTTGTTATTGCAAGGCAGAACTAAATCAACATAAGTACTATCATTATTTGTATCACAAAGTGCAACAGTTACAGCTCCAACCTTAGCAGCATCCTTTAATGCATCTTTATCGGGCCAAGGATCCGCAACAATAATTAATTTAGCCTCATGGAAGTCTTCCAAATTAGGATTAGTTAAAATTCCAGGGTGATATCTCCCAGCATAAGCCTTTATTCCTGTAACTTTTGAAAATAATTTAATTGCTCTCCATCCATTCTCCCTTTTTCCAACAACCACTACATCTTCGGGAGCATATCTTGTAATAAAATCAGCAACAACCCTTATTCTTTCATCAATAGCTTGAACATTCAAAACGGTTAGTCCATCTGTCCTAACCTTGTAAATAAACTTCTCCATGTACTTAGTTCTAAACTTTGTACCAATATGTAATCCTGCCTTCAAGTAGCTATCCAAGGGCACCATTAAATTAGAATCATCGGTCTTAGGTTCTTCTGCAGGAGCTTCCTCAGAAACCTCTTTAGCATCTACAGGCTTTTCTTCAATCTTCGCTTCTTCTTTCACAGCAACTTTCTTAACTGCCTTCTTAACCACTTTTTTTGTAACTTTCTTAACAGTAGTTTTCTCCACAGCTTCTTCCACAGGAGCTTCTTCCTTCTTAGCAGTTTTTTTAGTAACCATGGCTTGATTAGTCCAAATTCCATTTATAAAGTTAACTGTCCTAGAAAGGCATTACAGACTCTTAGAAGTTAAATAAAAAAAAGAAAGAAAGAGGAAAAACTAGAAGTTCTTCCTTATTCCTTTTATTATGCTTTCAGACTCTTTTCTCAATCCTAGACCAAGACCGATTCCGAGAGCCAATGCAATACCGATTGCCAAAGCGCCTACGATCAATAAGAACGTATGTTCAAGTATTCCCACATCGACACCTATTTGCTTCAGAGCCATTAAAATGATCATGAAGATAATAACTGCCTTGATTATACCTGCGCTTGCCTTAACACCCTTTTGCTTGGAGTGTTCCCATGTCTTGTAGTAGATGTAATTTGCTGCTGCGATTCCGAACAACAATATAACAACCGCCACGATAACATTTGGCAACCAACCTACAAATTGTCCCAATAACATACTTAATGTACCCAAATTAATGAGTGCCACTGCTTGTTGTAAGAACAAAATTATTATGTACCACTTGAAGATTTCACCCGCCACTGCTGGCACGTGAGTGTGTCCAATTGTCTTGGTGAGCCTGGCTTTGCGAACATAATCGTCAACCTTGAGCTTCTCAAGCACAACCTTCAGTGCATGGCCTAATATAACTGCTACGAATCCTCCAACAATTAGAACGATCACTGCTGCAACAATTCCTGGAAGTTGTCCAACCAAGGAATACCAAATTGCGCTGAGTGGGTTAATTATTGACGTCGTAGTTTCACCTAAAAAACCAGCCACTATTGTTCACCTCCGTTTTCCCTAATATATAGGAACATTATGACTATGCTGAGATGGTTTCGCTTTAAAAAAATTTATAACCATTCAAGAGTGTACACAAATAGGTAAAATTAAGTTTCACAGCGTGTATTCTAAAATAAATAAAGAAACAGAGTTTAACTATTTTTCACTATTTAATTTTTCTTCGAACTTAGAGTAATCCTGAGCACCCACTAACTTTTCACCATTAATAAAAAATGTAGGCGTTCCAGAAACGCCCAAAGCATTACCACTATTGATATCTCCAGAAATTAACTCCTTGGTAGAATCTTCATTTAGACAATCTGTAAAATCTATAAGGTTTAATCCTACCACTTCTGCCATTTTATTTATACTATCAACTGTTATTCCATTGTCATAACCCTCAAACAACAAACCATACATTTCCAAGGGGGTATCTTCATCACCCAGAATCCTAGAGCATTCAAAGGATTTTGCAGCATCCATAGCATTTGAATGATAATTTAGAGGGAAGTTTTTAACAATAAAAACTGCCTTTCCATTATCCAGATAATTACTTTTTATTAAAGGGTAGGTGTTTTGATAAAAACGAAAAGAAAAAATATCTTCAAAATCAACGTATTGTATAATCTCTATAGGCTCATCAACCCCGCCAAGGCCATTTACCTTCTTAGGCACTACACTATTGTATTGATCTAATAACTCCTGACACTTCGGTTTAAAATCCCCATATTCCATAACATTAGTCTTAAACCAACACCAAGACCTATCTGCATATTTACTATCGCTTATGAATCCCTTTTCATCAAAAAAAGGTACAGTTAAGTCAAGTTTAATCATTTTTTTAGGGTTAGTTTCCATTAAAATACCAAGATCATTACTTCCTTTGAAAGCCGTCAAGCTTTTTTCCATTTCCAACAATACATATGCTGTAACCTCCCTTCCTTGAAGACTACTAAAACTTAGGCTGGGCCTACAGAACTCTACACTGTCTGGTGTTGAATAACAGGGTTGCATGCTTACATAATTATCCAAATCAGAACCATAATATTTGTCCCCTTTGATTACAATTAACGCTAGGTGGTGACCTCCAGTCTTAGAATATTTATCCTTGATAGTTAAATGAAGTGAAGGAGATTTATTTCCCCAATATTTCCAAACTAATGAACTTTGAGAGTTACTATTTTCATTTAATAGAGAATCCTTTAGACCAGACTCAGTTACAAACGTATCTTTCATTCCTGGTGCAGAAGTTATGCCTTCCGAATTACTTTGCTGAGATTGTGTCATTAATATTAAAAGTACCAGAAACCCTAAGACACATAAAAAAAATATTTTTAACCTAGAATCCATTAACTTTCTCGCCATACAAGCTATCTTTTCTTCTGATATATATAATTATCTTAAAAGACTGTACCTCAGGGGAAATCAATAGTGCTATCTAGATTCTTGTTTGTACATCTTCTTAGTCTAGAATAAGATTTAATCGCCCCTTTGATAAGCCCATATTTTTCAAGAGAACCAATTGCATAGTTTGAACAAGAAGGGTAGAATCGGCAAAGGATATTTTTTCTTTTATTATATTGTCGTCCAAATTTACCGTGCCATACTTTTTTTATGCAATATACAATAAATCTTACAAAGAGATTACTCTTTTTTCTCAAAGATGTTAACATTTTCAGTATAATTCGCCGAGCCACACTTGGGGCATTTAAGAAGTTTATCTAGTAGTTCTTGGTTAGATTCTGCATTTCTCTTAGCTTGTAAGGCCGCACCATGATTACTGCATGCATGGCAGGCCTGTTGCCCAGAATTAAATTTGATATTTTTATTTATTTCAGATTCTCTAGATGCCAAGGAATGCCATACCTTTTTACATCCATTACATTTCCTCTTATATTCCTTAACATGTATATGTGAATTGAAATCCTTTTCCAGAATTTTTTTAGTCATAAACTCAGAATAATTCACTAGTTATTTAAAACTTATTATTTTAAAATAAAATTAAGCCTTTGTCGGTAAAGGCCGTTTAATAGAAATGGGTAATAACTCCCCTTCGAATTCTCTCTTAGCAATTTCAATTGGGCTGTATCTAATTTCTTCCAATTCTTTCTTTGTTGACTTAAGCAACATGGGAGCACCCATCGCAATTTGCAATGCTCTTGCTCCAATGATTCTTGCTTTTTCATATTTTGTTACTTTCATAATGCCTTCCTCAATATCTTAACATTATCAGATGCAATATCAACCATTTTATTTATATCTTCGGTTGACAAGGCTCCTTGGCCACCCTTTTGCATCGCACAGATTGTTCCATCCTTTAAAAATGCAACGGTTAACCTTGAGTCAAGATATTCTTCTTCCTCAACAGTCGGATCAACAAGGAAATCCTCATTAATCTTTACAACAGTAACTTCTATCGGATCATCAGTCAAAGGCATTCCTGTCTTAGTCTTCTTCTTATAATCCACAGTTCCGGTTGCTTTATCCAACTCTGGAAATTTAGCATCCTTCAAAGCAGCTAACGCAGCCAATGAACAGGCATCCCTTAGATTCCCTGCATCATTAATAGGGTAAAGGTCAACAAAGACTTGCCAAACTAGCTCGCCTTTCTTAACACACAACTTCTTGAAGTCAAATGCGCCACTTTCTCTTATACCTCTATCAACCACTCTTGAGATTTCAATTGATTCAATTGAAGGCGGTCCAGTTTCAAATCTATCCCCTGCAATTGGAGATAATTCAGCACCAACCATTATTGATCCAGAGTCTTGTTGATCAGGGTATGGTTCGCCAACACCCAACTTCACTCCAGCTACAACTTCAGTTTCACCAATCTTAACTCTTGCAGAACCTTCAGCACTCTTTGGTGAAATTCCGTATTCAACAGAAACATCCTTTCTATAGTCCAAAAGTTTCCTTCCGTCCTGCCTTACTCCTTTTTCCAACAAGGAGTGTATATGTTCTTTAATTACCTTTGCCATCTTTTGCATGCCTCGCTACTATTGCTTTTCTTTGAACTTCACCAATCTTCTTACAAACAGGTGTTACAAGTTCAATTGCTTTCTTCAATTCTTCTTTCTTAATTCTGCCATCTAATTGTAAAAGTGTTACTTTCTCCTCATTAGGCATCATTGCAATTGGAATATCAACACCGTTCTCATCTGAATCCTCTTCATAATTCAAATCCACAACAATGTTTCCATCTGCTTTCCCAACAGCAATCGCTGCAACTAAATCTTTCATTCTAAATCCAGCATCAGCCAAAGCCATGGCAGCTGCAGTTATTGCAGCACATCTTGTACCTGCATCAGTTTGTATTAAATTTACAAAAACATCAACCGCACATCCAGGATATGCACTCAAGTCGATTGCAGGTGACAAAGCACTTTCCATTACTAAATTAATTTCCTTACTTCGTCTACTCGGTCCAGGTCTAACCCTGTCACCGCTCCCTGAAAAAGAAACCATATTGTAAAAACATCTTAGTTTCCCCTTTTCGGGATCTTGTAAAAATTTAGGGTGAAGCTTTTTTGGACCTCTTACTGCCGCAACTGCGATAGTATTTCCAATCTTAAACATTGCGCTTCCCTTAGCACTACTAACAACACCAACTTTAGCTTCCATTGGCCTTACCTCATTAGCAGCCCTTCCGTCATTTCTTTTCTTAGTCATTTTTTACTACCTCGCTTAGCAGTCTTCTTAGCTTTCTTTCCAACCGCTCTTCGTTTAGGAGTCTCTTCTTCATCATCTGACTCCTTCTTAACTTTCTTAGTTTTCTCTTTCTTCGGCTTCTCTTTCTGTGGTTTCTCTTCACTATCATGTACAACCACATTCTTCATAGCCTTATCCAAGAAATCAGAAACAAGATCTGTTAATCCTTGTAAATGCCCTTTCTCATTAATGAAGTTAATTGCATCAACAGCAACCAACTCATGCTCAGGTGCACCCTGAACCCAAACAAGTCCGTTCTGACCAACTATAATTCTACAACCAGTCTTTTCCTTAAGCAATGTAATCATGCTTCCTTGTTTGCCAATAACTCTTGGAACCTTAGCAGAGTTTATTTCAATAATTCTTCCACCACTAATCTTCCTAAGTCCTGGACCTTTCATTGATAACAAAACATTTGTTCTTCCAACAGCAGAAACTTTAGCCAAAACATAATCACCAAAGTTATAGAACTGTGTCAAGTCCGCCCCATCATCAACATATTCTGGGACTTCCCTTAATGTTAAGATTCCATCCCTAAAACTATCTACGCTTGCAAACCATAAAGAGTTTGTCATATCTGTAATTTTTCCAATAACCATATCTCCAGGTCTTGGGTTATATTGTGAATTAAGAGGAATCACTCTTAAAACTCGTCCATTAATTCCTAATATTCCTACTACAGAAGATCTAATCTCCTCTCCATCTCTATATGCTCCGCCAGCAGGCAGATAATCCATTCCAGAAGCTAGTCTGTCTCCCGGAACTACAATTTGTCTTTCTTCTACAAATAATTTTCCCATTTTATACACTTCCTATTCAATAACTCTCAAAATTTTACTCTCAACTTGTCCGTGAGAAATTTTATTTAACTCGTCAAAAAACTCATCCATTATCCCGGACGGTATTTCAACAACTGAGTAATATGAACCGTCATTAAGCCACTCTTCTTTTGTGACTTTGTGCTTATGCACTATACCTTTTGCTTGACCTGCAAACGCAGCAGGAACCTTCACAGCTATTTCCTTTCTTTCAAATTTAATTGGAATTAACTCTCTTAAAGCCTTTAAAGCATCTTCAACTTGCTCTTCAGCAGGTTTGTGCTCATCAACCCTAAACTTAGATTCGCCAAGCGCAGTTTCAATTCTAGTCAGAGGATGAGGATATCCAGTCTTGCTATCAACAGCATTCCTGTGAACAATATCAATAATTTGTTTCTTTTTCTTTTCCCTTTCTTCATCCCTATACTTAGAAGTTAACTGTATTTCGCCTTTCTTCAGAATCATTTTAATTGCTTCATCAACATTATCTGTTTCAAAAGCAGCTTTCAAATCATCATCAGAAACTTTTTCGCCTTTTTTAACATCAAAATACACTTGAGTTGTAGCAAGAATATCGCTTAAAGAAACATCCTTGCCTTGTTTATATTCTAAAGCCTTATCACAATCTACAAGTATCTCGAAATGTCTTCCCTGCCTATTTAATCTTGCAATAACTGCTCTATCTACATCTATCATTTTACTGAAGCAACTACTTAGCTGCCCTTGACAACTCCTCACTAGTGTATCTCTTCAATTTCTTATCGCTAGAACCAATGTAAGCTCCATCAATCCTACCAATATTGAAATTAGCTCCGAGAGATTTCTTCAATGCAGTCATTGCTAACCTTAATGCTTGATCCAAAGACATACTTTCCTTGTAATCTTTATTCAAAATTGCCTTAACTTCATCATCCTTCTCTCCAATAGCAGTTGCTTTGAATTCAAAGAACGTTCCAGTTGGGTCTGTAACAAAGATATGACTTTGTTCTCCAACACCCATGAACATTATACTTACTCCAAATGGTCTAGCACCGCCGACTTGAGTATACATTTGTTTAGTATTACAAATATCCTTGACCAATGTCTCAGTACTAATTGGTGAATTATATGTAACTTTGTGTTGTTGTGCAGCAACCTGTGCTTTTTCAATTAAAATCCTTCCATCACTTAAAATTCCGGAAGCACTTGCACCTATATGCTCATCAATCTGAAAAATCTTCTCAACGGATTTCCCAACAATTAACTTTTCAACAACTCTCTTGTCTGCTAAAATTAAAACTCCATCTTTACAAGTAACACCAACAGCAGTTGAACCTGCTCTAATGGTTTTTCTTGCATATTCAACCTGCAACAACCTACCATCAGGACTAAATACTGTACTTGCCCTATCGTAACCCATTGCTTGGTGACTCATTTCATCTGCTTGCATATCATATCCCTCCTAGATACCTTCATATATTTGATCAGCCTTATTAACGCTTCCAGACAATCCAAGACATCTTATTGCAACATCTTTTGAATCCATCTTTTTCACTGTCATAAGACCTGTTCTAACATGATCTACATATTTCCTATCAACTCTTAATATACCTTTCTTTCCAGAGCCTTTTACGAACATAACTCCGGCCTTGGCATATCCAAAAGTTCCTAAGAAGTCCAAAAGTCCCTTATCCACCGTCTCCTTTAGCTTAGTAGACTCTGAGGCCTTATTGCCAAAATAGTCCACTGAATAGACAAGATATCTCTTCTTCTCTCTCAAAGTAGGTGTTAACACCTTAATCTTTGTCTTTTTTTGCATATTTTCAACGAAGAATAAACCTTTCTTCCTTCTCTCTTACAGGACTTCTCAGAGAGTATACTATATATAAAGATTTCTGATAATCAGAGAACGGCGCTAAAACCTCCAAAAACCCCAATTTTCAAGCATTTCTCATATTTTTCATACAAAAAACATACCCTTATATACTCAACAATTATAGAATATTTCGAACATAAAAGTTCACGCTTATATGTTCACACGGAGGAAAATACGATGAACGACTTCAATGATAGAGGTCCTAGACAAGATAACAGGGGTCCAAGAAGAAATATGGGTCCAAGAGAAATGCACAAGGCAACTTGTTCTGACTGTGGTGAAGAATGTGAAGTACCATTCAAGCCAACAGAAGGTAAACCTGTTTATTGTAGGGAATGTTTCGGTAAAAGAAGAACATTTTAGAACATAGGATAAACGGTTAAACCATATTTTTTTATTTTTATTTTATCAATTAATTTTCAATCTAGTCAGAAGTATCTTTCTTTCCTATAAACAAAATATCTCCATCGGTACCCTTGGCCATTCTGGCTTTATCAAAGGTCTCCCTAGATATCTCAAAAAATTCAGCAGGGTTCAACATACCCTGGTTATGTACCAAAACATTCTCACCATCACACCCCACAACCGGGACAAAGTGTCCTTGATACCCTTCCTTACCTTTAATCACATTCCAGTCTAACAACACAATTGGAATACAATCTTCATTAGTTTTATTCAAAATATCACTTAAGGCTAATTCTCCTTCGCTTAGATTTACACCTTTTTCTTTGGCTTCTTCAATTAATTTCTTCACTTCTTCAATCCAGTTAATTCCGCCATGTTCTTTGTAATAATCCATGTCCATTAAACTTTCATCAACCTCAAAAGAATCGGAGTGTAACTCAACAGCGTAACCTAGCTCTTTAGCACAAATAGCTAGTGAAAGAGTTGACACAGCCTTACCACCCCTAATCCCACATTTCTCTTCAATAGTATCTAAAGTTTCATTCCCTCCGAAATAAGAAAAGATCATTTGCAATGCAACTGGCCCACAATTAAACTTCGTAGTTTGCTTAATAAAAGGAACTTCCAACTTCATCATAACACCTTAACTTTCTTCTCTCTTGGCTTCCAATTTAAAGCCTTCTTAGCCTCGCCAGGAGTCATCCCAATGACTCTCGCAAATGCAAGTAAATCTTTAGCACCCCTCATCTCCCTAACATTATTCGCATAAGAACAAACAACCATTTTAGTTTTAGATTTCCTACAAATCCTTACATTCTGTTTCATCCTACCAATCACTTTCCCCCGATCAACACCTTTAGCATTCAAAACAAAACTAAATCCGAAACCAATTGCAACATCATTCTGTTTAGCCAACTTAGCCAACACCTGATTCAACCCGGACCTTCTATAGTGAACCTTATCGCCAGAACTTTTAAGTTCGGGGTTCATTAAAACATCATTCTGCACATCACTAACGTATTTCCTATTAGCCTCATCACTTCCACCCTCTCCAACTTTCAAGTTTAAAACATCAGAAAACCCCAACTCCTTACCACGACCCAAACACTTCTTATCCAACTTACATCTAACAACATCAATCATACTTTCACCTTATCTTCAATTTATTTAATCCTTTTCCCTCTACAATCTTAACTTTATGTTTCAGATCTCTAGCTTCAATCAAACAGGTTTCCATAATCTCAGCTTCAACATTTTCATCAATCTTCTTCTTACCATACTTCCTCTTTTCTAATCTCTTCCTCAAAGTCTTAACATCGCACCTAACCACAACCACATAATCAACTAATTTACAACCCAGATAATGACTCAAATGCCCATCCAAAACAATCCCCTTCCAACCCTCCTTAGAAATACCCTTAATTGTATCACTCAAAACCCTAACCAAAACATCAACATCAACTAAATAAGTCTTAAACTTCTTATCATAAGAATCATATAATTTATACCTCTTAATAAAATCTCCAACACTAAAATACAAATATCCCTTGACCCTGGCCAATTTCTTAGCATATGTGCTCTTTCCACAACCAGCACTCCCAGTCACAGCTATTACTTTCATTCTTCTAGATAAAGGCCTTTCATTTAAAAACCCTCTTAGAATTCAAAAGAAATTATTTAAGCTACAAAATTACACAGTTAGGATGTTCACCAGGACCTACTTCTCAGAACAAATTGGGGGTGCTATTAGACACCTCTCTGAGCAAGATGCAAGATTCCAAGTAGAAAGTCCGGGAGAAAACTACACCCACGCACTAAGATTCCTAAACACAATTTTTGACATCGTAGTCGAAGGCCCAGAAAGAGGAAACCTAAGAGATTTTTCAATATTGATAGACATCTCCTCCGGAAACATTCAACCAGAAAGACTTGAAGAATTTGTAAGAGAAATGTTAGCAACCGATAGAGTTTTTACGGATGACACAAGCAGACTCGCAAGGATAGTTCCAAACCTCCCCATCTACAGACAAATATTTGACAGAAAAGAACCAATACCTGATACAGCAATCCTCCGCACTAGATTATCAGATAGATTCTATGATCCCGGAAAGAATACCAATCAAGGAGAAGAAAGATTAGGGAAAACTACAAAAAGAAAATTCAGAGAAGCCATCGAAGACTACTTACTAATTCCAATCGCCATTGTAAACGAACTTCCAGATGAAGAACCAACAGAAGACTAACCAATAACAGTTCCAACAAACTTCCTGCCTTCCAACAAGTTCCTTAAATTAGTCAAACCTCCACCAACAACATATGTCTTAACCTTATATCTACTAATTGTCGAAGCAGCATGTTGGTCCAAAACAAAATGCTGGCCAGGATGATATTTCAATTTATTCACAATCTTACTAAATTCAGAGTACGAAACTTTGGGAATCAACTTAGCCCCCTTAAACCTTTTAGGATCCTTAGTATACAATCCTTTAACATTTGTAATATTAATAAATCTAGTTTTCAAATAATGTGCAATCTGTGCAGCGGTTCCATCACTTGTTTGATCAGGTTCATATCTCAAAGCACCACAACAAACAATCCTGTGCTTCCTCAAAAAACCTTTAACCTGTTTCAATGTTTTAGGTAAGTCTCTAATATTTGCATCTTTCCCAATAATATTTGCAATCAATCTCGCATTTGTTCTTGTAACCCCGATTCCAAATCTAGACATAACATCCTTACCAGCGCCAAGTTTCTCCAAGGCATTAATATAACTCCTCGCAACTACCCCGCCACCAATTACCAAAACGAATTTTCTATCTCTAAAAGAATTAAGAAACTTCTTCAGATCCCTAACATAAGAATGATTAATCTCACCGTTCTTAAACAGCAAACTACCCCCAACACTTAGCACCTCTATTTTCATATCAAAAACAACTGCATTCTTATTTAAATAATTACTCATCAACTGTGAATAAATTAGAATCCTTTACATCCCACAATCCAATTCTAGCACCAGCATCCAGCCAACCATGGGCATAACTCACAGCAGCAAATGCATTAACATAATCACCTTTATCTCTAAAATGTTTAGCATCACTAACGTATCTTTCAATCATATCTAGAAAGTCCTCACGCGCACCTTCAACTTCCAATTTTTGGGGTGCATTCTTGGCCATCTCAAGAGCCTTCATAGTAATATCAAAATACCTATCCAGCTTCTCATCAGTTATTTCTTTCATAAAAAAGACAAATAAAGCTAATTTAAATCTCTTCCTAATACCTTGCAAAGTCAGAAAGCCTTATTTCATCAAAAGTGCCAGGGAAATAATTATTCCTCTTTCCAACCTTAAAGAGAGCTGAGTTCCCAAATCCATCAACAGCCCCAATAGAAGTAGTCGGAATTTGTCTTACTCCATCAATAAAGGCATAGACTGTACCAGTATCTTTTTCATCAAACACAAAAGCAAAGTGATGCCACAGACCATCATTAATTAACTTATCAGAAGCAACCAGACTAACCTCAAGACCCTCAGAATCCTGAACAACAAATCCCAAATACCCCGTAGAAACAGCAAGAGAATATCCTCTCTTAATACCACTCCCCCTAGTTCTCTTACCCATCACACCATCAATGTTAAATGCTGTAGTTTTAATCCATCCTTCGACAGTAAATGCTCTAGACCCGGGAGCCCCACTTCCAAAATTAATCGAATCATGATCACCAACGTTTACCACACCTTCAACACCATCTGTAACAACACCTGTGCCAAAGTATCCAGTATCCCAACTCACACCACTAGCGGAAAACTGCCCATCATTACCATAACTACTAGAGTCATAAACATTAACACCTTGACCTTCTTCAAACTTCAACAATAAAACAGTTTGATTATCTGACTGGTAACCTGTTCCAGGCCCACCTGGATTCCCGCCACCAGAATTTCCTCCCCCACCAATTCCTTGAGAATCCCCACCTTCAAGTATTGCACCAACTTTAAAATCACTTAAATGATCAATAGAACTGTCTAAAAAACGATAAGTCAAACTCAACTGCTCATCCATATAATCGCCAGCAACCCCAAAACTACAACCGCTCATTGTTAAGAAAACACCAGAACCATCTTCAAGAGAAGGATTATCAGAACCTAAATCACAATCTTCATGTGAAATGGAAATCTCTGCTAAATTCCTCCCTATAGAATTAACAACCCTTACCATAACAGAACCTTCATCAGCTCTATAATCTTCACAATAAAATCCAGGCTGCATATAACAACCTTCATTTGCTAAAAAATTAGAATCAACACCAAAATAAATTACCAGAGCACCAACCGCAACAATAACAATTAACATGGCCCAACCATAGGTCATCAAAAATTCCATGGCACCCTGAGCCCTCTTGCCCCACCTCATGACAAACAACACTAACAAACAGTTATTTAAATGTTCTCCAAGAATCAAAAGTAATGAAAAATATAGTAATGGACACATCATTCATACTCACCTGCCTAGAGTTCAAAATAGACATAGCCCAAGAACTTAACAACGCTCTAGAAGAATCATACTCCATATCCTACATAGACAAAACACTAAACGAACTAAAAAACAAACCACTAGAAAAACTAGCCATTGAAATCCTAAAAAAGATCAAAGCAAAACCAATCAAAACAGAAAAAGACACAAATGTTGATTCCCTTCTAATATTGCACGCAGAGGCCAATCCGAAAGATATTATCGCAACACAAGATAAAAAGCTCAAAGAAAAGCTTAAAAAGAGAAATATAAGGCTAATTACGATAAGACAAAAAAGATACCTTAAACTAGTAAATTAAGGCACTTGAGGCAAAAAACAATGTTCTACGAACTGGAAGTTAGAAGTCACATAAGAGTCCCACCAAAAGAATTTGCAAACGACACCCAAGAGGCCATACTTAGAAGCCTAAACGATGAATTTGAGAACTTTGTCTCAAAGGATCTAGGTGTAGTAATGGGGGTAACAGAAGTCTTAAACGTAGGAGAAGGCATTATTATTCCGGGAGATGGAGCGGCATACTATGACACAACATACAAAGTTGTAACATTCAGGCCAGAACTAAACGAAATAGTTATGGGGAAGATCACAGAAATAAGTGATTTTGGAGCCTTCATGACAATGGGTCCAATCGACGGAATGATTCACATTTCACAAACAATGGATGACTTCGTTTCATTTTCAAAAACAAACGTACTAACCGGAAAAGAATCTAAAAAGATTCTAAAGGTCGGCGAAGTTTGTAGAGCAAAAATAATCGCAGCATCATACAAAGACATGAGCAATCCAAAAATCGGATTAACAATGCGCCAACATAGATTGGGTGCAGCTAAATGGATAAAAGATGACGTTGCAAAAACAAAGAAAACAAAAAAAGCAGAACCTAAAAAATGAGAAAAGTTTGTAAAACATGTAGACTATTCGTTGAAGGACCAACATGCCCAATATGCAAGGGAAACCAATTTAGTGAATCCTGGAAAGGCAGAGTCTTTGTAAGCAACTCAGAAAAGTCTGAAATAGCAGAAAAAGTTGGAATAAAAACAAAAGGAGAATATGCAATTAAAGTAAAATGATAGAAGAAAAAACAAGTTCAAAAAAAGTAATATTTACCCTAGTCGCAATAATTCTAATTATAGCAATAACACTTTGGGGAATCCCAAAATACGCCGTTTATTCTAAAGAACTACAAGGTAAGGCTCAACTAAAACAAGCTGAGTGGAATAGACAAATCGCAATCCAAGAAGCTAAAGCTGAAAAAGAATCAGCATTACTAAAAAAAGAGGCAGACATAATTCGCGCTGAAGGTATCGCAGAAGCAAATAACATAATTGCAAAAAGCCTAACAGAAGAATATATCATATGGAAATGGGTAGAAGGCCTACATGATGGTAGCAGTGAAGTAATCTACGTTCCAACTGAGGCAAACATGCCAATATTGGAAGCTGGAAAGAGAGTGCTATACTAAAATGACAACTAAAATAATCACAGAAACAACACAGACATTAATGAAAAGAAAAGAAGTAATTCTAGAAATAGGTCACAATAAAAAAGCGACGCCAAAGAAAGAAGATGTTGCAAAGGCCGTTGCTGATGCGACAAAAGCAGATGAAAAGTTAATCTCCATAAAGGAAGTTATGGATGAATACGGAAGCAATACTGCCAGGGTAAAAGCCTACATCTACGAAGATAAAAAAGCAAAAGACGCAATTGAAAAGATCAATAAAAAGAAAATAATCCAAGCTGAAATAAAAGCGGCTCACGAAGCAAAGAAAAAAGAAGCAGAGGCTCCTGCTGAAGCTCCTAAAGAAGAACCTAAAGAGAAAGTTAAGGAAGAACCAAAGGAGCAACCAAAAGAGGAGTCTAAAGAGCAAACTAAGGAAGAATAAAAATGGCAAAAAAACAGGTAAAAAACAAACAACCTTCACAAAGATGGAAAATGTATGAAGTCAAAGATGGAAAATTAACCAGAAAAAATCCAACATCACCAAAAGAAGGTCCGGGGATATTCATGGCAATTCACAAGAACAGAACAACTTGTGGAAAAAGCGGATACACGGAATTCAAAAAATCAGAACCAAAAGAGGAATAATTCTTATTTCTATAAAAAGCCTAATGGGCTACAACAATCTATATAAACCAAAAAAAGAGGGTTGCAGACATGAATTTAGGTGATAATCCCGAGCAAAGGGAAGATAATTCTGAAGAACCGCCTAAAGAAGAACCTCAAGACGAACCTCTTGAAGAGTCCGAAGAAGATAATGAAGAGTATGAATATGTTGACGAAGATGGCAATCCTATAGATCCAGAAGAGATGGAAGAGTACGAAGTTGTTGACGAGGATGACGACGAAGAATACGAAGACGATGAAGATGAACCTCTTGAAGACGATGAAGAATATGTTGACGAAGAGGAGCCTCTTGAAGAGGGAGAAGAAGATAAAGACTTAGAAGACAAGGAAGACCCTAGAGACGAAGAAGACGAGAAGTACGAAGATGAACCAAAAGAAGAAGTGAAACAAGAAACTATTTCTGAAAGAGAATCTGAAGAAATTTTAGAAGATATTAAAGACATCTCAGGCATACCAATGGAACAATTAAGAGAACAAACACCTCCGCTTCCAGAGCCAAAACAAGAAACTCAAATCCAAGAACCCGTTCAACGAGAATCAGCTCAACCTGAGCCAGTACAACAACCAGTACCCGAACCAGTGCAACAAGAAACACAAGAAGATTTAGAATTCAAAAGGAAACAAGAAGAGTTAATCAGAACAATTTCAACTGGCAAAAAACCAGGAGAGGACGACATTGATATTTTCATAAAGAATGCGCAAGATGCACAACAAAAAGTAGAAGAAAAAACACCCGAACCAATTCAAAGACAAACAGAAATCTCACAGCCAGAACCAGTACAACCAACCCTTGAACCGGAACCAACTCCCGAGCCCATTCAACAACCCCAAACTGAACAAACCCCCGAACATATTCAAGAAGAACCAAAACAAGAAACTCAAGTTCAACAAGAAAACGAAGACTTATTACAAAAACTTTCAATGAAAAAACAACCACAAGAAACAACACCAGAAAAAAACGAAGGTGAAGAAAGTATCAAAGATCCATATATATACAGAAAAGGACATCCACATTTAGGATCAAACTTTAGCATGAGCACAATCTCAAACTTAGCCAAGAAAATCTTCAACACAGATGAAGCTTCAGACAAATTAAGCAAGGCTAAAAAGAAACAATTCTAATAGCATAAGCATAGCTATTTTTTAATAAAACCCTAGGAAGAGACCCGAAAGTTTCTTCCTGGGGAAAAAGAGGTGATATAAATACAAATGCAAAACCCATATTTAAATGTTTCGATTGTAACTATCTCAGAATAGTAACAGACATTATAAGCCCTTGGACCTTCTCCTCAGAACAGCCTCATACCTAAGTGCTCGCTCTCCCTCTTCCAAAAAAGCCGCCAAAGGATCCTTCACACCTCTCCTTAAAGAATAACCCTTAGCAACCTGCAGTTTACTCAAATAAAGGCCCCAAAAATATCGTTCCATACAACGTGCACTAGGAAAAAAGTAATCACTATCAAAATCATCCCAAATATCCTTATCCAATAGCTCCCGCGGAGTGGGTGAATCTGGAGGATCATCAGAAGGGAGAAGTAACGAATCAGAATAAACTCTCATCGGAAACCCACTAAGAACTTCATAGAAAAGTTTTGGTTCTCTTAAGGTAGGAATGCTCCCATTTACAGGCAAAAGTAGATTCTCATGAAATCTTGCAAAATATACACTCAATTCATCCTTTAGTCTATTTTGAATGCCCCTCTCGCCTTCCATTTCTCTCCTAAATTCTGGCCGCTGAAGTCCACTTGGTAAACTTTCAAATAACTGATCATAAATCCTCTTCGCAACAGCATCTAAGCAAGCAGGGGAACCTTCTGGTTCGGATGCATCACCTGCCAATATTTCATCAAAGTCAATACTGGTTTCTAAACTAAAAACTTCCTTATGAAGTCTAACTGTTAAAACAATCTGCGCCAATCTTTCCAAATTAGAAGACTCTACTAAAGAATCACCCTTTTGAAAAGCCTCAAAGAAAGCCCATAATGCAACCGAGCGATTAATTGGATAACACCCATTCCAGGCCATCTCGTGCAATCTTTCGCCAACCATATCACAAAGATCCCTTTCTAAAGTTTGCACAAAATAACAAAACACCACAGGTATAAAAAACTAACTAAGAGCAAGAAAACTTATATATTCATTCCCGCTTTTAAAGCCAATGGAAGACAGAATATACGACCTCCTTGTAAAAAAGAACGAGGTTACTTGGCAAACAATCATCTACGAATTAATCAATAATGGAGAAATGGATCCATGGAATGTAGACTTAAGCAAACTATCAAGCAGGTACATAGAAGCAATAAAAAATCTAAAGGAGCACAATTTCTTCATCTCAGGTAAAATAGTTCTTGCTTCAGCCCTTCTTCTAAGAATGAAGTCGGATAGGCTTCTAAATGAGCACATCGCTGAGTTTGACAGCGTACTTTACCCAGCAGATGAAGACTTATTACTCGAAGACGAAAACGATTACAAGTATGCAATTGATGGAAAGAACATACCAAAGTTAATGGTTAAGTCTCCCCAATCAAGAAAGAGACAAGTAAGTTTAAATGAATTAATGAAAGCCTTGGAAAAAGCACTCGAAGTAGACGAAAGAAGAAGAATAAGAAAGATCTACGAAGAACCATTAATGCAAGAGGCAGTTCTACCAAAAAAAGTCTACAATATTTCAGACTTAATCAAATCAGTATATGAAAAAATCATTTACATGTTCAGAAAGAAAGAGATTCTAAACTTCACAGAATTACTAGAAACAGAATCAAAGGAAGATAAAGTAACAACCTTCGTCCCACTATTGCATCTGTGCAATCAACAAAAAATAGACTTAAACCAAGAGAAAGCATTTGGAGATATTAGGATAACTTTAATGGACTAATTCATTTGTCAAAAACTTGAAACACTCGTTAACAGTAAGCATCTTCTCATCACCAGAGATCATATTCTTCAACCTAACTTTTTTAGCTTCCAATTCTTTCTTACCAACCAGAACAACATACTTTATTCCAGCCTTAGAAGCATAATCTAAATTCTTAGAAACCCCTCTTTCAAGTAGATCAATATCAACCTTTAGTTTTCCATCCCTAAACTTCTGAACAATCTTCCGAGCCTCATCAGAACAACCAATTGAAACCAAATAAACATCAACAACAGTCTTTCGTCCCTTTCCTTCATTCTTCATCTTCAAAACTTCGTTAATAACATCTAACCCAAATGAGATACCCACGGCAGGATATTCCTTCCCATCTCCGACTAGATCCCCAATCAACTTATCATATCTCCCGCCAGCGCACAGACTTGAGTTGATTCCAAGTTTCTTATCTTTCAAAAAAACCTCATAAATCGTCCCAGTATAATACGCCAAACCTCTAGCTAAGGAAGAAGTAAAAGTCAAACCGCTTACTTCGTCTAGAATTTTCCTTACGTTATCAAAACCAGTTTTATCAAAGTCTATATTTTTTTGTTCACAACAAGCCTTGACATAATCTCTTAGTGAGTCGAGATTATTCTGTTCAAGGGTACTAATCAACAAAGTCATACTATCACTACATTTAATCCCTTTACTTTCCAAATCCTTACGCACTCCGGTTCTTCCAAGTTTTTCCAGTTTATCAAGGGAAAAAATAAACTCCAGCTTATCCTTGTCGGGGACATCCAGAATATCCATCACAACATTTAATATTCCCCGATCATTAACTTTAATCGCAACGTCAACACCAATCTCACCAAAAACATCTTTAACAATATTAAACAATTCAACCTCCGCAGCAAAACTATTACAACCAACCACATCAACATCACATTGCCAAAACTCCCTATACCTTCCTAACTTTAAAGGGCCATCCCTAAAAACCCTACCAATTGCATATCTCTTAAAGGGCATCCGCAATCCCTTATTCATTGCAATAACTCTTGCAAAAGGGACAGTTAAATCATATCTCAATCCTAACTCTCTCCCACCTTGATCCTTCAAACTGAAAGTCTCTTTCAAAATCTCAGCACCGCCTGCATACTTAGAACCAAGAACATCCATCCTCTCCAATGAAGGAGTCTCTAAAGGATTAAATCCGTACCTCTCAAAGATTCTCTTAAGAATATCAACAACCTCATTCCTAGCAATCTTCTCTTCAGGCAAAAAATCCCTCGTCCCCTTAGCTCTTTTTAATTCCATTTTACATCTCCAAAAGAAAGGACGACCGGCGAGAATCGAACTCGCGTCACAGGATCCACAGTCCTGTATTCTACCATTAAACCACGGCCGTCATAATCTCGAATAATCTCCAAACTAGGTTTATAAGATTTTTCAAGAACGCAAGAGCAAAAGCTAGTCAAATCTCCTTCGCTAACGATGAATACAATCAACTCTTGTCATTGTGTAAAATTTAAGCTAAGAACAATATAAAAGCCTTTCTAATCTTTCATGCCAAGCGCCCAATTTAGAATCTTAGCACCAGTCTGTCTCTTAGAAATATAATTCCTCATTCTCTGATCATGGCTATTACTCAAAAAATAATTAGCTAGATCCATATAGGCCAGTGCAGCAGGAGCCTTCGGGTATGCGGAGGTAACTGGTTCTCTCTTCATCAATGCATGTTTCATATGTCCGTCCTCGGGTATAATTCCAACAACGGGGCGATTAAGTATTGTTTCAACATTTTCAGTTTTAACATCCGATCCATGTCCCGCCCTTGTCAAAACCACGCCAGCTATTTTTTTACCTAACTTTTCAGCAAGCCTAATTGTTTTTACAGAATGTGCAACACTCGGCAACTCCGTTGTCGTAACAGTTAAAACTTCACTAGATAATTTCATTGCCGCCTTTGATTCCTCATCCAATCCAGGCGCACCATCAACTAAAACAATATCAGAATCTAAATGACTTATGTAGTCCTTCAAACTATCTAACTTCAGATTATCAAAACCATCATGACCTTCTAAACAACCTGGAACTATTTTCATACCAGAGCTATGTTTATACACTGCTTCCTTCATATGTGCACTTCCACTCAAAACATGATGTAATGTAACATCAACTTTGGGAGCACCAAGGTACATACTAAGGTAAGGAGTAGCCAAATTACCATCAACAACAGTAACCTCCCTGCCAAGTTTGGAAAGAGCAACACCCAAATTAATAGAAGTAGTTGATTTTCCAGAGCCACCTTTCGAACTTGAAACGCTCGCAATCATTGACATTTCTAATTTGTAAGTAACCACTATGATTTAAAGTTTGCTTTTATTCAATCCAAGTGATAACATATCTTAAGTTAAGCTTATATACTATTTACAACAGTTTCAGATTATCTAGTCATAGATAATGATCATAGAAGAACAAAAAGGAGGTTTTAATTATGGTCGAAAGAAAAGGACAAGCCGCAATGGAGTTCCTAATGACATACGGTTGGGCTCTTTTGGTAGTACTTGTAGCGATTGGAGCATTGGCTTTCTTTGGAGTTCTTAACCCTGGACAGTTCTTGCCTTCATCATGTACAATTACACCTGGAATTGCATGTACTGATTTCAACGCATTAGAGAACAACACAGTTACAGTAGTATTGCAAAATGGAATGGGTGAAAGTATGGCAAATGTAGCAATCACAATGCCAGACACTGCAAGTTGTAACGCCGGAGCACTTAATTGTGTTGGGCCTACCACATTAGCAGACGGAGCTACTGACGCATGGGCATGTACTTGTACCGTAGACATTCTTAAAGGTGAAAAGTTTAAAACCGATGTTGTAGTGTCTTACGATTTGGGAGGAGATAACCCGATAACTCACTCAAAGACAGGTCAACTAGTTACACAAGTTGAGGCTTAATTAGACTAGCCTCTTCTTTTTTCTTTTTTTAATTAATACTTCCAAGTGATAACATATCTTAAGTTAAGCTTATATACTATTTACAACAGTTTCAGATTATCTAGTCATAGATAATGATCATAGAAGAACAAAAAGGAGGTTTTAATTATGGTCGAAAGAAAAGGACAAGCCGCAATGGAGTTCCTAATGACATACGGTTGGGCTCTTTTGGTAGTACTTGTAGCGATTGGAGCATTGGCTTTCTTTGGAGTTCTTAACCCTGGACAGTTCTTGCCTTCATCATGTACAATTACACCTGGAATTGCATGTACTGATTTCCAAGCAACAACTTCAACTATAGTTGTAAACTTGCAAAATGGAATGGGTGAAAAACTTACTTCACTCTTTGTTAGTGCACCGGGTTGTACCTCATCAGGTAGTGCAGACTTACTAGACGGCGCAGAAGCACAGCACACCTTGACAAGTTGTGCAAATGGGGCTAGTGGAGACAAGTTAAAGGCAGATTTAACGGTTTCATACACTTCAGCAAGTGGACTTACCCATAAAAAGGTGGGACAAATAGTTACACAAGTTGAGTAATTATAGAATAAGGGCCTAGCCCTTATTTTCTTCTTTTTTTATTTAAACAACATAGCTAAAGCACCCTAAAGTTTTTATATCTTCTAAAGAGAATTCAAACCATGAACAGAAAACCAATTGCCTGTCCAGAGTACTACCCAAACACATTTGAAAAATTAGACAGGTCAATAAGAGAATCCTTCAGGCACAAAAAAGGTCCAGGCACACTACAAGCCCAAAGAAGAAACGTAAAAAACGACCTATTCTTAGTTCCTTCGGAAACCATTAAAAAAGCAGGACCCTGCACAGCATGGGGATACATGGAAATCGCTGAAGCAAAGTTCCCAAAAACATATTTAATCATTGGAACCAATCATCACTCAAATACAAAGTACTCAACATACCTATTCGCAAACTGGGAAACACCCTTGGGAATAGTAAAAATAAACGAAGACATGGGAAAAGCACTCCAAGATGTTCTACCGCAACTAGTTAACGAACACACAGCACACGAAAACGAACACTCAATTGAGATACAACTACCTTGGCTACAATTCGCAGCAAGAGATAAGCTTCAAGATCTCTCATTCATCCCATTAACAATCAACACAAAAGAAATAAAAGATATAAAGAAACTAGCAGAAGTACTAAACAAATTCACAGAAGAAAACAACATCCCAATTATAGCATCCTACAACGTAGAAGACACGGCAACAATCAGATACATAAAATCAGGAAACTCGGAAGCCTTACTAAACTACAAACAAAGAAGACGAAAAGATCTAAAAGAACTAGCACCATTATTAACTCTAATTGAAATATCGAACCTAAGGAAGAAAAAAGGAGAAGTTATAAACTTCCAAACATCAGCTTCGGAAGAAAACAAAAGAGAACATTATGCTTGCATAAATTTCAAATGATCCTAAGCAATAAAAAGAGGGGTTTCAAAACAGAGTCAAGAATATGCTCAACTCCAAAATCCCAAGCCAGAGGATTAATGTTTTCAAAAAAATTAAAACCAAATAAGTCAATTCTAATCAAATTCACAAAAGAAAAAAACATTCCAATCCATATGTTTTTTGTGTTCTTTCCAATTGATGCAGTCTGGATCAATAAAAACAATAAAATAGTCCACATTGAGAGAAATATCAAACCATTTAGACCATTAATCAATCCAAGTAAGCAAGCAGTGGCAATACTAGAAACAACTAAAAACGCAACCAAGGACCTAAGAATCGGAGATAAGCTAACCAATAATTTATAAACCACCTTATATCCTTTAAAAACATGGGCATTTTCGAGCTAAAGGGTGTGACAAAGAGGTTCAAAGACAATCTAGTTCTTGAAAATCTAAACTTAGACATTCCACAAGGAAGCATATTTGGAATCCTAGGCATTAACGGATCAGGAAAAACAACTATCCTAAGACTTCTAGTCGGATACTACAAGCCGACAAAAGGAGAGATATTATATCTAAATAAAAAGCTCACTAAAATAAAAGACAAACTAAGATCAGAAATAGGATTCACAACCCAAGATAGCGCATTCTATCCAAAACTAACAGTTGAAGAAAATATAAAATACTTTGGGGCACTATATGGCCTATCTAAAAAAACAATAGACAGTAATTTAGATAGAATACTAAAACTAGTAGAATTAGATCATGTAAGAAATAGAATCTCAGAACAGTTATCTGGCGGAATGCAAAGAAGGTTAGACATGGCCTGTTCACTAATCCACGTACCAAAAGTAATCATCCTAGACGAGCCAACTGAAGATCTAGACCCCCTACTAAGAAAGGAAATTCTACACTTAATAAAAAAAATAGCAGACATTGGAACAACAGTAATAATAACATCACACAGACTAGAAGACATTGAGATCGTCTGTGACAAGGTTGCAATATTACACAACAAGGTAATCCTAAGATGTGGAACACTGGATGAACTAAAAGACGAATATAGCTCCTCAGAAGAAATACATATCCAAACTAAAAGCCAGGATTACAAGATCATAATAAAAAACATAAGTCAATATGACTCATACTACACCGATAACAACAAATTAGTAATAAGGGCAAAAAACGCAGAGAGAATACTCCATGAGATACTCCACATAATAGAAAACACAAAAGATAAACTAATCTACGCAGATATACAAAAGCCGACATTAGAAGAGGTATTCCAATCACTAACAAAAGACGTAGGAGCACAAAAAGATTTCCTTAGAAGAACATGAAAAGACTATTAACACTGGTAAAAAAGAATTTTAGATTAGTAATCCGTTCAAAAGCTTCAGCCCTAATGGTCATTCTTGGACCATTGCTGCTAATCATCCTAGTTGGAGCAGCATTCAACACAGCAAACATTTACGGAATACGTGTTGGGGTTTTCTCAGAAGAATACAGTCCCCTATCTGAAGCAGTGATGCATGAATTAAATAAAGGAGATTACGCTACGCAAAAAGTAGACTCAGAACAGGCCTGTATTGAAGGAGTTAAAAATAGTATTTTCCATGTTTGTGCGGTCTTTCCAAATGACTTAAAGGTAGACTTAGGCGGAAATATAGTCTTCTATGTAGACAACACTAAAACAAACATAGTTTACCTAATCAGCGAAACCATCTCAGCACATATTGGTAAAAAATCACAAGACCTCTCATTCCAACTTACAAAGGGTGTAGTTGACACACTAGAAGACATTAGTGAAGAGATAGAAGATAGGGAATTCTTACTAGATGAAATAAAATCACTAAACATGGAGGAAGCCACACTCTTAGGAATAATAGTAAATGACCTTTCAAGCATGACACTAAACTATGAAAAAACAGACATACCCCTTGGAACATTACAATCACAAATCTCAGATAGCAACTCATCTTCAGCAAGCACTGCATTCAATGCAGTTGAAAATAAGATAGAGATCATTTTAGCAGATACATCAAAGGCAGACTCAAAAAGAGATTCATCCATTGAAAAAATACAAACTCTATCTCAAAACACAGAAAGTAGCAGATTCTCAATAATTCAAATGCAAAAAACATTCAATTCAATAAAAGAAGATATTTCCAGCATACAAGAAACAGGAGTAAACAAGATAGTAAACCCCATAACATCAGACATAAAACCAATTACAACACAAAAAACCCACATAAATTTCATTTTCCCAACGCTACTTATCATGATAATTATGTTTGTGTCAATGCTACTAACTTCAACCTTAGAAATAAGAGAAAAAACATCAAAAGTTTATTTCAAGAACTTCATAACGCCCACATCCATAACATTATTCACCGTAAGTAACTACCTAACAAACCTAATAATTATTGGAATCCAGACTGCAATTCTCCTCGGTGCGGCAGCATATTTCTTCTATGATGGGATCGCAGCATCAATATCCCTTCTAATTCCCGCAATACTCCTAATAACCTCGTTCTTCTTGTTCTTAGGGATATTCCTAGGGAACCTATTCAAAACAGAAGAAACAAACACAATCACAAACATCTCTCTAGGATTTATCATGATCTTCTTCTCATCTGCAATACTGCCTATCGAAACACTCCCCACAGTAATCAAAACAATAGCGTCATTTAACCCATTTTACATCAGCGAAACTTTATTAAATAAAATAATTCTATTTCAAGCTCCACTAAAGAACGTACTTGATCATTTCTTGCTACTTTCTGGATACCTAATCGGTATGATCGCAATAACATTAATCAGTAAAAAAATGACAAAAAGGAGACAGTAACTTGAAACACACAGAAATTTGTACAGTTGGAGGCTATAATGAAGTAGGCAGAAACATGACTGCAATAAATGTTGCAGGAGAAACAGTAGTCTGTGACATCGGATTCAACGTACAAAAGGTTGTTGAGTTCCAAGAAGAAACACCAACACAAGAAGCATATAGCAAAGAGATCCTAAGAAGAATAGATGCAATACCCAATCACAACAAAATAAAATCCTGGATTCCAAATACAAAAGCAATCGCAGCAACACACTGTCACTTAGACCACACTGGAGGAATACAATATGTCGCTCCAGATTTCAAGGCACCGATTGTAGCAACACCCTTCACATTACAAGTAATAAAAAACCAGGCAAGAGACGACTCACTAAAGCTACCCAATAAATACACACCAGTAAAACTGAACAACACATTCAGAGCCTCAAAAAACATTAAAATCGAATTCTTGGAAATCCCACATTCTACACCAGAAACGTCAGCACTGGCAATACACACTAAAAAAGGAGTTTACCTATACGCTACAGATTGGAAATTCGACAACACGCCCGTAATAGGAAACAAACCCAACTACAAAAGACTGAAAGAATTAGGAAGAAAAGGGGTTAAGGCCCTAATTATGGATTCCTTATATTCCAAGGATAATCTCAAAACACCATCGGAAAAAATAGCAAAAGAACTTCTAAAAGACGTATTACTTGGCACAGAAAACTCAGAATCAGCAATAGTCACAACCTGTTTTGCATCCCACGTTGCAAGATTAAAAAGCATAATTGAATTTGGAAAAAGAATAAACAGAAAGGTTGTAATCCTAGGAAGAAGCTTCGGTAAATACATTGATGCAGCTGAAACTGCAAGGGTAACAAAGTTATCAAATAAAGCTGAAATCGTGTCATATCGAAAAGGAATTGATAGAAAACTAGCAGACATTTCCAAAAAAGGAGCAGAGAAATATATCATAGTCTGTACTGGCGGACAAGGAGAGACAAACTCAGTTATGGCAAGGATGGTTAGAGGAGAAACAAAGTTCAAATTCTTCTCAGAAGACCATGTAATATTCTCAAATAAATTAATCCCTGTCGAACCAAACTTAACAAACAGAGAAGTGATGGAAACCCATCTTAAGGACCAAGGAGTTAGAATATTCAGAGACGTTCACGTTTCAGGACACCCTGCAAAAGAAGACCTAAGAGAAATGATCAACCTAACAAACCCAGAAAATATAATCCCCTGCCATGGCTTCGATAAACTCCTTAAACCTGCATGTGGACTGGCAGAGGAAATGGGATACAAGATAAATAGAGATATTCACCTAATGAGGAATGGCGAAAAGATAATCGTAGATTAACTCTTTTTAAAGAACACCACCTGCACTAAACAAATCTATATAAAATAAACTCTCCAAATTTAAGAAGCACCTCAATTTTAGTATTAGGAGACCATCTAAATGGATAATCAAGTAGAAAGTTTCAGATTCGCACACCTAGCAGACTGCCATATTGGTGGATGGAAGGAAGAAGAACTAAAAAAACTTTCAATTGAAAGCTTCAAAGAGGCATCAAACAAAATAATTGAATCAAAAGTTAATTTCTTGATTATAGCAGGAGATTTATTCAACACATCAATACCTTCAGTAGACGCAATTAAAGAAGTTGCGCTCTGCATGAAGAAGATAATAGACAACAACATCAAGATTTACATCATCCCGGGGAGTCATGATTATTCTCCTTCTGGAAAAACAATGTTAGACGTCCTAGAAAATGCAGGATTGTGTACCAACGTTTTCAAATACAACGAAGAAACAAAAAGATTAGAAATAACCTACCATCAAATATCTCCAGAAAAGAGAATCGCAATAACTGGAATTTGTGGCCTAGCAGGCGGGTTAGAAAAAGTAAAATACGAAAATCTTGCAAACAAAGAAGAAATAGAAAACCTACCAGAATACAAAATATTCTTATTCCACACATTATTAAAAGAACTAAAACCAACAACGAAAGATTGGGAAAAGGTTCCTTCAGAACCATTATCGCTCCTACCTAAAAACTTCAACTATTACCCCGGGGGGCACCCCCATTTCATCCTACAAAAAAGCACTACAGAACACCCCCTAATAGCCTACCCCGGGCCCCTCTTCCCAAACAACTTCAAGGAACTTGAAGAACTAAAACAGGGAGGGTTCTACATCGCTGACGTCAATCAAAACAACACAAGCCTAACACACATCCCAATTAAACTAAAAGAAACAATAACCCTGAACATTAACGCAGAAAACAAAACTCCAGAAGAGATTAACCAGGAACTAAGAGAGGAACTATCCCACCAAAAAATAGTCGACGCCATAGTAACAATCAGAATTTCGGGAACCTTAAAATCAGGAAAGCCTTCAGAGATTGAATTCAAAAAAATAATCAATGAAAATAAAGAAGCCCACATAATCTTAAAAAACACCTCTAAACTAAAAACAAAAGAGTTCTCAGAAATTGAAATAAAAACAGGCAGTATTGAAGAAGTTGAAGACTCAATAATAAAAGACCATATTGGTCAAATAGAACTTCCAGACCTACAACTAAATGACAATCAAGAACTTCTTACAAACCAATTACTAACCACATTAAACAAAGAAAAAATTGAAGGTGAAAAAAACCTCGACTTTGAAACAAGAATAATCAAAGACGCAATTGAGATTTTCAACCTAGGAGGTATATTCGATGATCATCAATAAGATAAAATTAAACAACATCAGATCTTACAAGGATCAAGAAGTAACCTTCCCAGAAGGATCAATTCTCCTCTCAGGAAACATCGGCTCAGGGAAAAGCACAATCCTCCTAGCAATGGATTTCGCACTATTTGGAATCAGTAGAGACCTCCCAGGAACTGCCCTATTAAGAAACGGAGAAAAAGAGGGCTCAGTTGAATTGGAATTTGAAATTAATAAGCAAACTTACTCAATCAAACGTGGACTAAAGAGAGGACCAACCTCAGTAACACAAGACACAGGCCATCTAATCATCAATGGAGAACAAACAGAGATGACAGCAATGGAACTAAAACAAAAGATAATTGAAACTCTAAACTACCCCCAAGAACTTCTCACAAAATCAAAATCCATGATTTACCATTACACCGTTTACTCTCCACAAGAAAAGATGAAAGAAATTCTCCTAAGTAAGAAAGAAGATCGTCTTGAAATCCTCAGAAAAGTTTTTGGAATAGATAAATATCAAAGAGTAAGAAAAAATGCAGAAATATTTATCACATCCCTCAAACAAAAAAGCAAGGAAATTGCAGCAAAGATCGCAGATCTAGAACAAAAATCAGAGCAACTAGCCGAAACAAAGGAGAGACAAAACGAAATAATAATCAACATTGATGAACTAACCCCCCAAATAACAAAATTTGAAAACTTAATCAAGGAAAAGAAAGACCTCACAAACCGCCTAGAAGAACAGCTTAAAGAAGCATTACACTCTAAACACGAAACAGAGAAAAGGAAGATATCTCTAGAACATAAAAAAACAGAAATCAACCAAGCAACAATAGAACTACAAAAAACAAATCAAGAGATAGGAGCACTAGAAAGAGAAATAAAAGAACTCCCAATCTTTGATCCATCACTACAAGAAAAGCTGAACATAATCAGAAAAGACCTAACAAACTTCGAAGAAAAAACAATACATATGGAAAAAAGGATCTCAGAATTAGAAACAAAGAAAAACGCACATCAAAAACTCTCAGATGACATAAACAAAATGGAGCATTGCCCTGTTTGCGATCAAGTTGTAGATGAAGGCCACAAACACAGAGTTTCAGCAAAAGAATCGAAGAATATTGAAAAGCTAGACGAGGAATTAAGAGCCATAAAAAAGGGCTTAGAGGACAATAAAAAGGACCTAGAGGCAAAAACAAGAGAAAAGACAAAAGCAGAGGAAGACATGCAAAAACAAAGCATCATACAACTAAAACAAGACAACCTAAAAAACAAAAAACAATACATATTAAACCACACTCAAAGAATACAACTTACAAAACAAGAAATATCAAAGATTAGTCAAGAAATTCTAGAAATTGAATCAAAAACAAAAGAAAACCCTCATTTAGAGGAAGAGATAAAGTCCCAAAGAGCAGAACTAGAAACCCTATCACAAAATATGAAAGAATTAGAAATAAAAAAGGCATCCCTCACATCAGAAAAAAACACACTATCAACATTAATAATAAAAATTGAGGAAGAAATAAAGTCAAAGAAAATTGCAAAAGAAAACATCACTAAACTAATGCAGCTAAAAGATTGGTTAGAAAAACAATTCACAAACATGACACTCCTAATGGAAAAAAGCATCATGCTAAGAGTCCATTCAGAATTGGAAAACCTAATCCAAAAGTGGTTCGCAATGTTAGTCGACGCAGAAGCAGTTAAAATCAGAATCGACGAAGAGTTCACACCAATAATTGAACAAAATGGGCATGAAATAGAATATCCTCATTTATCAGGAGGAGAAAAAACCGCAGCAGCCCTGTCATACAGACTAGCACTCAATCAAGTGATAAATACATTAATGAGTACAATAAACACCAGAGACATCCTAATGTTAGATGAGCCAACAGATGGTTTCTCTCAAGAACAATTATCTAGAATGAGAAACATCCTAGAAGACCTAAACACAAAACAAACCATAATAGTCTCCCACGATCCAATGGTCGAAAGCTTCGTAGATAGAGTAATAAAGCTGGAAAAAACAGAACATTCCACCAAAATAACCGAATGATCCTCCGTTGTTTATAAACAACCAAGCATATCCCTTAAAAACCCAGGAGAAGATTTATAAATTTTCCAACAAAAGACCTCCCCAGAAACAAAATGAAAAAGACCTTAATAATCACCACATTAATTTTAATAGCGCTAACAAATATAGTTCACGCAGAAAATGAGATTATTACAGAAATAATAGACGTTTCAAAAGACGTAGAAGCCGGAGCAGCAGCAGAATATCTTCTAAATTTAACTAACCACAGAGATTCAAGAGATGTTTACAGAGTAACATACAATGAACTTGACTTATATCCATTCTCAGAATTTGCAAGAAATTTAGTATTTGAACCATCTCAGCTAAAGCTAGACATTGGAGAAAGCGGATTAATGAAGGTACTACTCAAAACTGTAGACACTGCACCGCAAGATAAGGGCTACGAACTACCGCTAACTGTTTCATCCCTAACAAACCCAGAAATAGCAGAAGATTTCATCCTAAAAACATACATCGTATCTCCTGAAGATGTAATTCTCATATTCCCAGAAATCCCAGATGAAATGATTCCGGGAGAAGAATACAAAATAAAAATAAGGTTCAAAAATCGTGGAAACGTAAAGCTAGATAACTATGAGGTCTTAATCTCAAGCGACCTACCGCAATTCCAAAAGAATTTCATAACTAATTTTGAACCAAGGGAAGAAATAATTGAAACTCTAACATTAAAAACCGGGGAAAATCTAAAACCAGGAGATTACATTGTAAACATAAAGGTATACGATAGTAAAAGTAAGACAAAAGGCTCCTACTCCTCAGCATTCACAATAACAAAGAACGAGAATATTGAAGAACTAAAAGATAAGGAGGGGCGATTCCTAAAGAAAACACACACAACAACCAAAACAAACAAAGGAAACGTAATAACTGAGATGGAAATAGTAGCAAACGTTAATTTCTTCTCAAGAATATTCTCAAAAGCAGAACCAGAACCAGTTGTAAGAAAGGGTGACTACGTTTGGCAATTCACACTTGAACCGGGGGATGAATTCGTTGCAGAATATACCACAAATTACAGACCAATCTTCTATGGAATAATTCTAATCATCCTAGCAACATTTGGAATGCACTACATGCTTGACAAATCAGTACTAATAAGAAAAAGAATGTATAAAATAAGAAGAACCCCTGAAGGATTATCAGAACTAAAAATCTTAATACATCTAAAAAACGGAAATTCAAAACCCATTAGGAACGTAACAATTATGGACGTCCTTCCAAACACAATGGCGGCAACAGAGGAGTTTGGAACACTAAAACCTACAAGAGTTCAACAAGGAACAAGGGGAAGAAGGTTCATTTGGGAGATTGGAGAGCTTGCACCACAAGAAGAAAGAATATTATCATACAAAGTTACATCAAATGTTAAATTAATTGGAGAAACAAGATTACCTCCTGCAGTTGTTCAATTCACATCATCAAAAGGAAAAGTAATTTCTGAACACTCCGCAAGCATAGTTCTAGAACACGGGCCTAGAGTCCAACAAGACAAAAGCTTATAGATATCTGTTATCAAACTTACCACCTTCACACGCCCTATTCTTAAACAACGCTACACCCCAAAGAGGATGTATTCCACAAAACAAAAAAAAGCCCTAAACAAATTAAAAGATCTAAAGCTGGCTCTTAAAAGAAGGCCCAATAAGAGGGATTCTAATTCTTTGTATTACTACAGCAGAAGGTATTTTGGAACATGGAATAACCTGCTGGAATCAGGAGGTTTTGGGATTAGCAGACATCAAAAACCAAAAATTCCAATTATCTTAACTCCCAAGTTAGCCTACTTCATTGGACTAGTAATGACTGATGGCCATTTACAGATCAAGAAAACAAAAGGAAGATATTCTTGCTATCTATAAACTAGCTATCAAGATGAAGTCGAGATGCTTATTTACCTAATCAAAGATTTGTTTAACTACATCCCTGGTGTATACGCAAAAAAGAAACATGGATTTAACAAAAAAACAGGTCACCAAATAACAATCAGTTCTAAAGGTTTAGTTCTGAAGTTAGCAGGTTCATTTAATATGCCCTTTGGTAAGAAATCTCACAAGTTAAGGGTTCCAAAATGCATTCTCAATTCTACAAAAAAGAACAAAGCAAATTTTCTAAGAGGCTTGATTGACGGAGATGGGTCAATAAAAAAGTGCAGAATAATAAGTCTTTGTTCGGCATCAAAAGCTTTCCTAAAAGACATAAATAAAATTCTAAATGATTTAGATATAGATTCTAAAAGAGTATTAGCATCGGAAAACATCTATCTTGTCAATATAGCCAATAAAAAAGATTTAAATCAGATCTATGCCCGTTGCTACAAAAATCAAGATTATTGTTACCCTAGGAAGATAATGTCTCTTGAAAAGATAATCTTTAAAAGTGAAGAATTAGACCAAGATAAGGTCCTTGCTTAGCTCAACTGGTAGAGCGTTCGGCTGTAGAAGACACTATTGGACATTGCACACATGCAAAGAATGAAGATTAGTCAGCTGAAACCGAAAGGTTCCAGGTTCAAGTCCCGGAGCAAGGATATTTTTTCCACCCCAACAATATTTATAAATAAGTTCAACCTCTAGAATAACAAGAGGAAGACAAATTCTAGCGTGTGCTATCTGACAGAAAGGCTTATATACTGTTCTCAAGCATCAATTCCCATAATGGGGCGGTCTTTTAAAAAAGCAATAGTGATGGCAGCAACTTTCCAATTTTAAATACAAAAAACGATTACTAGACTGCTTTATACTCGAAAACCACCTGCTCTAGTAGTGTAGTGGTTATCATACGGCCCTGTCGAGGCCGTGACGCGGGTTCGATTCCCGCCTAGGGCGCTTCAACGGCAATGGGCCGGTAGCTCAGCCTGGCTTAGAGCACTTGGCTTTTAACCAAGGGGTCGAGGGTTCAAATCCCTTCCGGTCCGCTGATTCAAAAAAATGGCAGAAGAAAAAACCTCAATCAATCACAGCTTAATACCTAAACAAGAGGTATGTACAGAAGAAGAAGTTAAAGAAATTCTATCAAAATACAACATCAAAATTGAACAATTGCCCTTAATCAGTTTCAAAGACCCATCAATTGCAAATTTAGAACTAGAACAAGGAACAGTAATCAAAATTCACAGAACTAGCAAAACAGAACCAGTTTCAATATTCTACAGGTTGGTAATCTAAATGGAAAAAAGAAATGACATCATAAAAAAGTACTATGAAACAAATAGTCTTATTTCTGCAGATGTCGCCTCTTTCAACAACTTCATAGAAAACGAAATGCAAAGAATAATTGAGGAAGTCGGAGACATAATCCCCACAGTTATTCCTGCAGACATGGAAGACTTCAGAATCAAATTTGATAAAATCTGGATAGAAAAACCGGAAGTAATTGAAGCAGATGGAAGTAAACGGGATATCTACCCTACAGAGGCCAGATTAAGAAAATTAACATACTCCGGTCCAATCAAGTTAGAAATTTCAGCACACATTGACGGAGTGCAAAGAGAATCCTTCACAACACAAGTAGGAAAGATCCCAATCATGATCCATAGTAAGTTCTGTCACCTAAGCAAACTATCAAGAGAAGAACTAATAAAAAAAGGTGAAGACCCGGATGACATAGGTGGATATTTCATTCTAAACGGAAATGAGAGAGTTCTAATCACCGTCGAAGACCTAGTCTCAAACAGGATGTTTGTAGAAAAAATAAAAACAGGACCAATCAAATTCTCAGCAAGAATATTCTCAGAAAAAGGATCTTATAGAGTTCCACATTTAATTGAACAAACAAAAGATGGAGTAATTAATATTTCACTAACAAGGCTAAAGAAAGTTCCTATCGTAGCAGTAATCAAAGCATTAGGACTATTAAAAGACTCAGAAATCATGCAACAAATTGACTTAGAAGAAATGCATGACGACATCTTCGTAAATCTTTACAACACCATTGATCTAAAAAATCATGATGAATCTCTAGAATACATCGGTAAAAAGATGGGCATTAACCAACCACCAGAAATTAGAGCCGAAAAAACTCTAGAGAACCTAGACAAATACTTACTACCTCATTTAGGACTAACTCCAGAAGATAGAACTAAAAAAGCAGTTAACTTATGTAAAATTCTAAAGAGATTCTTAATAATCACAAAGAAAGACCTAGAAAATCAAGACATCGACCACTACATGCATAAGCGCCTTAAACTCCCGGGAGATCTTATGGCAGATCTATTCAGAGTACACCTAAGATCCTTAATTAACGACATTATGTACAACTTCCAAAGATTAGTGAAACGTACTAAATTCACATCATTAAATATTATCATCCGTGACAAATTACTAACTTCCAGAATAAACAGCGCAATGGCAACCGGCGTCTGGGTCGGGGGAAGAAAAGGATTGTCACAAAACTTAGACCGAACAAACTATCTTTCTTCACTATCCCATTTACAAAGAGTTAATTCCTTACTATCTGCAACTCAAGAGAACTTTGATGCACGTGCATTACACTCAACACACTGGGGAAGACTATGTGCAATCGAAACACCAGAAGGAACATCAATTGGATTAAGAAAAAACCTTGCGTTAATGGCGAATATCACTTCAGAAGATACTAACGACACAAAAGTAATCAAATCACTAAAAGGATTAGGGCTATTATCAGAATGAATAACAACAATAAAACGGATGTGTACTTGAGAGATGTATTCATTGGACAGATAGAATCACCTAAAGATTTCATAAAAAAAGTAAAAGAAGAAAGAAGGGAAGGAAAATTACCAGAATCAGTTAATGTAGGGTATAATAAAGACTTAAACGAAGTAGTAATTGAAACATCAAAAGGTCGTGCGAGAAGGCCATTAATAATCATTGAAAAAGAAAAATCTAAACTAACACAAGAACACGTAAAGAAACTATTAAACAACGAAGTTAGGTGGAAAGATCTAGTAACAGAAGGTGTAATTGAATACTTAGACGCTGCAGAGGAAGAAAACTCATTAGTGGCCCTAAACGAAGAAGAAATAACCTCAGAACACACCCACTTAGAAATAAGTCCTATCGTAATCATGGGTCTTACAACATCCTTAGTACCATTCTCAAACTTCGGACAATCCGCGCGTCTTAACAGAGGATCCAAAGCACAAAAACAATCCTTAGGAATGTACGCTGCAAATTACTTAATCAGGATGGATACAGATTCAAACGTCCTACACTATCCTTCAAATCCAATCGTAAGAACATGTAATGCAGAACTAGCAGGTCAAGAGAACCACCCCGCAGGACAAAACATTGTTGTTGCCCTAATGAGTTATGAAGGTTATAACATGCAGGACTCCTTAATTCTTAACAAAGGATCTCTAGCACGTGGACTTTCACGTTCAACATACTTCAAACCATACACAGTAGAAGAACTAAGATACTCTGGTGGATTAACAGATCAAATTTGTGTACCAGACAAGGAAGTGAAAGGTTACAAGGCAGAAGAGGATTACAAACTCTTAGAAGAAGATGGAATCACCTATCCAGAAGCAGTAATCACAGAAGAAGATGTAATCATTGGAAGGACATCACCGCCAAGATTCCTTGGAGAAATGGATGAGTTCAGCATCGCAGCCAACAAACTAAGAGACAGTTCAGTTACAATCAAACCAGGTGAAGATGGAAAAGTTGACATGATTGCAGTTACAGAGAATGAAGAAGGTAACAAACTAGTTCAGATAAGAGTTAGACACCAAAGAATTCCAGAAATTGGAGATAAATTTGCATCACGTCATGGACAAAAAGGTGTTGTTGGACTGATTGTACCACAGCAAGACATGCCCTTCACAGTCTCAGGAATAACTCCAGACGTTATTTTCTCACCACACTCAATTCCATCCAGAATGACAGTTTCTCACTTAATTGAGGCTTTAGCTGGAAAGGTGGGAGCATTAGGTGGACAAAACATAGATGCAACCGCATTCTCCGGTCAATCAGAAGAAGATCTTAGAACACAACTACAAGAACTAGGTTTCAGAGAAAACGGATCAGAAAGAATGATCAATGGGATCACTGGAGAAGAATTTGAGGCAAGAATATTCATCGGTAACATGTATTACTTAAGACTTAAACACATGGTTGGTAACAAACTACACGCACGTGCTGCTGGTAGAATCCAACTCCTAACACGTCAACCAATTGAAGGGCGTGCAAAAGGAGGAGGACTAAGACTTGGAGAGATGGAGAAAGATTGTTTCGTAGCACATGGTGCATCCTTATTACTTAAAGAAAGATTCGACTCAGATAGAACAGTTGTCCCAATCTGTAGCTCTTGTGGATTAATTGGAGTTAATGACATATTCAGAAAGAAGAAATTCTGTCACAGATGTGGCGGAAATGTAGAAATCAACTCAGTTGAATTATCATACGCATTCAAACTATTAATGGATGAAATTAGGGCGATGGGTGTACTACCAAACATTGACCTAAAGAACAAATACTAAAATGGCTGAAAAAATATACAAAAAAATAAGTGAAATCGGTTTCGGTATGCAGAGCCCCGAATTCATAGAAGAAACATCCGCTGCAAAAGTAGTTACAGCTGAACTCTATGAAAAAGAAGGATACCCTGTAGACGGAGGCCTAATGGATGTTCACTTAGGTGTTATCGACCCAGGATTAAGATGTAAAACCTGCGGCGGAAAGCTAAAAGAGTGTATGGGCCATTTCGGACATATTGAATTAGCAAGACCCATCATCCATATTAACTACTCGACCCATATTTACAACGCTCTAAGAAGCACCTGTAATGAATGTAATAGAATACTTCTTGACGAAAAGAAACTAACTGTAATAAGAGAAAAGCTAGAAGAAGGTAAGAAAAAAGGCGACAGCGACAAAATGAGAAAAGCTACAAAGGAAGCCATCACAAAATCAAGATTAATCAAAAAATGTCCTTACTGCAAGGCAAAACAAGAAACAGTTAAGATAGAAAAACCAACAACATACGTAAAGGGCGATAAAAGAATCAGCCCCATCGAAGCAAGAGCAAGATTGGAAAAGATAACCAATGAAGATGCAGAAATCCTAGGATACAACCCTAAAACTTCCAGACCAGAGTGGATGGTTCTTAGAGTTCTTCCAATCCCACCAGTAACAATGAGACCTTCGATCACTCTTGAAACCGGTGAACGTTCAGAAGACGATCTAACACATAAGTTAGGAGACATCGTAAGGATTAACCAAAGACTATTCGAAAACATAAACGCAGGAGCTCCTGAAATGATCATTGAAGATCTTTGGGACTTACTCCAATACCACATAACAACATATTTCGACAACACAGTTTCAAGTGTTCCGCCTGCAAGACATAGATCAGGTCAAGAACTAAAAACACTTACAGAGAGAATCAAAAGTAAAGAAGGAAGATTCAGACATAACCTAGCAGGTAAACGTGTAAACTTCGCAGCACGTACTGTTATTTCTCCAGACCCATGTATCAATTTCAACGACGTAGGTATACCAAAATCCGTAGCAATGGAACTAACCATCCCAGAAAGAGTCACAGAATGGAATAAAGAATGGTTAATCCAAGCAATAAAGAACGGTCCTAAAAAATACCCTGGTGCAAATTATGTTATCTGGCCAGATGGAAAAAAGAAAAAAATAACAGAAGAAACAATGGAACAAATCATGGAAGAATTAGGCCACGGCTTCCAAGTAGAGCGTCACCTAGTTGACGGAGACCAAGCATTATTCAACAGACAGCCAAGTCTTCACAGAATGAGTTTAATGTGTCACAGAATAAGAGTTTTACCAGGAAGATCCTTCAGAATGAACCCCTCTGTATGTAATCCTTACAATGCTGACTTCGATGGAGACGAGATGAACTTGCACGTCCCACAAACAGAAGAAGCAAGAGCGGAATCAGAAGTATTAATGGAGGTTCAAACACAGATCATAACTCCAAAGAATGGATACAACATAATTGGTTGTGTAGAGGACTCAATCACTGGATGTTACTTACTAACAAAATCAAAAGAAATCTCAAAAGAAGAAGCTATCGACTTACTGACTTCAATTGGTATGGACAAAGTAAGATTCTCAAAAGATAAACTAAGCGGATCAGAAGTATTCAGCACTTTATTCCCTGAAGATTTCAATTTCATTAGAAAAAACAAACATGGAGAAATCACAGTTAAAATCAAAGCAGGACAATTAGAAAAAGGTGTTATTGATAAAAACACCATTGGAGAAAACAATGGGGAACTAATCAGAGAATTCTACAGGAAGTACGGACAAAACAGAACAATCAAATTACTAGGAAACATCTTCCAACTTGGAATTAAAACACTTCTAAAGAAAGGGTTCACAACCGGTGTGGCAGACACAGACATACCAGATGAAGCAAGAAAGAAAGTAGATTCCATGATTAAAAGATCATATTCAAAGATAGACGAGCATATTGAAGAATACAAAAAAGGGAAGATCGAAGCCCTCCCGGGTAAATCAAAATTAGAAACCCTTGAGATTAAAGCAATGGAGATTCTAAACAAAACAAGAACAGAAATCGGAGACTTCGTAAAGAGTTATGCTCTTGAAGGAAATCCAACACTAGTGATGGCCCAGTCAGGAGCAAGAGGAAACATCCTTAATTTCACTCAAATGACTGGTTGTATTGGGCAGCAAGCTCTTGGCGGTAAAAGAATTACAAGAGGGTACAGAAAAAGAACACTATCAACCTTCAAAGAGAACGACCTTAAACCAGAGGCAAGAGGTTTCGTAAAAAACACATTCAAGAGAGGAATAACTCCTACAGAATTCTTCTTCCACGCAATGACGGGAAGAGATTCATTAATGGATACTGCACTTAGAACACCTAAGTCAGGTTACTTATACAGAAGACTTGCAAATGCGTTACAAGATCTAAAAGTAGAATACGACAGAACAGTGAGAAATGCAACTAAAGAAATAATCCAATTCAAATATGGGGAAGACTCCATTGACGTTTCAAAATCAGAAGGTGGAACAATCAGCGTTGTAAACGCAATCCATGACGTACTAGGAGAGAAAGTATAAAATGTCAGTCTACGAAGAATACAAAAATAAACTTCCTGGAAAAATCTTAAACGATATGAAGAGCGAAGCTGAGAAAAGAAACCTTAATGACAATCAAGTAAAAAAAGTTCTAGAATATTTAATTGACCAATATGATGCTGCAAAGATCGATCCCGGAGAAGCAATCGGAATAATCACAGCAGAATCATTTGGAGAACCGGGTACACAGATGACGCTTAACGTGTTCCACTTCGCTGGAGTAGCTGAAGTATCCGTAACACAGGGTTTACCGCGTCTTATTGAGATTCTAGATGCAAGAAAAACAATCAAAACTCCATCAATGGAGATCCATCTAAAAAAAGACCACAACAAAGAAACAAACGAAGTAAGAAAAATAGCTGCACAAATCAAAGAAACGGTTCTTAGAGAAATTTCAGACGAGTTTAACATAAACCTATCAAAGATGCAGCTAGAAGTTACAATCAATAAAGCAAAAATGCGAGAAATTAAGGCAAAACCAGATGAAATAGTCCAAAAGTTAAAAGAAGCACATAAAGGAATTATAGCAAAAGAAACAGACACAGGACTAAGTATCAAACCGGAGTCAGCAGAGAACGAATTAATGGAGATGTACAAGCTAAAAGAGAAACTAAAAGAAACCTACATCCGTGGAGTTAAAGGAGTTACACACGTCCTCCCAGTAAAGAACGGAAATGAATTCATCATAATCACCGCGGGTTCAAACCTAGCAGATGTAATTGAAATCCCAGAAGTAGATGCATCCAAAACAACAACAAATGATATTCACGAAACCGCAAAAGTCCTTGGAATAGAAGCGGCAAGACAAATAATAATCAACGAAGCTGAAAAGGTTATTGAAGACCAAGGTTTAGATGTAGATATTAGACATATTCTATGCATAGCTGACACAATGTGTAGAACTGGAAGTGTAAAGGGAATTACAAGATCAGGAATTACTGGAGAAAAGAAATCAGTTCTGGCAAAAGCATCTTTCGAAACACCCTTAGCACACCTAGTAAACGCCTCCTTAATCGGAGAAAGAGACCAATTAAACTCAGTAATTGAAAATGTAATGCTAAATCAACCGGTTCCGCTAGGTACAGGCCTTCCAGACCTTGTAGCTAAGATGGGACCAAAAGACATTAAAAAGCCAAAAAAAGAAACCAAAAAAGGAGATAAAAAATGAGTCTACAAGACCTAAAAGATGCAATGAAGAAAAAGAAACTAGTATTTGGTGCTAGGCAGGCCATTAAGAATCTAAAAAATGGCAAAACAAAAGTTGTATTCCTTGCAAGCAATTGTGGTAAAGAAATAGAAGAAAGCATCAACCATTACGCCAAAATAAGCAAGGCCAAAATAATTAAGTTAGACAAACCAAGGTCTGAGATCTCAGTTTTCTGTAAAAAAAATTTCTCAGTAAGCGTTATAAGTTACTAATATGAGATCCGTACAAAAATTAGATATACGAACAATGGGATATATTACCATGTTCGAGAAGCTAACAAGAACCGAAGCAGTTGATTTCTTAGAAAATAAAGGACAATTAATATTTTTCACAAAGGAGGGAATGGCAAGAAAAGCATTAGGAAAAAATGGAAACAACATAAGGAAGCTATCAAACCTTCTAAAAAAGAAAGTTAGAATAGTTGAACTTTCAGAAGATCCAAAAAAATTCATCTTAGGGTTAATCCACCCATTGCAACCCTCCTCAATAGAAATAAAAGAAAAAGAAATGATTCTACACTTCAACACAACAGAAGAAAGAGCTAGAATAATTGGAAGAAATGGTTCTAACTTGGAGTTCCTGCATAACTTAGTTGAGAATTATCACCAACTAAAACTAAGGGTTGTCTCTTAACAGGATTAGGATCAATCTCCATGTCTAAATAACGATCTTTAAATTCTCTCACTACACGACCATCTGCATCCCCCCTTTCAGGAAGTAATGTTGACTGGGCAAGACCAAAAGAAACTCTGTACCATGCATTTCCATTAAGGAGCGTCCTACTCTCAACCCTCACGAACGAAGCAGGATCAATATCCATTCCAGGGAAAATAGAACCAAGGAATTGATCACTTCCGACAGATCCAAGGGCCTCAAATGTAGCAGGATAACGCTCAAGTTTTCTAGAAACGCCATTCAAACCAGAACATCCAAAAGACAGATTATCAGGATCCTCCCTTAAAGTTTCATCAATCGCAGAATCATAATCAGATGCAACTTCACGAACTCTCCAAGAACGAAGCTCTAATTCTCCAGAACCAGCCCTCCTTAGTCTAGCAACTAAACCAAAATCACCTTCAAAATCCAATACATCTGAAAAAGGAACTACGCGCACACCATGAAAATCACTAAGGAATAAACGTGTTGGACTAAAAACCCTAAGTGTCTCTGCATTCCCTCTTAAGAGAGAATAATTAGTTCTTCCTTCAAGCCTTGTATCAAAAGCCCTTAGAGGAACTCCAATCGGGTTCCTACTCCCATCAAGAAGTTGGTGCTCCCTATCAAGTAAAAGTGTCAACCTGTCTAAATCATTAGGATCATCAGGAAAAAAAGAACCAGAAACCTGATAGCCATCCCTCATTCCATCAAAAACAGCCTTTCTTTCAGCTTCTTTCGCTGCAAGCAACTCGGGAGTAGCTTCTGCGCCATTGACCTTTGAAATTATCATCTTGTGTTAACTCTAAAAAAGTCCAAGGAATTAATTATTTAAGCCTTTCTCAATAAGTTAAAACTCTCAAATACACGCAGAATAAGCCCTATACACTCATTTCACAACCAAAATGTTTATAAAAGGAAATTAGTGAAATCAATACAATGCCAAAGAAACCACGAGGATTGGGTGCTGAAAAGAAGCTTTCATCTAGAAGGAACAAGTTCAAATGGGCACAACCATTATACAAAAGGAAGAAAAGGGGGCTATGGCACAAATCAAATCCTTTAGGTAGATCCTCACAAGCAAAAGGCATTGTTCTCGAAAAAAGACAAGTTGAAGCTAAACAACCTAACTCAGCTATGAGAAAATGTGTTGTTGTACAACTAACTAAAAACGGTAAAAAAGTTACAGCTTTCGCTCCTGGAAATGAAGCAATAAAGAGAATCGATGAACACGATGAAGTTATTATTGAATGTATTGGTGGATCCAGAGGAAAATCCAAAGGAGATCTTCCAGGAATCAAATGGCAGGTTATCAAAGTTAATGATCAATCACTTAACGCATTAGTACGTGGCAAGATAGAGAAGGGAAGAAGATGAAATTATTCAATCTATGGGAAACTCAGGGAATTGTTCTTACAGATTTATCTCTTAAGAATGCAATTACTACAAATCCACAACTAGTTGCCAAATCCCAAGGGAGAAATGCATCACAAAGGTTTTACAGAAACAAAAACAATATTGTAGAAAGACTAATCACAAGATTAATGGTCCCAGGACACAGAAGCAAGAAACATTTCAAGTCCTCAGGACACTGCACAGGGAAATACCTTACAACAGCTAAAATTGCTATCAAAACACTAAAGATAGTTCAAGAAAAAACAAAAGAAAATCCTGTACAAGTGCTAGTTACAGCAGTAGAAAATTCAGCACCAAGGGAAGAAATCACAACAGTTGAATATGGTGGTGCTAGATACCCTCAAGCTGTTGATTGTTCCCCATTAAGAAGAATTGATATCGCTCTTAGAATGATGGTTCAAGGAGCATACCAAAAATCATTCGGTAAAAAGATTAAAATGGAAACGGCACTAGCAGAAGAAATTCTAGCAGCATATAATTTTGATCAAAAAAGTGCGGCCATAGCAAAGAAATTAGAGATGGAAAGAATGGCAGACGCCGCAAGATAGTTTTAATCAAAAGGAATATAAATCCTAGACCGTTCTGTTTACCATGTCATTAAGACAAGATTTCAAAAGAATGCTTCCTGTTGTAATTCTTAGCACCACACTAACAACCCTTATGATGACAAAGCTATTTGTCAACCAGAGACCAAATTCAACCCACATCGGTCTTCCAAAAACAGTTAGTTTGACGCAAAAAGCTATTTGTAATGAAAATGGAGGAGCAACAAGGTTAATTGATTTAAACGGAGATGGATTCTGGGACGTAGCTCAAACATCTAATGACACTCTTCCCAGCGGGATAATAAAACCATCATCAACATATATCAAAACAGGATTCACACAGTACGCCCCTGACAAAGAGTTTATTGAAGTTAAACCAAGCTTCTTTGACAAATACAGATAGTTATTTTTTATCCATCTTCTTCTTAGCAATCCACAACAGCAACACCAGTTCTATAAACACAACTAAAACCCTAGTAAACTTAGACATATCCGAGAAATACCTAGCCGTGCTATAAATCAACAACAATATTCCACCAAACATAAATCCGCTGGCAGCAACTTCAAAAGAGTAAAACAACCCTATTAATATTAAAACAACTGCAATCGGAGAGATAATAAAGAACAAATTCCTATTGTACTTCTCATTCGCATCACTAAATTCGCTAGAACAGTAATCACATTCTGAATACACCTGACAACCATCTTCATCATATGCAAAGACTGGACTTCCATCTTCACCATTACAAGCATTTATCTCCTCTTCATAAACGAAGTAAACATTCTCACATGTTGAAGGCGGCATTTCAAATCTCTCTTTAGCTGCCCGAGGTCCATCTAAACCACAAAAATCTTCATACTCTGGAGCAGAATAAACAGCATCAAAAAACAATCCGAAAAATAAAGCAACCATTACAGCTATTGCCAAAGACATCAACAACTCTTTCACCTTCATAGCATAATCCCTAATTATAAAGTTTATATGCTTTGCTAAACTTTCTCAACAAGGATAAACTTTCGGTCAGCTTTCTGGTGACTCGCCCCCCTATCGACAACTAAGCGTGTAGAAAAACCACTTTTTCTAAACCCTCTAACAGCTAACTCCAGTTCACCTTCAGCCTGTGGGTAAAATTGAACGACACCCTTACCGCCACCACTCAAAACACGATACATTTCAGATGCACACCTAAGATAACCATTATACATCTCATCCGGAGTGCATCCTTCAACCCACTGCAATGTTGAGATAGAAACAACAGCATCAAACGTCCCATCTTCATAAGGCAAGGCATTCATGTTTGCAACCCTGGCAACAAAACCTTTTTCCCTAGCAATCGCAACCATCGCAGGAGCAATATCAACCCCCTCAACATCAAAACCCACCTCATCCCTTAAAATTTCCATTGAAAAACCTGTTCCACAACCAATATCCAGAACCTTTTTTCTACCCACCAAGCCCAACAATTCAACTGCTCTTCTGGTTATGTCATACTGCGCCCTTCTCATCCCGCCAGAACGATCATACCTCTTAGCACCGTCTTCATCATATTCACTCAAGGGATCCTTTCCTAAAACATCCATTTTCACTCCCCTCTTGTAACAACTTGTTGCTTGTTTATAAGGTTTTTGTAAGAAAGTTTAATAAATACAAAAATCAAAACAAAATTATGTCAAAATGCACTGCAATCATGGATAGTGAAAAAGTAGACAAAATTGAAGTTCTATCTGATGAAGAAGACGAGCTTTAAATCTAATTTAAAGTTCTACTAGAATAAAATGCATAGAAGGAACGAGCTTAGAGTACCCAGCATACCTCACTTAGTTCACATTGAAACAACCTATTCTTGTAATGCCGCCTGTATCTTCTGCTACAACCCTTCAAGACAGTTAGTTGTCGACTATGGGAAACTCGATAAAATAATAGAAGAAATGAGAAAGTCAGAAATCCCACATATTTATCTAATTGGTGGAGAACCCTCACTCTTAGATATAAACAAAATTAACGAATACATTGAAAAGCTACACCCATTTTCCTCAATTACGATCGTAACCAACGGAATAAAATATATGAATGGTCTAAGCAAAGACATAGCCTGTGTAGGTGTCTCATTCCATGGAGACGAAAAGACACACGAAGGACTCAACAATATAAAAGGAAGTTACAAAAAAACAATTAGCTCAATAAAAAGGTATGTTAGTGAAGGATTCGATGTAAGAGCAATAAGCGTTCTCTGCTCAAGAAATTATGACCAAATGTATGATATAATCACGAAGGCTCACGATCTAGGGATGGAAAGCATCTATATCGATATGTTCGAAGCGGGAGGAATCGGAAGCTACTCAGCAAAAAAACTAACGCCTTCAATGGAACAGATTAGAGAAGCAATTACACAGATTATAAAAGCAAAAAAAGAGTTTGATTTCCCTATCGGGTTTGGAACAGCCATCCCTTTCTGCTTAGACAAAAGATTAGTTGAAGAAGATTTAATTGCGCAATGCGGAGCAGGCACTACTTTTGCCGCAGTCAATCCTCAAGGCGGAGTAAGAATTTGCAACCAATCTCAGATAATCATGGGAAATATAATAAATGAATCGATGGAATCGATCTGGGCAAAAAAAGAGCTTGCACAGTTCAGAGACCTAAAATGGATGACACCTCCATGTGTAGATTGTGCACTAAAGCATACCTGTGTAGGGGGATGTAAGGTTGACGCAACATGTGGAAAAGCATTTAGCTGTGACAGAATAATTCAGGGCAAAAAGCCATTCGACATTAAAGACATACCTAAAAAGAAAATTGACACCTCTTATCCACAAAAGTATAGGTCCTTTGAAAAAAACCAGTTCGCTAAGATTAATACGGCTCACAAGGAGGACTATATCACCACAAGGTATCAGACTGTAGAGGTTGACAAACTAGGCATATCTATCATGGATACAATACTCAGGGAAGATATAAAAAACGAGAAGCAAATCATTGAGATATTCAAAAAAAATGTTCCAGAGGAAAAGATGAGAAGGTTTGTATCAAAGCTTTCTAAAATAGGCGCAATTGATATAAAATAAAATGAAGCCACCCCTAAAAATAAAAACCTGCAACATAGAAATAACAAAAAAGTGCAACCTTTCATGTAAACATTGCATAACCGACTCAAAGATTCAATCTCATCGCGGGCCCTCCAAGGAAGATTTAATAAGGTTCATAGAATTCCTTCATAAAAAAGATTGCACATCAATTGTCCTCACGGGAGGAGAGCCACTCCTAAGAAAAGATCTCCCAGAAATTCTCAGATGCATAAAATCAAAGAACATGAAACTATTTCTACATACTAATGGCTCACTAATAAATAAGAATAACATAAAAGATCTAAGCAAGCTTGTAAGTTATTTCGTTCTAAGCTTAGACGGGGCAAAAAAGGAAACCAATGACTCAGTAAGATGCGAGGGGGCATTTGACATAACTCTATCCAAAATAAAACTGCTGAAAAAGAACAAAGCAAAAATTTCCATAGGAGTTACAGAGTGCTCAAAAAACCATCAAGAAATTAAAAATATAATAGCTCTTGGAAAAAGCTTGGGCATAAACAGTTTCCAGATAACAAAACTAGTGCACAAAGGAAGAGCACAAAAAAATATGGAAGAGTTTAAAGATGATTATGTAGGCTATTCAGAAAAGGTATCCGAAGAATCACAAAGCAAGTGCACAGCCTCACTAAAAACACCATTTGTAAGACATGATGGAGAAATATTCCCTTGCTCAGAGTTAGCCTTTAACCTAGACAGTTCCCCTTTCGGCAACATAAGTAGAAAGTTCAACATAGATTCCTCAACCGAAAAAGAAATCCAAAGCCAGGCAAAAAAACTAACTTGCTGCTACAGCATAAAAAGGGTAGAAAATTCAGACCAAATAAGCATAATCACTAAAGAGAAATTCAACTGCCCTTTCAAAGCAAAATGATAAAAGATCTCAAACAATTAAAGCGTAAAATAAACGAACTTTTCGGTGACATTAGTTTAACCTGTTACGTCTGTAAGGATTGTTGTAAGTCTTATGCATGGACCTTAAAAGAAGAATTTAGGGACTTATTAAAAGAAAATGTTGAGCTCATAAGAATAAATGATCAAATAACATGTGTAAACTCCTTTGGAAAAGACATAAAAAGCAAAAAAGAGAAACTAAAAGAAATACCCACTTGTAAGTATTATCATAACTATAAATGCGAAATAAATTCTAAAAAACCACTCTTCTGCGTCCTTTACCCTATTATGGTGGGATTTGAAAAAGGTGAAATAGTATTTTCTTTTGATACAGACTGCATGTACATAAAAGAAAACAAGGATTTAAATGGGCTCTCAGAAAAAGCTAAAAAGATAATTAAAGAAACGGACCTCTCTCTAATGAAGAGTATCACCGACCAACTAAAAAGAGTATACAATCTAACAGAGCCATGCAAAGAATATCATTTCAAAGAGTTCTACAGAATAACAAAAAATAAGGAAGATATCCTTCAAGCCCAAGCTGTATAAGGATCAACACTATACCCTTTTGAGAGCTCACCTTTCATAGAATCATCAGACTCTTCAGATTTTTTCTGACGAAGACGTCTTTCTTCATCGCTTTCAACATTATCTTCTAGGCTTAATTGATTCCAACGATCTTCCCAAAGCTCACTCCAAAAAGGATTATCTCCCGTTACAACTGGCTCTGGAGGAAGATTTCTAAAGATAGGCATATCAACCTCCCTTGGAGGCAGTTTTTTTTCAACAAATTTTATCTCACCACCTTCCCTTTTTGCTTCCATAACCATAAAAAACATAAGATAAACAAAGATTTAAACCTTCCCACGTAGAAAACCTTATAAATCGTTTTCACAAAAAATCCACAATGGCAAAAGACATGGGTACAACAGTAAAAGAGCTTATGAAAAAACCTGAACAGATCAGAAACATAGCTATCTGTGCTCATATTGACCATGGAAAAACCACATTCTCAGACAATTTACTCGCAGGAGCAGGAATGCTCTCAGAAGAACACGCGGGTAAACAATTAGCTCTAGATTTCCACGAAGACGAACAATCAAGAGGAATCACAATTGACTCATCTAGTGTATCAATGGTCCACAACGTAGGCGGTCAAGACCATTTAATCAACCTAATCGACACTCCTGGACATGTTGACTTCGGTGGAGACGTTACAAGAGCAATGAGAGCAGTTGACGGTTGCATTGTTCTATGTGATGCAGTTGAAGGTATTATGCCACAAACAGAAACAGTTCTTAGACAAGCATTAAGAGAACATGTAAAACCAATTCTATTCATTAACAAGGTTGACAGATTAATTAGAGAAGTAAAATTAACACCTGAAGCAATGCAAGAAAGATTCTTAAAAATAATTGCATCAGTTAACGAATTCATTAACAAAATTATTCCAGAAGAACACAAAGGCAAATGGAACGTTTCAGTACAAGACGGTTCAGTTGCGTTCGGTTCAGCATTCCACAACTGGGCAATGTCCGTTGACTACATGCAACAAAAGAACATTTCTTTCAAAGATGTTATAGAACATTATTCAGATCCAAATGACGATAACAAATACAAAGAGCTAGCAAAACTAGCACCGCTACATGAAGTAGTTCTTGGTTCAGTTGTTAAACACCTCCCAAACCCAGTTAATGCTCAAAAATACAGAATCCCAAACATCTGGCACGGAGATGTTGAATCCCCAGAAGGAAAAGCAATTCTAAGCTGCGATCCTAATGGAGAGCCAACTTTTGTCTGTGTTAAGATAGTTATCGACCCACATATGGGAGAAGTAGCGGCAGGTAGAATGTTCTCAGGAACAATCAAACAAGGTCAAGAAGTCTACCTAAACGGAGCAAAGAAGTCCGTTAGAGTTCAACAAGTTAGCATTTACAAGGGTGCCCAAAGACTTCAGATGGATGAAGTTGTAGCAGGAAATATTGTGGGAATCTCAGGATTAAAAGGAATCTTCTCCGGCGAGACCGTCTCCTCCAAAGAAATAGAACCTTTCGAAGCAATTAGCCATATATTCGAACCAGTTGTTACAAAAAGTATCGAAGCAGAGAAATCTGCAGACCTTCCAAAACTAATTGAAGTTCTAAGAAAGGTTTCAAAGGAAGATCCATCAATTAAAATCGAAATTAACGAAGAAACTGGAGAAAACCTATTACACGGTATGGGTGAACTGCACCTAGAGGTTATTGAAAACAGAATTAAAACAGAAAAAGGTGTAAACGTAAAAACCTCGCCTCCAATTGTTATATACAGAGAATCTATTAGTAAAACTTCACCTGAAACAGAAGGAAAATCACCAAACAAACACAACAAATTCTACATAGTCGCAGAACCATTAGATGAAAACATTGCAAAAGCAATCAAGGACGGCACTCTCCCAGAAGGAAGAGTAAAGAAAAACGACAAAGTTCTTTACGAAAAGCTAGATGCAATTGGCGTTCCAGTTAAAGAAGGTAAAAAAATAAGAGATATCTGCAACGGAAATTTACTAATCGATGGTACAAGAGGTATTGT
>CAYFJW010000004.1:0-2693 GCA_964343875.1 Candidatus Woesearchaeota archaeon
TTCGCTGGCTTTGCACAATAAGTCCATTCCTGCACAAAAACGGGGTTAATTATTGTGTAAGGTTGGTTTAGGAGACTTTTTGTCAGTTTAATCTTTTGTTATGAAGAACCCAAAAATGCTGCCAACAAGAACGGAGACGACCAAGAATATAACTCCTGCTAAAATCCAGAGAATATAATCTTCTGGGCCAGCGTTTTTTGTGATAAAACTGATATAAACCATCAGTGATTGGATTGTGACCGCCATTGCTATAATCCAATTTGTTTTTACTTGAGACTTCTGAATCTTCCTAATTTTTTCATCAGATTGTCTTCTCTCAAGCTCATTGATTTCTTCCCACATTCCTTTTGAGTACCAAACCTCAAACTTTTGTAGATCCCTCACATAGCGGACAGGATACTCTCCTTCTGAAAGCTTTTTCATAAATGTGAAGAGGTTTTGGCCATATCTCTCAACAACCTCTTTCTTCTTAAGGGGGCCATGCATATTTAAGTCGTATAAAAAGTTTAGAATGTCCTCTCTCTTTGGATTATTTTTTGGTTCCATTTTTTTCTTTTTTAAACAATAGCAATTTAATTTCTACTAATCTCTCTCTTAAACCGTTTTGACTTCGCGAGTACCATCTAAAAGCAATGATAAGGGCAATTGCCCAAAACACTAAAAAGAACCCAGTGATTTCACTAGACATTATTAAGTTGCTTAAAAAGAAAAGTATGAAAACTGCTAGTATGACTTTCCTTGTCTGAAGGGCAGAGGTTATTCTTTCAATCTCTTCCATGGCTACTTCTTTCTGTTTTTTATTCATTTCTAACGATCAAAGATAAGTTCTATGATGTACCTTATTAAAAAATATGTGAATAGGGTGTGGTACCACATTGAAAAGAGATAAGCAAATAAAACGCCCCACCCAAAGAATATAGCAATTCCGCTTCCGCCATACTCTACTATGAATCCTAGAAACTCCCTGTATTCATTAAACCATTCGCCTAGGGCTAAGCCTCCCGTGTTAAATGAGTTGATGGCAATGCCCACTAAGGCCATAATAATTGTTGCCTTAAGGTATCCTGGAAGGCGTTTCAATTTTATCTGCAAATCCTTTAATGGACTTCTTTTCATGCCTTGGAAGGAGGGCTTAGCTATTTAATAATATTTTGGAGGGCCGAGAGATAAACTTTAAAGGCCCAATGTATATTTAACTCTTGTGAACCTACTCAAACAACTAAGCGGAGCCAAAGGACTCTTCCTAGTCTATGGTAAGGCAGGAGTAGGAAAAACCACATTCTTAATGGAGTTAGCTAATCACTCTAAAGGCAAAGCATTCATAGTTGATTCTGAAAATGGATTTAGTATAGACAGATTCAAACAAATCTCAGGAAAAGAAGTAGAACTGGATGAGTTGTTTATAACAAAACCAAAAGACTTTGAAGATCAATCAAAGATGGTTAGTAACATACTAGAACATGAAAATCTATTTGATTTCATTGGTGTCGATACAATTGGGAAGTTCTACAGGGATGCAAGTAAAATAGACAGAACTAACGCCAATAATGAATTAGCAAGGCAAATGAGAATATTAAAAGAAATATCTAGAAAAAAACCTGTTGTGGTTTGTAATCAAGTTTATCAGAATATTAATGAGAATAAGGTTGAACCTTTAGGAAGAAACTATGTAACTAAGTGGTGCGATCATATTATTTTTTTGGATGAAGAGAATGAAGTGAGAAGTATGAAAGTTTCTGATAAGGATAAAGTAAACTTTGTAATTGGAGAAAAAGGTTTTATTTTTGACTCTTAGGCTTTCTAGCGCAACCTAGTAATTGAACTTCTTCTCATAGTCCTTGTGGTTTAGAACGTCAATAATGAAAGATATTAATTCAGTCTCATTGCCTTTCAAGGTATAAATAATTCTATGGGCATTTGGAAGATTTATTTTCCAAAGGTTGGTTAATTCATATTTTTTTATGTATTCTTTTGGAATCTTACTCCTAGAAATATGAGTCCCTAATTCTGGGTCTTTTTTTAATAAAAGTAATTTACGTTTTATTGTGTCTTTTAATTTCCGATTCTTTAATTTATTTAGTTCCTTTTCTGTTGACTTTTCGACAATTACTCTTAGTGTTCGCACAACTCTACACCCTCATTTATTGCACTGTCCAGTTTTGGGCTTGAGTTTTTAATCCAGAGTATCCCCTTTCTTCCGTCAAGTATCTTTCCGCTGTCTTCTAAGTAACCTAAGATAACATTTAATGTTTGATGCATTACTTTTGTAGGTAATTGTTTCTTTAGTTGTTCCCTACTTAGTAACTTGTTTGAATTTTTTAGAACATCTTCTACCATTAAAACAGTTTTTAGGCTCGGATAGTGTAATATTTGCATTTAGACCTTCATATCTATATATTTTTATATATGTTTTTGTATAACCTTATATAAATACCTTTTGGTCAAGATTAATTTATTTCCTAGATTGAAATAAATTGTTTGATTATTCTCGTAGATTTTTCGATAAAAGATTAGCCCACATAAATTTATAAATAATTTTGATTAAATTTAATTAGATCTAAAATGGTCCAAGAAATTTTTGATATAAGTAAAAAGAGCAGTAAATTCCTTGATGTGATAAAGGCAGAACAGGGTTTGGAAAATCAAAGTGAGGCTTTAGAATGGATTCTTTTAGAGTATATTGCTGATAATTC
>CAYFJW010000004.1:2793-92116 GCA_964343875.1 Candidatus Woesearchaeota archaeon
AAAATCAAAGTGAGGCTTTAGAATGGATTCTTTTAGAGTATATTGCTGATAATTCTGAACTAAACCCAAGGTTTGTTAAAAGGATTGTCAGAGTGAAAGGGAGGAAAAATATGGGGGTTAAAAACTTCGCTAGGAGGTACTGTTTAGGATAGGTACAGCCTGAAGAACTACTTAGCTTTCTTTGCTCTTTTCTTAGTAATTTTTTTGGTTCCTTTTTCAGCTAATTTAGCTTCTCTTGCCTTTCTCCATTCAACCTTTGGAGGACAATCTTTGTTTAGGCAATAATTGAACGGTCTTTTACCGCCCCTAATAGCTAGAACTGTGTGGAAGCCACATTCCTTACAAGTGCCGCCATTAGCCCTAATTAAGGAATTAGCAGGCAGGGAATAAGTGTTTTCACAGTCTGGGTATTGATCACAGGCTACAAACTTTCCGAATTTACCGGTTCTTATTTGTATAACTCCTTTTTTACACTTAGGACAATCTGCAATTGTGTTAATTTTATATTCTGTTTCTCTTGTTGCCTTGATTAAAACATCTCCGATGTCCTTTTCGTGTTCTCTGAAGTGGTCAAGAGTTTCAGTTAGTTTTCCTTTAGCTTCTTCTAAAACAGCATCTTTCTTTTTAGTTCCTTCCATGATTTGTTCCATTTCTTCTTCAAAGTGTCTTGTTAAATCAGTATCAGTAATTTCTGGACAGAATTTGTTTAATGCTTTTATTGTTTCCATTCCTAGTTTTGTAGCTGTTATGGAGTTATCTACTATGTAATTTCTTAAGTATAATGCGTCCAGAATAGAAGCACGGGTTGCTTTTGTTCCAATGTTTAACTTGTCCATCTCTTTTAGGATTGAAGCAGGAGTGTATCTTTTTGGTGGTTGTGTTTCTTTGTCTTCTTTTGTTATCTTTGGATTTTTTAATTCGTCTTTTTCTTTTAATGGTGGGAGTATTTCTTCTTTTAGTCTTACATGTGGACCGTAGAATTCATGCCAGCCTTTTTTTACTGTAGTTGTTCCCTTTGCTAGGAAGGTTTCTCCGTCCACCTTGATTTCGGCAGTTACAGTCTTTCTAAGGGCGTTTTCTGCGAAGGTTGATAAGAATCTTCTTACAATTAGGTCATAAACTTTCTTTTGGTCCGAAGATATTCTTCCTTTTTCACCTGTGACGTAGATTGCGGGGTGTGCAGGATCTGATTTTTTACCTTCATTAGGTTTTAATGTAGTCGAAAGTAATTTGTTACACAGTTCTTTGTAATCTTTTTGTTTTGATAGTTTAGTTAGTATTTTTTTGTAATCAATTGATGCCGGTAACTTCTGTGAAGATGTTCTTGGGTATGAAATATAACCTGCCGTGTAAATATCTTGTGCTAGGGATAATGTTTTCTTTGGTGAAAAACCAAATAAGGAATATGCTTCTGTTTGTAAATTAGTTAAGTTGAAAGGATGTGGTGCTACTGAAACTCTTTCTGATTCTTTTATCGCATTAATGATTGCTTTTTCATTTTTAGTTTTCTTTAGGATGTTATCTACTTTTTTCTTATCAAAGATCTTACCGTCTTTGTGTTTTGCAGTTATTACATGTGATTTAATTTTTCCGTCTAGATTAACTTCCCAGTAAGGATCTGACTTAAATTTAGATATTTCTTTTTCTTTATCTACAATTATCTTTAATGTTGGGCCCTGAACTCTTCCAGAAGTCATTAGTTTGAATGATCCTGTTGCCTTAACGGCCAGAGTTAATGCTCTTGATAACGAAATCCCCCAGAAGTAATCTAAATGATGTCTAGTTTCTCCGGCCTCTATAACCCCAAAATCAAGGCTTTTCGACCTGTTTTTGTATGATTCTAATAATTCATCTTTAGTTAAGGTAGAAAACTTCATACGGTGTGCGTCTTTTTTCTTTGCAATGAATCTCACACAATTGTATCCAATAACCGATCCTTCTGTGTCATAGTCGCATGCAACTGTGAATTCATCTGCTTTCTTTACTAATTTCTTTAATGCCTCTACGTATGGTTTTGAATGTGCTTGGTTTTTTCTTATTGAATGTGCTTCTATCCATTCTATATTGAATACGGGGTATGTCCAACCGTTTTTACCATTTTTTACTTCTTTTAATCCGTACAGATGACCCACTGCACAACCAACGATTATATCTTTTCCATTGTGTTTTAATTCGTAGTAAGGTGCTTTACCTAATGCTTTTTTAGTTGGTGCAGAGTCTGCTAGAGCAAATGCTATCTTTTCCGCTTGTGCAGGCTTTTCCGTGAAGATTAACTCTGTCATGAAGTACTCTTAGAAAATATAGGTTATATAAGTATTTTGGAAAAATATTAAGAATTTATTGGTTGAAAATTACTTAGAAGCTTTCTTTGGCTTGATTTCTTTGAAATTAAGATATTTATGTAATGCCTTTGGCATTTTTATTGATCCATCTTTTTGTTGGAAGTTTTCAAGGATGGCCACCATTGCTCTTGAGGTAGCAACCATTGTGTTGTTTAGTATGTGTACGTGTTGCCTTTCATTGCCTTCTGTGAATTTGATGTTTAACTTTCTTGCTTGGTAATCTGTACAGTTGCCTGCGGATGTAACTTCTTTGTAGCCTTTTTGTCTTGGGAACCAAGCTTCAATATCGTATTGTTTGGCCATTTTATCCCCAAGGTCTCCTGAACAGATTTCAACAACTCTAAATGGGATTTCTAGGCTTTTGAAGAAATCTTCGGTTATCTTTTGTAGTTCTTCTAGGTGTTTGAAGGAGTTTTCAGGTGTTGTAAGCATTACTTGTTCAACTTTGTTGAATTGGTGCATTCTAAATAGGCCTTTAGTGTCTACTCCATGGGCGCCTATTTCTTTCCTGAAACAAGGAGTTACTGCACATAGTCTCAGAGGTAATTCTTTTTTGTTTAGTGTTTCACCTTGCAGCATTGTAACTAATGGATGTTCTGCTGTGCCTATTAAGTATAGATCTTCATCTTCAATTTTGTATACAACTTCTTCAAAGTCGCTTAGATTAACGGCGCCAGCTAATGATTTTTTATTAACCATCATTGGTGGAACTACTAATTTGAATCCTTTCTTTATTAAGAAGTCAACACCGTATCTTTGTAATGCATTATCTAATTGTGCAAGTTCTCCATGAATGTAATTGAACCCTTGACCTGCTGCTTTTCTTCCTGCATCAAAATTAGCAATGTTTAATTCTTCTGCAAGTTCAGCATGGTTCTTTAAATCATGTGCAATCTTCTTTGGTTTGCCTACTTTTCTTACTTCTTTATTCTTTTTTTCATCTTCACCAATTGGAACTTTTGGATGTAATATATTCGGTAATTGAACTAGTTTCTTTCTCATCTCTTCATTGATTAGATTTAGGTCTTCTTCTAATGTTTTCAGTTTAGATGGAATTTTGGATGCCGCAGACATTTGTTTCTTAGCATCTTTTCCTGCTTTCTTTAGTGCGTTAATCTCTTCAGAAAGTTTGTTTCTTTTTGCACGTAGATCGTCTGATTGTTTTTTGTAATTCTTGAAGGTTTCATAGTCCTTCAGAAGCTCATCCACCATCCAATCTTTGTCGCCCTTGAACCTTTTTTTCAAGTTATCCTTCACCTTTGAAGGGTTCTCGACGATGAATTTTATATCTAGCATGGAGTAGGATCTGGGGGCCATATATAAAGGGTTTTTGGTTCTAGGTTAATTCTTTAAATATAGCCTCAAAAATATACGATGGGACGCAAAGGTTTAAATAGGGATGAATATAGTTAATTTCTGAACAGTAAAAATAACTGTTATTATCACATTTCAAACCGAATTTATCTTGGGGGGGTTAGCTAAATGAGAAAAACTGAAAAAGAAATTTTTGAAGTCTTTTTTAGATCCAAACCGGCAATGATGTTGGTTGCATTAAGAAACAGTAATAAGAGTAGGTATGGGTCAATTCTGGCGAAAGAGGTTGACTGCACGTATAGTCACGCGGTAAAAATACTCCAAGAGATGGAAACTGCAAAATTAGTAGAGTTTCAAAAAAACGGCAGAATAAAAACAATTAAATTAACAGATTCCGGACACAGAGTTGCGGAGCATATTGAGAAAATTAGGGATATACTTTAATTTTCTTCTTTCTTTTTATTACCTATTTATTGTTGTCTATATATCTATTTAAAGTTCTGAGAGACTAGAATATTATGTCCCTTATTGGATTTGGAACTTGGATTGGACTGCTTGGATTGTTGGCATTAGTTCCATTTTTGATACTTTATTTTATTAGACCCAAACCGAAGGAAGTGGTTATTCCCTCTGTAATGTTTTTAGGTAAAAGCAAGGAATTTAGGAGCAAGGGTGGGTTTTTGAGGAGATTTGTTGAAGATAAATTGTTGTTGTTGCAGATCTTAATATTGTTTTTAATTTCGTTATTTTTTGCTGCCCCTTATTTAATGATGGGAAGTGTTGGTGGAGGAAATGTTGTAATGGTATTGGATACTAGTGCTTCTATGAGTTCTGATGAGAAATTTGAGATGTTAAAGGATACGGCTTTGGAGAATATTGGTGACAGGAATACAGTGATACTGGTTGGAAGCAAGCCTTCCATGATATTGGAGGATGCTGATAGAAATAGTGCTGAAAAAGAGTTGAAATCTTTAGTTCCTATGGATTCTAGGTCGGCTATTGAGGATAGTTTGATTTTTGCTAGGGATAAGTTAGAAGGTACCTCTGGGGAAAAAGCAATTGTTGTTGTGAGTGATTTTTTAGACACAGAGGGTGGAAGAGTTGAGAGTGCAATTGAAGCGTTGAGGTCTTTGGATATTCCATTAAAGATTGTAAGTGTTGAAACCGAGGATAGAAATAATGTTGGAATTGTTTCTTTAATATTAAGAAAGACCGAAAGTCAGGCCGTTGTTAAGAACTTTTGTTGTGAAGATAGAGATGTAACAATTACTTATGGTGGGAGTGGAACTACTGTGCCTTTGGCTGTTAGCGAAACATATACATATAACTTTGAAATGCCTAAAGGCAAGAGTAAATTAGAAGTTGTTGGAAACGATATAATTTCTGGGGATAATATTGCTTACTTGAATAACCAAGAGGATAGAAAGGCGAAGGTTGTAATTGTAAGTGAAGGTGAATCAAGGTATTTGGAGGCTGCACTTTCTGCTTCAAGTGGAATTGATTTGGAAGTTAAAAAACCTGGAAGTGTACGTGATAAATATGATTTGTATATTCTCAGCGAAGCGGGTAAGGTTTCTAGTAGTTTGTCAGATATGTTGAATGATGAATTGGACAATGGAAAGAGTGTTGTTTTAATTGCTGAAAAAGGTGTTACTGGGGATTATGGGGTGTTTGATTTTACAGTTAGTAATGAGTTAGTTGGTGGTGCTTCTAAGGAAGTTAATGATGCGAGGTTCTTAGATAATGTTGATTTTGGGAGACAGGGGAAAGTTTTGAAGGTTGATTGTGGTGATTGTGAAGGCGTATTTGTTTCTGTAGATGAAAATCCCGTTGTGATGGTTCATCCTAAAGGCAGGGGTTTGGTTGGTTACTATGGTGTTGTGGATGATGAAGCCGGATTTGAGAATAAGCCTGATTATCCTATTTTTTGGACAAGATTTGCACAACATTTAGCAGGTGTTAGAGGTCTAAGTGGAATGAATTTGAAGACAGGCAGTAGTGTTGTGTTCGGTGAAGAGGTTAAGTATAAAACTCCCTCTGGTAAGAGCGGAAAGGGAACTGTGGTTGTTTTGAATGAGGCTGGGTTCTATGAGGTAAATGGGTTAGAGTACTCTGCTAATTTGTTAAGTGATGGGGAATCTGGATTGGAACAACTTGAAGAAATTGGTTCCGAGAGTTCAACAAGTGGTGTTTTTGGGGAAAGTGAAGCTGTCAGGAAATCTATTTGGAAAGAGCTGCTGATAATTGCCCTTGTTTTGTTGTTGTTTGAGTGGTGGTTGTTAGCTAGAAAATTAAGAAGGAGGAAGTACAATGTTTGATTTCTTATTAAATTACTTTGTATCTCCGGGATATTTGTTGTTATTAATACTATTAGTGATTATTACTGTTGTTTTATGTACTTCAAATAAGATTGTTTGCCTAACTAGGTTCTTCATTGCGTTATTGTTAATACTTGCATTAGCCCAACCTTATTCACCTGTTAACTTGTTTGGTGGTGGAAGCTCCGGGTTGGGGATTTTAGAAGACAATAGTTCTTCTTATTCTGTCTTTGGTCCAAGTGTTGGGATGGAAAACTATAATGCACTAAAAAGCAAAGGGAGTGTGGATTATAGTAATTTTGGGGATGAACTTGTTTCAGATGTAGGGGACTCTATTATTGAATCAATGCGGGATGGAAAGAATGTTCTATTGCTGAGTGATGGGAATATTAACTTTGGAGAAGAGTTGAGTAAGGTTAAGGAGTTTGCAATCATAGAGAATTTGAGTGTTAGTACTATTCGAAGGGATGTTGCTAATCATGACTATAGTGTCTCTATCCTTGGTCCTGACAAGATAGGGCCTAACACTGAAGCCACATTTACGGTTCAGGTTAGTGGGACCGACAATAAAAAAAGATTGGTTGAGTTGGAGGTTGATGGAACTGTTGTTTTGACAGGGGATGCAGGTGAATTAGAGTATGTTGCTAAGTTTAGTGATGGTTATCATAGGATGACTGCAAGATTGTTAGATAAGGATTTCTTTAAGGAAAATAATGTTTATTATAAGAGTGTTAAGGTTGTTGAAAAACCAAAGGTTCTTTTGTATGGGGATGATGGAACTCCATTGCATAGAAGTTTAAGTAAACTGTATGATGTTGATGTTGGTACGCCTTTTAATTTGGACAGATACCATACTGTTGTAATTGACAATAAAGATGCAAGTTCTTTGTTTGATAGAGTTAATGATATAGAAAGATATGTTGAAGATGGTAATGGTTTGGTTGTTGTTGGAGGTAAAAATTCTTTCGATGATGGGGAATATTCTGGAAGTATAATTGAAGATTTATTGCCTGTGAAAGTTTCAGGAAGCGAGAAGAAAGAAGGCAATGTTAATGTTATAATTTTGATTGATATATCTACAAGTACCTCAAGTAGTTATGGGATAAGTACAGCGGCAGATGTTGCAAAGGGCCTTGCAATAAGCACTGTTGATAACATCGCGGATGAGAATAATTTGGGTGTAGTTGCATTTAATACTGAAGGGATCACTGTTGAAGAACTGGGGTTGTTGGGGGATAAAGACAGGGCAGAGGTTAAGGGAGTTATTAGTTCTCTAATGGCAGTTGGTGCTACTAATGTTGGTGCAGGGTTACATCATGCAACTGAAATATTAAAAAAAGAGTCCGGCGGTAAGAATATTATACTAATAAGCGATGGTCAGACACAGGGAGACTGGAGGGCTGCCTTGGAGGTCGCTAGAGATGCGGGGGTGAAGGTTTATTCCGTTTCTGTTGGTTCTGATGCTAATGAAGGATTATTGAAGGAGGTTGCTTCAACAACTGGTGGAGAGTTCTACATGGGAACACAATCGCACCAATTATCTTTTGTGTTTGGTGATCCCGAAGGTAATTCTGGAAGCTCTTCTAAAGTTAAGCTACACGGTTCCAATCATTTTATTACAGAGGGTTTGATTTTAGATGCAGAAGTACTTGGAACTAATCAAGTGTTGCCTAAGAGCGCTGCACAATTATTAATCACAACCGGTAATGGTGAACCAGTTTTAACTGTTTGGAGAAGGGGCCTTGGTAGAGTTGCAGTTTTGTCTACGGATAATGGAAACTCTTGGGGCGGAGGATTGTATAAGGGAACTAATTCAAGAGTAATTAGTAGAACCATTAATTGGGCTGCAGGTGATCCGGAAAGAAAGAAAGATTATTTCTTTAGTGCCCATAACTCTAGAGTTAAGGAAGAGTCTGAGATTGTTATTAGAGGGAGCGGTGTTCCTGAAATTGATGGTGTTAAATTTGGTAGGAAGGCTGACGGGACTTATTCTGCAAAAATAATACCTGAGGTTGCTGGATTCTTTACATTTGGGGAAGATGAATATAGTGTTAATTATAATAGCGAGTATAGTAATGTTGGATGGAATGAAGAGTTAGAGGACTTGGTTAGAGTTAGTGGCGGACATGTTTTTGAAAGTTCTGAAAATATACTAGATGTTCTTGATTTCTTGAAAGAAAAGAAGAATATAACTCTTGTTGAGAAAGAATTGTTTATATGGCCTCTTTTATCATTAGCTATGATTATATTCATACTTGACGTTTGGTTTAGAACTGTTTCTGAACGCAAAAATATATAAAGTTGTGAGGATTTTGATGAAATATGGGTATTGAGGACTGGAAGGCGAAAAGAAGGGAGAAGGCTCTTGACAAAGTTAACAAAGAACTTGAAGTGTTAAAGAAAAAGGGTCTTGAATTTGAGAATCAACCTCAGAAAAAAGAAAGAGAAGTTAAAATTGTAAAGAAAAAGTGTTCTTCATTGAAAGTGCTTGCGATTATATTGGCCATTGGGTGGGTTGTGACGTTCTTTGTTTATGCTGGAAAAGTTTCTAACTTAAAATCCGATGTTGAAAGTATGGAATTGGAAGTGCAGCTTAAATCTAAGGAAGCCGCTGACTTGTCCGGTTCATTGGCTAATGTTTCTGTTGAGTTGGAACAGAAGAAGAAGGGTGAAGATGAGCTTAGTGATGAGGTGGCTGACCTAATAGATCTCCGTGAGCTTTTAGAAGAAGAGGTAGATGATTTGAAAGAACAAATTGATGATCTGGAAGTTAATATAACTATTCAGGAAAATTTGGTGAGCTCTTACAAGGATTGTATTACTGACGAAGATGATGGGTTAAATGCCTCATTAAGTGTTTGTGATAATTTCTTGTAGTAAATTAAGATGGACATTCGAAGGCATATTTCAAAAGTAAAAAGAAGTCTAGTTATGACTAAGTTTTTTGATTGTTTCTTAGATAGTTTGGTTGCGGGGTTGTTAATCAGTGTGATATTACTTGCTTTTGGCGTTAGTGTGTTCTTTTCTTTTGTAATTGGTGGTGCTTATCTGTTTGTGGGCTTTGTTAAGGCTGTGAAAAGGTCTAGTTTGAGCGAGATTGAGAAGAAAGTGCCTGGGTTGGAATGGCAATTAAGGACTGCTTCTGACAATGCTGGCAGGGAGAATGAAATAATCAATAAATTAAATGAAGAGGTAGCAGAAAAAGTTGGGTTTGTAAGTTTCTCTGATTTGTTAAGCGGTAAAAGGACGCTAAAAAGATTATTTTTTGTAGTTTTATTTGGCGCGTTAATATTTTATGTTCAATTTAGTGGTTTTAATTTAATTGACGCTGCTGTGGGGGATGGAGATGGCGCAGTTTCTAAGATTACTGGATTATTTTCTGGGGAAGAGGATATTAATGGAAGGAAAAATAGGTTTGATATCTTTGGTGATAGGAAGGATATTGATGTTGGGCAAAGAGAGTTGGAGCTAGAACTGGGGACTGAAATGAGCGAGATTGATCTTGGGAAAGAAGGGGCTCTTGGCCAAGGCTCTTCTGGTGGCAGGAATTTTAGAGGTCCTGTTGGTTCTGAGCAAGATTCTTCTTATAGTGAGAGTTATGACTCCGATGAAGAGGAGATTATAGAGAACTTTTACAATAATCTTAATAAATGATTGAGTATTTTTCTTTTGCAGAGAGGTGTTCATAGTGAGGTATACGTTAAATGCAAAAGGAAATCAAATCTGCGCAGGATGTTAAGAACACCATTGATGAAATTCTAGAACATGTAGGTTTTGTTGTTGTTGGACAAGAAGAAGTTTTGAAGCAAGTTATTGCTTCTGTCCTATGTGGTTCTAATGCCCTTTTAGAGGGTTATCCTGGATTGGCTAAGACACTTACTATTAATACATTATCTAAGGTTATGGATCTTAAATTTAGTAGGATTCAAGGAACTCCCGACTTAATGCCCTCCGATATTACGGGAACTTATGTTTTGAAAGAGAAAAACGGGAATAGGGATTTTGTATTTCAAAAAGGTCCTATATTTGCTAATGTTGTTTTGATGGATGAGATAAATAGGGCAACTCCCAAGACTCAAAGTGCTTTGTTGGAAGCGATGCAGGAAAAGCAAGTAACTGTTGGTAATCAAATCTTTAAGATGGATGCGCCTTTTTTTGTATTAGCTACACAGAATCCAATTGAACAGGAGGGAACTTATCCCTTGCCTGAAGCACAGAGTGATAGATTCTTGTTTAAGATAAAAACACAGTATCCTAAAACTGAAGAAGAGATGGAGATTGTAAATAGGTTTACTGAAGAGGAGAGAGATGCTGATTCATTGAAGCCAATTATTAGTGCTAAAACAATTCATGAATTACAGAGAATGGTTCGTCAAGTTCCTGTTGCAAATGATATTAAGCAATATGTTGTAGATTTAGTTAATAAAACTAGAAAACATAAGGAGTTAATTGAATATGGTGCAAGTCCAAGGGCAAGTATCGGACTTTTGTTAGCTGGTAAGGCTAGGGCTTTAATGGAAGGAAGAAATTTCGTTTCTAAGGAAGACATTAATGTTATGGCATTGCCTGTTTTGAGACATAGAATAATTCTTAATTTTGAAGCTGAGAGAAATAATTTTGATGAGGATGACGTAATTAAATATCTCATAAAATGATTGAGAGCGATTTTTTAAAACATTTAGATCGTATGAGTTTGTTGATTAGCAAGAGAATTTCTTCTAATTTTGTGGGTGAACGACAGAGCTTGTCTACCGGTCGTGGAACAATGTTTAAAGATCATGGAATGTATACTCCAGGAGATGATTTTAGAGCTATAGATTGGAGGGTTTATGGTAGGACGGATAAGCTGCATATCAGGAGGTATGAGGAAGATAAGGCATTAGTTACGCATATTATATTGGATTCAAGTAGTTCAATGAACTATGGTTCTAAGAAAGTTAAGAAATTTGATTATGCCTCTATGATTGGGCTGGCTTTTGCTTATATGGCTATGAAGAAGAATGAGAAGTTTGTATTAAGCACTTTTTCTGAGAATTTGGATTTGGTTATTCCTCGAAAGGGGAAGAGACATTTTGTTAGCGTGATCGATTACTTGAAAGATAAAGAGGCTAAAGGTAAAACTAGGTTTGAAGAAAGTTTAATGAGTTACTTGAAAAAGATTGAATCTAGAAGTATGATTGTAGTTGTTAGTGATTTTTTCTACGATTTGAAGGAAATTGAAAGAAGTCTTGGACGTTTTAAAAATAGTGAAATAAAATTAATACAAATTTTAGATCAAGTTGAGAGTAATTTGAATTTGAAAGGAGATTTGAATTTGAAAGATATGGAAACCAGTGAAGTTGTTCGTACATTCATTGATAAAGTTACTAAGTCTAAGTATCTGAAGAAGAAAGATGAACATAATGCAAAATTAAGATGGATTGCAGATTCATTGGGTGCGAAATTCTATAGTTTTTCTACGGATCAGCCCATTTTTGACAGCATTTATGAAGTTTTGAGGAACTAAAAAATTTATAAATCCAAATTAATTTTCAATTATATGGAATTAGGTTATCTGCTCTTGATCTTAGGCATTGGATTGATCATATTTTCCATGGAACCAGGAATAACAGGGGGAGCGATAGGAGTTCCAGAAACAGGAATATACAACGTCCCAATGTTTCTTGCAGGACTATTCTTAATACCTTTCTCCATAAATTTCAGATCTGGCGACGATTCCCTTGAAGCCATAGTAGTCCCAACAGGACCTACAGAAGAGATTGATAAGGAAAGAGCAAAAGGTGGAGCTAAAAGCTACCTTGATCACGAACATAAAGACCACCACCATGATGTTGTAATCGTCAGCGGAGAATTTAACAAAGGAAGATTCTTCGGATCCCAATCAAACAAAATATACAGAGCACTAAGAAGAAGTGGAGTCCCAAGAGAGGACATAATCTTAGAAAGCCACTCAGGAAACACCATTGAAAACGTTCTTTACACTTGTGAAATCTTAGAAGATAAAGGAATACACGAAGTGACAGTTGTTACAGACAAAGGCCATGCATCAAGATTCAAAATGCTATTTGAAAGGGCAAAAAAAGAAGGCTATGCTCCAAGAGACCTTGTAGTTCATACATTCTCAGAAGGACTCAGTAGTTCATACAGTTCAATCAAATCAATGCTTGCTTATGCAAAAGATAAATTTTCAAGTCTAAGAAAACATGAAGACTAAATCTCTTTCATGACAACTTTTTCAATCTCTTCAGGAGAACTAGTCCCATCAACAGGAATGACTCTCGAATAATTTTTAATCTCAGATTCATCAAAATCTTCACTCTGGAACACCATGTTAAGCATAAGATCCATCTTTCCTTCATCATCTTCTTCCCTCTCGAAGTAAGTTTTGAAAGGGGCATTTATTTGAACAAAAATAGTCCTAGCATCAAACCTATTGGCAAGTTCAAAATAGCCCTGCCTATTCTCCCTAGTCCTAATATGGTCATCAAAAACAACATTATACCCCAAATCTAAAAGTTCACCAGTCAATGTCTCTTGATAATGATAAGAAATATACCAAGGATCAGGATTCTCAAAACCCATTTCTTCAAGAACAGTTCTGTGACATCCAACATTCTCATCCCCATACAAATCTAATGCATCGACTATATCTGCCCCCCTCAACAAAATTGTGTTTGACATCTTCCTACTAACACTATTAGCTAAAGTAGTCTTTCCCGCACCAGGAATTCCAACAAACAATAATAATTTTCTATCAGGATTATCTATCCTCTTTAATCAATCCAAACCTAATCCTTTCCTCAAACTAACCAAATTGTCCTCGTAAGTTTTTCCCAACCTTGAAGAATAATCCTGCAGTTTATCCCTCCAATCCTCAAAAGGCCTAAACTTTGACCGATCAAACACTAAATTATAATCTTCCTTCAATTCCCTTCTCAAATTCTTAAAAATTTCCTGAACCATAATATAACCTTAAGATTACGGTTTATATTATTTTAGGTTTTATTAGTCATCTAATAATAACAAGTAATAGCAATGAGACTTAAAAAAGTTTATATCTTGCTCGCCATTCCCCTTTAAATGCCAATTGAAAAAATTTATGGAAACTTATCTAGATCTCTTCATCGCAATAACAAAATGAGCGGACCCAGAGGGATTTGAACCCCCGACCCCCTGGTTTCTCTAATAGAGCTTTTTAAGAGCTTCACCCATATTGCCTTTTGAGCGAATATGTCAGGTGCTCTAAGACCAGACTGAGCTATGGGCCCGTGGTGTTTGAAGTGTAGAATCTTAGTTTAAAAAAGTTTAGTATTCTTATTGAGGGATTTGACCGGGGTCACACTCGTTTGTTTCTTCTATCACTGTATCGATAAGAGTCTTTGTATCTCCACTTGAAGTTTGAAAAAGGTATCTTTTTTTGATTAGAATTCTTAGATAATATTTCCCGTCCTTTTCTGTTATCTCGTACTCTCCGAATAACACAATGCTCTTTAGAAGGCTGGCTAGATGGTCTACAATTTCCTTTTTACCTAACCCCTTAACAAAATTGGGGATGCCTTTATCTGCATACATGATATCTACTAAATCTTGTCTACCAATCTTCTTTAGAAATTTGACTAATTTTCTTTCACTCAGAGTTTTGATCATAATTTATTACTTTTTTTCTAACTTATAAAATCGTATGATTAAAGAAAGCTATATAAACGAAAGTGTATCAATCAGAGTATGAGGTACACGCTTAAATCTAAGCCAAAAAATCCAATTATAGTTGAAGGGTTTCCTGGCTTTGGTCTTGTAGGGACAATTGCGACTGAGTTTTTAATGAAACATTTGGATGCAAAACCTATTGGATGTATACGGATGGAAGAAGTTCCCCCCGTTATTGCAGTCCATGATAGCGTTGCTATAGAGCCGATGGGGATATTTTATTCTAAGAAGAAAAATATGGTGATCTTACACGCGTTAACAAACATACAAGGCTTTGAATGGCAGATTGCGGAAGTACTTGCAAAGATTGCTAAGGAATTAAAGGCAAAAGAGATAATTAGTTTAGAAGGTGTTGGGACACAAGGCAATGTTAAAAGTAAAAGTACTAAGGCGTATTACATATCTTCTGACAAGAAGTTTAAATCTAAATGTGGAGATCCTTTAGAAGAAGGGATAATTGTTGGAGTTACGGGTGCTTTGTTATTAAGAGATGATGTTAAAAGTACGGGGATCTTTGCTGAGACACATTCGGCGCTTCCTGATTCGGGGGCTGCAGCCCAGATTCTATGTGTTTTAGATGAGTATCTTAAGTTAGGGTTGGATTATTCCCCTCTTTTGAAGAAAGCAAAGGGGCTTGAGGCTAATTTGAAGGGCATGGTTGCTAAGACTCAAGAGGCTACGGATCTTGCTGATAAGAAAAGACAGTCTTACTTTGGATAATGGTTTTTAGAAATGTTAAGTTATTGTATGTCTTATTTGGTTCTTTGTTAGTTGTTTTTTTGGCATCATGTAGTGCCCACCCCTATATTTTGGTTGGTGAAGAGAAGATTTTAGTTGAAGTTGCGGATGAAACATTAGAAATGCAAAAAGGTTTGATGTTTCGTGAAGAATTATGTGGTGATTGTGGCATGATTTTTGTTTTTTCTAGTGAAATGGAGCATAGTTTTTGGATGAAAAACACATTGATACCGTTGGATATGGTTTTCATAGATTCAAATAATGTTGTTGTTGATGTTTTGCATGCAGATCCATGTTATTCTGATCCATGTGACCATTATGTTCCAAGGGATAAGGCACAATATGTGTTAGAAGTTAACAAAAATACATTTGATGTTAGTTTAATTGGAACAAAAGTAGAAATAAATATTTAATTAACGTTTCTTTTTTGATTTTTTCTTTGCTTTTTTTACTTTGATTGGCACTTCTTCTTCAATCATGTTCATTTGGTCTATTAGGCCCTCTAGTTCTCGAATTCGGGCATCATGTTCTCTCATCTTTGATTCGTAATCACGGTGTTTATCTCTAACTCTACCAAAAGAATTCTTTGTATTAAGTTTGTGGTCTCTAATGTTAGCTAACATTTCCTTAAAAGACTCACTTCTTGCTAAAAACCAATCACCAATTGCTATCTTTAACACCTCTGTTGCAAAAGACTATGTGGTTTTTATTTATAAATGTTATTGAAAATTGTTGAAATAAAAGCTTTAGGTTTTGCTTAATATATTTGAGAATACATATGATTATAATATTTAATTAATTATTATAATATTTAATATAATATATATCTTATAACTTTTAAGAAATACTTAAAGGATTATTTCATCCAATTACCTAAAACTTTTAATTCTTTATCAGAAGTTTTCAATACATCTAAAGGACTTTTTACTTTTCTTAATTGTTTTCTTGAAACATTTGTATAACGTTGTGTTGTTGATATATCTGAGTGTCCTAACAACACTTGTATAACTCTAATGTCCGTTCCTGCGTCAAGTAAATGTGTTGCAAAGGAACTTCTTAATGCATGACAGAACACTCTTTTCTTAATGCCTGCACGTTCTGCAGATTCATTAACAACTCTCTGCGCCATGCGTTCTGTTAAATGTCCCCTGCGGGAATTAAAGATGTAATTGGAATCAACTTCACGCTCTTCTAAATATGGTTTGAGGGCTTTAACGAAGCTTTTGGAAAGGATGATATTACGATCCTTCTTGCCCTTTCCTGCCCTTACTGTGCCCATGTTCTCATCTAGATCTAAATCATTTACACGTAGTTTAACGGCTTCTGAAACTCTTAATCCTGAGGAGTATAGAAGCTCAATTAGAAGGCGGTGTTTAGGGTTTTTGGCAGCTTCTAAGAGACTTTTTACTTCATCCATTGTAAGAACTGTAGGTAGTTTCTTTTCGATCTTAGGGGCTTTTATATCACCCATAATGTTTTTCTTAAGAACGTCTTTGAAGTAGAACTTAATTGATGATAAGGCTAAGTTTATTGATGCGGGTTTTAGTTTTTTAGACGTCATTAAATGTGCAATGTACCTCTTTAGATCTTGTTCTTTTATCTGTCTGGTGGGCTTTTGTGCGTAGTTTAGGAATTCTAAGTTTTGTCTAATGTAATTCTTAATTGTAACATCAGAATATCCTCTAATTTTTAATTCCGTTTCTAAGTCTTCTAAGATCTTACATCACCTTTTTGTTCGTATAATCTAAGAGAATAAATGTTTATATATTTATGGAGCGTGTAAAGTAACTAGTGAATATTAGGAAGAGTCGAAGAGGAGGGGTGGAAAGGAAAGTTCATGATAGGCCGCTTCCTAGACTTCTTGATCCTTTTCATGCTAGAGGGGTGTTTCCTATTAGGCGTGTGAGGGTTGATAGACCTTACTTCCCAAACAAACCAAAACCTGGGCCAGTTTATTTGGGGCCTGTTAGGAGAGGTAGATACGTGGGTGTTGCCTAGTGGGGCGTGTCCCCAAACCTGAAGTTCTTGATCAATTAGTAGAAATTAGCTTAGATGAGTTTAACAATGGGCACCACATTAAGGATCTGCCAGAGTTTAATGTTGCTTTTACAAGATATCCTTTTGAGAGAAAGCCAACTACTGCGAAAGATAGATTGAGCAAGGGCGTTGGTTTTAGAACAGGTGCTAAAAAGGATGCCTGGATGGAAAAGGCTGAGGCGTTTGCTAAGAGGAATCATAGATTTAGATATTGTGCTTTTGAGAGGACAGAAGATACAGTACTTAGATTCCGTCGGAAGACATCTGCGATTTCTAGGTTAATTATTGAATCCTACCTTGGTCTTGAACATGAGTATTCTCATCCTGATAAGTTAATAGTTGTAATGGATGGCCCTGAATTTGGTAGGGGTGATGGAATGGGGGCAAGATCAAAAGCTGTTGTTGAAGAAAACTTGAGAGAGTATGGGTTGGAGAGCGAAGTCTTCTTTCGTGTTCGTGCTGACCAAGGTCAAAAACATCCAGCGGCATACATTGCAGATAGACTTGCATATCTGATTGCTGTTATGTATCGTGATAGTCTTCCTCGTTTGGAGTGGCCATTCCCAGAAAGAAGGGTGGATCTTAGTTTGCCACTTCCAGTTACTGCGGATGAACTAAGGTATATGGCCAGATTGTTAAAAAAGGGTTCTAGAGGCGGGTCTCACAGCTTTGAATAGTGGATTCGTATAATATACATTATATGAAATTTTATAAACATTCAATTTATTAAATTCCTATGATCCCAAGAGATTTAAGGCTGGTCCTAGTGGGAGTAATTAGCACCCTGGTCTTTCTTACTATTGCGCTCTCTCTCATTCTTTACTCTGAAATACTTCGGGAACACCAAGGAGTTGTAGCCTTTTTATCACTTCTCATATTGATCCTTGTATTCGTAGGAGATAAGTGGTGGGATCGTGAAAGGAGAAGAAAACAAAAGATAAATGCCTTATTGGCATTGTCAAGGCAGACGGACTATCTCAAGAGGAATCTTAAGTATGTAAAAGGGGCCATCCCTAAAAGGATAATGCCTGTCCATATACTTTCTTTGTATAACATTTCTTGGGAGCACTTTCCCATCTCTGTAGATGGTAAGAGCACTAGGGATTTGTATGAGCTTGCCACATTCATAGACGATAAGATACGTACCCTAAATGAGAGGAGAGCAGAAATACTACAAATAGTACTTACTTACGACACAGTGGAAAGGAAAGAGGCGATGGTGGAAAAGTACTATAAATCTTTTGGGGAGGCCATAACTGAGGCGCTTGAAGGATTGGTAGATGGCTTAAATGCGATCACTACCATATTTTATAGGTGGGGCATTTACCCTTTAGATGGTTCAACAAGATTAACCAAATTATTGAAATAGGGTGAAATTTTTTGATCTTGTTCAAAAAGCTTATTATCTTATCAAAAAGGATAAAACTATGGTATTGAAAGGTGAAGTTGTTGGCAGGCGGGATATTGAAGAAATTCGGCGACTATTTCTTGTTGCGTTTACAATTAGCATATTTATGCTAATGACTATCGAAAGATTTCTCAACCTTAAAATTGCAGAGGATATACTCACCCATACACCAAATGAGCTAACTCTGCGTTTTTCAATTGGAGTAGGTATCTATGTTTTTGCGTATCTCTTCTTTGGGGCCTGGAAGGAGCATCATAAGAACCTAGCCTCTTGCCTGATTTATTCGCTGAAGATAAACATTTTTCTTATGGGGGTTCTCATTCTTCATGCTGGTACGGTCTCAGTCTCTTACTTATGGGACACCTATTTGGGGTTGATAATTAATGGATGGATTGTTTTCCTAATCAACCATCAAGTTGTGTGGAATGGATTTCCTTTTCTAACATTCTTTTTTGCATCTTTGGGAGTGATATACGAGAATGTAAAAACATTTAAGCTTCTGGAAGAGGGTTTTTTTGTGTTTCAAATTAAAAAAATAATTAAAAGAACATTCTCAAAACCAAGGATTAAAGCTAGTATTCATTTTAGTCTGGTTCTGGGTGTGACATTGTGGGCCACTACAGTCTATAGGGCTGCAGAGGGTAAACATTGGGCGTTTTATATAGGTGCATGGTTACTAATTGCATTTATCTTGTTAATTTTCGGTGGGTCTTTTTTAGACATTTTAGACAAAGAAAAAAAGTTCACATAACATATCTTAGGCGAAGTATAATCCGCCCTGCCAGTAGAGCCCCCAGCGAAGCCGAAAGAGACTATTCAGGCACTTCCTGCCTAAAACCGCACTTCTTGCAGTATCTGATGTGGAAGGAACCATCTGAGAATTTATGTTCTCCGTCGTGGAGTTTATCACCACATTCTGGACAATTTTCTTTGAATTTCATGTGAAAATTACTTGTTAGCAATGCTTAAAAGTTTTAGCTATGCTGCCTGGAATTTTGGACTCAAGAATCTTGCACTTTCAAGTATCCGTGGCATGTTTACTGGGGCAACTTCTTCTGGGTTCTTACCTGAAAGTTGTGCAAGGTCATTAAGCAATCTAACATATGCAGGTGTTACTTCAAAACCGCCCACAACTGGGGAGAACCTAGTATAATGTCCTGGTTCTTTAGCAGGCCTGTAAACTGCAGGGCATAATTGCGGCTTGTCCATTGTGAGAATTGAATCTACTCCTACGGGGATAATGCCTCCCTCTTCACGTATTGCCTGATATTGTCTTGTACGCCTCATGTTTCTGTGTTCCATTTTTTGGTCTTGAATTCCAACGCCTCTGTATGTAATGGCTTTTGCAAAATGAGCCTTAACTCTATCTACAAGCTCTCTCTTTTGCGACAAGAATAAATCTCTGTCTTCCAAATACCTTCCCCGTGCTTGGTTTTGAGCGACAGAGGTAAGAAATTCGTAGTTTTCGGAGTCGCTTAATGCATCAAAGTGGGCAACTGCTTGCCTGAATTCTGCTGTGTCGGGTGTTTGGAATCCTTGTAATACGTCAGATGTAAGTTGTTTTCTTTTGCTCCTTAGAGCGTCTGTAATTGCTCTATAGACTCTTGTAGCAGAGCTTCCGCTTACAACCTCATCAATACCCATGAGATGAATTCCGTGGTCTTCATCAACCACCTCATCTAGAAAATTGCCCATCCAGTCCCTCATGACTAATTGGACTTGAGCAATACCGCTTGATGCCGGCATATAGAAAACCTTCTGTGGATCAAAATCCTCACCAACGATGTGCATTGCATCTATGAAGGGTACAGAGCCCATCATGGGAGCTATAATTGCGTCTGGTGAGCTTTCATGGAATATCTCTGCGGCTTCTGCCATCCCTCGTTTAAAGTCCACTAGCGCTTCTCTAAAATTCATGTTTCTGCGTGGAAAGTTGATTATTTAAAACTTCCTATTTGTAATTACCTCAGAATGACAACAGTTATTTCTTCTTTGGTTCTGGCTCGGGCTCGGCCTCCTTTGGCTGTTTGACTTCGTTATCCTTGAAATAGGACTTTCCTTTCTCTGTAATGGCTATATAGGTCTGTTTGCCCTTTCTTAGCTTGTGGATGAATCCAGCATCTACGAGGATTCCAATGTACTCAGAAACCGTGGATCTTACCTTGTCGTAGGATTTACCAGGGTAGAGGTCAGAAGCCAGCGTTTTTAGAGCAGTCCACTCTTGGCCGGACTCTCTTTGGAAGGCACCCAACCTAAAAAATATGGCTTTTTGTGTTTCAGTCAAGTCGTCCAAGGGGGTTCGTTCTATTCTCGGAGGTAATTTTTCGTTTTCATAGTCATAGTATGGTTTTTCTTTTGAGCTCTCTCGAGTTTTTGGCTGCTTTTGAAGGGAATTTTCCCTGTCTGCTAGGTAGGACATGACTTGGCCGATCTCCTCTATCCTGGATTCCATGTTTTTGAATCTGTCACTGTATTCTTCGTCCCTTGTTTTGAAAAAAGAAAGCCAATCACGGACTACTTTGATGTCCGACTTGATCCTTGTGAAGGAATGTTTCAAGTTTTCGGAGATTTGATTGACGTGATCGAGCGCTTTGTTAACTTCCGACCTCTTTTTTCCAAAGAACAAAAACCCCATGCGATTTAGACGTAGACGTTATTTATAAATGTAACTCATGTGTAGGAGACGTCCCTCTACATTCGTAGACGGGTGTAGACGTGTCGTAGACGGTTCGTAGACGCGTTAATCGACGCTTTTTATAAAGAAAATGACCATTTACAGACGGGATCGACGCATTTTTGAAGGTTTTTCGAGAAATTCGAAAAGTGAGAAAAAGGTCATCGACGCGTAAAAATTTTTGAAAAAAAGTTGAAAAAAGGCTAAATTCTTTCGGTTGAGGTTTTGTGAGGGTTAGAAGGGAGCCTGAGGAGGGATGAAAAAAGTAGAAAAAAGGTGCTGAAAGGTACGCTTATTTTGGAAAAGGGAGGAATAGGAAAGAGGGTGGTCAGGAATACCCTAGAATGGGAGAAGTGAGAAAGAAAAATAGGTATTGTTGGTGGACGGGGAGGAGCCGAGAAAGGTGCAGGATCTGCCCTATTTCCCATAAGTGAGAGCTAGTCATGAGAAGAGGGCTCCAAAAGTATCTATTTTAGGCGTTTTTGTGAGAAAATGATGCGTCGACGGAGGGTTTGAAGAGTGATTAACTCGGAAGAATACTGCTTTATTTCGAAAAAGTGAGAGATGAATTGAAAGAACTACTCAAAAAGCGTAGTTTGATCAGTTGGATTCTCTCTGAGACGGATCAATTTATTGAGAAGGTTTAGGTCGTGAAAGTCTTCTTTTACCAAAAGTGAGGTTTTACGGTTGAAATGCCTCTCTTTCTTTAATGGGAGGCCTTTGGCCATTAGGCGGTTTGCAACGCCTCTAACGGTCGGTTCTGTTAGATTTAGGTGATTTGCAAGAAGTGAGTAGTTGACTTCTCCTTGCTTTTCTAGGTCTAAAATAGCCATGAACACCGAGAATTCCCTATCTGTGAGGGTTTTGAACTGTTTCTCAAAGTCCCTCTCTAGGGCCTGTAGGGTCTTTTTCGGAATGTTTTGTTGTCTTTCGTTGATGGTTGTTGACTGTTGATCGTTGACTGTTGATCGTTGATGATCGTTGATGACCCCTTTATTTCCAGTGGAGGCCTCTTTAAAGGAGGCTAAAATGGTCTTTATTTCTGTTATACCTTCTTTTAAATCGTTTATTTTTAAATTAATCTCCTTAATCTCTGATTTATTGGATTTGGAGGTGCTTTCAAGGCTTCCTAGGCCTGTTTTTAAACTTGAAATGTCGTTTTTTACATTAGAGAAGGAATTCCTTATCTTTTCCTTAAAGGAGCTATCATCTTCTGCCATTTTAGAGGGGATATTGGGGGCATTAGAATTATATAAGTCTTACTTGTTGATCACTGTTGTTCATTGTTGATGATCGTTGATCATTGTTGACTAACCCCTTTATTTCCCATGGAAATCCTTAGAAATCTTGTAGTAGAGCGCCAGGAAAGCCTCTTTTTGGGGTTTTAGGCCTACGGCGAGGAGTTTTTTAACTAGGTCTTGCCCAACGACCTTTTCTGTGCCTGTAGGAAGCTCGTAGCGCACGATTTGGACAAGGGTTGGGCGGGATATGAATCCCTCATTTACCTGCAAACAGAGCTTCTGACCTGTTTCAATGCTTTTCACGACTAAATTGAATAGATTTACCCTGATATCTCCACGGATGAATATATCTTTTTTGGCTTTAGCGAAGCCATTTGATAGGAGGAGCTCCTCTAGCATCGCTTTTATGGTTTGTTTGGCTGACTGTTTGGGATTGTTTAGTGTTGATTGTTGATGATTGTTTAGTTCGATTACACGGCCTAGATAGGCTGAAACCTTTTGTTTAGGGTGCCTCTTGCTTCTTTTACGTCGTTTTGTAAGAACTAGGTATGCATATTTCCTTATACTTCCAGAAGTGTTTTTTCTTGTCTTAGTTCGTATATACATATGGTAGTGGGCACTACAAAGAGATATATAAAATTAATGGAATTAAGAAGTGTTAGGATGCCTTTGGCTTGCCTTTTTCCGTAGCTTTTTCGGATTCCTTGGACTTTACTGCTATCCTTGGTAGGGATATGTGTGGTGGTAATCCTACTTGTTGTGATAATGAGAGTGCCATGACCCCGCATTTTGAGAAAATGTAATTTACTAATTGTCCAGAAAGTGAGGGATCAATCTTTGAGTGCTTGTCCCAATCCTCTAGGACCTTGTCTCTGGTTGCTTTGTCTGTTAGGAAGTGGATATGACCTATGATCTCTGTTTTGGCTACGTTTGGTAAGTAATCTACTTTGTATGAGAATTTGAATTTGAGTAGTGATTGGCCTGTTATTCCGTCAGGTGTTGGGTATTCTGCAATATCTAAGAACTTTATTCCGTTTTTTGCTTCTATCTTGCCTGTTATTTGGCCTGTCTTGTCTACGGATATTTTGTCCAGAGTAAAGTGAATTATCATTGTGATGGGTTGATATTAGGGGATTATAAAACTTACTATTTGGCTCTCTTAATCTTTCTTAGTAGGCTCTCGTGGCCCTTCCACTCGAGTGCCTCTTCGAGGATTGTTTCAAGTTTATCCGCTAGTATGATTTTTACCTTTCTTTTATTTTCTGGGCTTAGAAGGATATCATTGGCATTTGCTTTTGGTACAATTACTGTTTTGATTCCTGCCTGGATTGCAGCTTCAATCTTTTGTGTGACTCCTCCGACTGCTAGAACTTCACCTCTAACTGATAATGATCCTGTCATGGCTACATTTTGTTTTATTGGTACTTTCTTTAATGCTGAGATAATTGCTGTTGCTACTGCGATTGATGCTGAATCCCCTTCTACGCCACCGGACTCGGATGCAGTTTGTAGGAATTGGATAAAAATATCATATTTTTCTTTGATATCTTCTCCGAAGTATTTTAAGATGATTGCTGAAACATTTTGAACTGCTTCTTTTGCTATTTCTCCAAGCTTACCTGTTGCTATGAAGTCAGATCTCTTTCCACCAGGGGTAACTTCTGATTCAATTGGTAAAACTAAGCCGGAGAAGTATGAATCTGATCCCATTACTGCTAGTCCGTTTACTCGACCTACTCGAGATCCAGTTGTAACAATTACTTCGTATTTCTTTTTGTTTTCAATATACTTGTCTACTATTTGTTGTTCTAGTGTTCTTGCGAATTTCTTAGCGTTGATTACATGGATGGGTTGGACATATTTTGATTTTTGTTCAAGTGCTAAATCTCCTGCTGCCCTCACTAGGCCACCTAGCTCTCTTAATCTAAGTGTGAGTTTCTTAGATGTTCCAGACCTTATTCTTGCTTCTTGGACTATTGTATCAACTGCTTCTTTTGTGAAGTGCGGGATTTTTTTATCTTTGTTAACTTCTTGTGCTACGAAGACTGCTAATTTGTATTGGTTTTCTGGAGTGTCATTCATTGAATGATTCATGTTTATTTCATAGCCATAACCTCTTATCCTGGATCTCAATGCCGGGTTCATTCTCTTTATTGTATCGGGGGTTCCAGCTGCTACTAAAATAAAGTCTGTTGGTGCTTCTTCTGAACGAACCATTGCACCCGATGATCTTTCTGATTGCCCTGTTATTGGATATTTTCTTTCTTGCATGCATGTAAGTATCTCTTGTTGTGTTGCTGGGTCCATGTTGCCAACTTCATCTATGAATAATACTCCCTTGTTTGCTTTGTGTATCATCCCTGGAACTAGCCTTTCGTATGCTGGTGTTCCTAATCCTCCACTTTGTAATGGGTCGTGTAATACATCTCCTAAAAGTGCTCCTGCGTGACTTCCTGTTGCGTCAATGAAAGGTGCTTTTTCTTTTCTTGAATTGTCTATTAACATCTTAGGGACTTTTACTCCCTTTCTTGCTTTTTTATTTAAATTGAGGAATAAGATGAATATTGCTATGAACATCATGGATGAAATTAAGGATGCTGCCGCCATAATATCTCCATATTGTTTTCTAACCCACCATGGAGAGAATATTGATATTGCTATTAAGACATAGAAGAAGATCATTTGACCTTTGAATTGTTTTAAGGATTCTATTTTGAATTTGTTAACGTGTTTTGTTCCTTCTCCTCTTGGGAATGTTTTGATTATTGGATTGTGTTCATCTGATGGGTTGTCAAAGGATAAAACGTCATCTAATTCACTCTTGGGAATAAGTTCAGCCAGTGCTTGACCGGTCAAAGATTTACCTGTTCCAGGTTCTCCAATTAAAAGAACGTTTCTTCTTTGTTTTGCAGCTTTTCTTATAATATCGACCGCTTCTTCTTGACCAACAATTTGGTTAACGGTAGATGAACTAGTCTCTATGTCTTTAGTTGTTTTAAACTTCTTAACAGATTTGGAACTAGCCATTTTCAGTTTAGTAATGGGTGAAAAAATTAAAGTATGTCTTCTTCAGATACAACCACGAAGTCCCCAATTGCAATAACTGAAGAGTATGGAATAAGAAGGCTGTTATTCGGATCTCTTTCAAGGTCTAATGCTTCAGTGTAAGTTGTTGCGTTTTTTAGCACTATTTGCATTAGCTCGCCTGTTCTTACTTCAAAGCTTATGTTGCCAACCTCTCCAAATCTTTTGCCAGATTTAGTTACAACGGTTTTACCTAGAAGTTGTTTTGAGTAGTTTTTTTCTTCTTCTGCCATTTTACTTAATTTAACCCCATTTGGTATATAAATCTTTTTGTGTTTGTTTTTGTTTTTAAAGGCCTTAGACGTTTGATAAAACTGAATCAATAAATGGTTTAGGGAATGCCGACAATAAGGAGATTGCCTTAATTTTGGGTGTTATTGTTACCCTTTTTTCCCTGTGTTCATTTAAAAAGATGGATAGTTTTGTTTTGTCTTGAAGGTTGTTTAGTATGGTCAGTATTGAAATTGTGAATGCTGAGTCAATATCTTCTTGGGATTCACTATTAAGGGATTCTAGGATTTCTTCTTTTGTGAAATTTACTCCTTCGGTTATAGATATCTCTTCTGAGAGGAGATTTTCTAGTGATTGGTCTGAGAAGATGAATATTTTGAAGTATTGGTCTGTTAGGACTTCATTGTTGTTTGAGAAGTCTTCTTTTAGTGTGGATAGTTCTTCCTCTGAGTATGTGCTTGGTTTAGAGTCTAGGAAGTTGATGGACACTGCTGATTTGTAGGTGTTTTCCTTTTCATAGATAAATAAGGAGTTAGAGGTTTGTAATTGGCTTAGGCTTTTGGCGTCTGAAACAACCACTGCTACGATTATTAATGAAATTATAAAGAATATTACAAATGTTATGAAAATGGCCCTTGTTACGCTTTTTATTATGAAATAAGCGATCACAAATATGATTGCTGCTATAATTGGAATCAAATAAAAAAGAGCCATGGCTGTTTAAAAAAGAAGTAAGTTATAAATCTGTTGATAGAGTCACACCTTGATTTCTTATGGAATAAAAATTAAGAGAAAAAAGGTGTGGATTAAGAGTAGAAAACGTAAAAGTAAAGAAGAAGGTCTGTATTTACTGTTTTTTGTATTTTATTATATTTTACTTATAAGATTAATTATTATATTATATTATATATTATAATATTTATTTTATTATTTATATTTTCTATTTATTATTTTATTTTTTGATTGTTGATGAGATTGGTGGTGATTAGGATGTTGATTGTTTCCGGGAATTTCTATTTTTGTTTATAAATAATATCTCCATTGGAAACTATGGTGTGAGAGTTTTATTTGGTATCACAGATATACTTAAATAAAATCTGCAGTTTTAGCAGGATTAATGGTAGATGTTAAGAATTTTCTGAGAGATTATGCGAAAAAAGAGAGTTTATTCAAAAATAAGAAGGTTTTACAATCTAACTACACTCCTGCTAAGGTTCCATACAGAGAAGATCAAATCAATGTTCTTGCAGGTATTCTTGCACCTTCCTTGCGTATGGAGAGACCAAGTAATATTTTTCTTTATGGTAAGACTGGAACTGGTAAAACACTTGCGATCAAGCATGTTACTGATCAAATAAGCGATGTTGCTAAAGAAAGCAAACTTAATTTGAGAGTAATATATCTCAATTGTAAGCTAAAGAGGATTGCTGATACAGAATACAGGTTAATTGCACAAATTTCAAGGGAATTAGGTCATGAGATACCTCCTACAGGGTTGCCTACTGATGAAGTTTACAAAATATTCGTTAAAACTGTTGAAAAGGAAAAGATGCTACTCCTTTTAGTTTTGGATGAAATTGATGAGGTTGTAAAAAATACAGGAGATAAGATTTTGTATAATTTAACAAGATTGAATTCTGAATTGGAAAATAGTGAGATATCTATTGTTGGAATTAGTAATGATTTAATGTTTATTGATCAAGTTGACCCGAGAGTGAAGAGTAGTTTAAGTGAGGAAGAACTTGTTTTTCCACCATACAATGCTATACAATTACAAAAAATATTGAAAGAAAGGTCAGATATATCTTTTGAGAAGAGTGTTATTGGTGAGGGCGTTATTGAGAAGTGTGCAGCTTATGCTGCTAAAGAGCATGGTGATGCTAGAAGGGCATTAGAGTTATTGAGGGTTGCTGGAGAGTTAGCTGAGCGAAATAACTCTGAAAAAATTGCAGTTAAGTTTATAGATCAGGCCGAGGAAAAAATTGAAAGAGACAGAGTTGTGGATATTGTTTCTACACAACCTAAACAATTTAAAATAACACTGTATAGTATTTTACAGTTCTCAAATTTATGTTCAAAAAATGGAAATTCCCAAGACATATACACAGGTGATATCTACGAATTGTACAAAGAAAATTGCTTAAAATGCGGCACGAAACCCCTAACACAAAGACGAATTGGTGATATTATAGCAGAATTAGATATGTTAGGCATAATCAACGCTAGGGTGATAAGCAAAGGGAGGTATGGTAGGACGCGGAGGATTACGTTGGGAGTTCCTGAAAACATCACGAAGAAGATTAACGATATGTTAAAGGAAGGACTTGGTTTATGACACCAGAGATAAAAAAGGAAGTTTTAGAATCTTTTTTAGAAAAAGGTTTTTTATTAGCTCCGGATATTTTAGAGGAAGAGGGTTTTGATTCTGATTTTTTGAACTTAGTTGATACAAGGATATTGTCTAAGGACAAGCCGGTTGTTATTGGGTTGGATATTTACAAGGGTGTTTCTAGGAAAGGAGTTACTGGTATTAATTGGATTGAGTTTGAGAAAAGTAGGGTTTTGCATGAGAAGGGTAAGACCAACAGAGTTTATTCTTCTTTTTTAGAGTTAATATTTGACGAGCCCAAGGAAGAAACAGGGTTTACAATAATAAAAAAGGAAGAACCTGAAGAAAAAGTTGAGGAAGTTCAGGTTGAAGTTGAGAAGGGCCAAACTAATTTGTTGGATGCAGGCTATCCATTGAAGGTTGTTACTAGCTATGGTGATGAATCAAAGTTGAGAGAGGTTAAGGATTTTGTTAATCATTACAAGAGTAGATATAATTTTTTGAGGAAGATTGTTGCTGGGAGGCAGGAGATGCAGAACGTAATTTCTATCAATCGTGTTTCACCTAAAGAGAGAGGGGAGAAGGTCGCTCTTATTGGTCTTGTGTATGATAAGAGGATCACTAAGAAAGGGAATACGATGATCACTCTTGAGGACACCACTGGCACAATCAGAGTTATTTTTGATGCGAATAAGGCTAAAGGTGTTGAGTATTTATGTAATGATGAATTAATTGGTGTTGTTGGAACTGTTAATGAGAACTTTATGTATGCCACTGATTTAATTTTTCCTGATATTCCAGAGAAAGTTGGAACAAAGACATATAATGAAGAGGTTTGTGCCGCCTTTATTTCTGATGTTCATGTTGGTAGTACGTGGTTTATTGAAGATAAGTTCTTGGAATTAATAGACTGGTTGAATGGTCAACATAAAGATCCCGAACTTGTTGAGCTAAGCAAAAAGGTGAAGTTCTTGTTTATTACTGGAGATATGGTTGACGGTGTTGGTATTTATCCAAACCAAGATAAGGAACTAAATATCAAAAGTATAAGGGGGCAGTATGATAGGTGTGCTGAATTCATTGGGATGATTCGTGATGACATACAAGTTGTTATGTGTCCTGGCAACCACGATGCTAGGAGAATCGCTGAACCGCAACCACCCTTAGAGTTGTATGCTGAGTCATTACAAAAAATAAAGAATTTAACATTAGTTTCAAATCCAGCGATGGTTAATGTTTTGGCCAAAGATGGCTTTGAAGGTTTTGATATTTTGATGTATCATGGGTACAGCTATGATTACTACGCTGCGAATATAGGGCCCGTAGCTCAGGATGGAGGGTATGATCGTGGTGATTTGATCATGAAGTTTTTGTTAAAGAAAAGACATCTTGCTCCTGTTCACACTTCTACATTATTTGTTCCCAATGGGAAGGATGACTATCTCGTTATTGATAAGGTTCCAGATATTTTTGTTTCTGGCCATATTCACAAGAGTTCTGTTTCGAAGTATAAAGGCGTTACAAATATAGTTGGTTCTTGTTGGCAGTATAAAACAGACTTTCAGGAAAAAGTAGGGCACCATCCAGAGTATTGTAAGGTTCCTGTCTTTAACTTTGGCACTGGCAAAACAAGGGTTATAGATTTCGCACCAGAGGGAGAAAATGAAAATTAATGAAGAAACCAAGAATTACTTTGAAGAAATAGATTCAGAAGTAAATGTAGCGCTTAATTTAGCTAACAAATGTAGGTTGGCAGGCCTTGATCCAGAGGATCATGTTGAGATTATGTTGGCAAAGAACATGGCAGAAAGAGTAGTTGGACTAATTAGTGTTGTTGCACCTGAGTTGAAAGAGTCCGGGATGGTTGATAGAATTAAAGAACTTGAGGAGAAGTATGGGATGCAGGATTGGCGGGTTGCATTGACTGTTGCTTTGGAGACGGCCCAGGAAAAGTTTGTGAAGTTTGAAGACAAGAAGAAAGCTATGGAAATAGGTTTAAGGGTTGGTATTGCGTATATTACTAACGGAGTTGTTTCTTCTCCTTTGGAAGGTTTTACTAAATTAGAGATTAAACAGAGAAGGGATGGGAAGGAGTATATTGCTTTGTTTTATTCTGGGCCAATGAGGAGTGCGGGCGGAACTGCAAGTAGCGTTTCTTTGTTAATTGGTGATTACATAAGACAAAACATGGGGTATGAACCTTATGATCCTGAAGAAGTTGAAGTAAAAAGACATTGTACTGAGTTAGCGGACTATCATGAAAGGATTACAAACTTACAGTACTTTCCTTCTGTTGAGGAAATAAGTTTTTTAGTCAACCATATTCCTATTCAGATTGATGGTGATGCAAGTGAGAAGTTGGAAGTTAGTAATTATAAGGGTCTTGACAGAGTTGAAGCTGATAGGATAAGAAACGGTGTTTGTTTGGTTACTGGTGAGGGTATTGCTCAGAAAGCGCCAAAAGTTTGGAAACAACTTGCTAATTGGGGGAATGACTTTGGTTTGGATAATTGGAACTTCTTGAAAGACTTTGTGGACTTACAAAAAAAGATTAAAGCTAAACAAGTTGAAAAGAAAGATGGGGAGGAGGAAGAGAAATTAAAACCAGATTATACCTTCATTAAAGATATTGTTGCTGGCAGGCCAGTGTTTAATCATCCTTTAGCTAAAGGAGGGTTTAGGCTTAGGTATGGTAGAACGAGGGTTTCAGGCTTCTCTGCCGATTCATTGCATCCTGCTACAATGGCTGTTTTGAAAGATTATATTGCTATTGGGACACAGTTGAAAGTTGAACGGCCGGGCAAGAGTACAATTATTTCTGTTTGTGATGCAATTGAAGGACCAATTGTTAAATTAGAAGATGGTTCCGTTTGTAAGTTGGATTCTGTTGAGAAAGCTAATGCTGTTAAGGATAAGATCGATGAAATAATTTATTTAGGGGATATATTAATTTGTTATGGGGACTTTTTTAATAGAGGGCATGGTTTAGTTCCTGTTGGTTATTGTGAAGAGTGGTGGGCCCAGGAGCTACTTGAGCTTGCAGGGAAAAAAGGTAGTGGGTATTTTCCTGAGTTATTGGAGAAAGTTAAGAAAGATTATTTTTGTGATGTTTCACTGGAGGAAGCCTTTAGGTTGTCTGAAACTTTTGGTGTTGCATTACATCCTAAGTATACATATAATTTTTGTGCGCTTACGATGGATGAATTAAAAGCTTTGAACGATTGGGTTTCTAAAGGGAGTTTTTTGGAGTCAAAGGTTGTTTTGCCGTATACCGGTGATGATATTGCTAAAAGATCTTTGGAGTTGTTAGGTGTGCCTCACAAAGTTGTAAGTAATGAATATGTTGTTGTGTTTGGCGTTGATTCTAAGTTGTTGAAGTTTTATTTTGATAAAATTGATTTTGGCAAAGGAGACGTTCTAGAGGCCCTAAACAAGAAGTTCCCTATTGCGAATAAACTTGGTACAACTATTGGTGCAAGGATGGGCAGGCCTGAGAAAGCAAAGATGCGAAAGCTTACGGGGAGCCCACATGTTTTGTTTCCTGTTGGAGATGAAGGGGGGCGGTTGAGATCCTTTCAGTGTTCCGTTGATGTTGGGAAAGTTAATAATCAGTTTCCAATTTATTCTTGTGAATGTGGAAATGAGTCTGTTTATTCTACATGTGAGGTTTGCGGTAAGAAAACAAAGAAGAAGTACCTTTGTAAGAAATGTGGCATGACCGAAGTTAAGTGCCATCCTGAGATGATTACCGAGTATAAAACATGGGATCTGGATATTGGTAAATACTATAATAGTGCGATTAAACTTTCAAAGATTAATAGGAGCATGTTACCCGAACTTGTTAAGGGTGTTAGAGGAACAAGTAACAAGAATCATATTCCTGAACATTTAGTTAAGGGGTTGTTAAGGGCCAAGCACAAAATCTATGTTAATAAAGATGGGACGACCCGTTATGATATGACCGAGATGCCGATTACACACTTTAAGGCTAAAGAAATTGGAACAAGTGTCGGGCAGTTAAAGAAACTTGGTTATTTGAAGGATGCTTTTGGTAAGGACTTAGTTGATGATGATCAAGTTTTAGAGTTGAAGATACAGGACGTGATTATGCCTGCTTCTCAGGATGCAATGGATGAGGGCTCAGACCTTGTTTTTGAGAGGGTTGCACAATTCATTGATGATTTGCTTGTTAATGTGTATGGTGAGAAAGAATTCTATAATGTTAAGGATAAGCAGGATTTAGTTGGACAGTTAGTTATTGCATTGGCCCCCCATATTAGTGCGGGTGCTGTTGGAAGAATAATTGGTTTTAGCAATACACAGGGAATCCTCGCACACCCTTATTTCCACAGCATGGTTAGGAGGGATTGCGATGGTGATGAACTTTGTTGCATAATGTTAATGGATGCAATGTTAAACTTTTCAAGACAGTATTTGCCTGCACATAGGGGAAGCACACAGGATGCACCATTAGTTCTTACAAGTATTTTAACTCCTGCTGAAGTTGATGACATGGTTTTTGATATGGATGTTTCTTGGAAGTATCCTTTAGACCTGTATAGGGCTGCGATGAAGTATGGAAAGCCGTGGGATATTAAGGTTGATCAACTTGGCGGAAGGTTGGGAACGGAGAAACAATATTATGATATGGGCTATACTCATGCAACTTCTGATCTAAATGCTGCTGTTTCCTGTAGTGCGTATAAGATTTTGCCTACAATGGACGAGAAGGTTCAGGGGCAGATGGAAATTGCGAAGCAAGTTAGAGCTGTTGTTACAGATGATGTTGCAAGGTTGGTTATTGAAAGACATTTTATTAGGGATATTAAGGGTAATCTGAGGAAGTTCAGTATGCAGCAGTTTAGATGCATTAAATGTAATGAGAAGTATCGTAGGCCTCCTATTGCGGGACACTGTACACACGGAAAGTGCTTTGGTAAGATTGTGTTTACGATTTCCCAGGGGAGTATTGTGAAGTATTTGGAACCTAGTTTGAAATTAGCCGAACAGTTTAAGATTTCTTCTTATTTACAAGAGACATTGGATATAACTAAAATGCGAGTTGAAAGCATATTTGGTAAGACTCCGGAGAAGCAAGAGGGTCTTGTTAAATTTTTTAACTAAGCATTAGCTTAGCATAGAAGATTAATGTTGGGATCATTAAAGAACCCATTAACACCGTTTTTGAAGTTTTTAATCTGTAAGGGAGGTAGCCTATTACGCTTGCGATAATCATAAAGATAAAACCAAGGACTCCTGAAAGAGCGAGCGTAATTGAAGAAATTAATACTATGGTTGCACGGCTTAGTTTCTTTGTACTTATGTTGTTTCTAAGTTTTACAAATGCTCTAGATAGTAGGATGCATGCAAGTGTGCAAGGAAATAAAACCATCAGTGAAACTGAGAATAGGTTAAATATTTCTGATAAGTTTGTGTAGCCCAGTTCTCTTATTACTGCGACTGCCCCGTTTCTAGACTTGTTTAATTCAATCAGCATTACGAGGCTGAAGAGAATGTTAACTGTGTTTAGGCAGCCAGTTAGTATGAGATAATCCCCCTTTGATTTGTTTTTTGTTATTGTGGTTTGTATTGTGGCTGCCTGCGCAGGGCCTACGGATGGGAGGAAAGAGAAGAAGGATCCAAAGAATAAGGATTTTGTGATTGTGTTCAAGCTGTTTTTTGTTATTTCTGGTTCTGTTATTTTTTGTTGTGTTTTATTCTTTTCTGAGTTAATTAGTAATGCCGGGATTCCAAATAGCCCCGTGAAAATTGCTAGTAATGGTTCATTTATTTGTGAGTTTAGTGCAACATACCCAATTATTCCAGATAAAATGAAGATTCCTGCTGCGATTAGTTTGTTTTTTTGGTGAAGTATTAGGAATATTGCAGTTAGTAAAAGGAATAAGGGAATTATTTTTTCGATTGTATAGTATGTTGGCTTGATTACCTTTAACATTAAGGGTATTAACGCTGAGATAAAAATTAGGGAGAGGACCGATCCGACTAGAGTTAGTAGAACTGCTTCATGTGCTTTTCCCTGTTGCGAATATTCCTGTGAAGGATGTAATGCTAGTGCTGATTCTGGGTCAGGAGATGAAAGATGTATGGTCGGTATTGTGTTAAGGAATGTATGTGCGATGGCGGTTATGAAGATGATTGTTATGATTCCATTGAAGTTTACATTTGATAGAACAGTTGCAACTAGATTTGGATGTATGCCTGGAATGAGCCCGGTGAATGTCCCTAGCAGGATTCCGGCGAGCGTTTGGATTAACATTCTATGGTGTTGAAAACATCCTTTAAATCCTATTTTTGGATGTTTACGGCATATTTACGGCGTTTTTGATAGGAAGGCTTATAAATTAACAATCGTTAATCCTGATCTAAAATGGAAAGCGACCTAAGAGTTATTCAACCTCAGGAGATTGAGGCGTGGTATGTTTTACCTCTGATTAGAAAGGAGTTAGCATTGGCAATGAAGTCAGAAGGGCTTGATCAAAAAAGTATTGCCAAGTTCCTTGGTGTTACTGCGGCGGCTGTTTCCCAATATGTGAATAATAAGAGAGGGAATGACTATTCTATTGATGATTCTTTGAAGTCTGACTTTATTGATTCTGCTAAAATAATTGCTAGAGATCCTAGTTTGATTTTTGCTGAAGTCCAGAAGCTATTGAAACTTCTTTGGAAGGAAGGGATTGTTTGTGAGATTCATAAATCTAAGAGCTGGCACCCAAAACATGAGAAGTGCGGCATTTGTTTTGAAAATGAGTAAGGAAATCTATTTGGATAATTCTGCTACAACCAGAATGGATATGGAAGTTAAGAAGGAGTTTGGCAAGTATTGTGTAGATGTTTATGGCAATCCTGGGAGTTTTCATACCGAAGGTTTGAAAGCTAAGCAAGCAGTTGCAAATGCACGTGAAAGAATTGCAAGGATATTGAATTGTAAAAGTTCTGAGATTGTTTTTACTTCGGGTGGAACTGAAAGTGTTAATTTAGCGATAAAGGGCTTGGCTAATGCGGGGAATAAGAAACAGATTATAACTACTAAAATTGAGCATCCTGCTGTTTTGGACACTTGTGAGTTTTTGGAGAAGAAAGGGTTTGATGTGGTTTATCTGAACATTGATGAAGAAGGTGTTGTTGATATCGAACAATTAAAGAATGTTATTTCTGAGAGTACTTTGTTAGTTTCAATTATGTATGCTAATAACGAAATTGGAACTGTCCAAAACATTGCTGAGATTGGTAAGGTTTGCAAGGAACATAATGTTAAGTTTCATACTGATGCCTGCCAGGCTACAGGTTATTTGGATCTAGATGTTGCTAAGTTAAATGTTGATTTGATGACGTTGAATGGAAGTAAGGTTTATGGTCCTAAGGGCGTTGGTTTGTTGTATGTTAAATCTGGAACCGTGATTGAGCCGTTGATTCATGGAGGTGGGCAAGAGAATAATAAAAGATCTGGAACTGAGAACGTCCCAGGAATAATGGCTTTTGCCAAGGCTTTAGAGATTAGCGAAGCTAAAAGAGATAAAGAAGTTGTTAGATTGACTAAGTTGAGGGATAAGCTGATTAGTGGTATCCTGAATACAATTCCTAAATCTAAGTTGAATGGTCATCCGTCGATGAGGCTGCCGAATAATGTGAATGTAAGTTTCTTAGACGTCGAAGGAGAGGCGATATTGCTTTATTTGGACTCTAAAGGAGTTTATGCATCTAGTGGTAGTGCCTGCACCTCTAAGACTCTTGATCCGTCCCATGTTGTAGTTGCTTTAGGTGTTCCTTATGAGTATGCTCATGGAAGTATTCGTTTTACACTGGGAAGGGAGACTACAGAAGGTGATGTGGATTATGTATTAGAAATATTACCGGAGATTGTTTTTAAGTTGAGAAAAATATCGCCCTTTAATGTGGAGGTGAAGAAATGAAGCTGGAAGTTATTGGAGCAGGGGTTAGTAAGGAGGGCAAGGATTGGTTTTATACAGAGAAAGTAAAAGATCATTTTTTCCATCCAAGGAATATCTTTAGAACTGTTGATGAGGTTAAAGATTTTAATGCTGATGGAGTTGGTTTGGTTGGGAGTCCTGCTTGCGGTGATGGAATGAAGATGTTTGTTAAGATTGAAGATGATAAAGTTAAGGATGTAAGGTGGCAAACTTATGGTTGTGGTACTGCGATTGCAAGTACTTCTGCGTTTAGTGTGATGTTATTGGAGAATGGTGGGTTGAAGATTGAAGAGGCTTTAAAGATTAAGCCTAAAGATATTGCTGATTATTTGGGGGGCATCCCTCCTAGGAAGTTTCATTGTAGCGTTTTGGCTGATAAGGCTTTTAGGGAAGCAGTTAATGATTATTTTAAGAAGAGTGGACAAGAGGAGAGGGTTGTTGAAGGAAGTGCCAAGATTGTTGACAAAATATTAAAGATCACAGACCATGATATTGAGCATGCTGTTTTAGAAGGCGCGTTTGATTTTGAAGCCGTTCAAAAGAAAACTAAGGCTGGAATTCATGATAAAGAGTGTATTCCTGAAGTGAATAGGTTGATTAAAGTTTATAAAGAGAAGTATTTTGGAGATTAAAATGGAGAAACTGGAGACTAAGAGAATTACAAAAGATATGACTATTGGTTCTATCTTGGAGTGTCATGCTGATAAGGCTATGAGGCTGTCTGAAATTATGGCCGAAGCTGGATTGCATTGCGTTGGTTGTGGTGCTGCAACATTTGAAACACTTGAACAAGGCGTGATAGGCCACGGTTTTGATGAAGGTGTTTTAAACAAACTTTTGGATAAGTTGAATGATGCTCTTGAAGAAAAAGAGATTGTTGTTGAAGAGGGGGAGCCTGTTGTTTTAACAGATGCGGCCATTGCTAAGGTTAAGGAAATAATGGCCAAGGAGAAGAAAGAGGGCTATGGTTTAAGGGTGGCCGTACTTGCTGGTGGTTGTGCAGGTTATTCATACGCCCTTAATTTGCAGGAGAGGCCTGAGAAAAGCGATGTTGCGTTTGAAGTTAAAGGTGTTAAGGTCTTTGTTGATAAGGAGAGCATCCATATCTTAAGTGGTACTGAAATTAATTACATTGATTCTTTAGAAGAAAGTGGGTTTAAGTTCAGCAATCCTAATTCTAAGGGTAATTGTGGTTGCGGGAAGTCCTTTAATTGAGTCTTAAGATTGTGTAGCCTATAATTGAGCAGAGAATCGTTAATGCTAGCAGTCTTTTTTCTAAAATTAATAATTTCATGTTTAGTTTAAGTGAGGGTTATTCATATAGTTCTCTTTAGAAATGCCGGAATAATTTTAACAATATGTTACTTCTAGATCCCTGTCAACCCATCTGTAGTTTGTTAGTTTTGTTTCACAACAGTTTGTGAACGTTGTTGTCCTTGGTGTTGGAGATTGTGCGAATTCATAACACATACCTAGTTCTGCTGGTTTTTCTGGTTGTGTAGCCACAAGCCCAGTTGGGTTTGTAATCATTTGTGCAGATAATAAAGTCGAAGCTAGAATAAATGTTACAGCTAGAACGAAATTCCTATCAGCTCTTATTTCCATGGGATTTTTGTTGGGATTGGACTATTTAAATGTTTCATTTATTTGCTGTTTAAGCCAGCGTATTCGTCATTTATGACGTCAATGATCTTTTCAGCTTTTTTCTCGCCCATTTTGTTTATTTTCCTTAAATCAAGCTCTTTCGCCGTGAATAAGTGTCTTATACTTTTGAACTGTTTTAGGAGAGATTTTGCTAGTGTTGGTCCTACCCCTGGGAGTGATTCAACAATGTATTCTTGTTGTTCTTTTATTGTTGGGGCCTTTCTTTTTGGAATTAGTGAATAATGTCTTGCTGGTTTTTCCATTCTTTTTGCAATTACTGAAAGCAATGATGCAGTGTCTTTTGATGTTTTTGTATGTATTGTTGGTATTTGGAAATCAATCGCAATTGATGCAAGCATTCCTCGGATTGCATTTGGGTGGAAATTTCTTAGTGTGTAGATGTTTTTGTCACCTTCAATTATTAGTAATTGTTTTGTGAAGTTTCTTTTTAGTTCTAATAGTTGTCTTAGAATTCTTTTGTCCATTATTGAGTTCAGGAAGTCAACTTGTGTTTTCTTTTCTATTCCTAGTGCATGAACATTTCCTTTGATGTCTTTTGTTTCAATTATGAAGTCGGCTACTTCTAGTTGCTTCATCTTTACATCAAAACCTTTCTTAGCTAGGTCTATGACTATTCCTGATTTCTTTTCCCTGTGATCAACTAGTATCTTCATTTAAGTTCCTCTTCATGTAGTTTAGTAGGTTATGCATCTTAACTTCTTTTCTTTTTGCCGTCCAAAGCATTGCTTCATCTAGGGTTTTTTCAGCTATGAGGTTTATTATCTTTCCTGGCTTTATTCTCGCAACCCTTCCAGAACGCTGTATCTTCCTTATTTCGGAGGCTGTATGGTCATAGAATATTGCCAGGTCTAAAGAGCCTATTGAGATTCCTTCCTCTCCAATTGATGTGCAGATTAATGTGTTGAACTCGTTTTTGTTGAATTTATCTATTGTTGAGAGTTGATATTTTTGTGTTACTCCATTCTTTTGTCCAACCAATGTTGTTGGTTTTATTTTGTTTAGGTTAGATAGTTCTTTTTTTATTTCGTCTACTGTGGATCTGTAATTTGCAAAGACAATTACTTTTAGGTTGGGATTTGTGTTGTACTCTTGTTTTAATATTTCTAGTAATTTTTTGAACTTTGGATGTTGTTCTTTTGATTTGACTAATTCATCTGTTAGTTGGATGCTTTTTTCGACTAGTTTATTTTTAATTAGGTTTTTTGATGCCTTACTGCTTTCATTTTTTAGTTTATTGAAGTAATCACTTAATGCCTTTGGGGTTTGTGTTTCAATTAGGCCTATTGCGTGGTTTACCTTAATCATTTCCGCCACTTCTGAAACTCCACGATATGCGGCGAAATCTCCACTTTTGATTCTTTTTTGGAAGCTTTTTTGGTACATCAATAAGTCTGTTTTGTTAATTGCTGATGGGGGTTTTGTAAATCCATATTTTTTTAATCCCGCTGCCTTGGCCTTGTAGAAGGATCTAAGGTTGTTTTGAATCTTTTGAAATTTATCTGGAAGTTTGACTTTGATGTTTTCATTCTCTTTTGTTTGTAAGTGGTCTGATAGATCTTCATCTACCTCTGTTCTGAGTTCTATGTTTTTTATGAATAAGTTTGAACACACTTCAGATACTTTCTCTTTTGTAGCTCCAGGTGATGCTGTTAATGCTAGTATTAATTGATTTTTTGCCTGAGTATGATACTCTTTTGCTACAATTGTATTTGCAAACCTTTCTTTTGAGCGGTGACATTCATCGACTATTAAGAGAGAAGTGTCTTTTAGAGATATTCTTTTGTTTTTTAGATCAAATTGTATTGTTTGAGGTGTTGCTACGATTACTTGGGAGTTGTTGAATAATTCTTTTCTTGTTTTGGGTTTTATTGTTCCTGTTAGTAGTGTGACTTCTTCCTTTGGTATGTTTGTTGAATCTTTGATTTCTTTTGCTATTTGTGAAGACAATGGTTTTGTTGGAGAGACAATTATGGCCTTACTTTTTGGGAACTTGTTCAGCCTTTCAACTAGGAGCATTATTGCAAGCTTGGTTTTTCCCGTTCCTGTCGGTAGGCAGACTAACGTGTTCTTGTTCCCTATTGAATTGTGGATGTTTTTTTGGTATTCTCTTGGTGTGAACTTCTCTATTCTGTACATTTTGGCTAATCCTTAAAAACCCTCGTCTGTTGGAAGGAGTATGATTGTTCAATTGTTTGGGATGTTGGATGTTTATATTGGTTTGTTGCTTGTTTTGGCTAATTTTGGTGTGTCTGGCCCTTTTGTGATGATAGCTATTGTTTTACTCCTTATTAAATCTCTCGTGTTTTTTGGTGGGATGTTGAGCTTTTTGGACATTTTTGGGGGGCTGATGCTTTTGGCTATGTTACTTGTAGGGATATCGGTCTATCCATTAGTTCTCTGGTTGTTTGTGTTGTGGTTCTTGCAGAAAGGGCTCTTCAGTTTCTTGCATTAACTATTTCTCTTTTTTAACGTACACAAGAATGTAATATGCTATCATCATTATTAGTGATAGAAGGACTCCAAGGAGAATCGAACCCCCGAAGGTTAGCGCTTTTGATAGATAAAATGAAAGTATTATTGCTGCTAGTGAGAAAATGTATAGTGCTGGCGTGCCCATGAAGACCCATGTACCATTTAGTCTTGAAAGTGGTAGCATTGTGGAGAAAGCAATTGAGAAGGGGATTATTGAAATGATTGCAAGGTTTGAGTTGATATTGGTTATGAAGATTGCGATTATTGTTAATGTTATTGGGCCCATTAACGAGATCAGTGCTAGTTCTCTATCTGTTGGTTTTTCAAACTTCTTTCCCGCTCGTCCTGTTTTTGAACCGGTGTATTCTGGGCAGAGTATTGCAGAGAAGAATAATTTACCTAGGCTTAATACAGAAATTAAGACTGGAAATATGGCCCAGGCAGGAAACCCTTTTCCCCAAAATCTCGTAGACCTTGTGATCCCATATCTCTTTATATGCCAGAGTGAAAACTTTGTTGATATCCCTTTTCCAGCAGAGTAAGATTTTGTGATCTTTACGAAGATCATTATGAATATCAAAGACATTACAAATTGGAGAATAAAGTTCTTTATCCAGAAAAAGAGGTTAAAGACGGACGAACCATCATCAAAACCGAAGACAATGGCGAGAATAAAAGCAGCAATAACTATTGCTTTAAGTTCTTGCCAGTTTGTTTTTTCATTGGCCATTTTTGTTTTTTCAGTAAGTTTGTTATTCCACTGATATGTCCAGCCCCAACAACCGCGACCACTTTATTATTATCTCTTGCAATTTTATATAAGCCTTTTGACATGTGTATGTCTCTGTTTATTATTAGTATCTTGTATAATGAAGGGTAAAAGACCTTCAATTGTTGTGAGAGTTCGATTATCTTGTCTTCTGAGGGAACTTTTGAAATGTCAAATCCTCTGTGTTTCTTTTTTATGAATAAAACTTTTAGAAACTCCTTTGCGAATCTTATTTTTTCTTTCCATGTTATGTTCTTTGATATTTCTTTTAGTGTTGATTTAATGTCTTTGTCAATTAGTGCTATAGGGATGTTTTCTTTTTTTGCAATCTTTGCTGCTTGTTTCATTTCTGCTCCGGGGGACGATCTAGTTATCTTACTTATTTTTTTCTCAAGCCATGCTCCGAGTAGGCCGAAGATGTAACCTTTAATTCCAATTTGTCTTATTGCTTTTATGACCGAGCCTTTTTTCCTTTTGTGGACGATTGTAAGGAACCTGTCTCTGTCTAGTTCGACTGCAACCACATTTGGCTTCTCTTTTAAGATGGTATTTTTAACATCGGCTAGGCTGTCTTTTGACACATGAGAGGTGCCAACAAATACGATATTTTTAAATTGCTTTATCATATGGGTAAATAATACGGAAACTTTTATAAAGATTGGGCTATCAATTAGCTTGTTTTGGAGGATTACAAATGCTTAAGCTAAAAAAGATGACTTCGGTGTATGACATGAAAGTATTTACTGATTCTGGTGATTATTTTGGCGATGTGGAAGAAGCAATTGTCACCATGACTAAGATTTTTGGTTGGAGAATAAGAGCAACTAGAAATTCATCGCTTTCCAAGGTTCTTGGTGGAGCAAAAGGCGTTATAGTTCCTCACAGATTAGTTAAGGCTGTGGGAGATATTATGGTAATAAGTAAAACAGCAATTCCAGAATATGGAGAGGTTGGCGAGGGCGAACCTGTTGCTGAGGAAAGTATGCAAGAAGGAGCTTAGTTCCAAAAAAAGATGAGGTGATTAGTTGGTTTCTCCACTATACGGTTCGATAGAGTTTATGAAATCCTTTGGGATTTTTGATATAGTTTTACCTTTCTTATTAGTTTTTACAGTTATATTTGGTATCCTTGAAAAGACGAAAGTTTTTGGGAAGGAAGGGGATAGTTCTAGAAAAAACCTTAATGCGATGGTTGCTTTTACTATTGCGTTCTTTGTTGTTGCTGCGACGCAGATAGTTGCGTTGATGCAGACTGCCTTACCTTATATGATGTTTTTGTTAATACTGATAATTATGTTTATGATCTTGTTTGGTTCTACAATTGGGGAGGGTGAGTTGAACCTTTGGGAACAGTTTACTAGTAAGAAAACAAAAGGGATATTCGCTTTTGGAATCTTCATTGCGATAATTGCTATTGTCCTTGGGGCGATGGGGATGCTTGAGAGCTTGATAGATTGGTTGTTTTTGCATGTTACAGGTCCTGTGCTTTCTACAGTGATTCTATTATTGATTGTTGGGATCTTTATGTGGATTGTTGTTGGTGGCAAGGACGAGAAAAAGGAATAATTATTCTATGCAAAAAGTATTAAAAGGGATTAGTCCTTGGAATATTGTTATGAGGTGTGGACTGAATGGATTTTTATGAGCTCCTGGGGAACTTTGATCAAATAGGTGGTTTTGATCTGTTGTTACCCTTTATTCTTGTGTTTACTTTGGTGTTTGCAGTCCTGCAGAAGATTAATCTGTTTGGGAGTGGCAAGAAGAATATCAACATGATTGTTTCTTTGGTAGTTGCGATCTTCTTTTTGAACAATACTTACTTGATATTCATACTTCAGAAGTTCTTGCCTAATGTGTCAATTATATTAATAGTGTTCTTGATGTTCTTGTTATTGATTGGTGTCTTCGGTGGTGAGACGGATTTCAAAGAGGGAATGCTTGGATGGGCATTTATAGTTTCACTAATTGCGATTGGTTTTGCATTGTTTTCAGATATGTTTAATCCTATGTCCAGCCAAGGCGGAGGAATATCTGCGTGGTGGTATGAACTCATTGGACCTGGAAACACTGGGATGGTTTGGGCATTGTTCTTTTTAGTGATATTTATATTCTTTATTACGAGGGATCCTAATCCTGAAAAGGGATTTGGTCATTACATAGAACAGTTAGGGAAGAAGATTAAGAAGTAAGATGGCAACAATATTAGAAGCAAGCGGGTTGGGAAGTATCGTTAGTATGATCCTTGTGTTCTTGTTTGTTTTTGTGGTTGTTTTTGCACTGTTGAAAAAAGCTAAGTTTTTCGGTGGCGATGGATTTGATGCAATTATTGCGTTTGTGTTTGCTACATTTACTATAATGGTTCCCGAGACTCAGGTTGTTGTTGGGAATTTCTTACCTTGGTTCTTCATATTCTTTTTGTTAGCGTTAGTTATATTCATGTTCTTTATGTTCATGGGTGTTAAAGGGGAGACTATTGGAGGCCTTGCTAAAGAGCCGTTTATACAAGTGATTGCTATCGGAGCTATTATTGCATTGTTCTTTATTTCGATGACAAAGGCATTTGGACCTTTCTTGTTGGTTGATCCTAGTGCTACTGGATTTTGGGCAACCACTAAAAGATTTATATTTACTAGGCATTTCCTGGGCGTTGTAGTGCTGTTCTTTGTTGGTGCTTACTCTATTACCTTTTTGTCGGGTAATGATTAATTATTTTTTAAGATCTTTTAGAATCTTCTCTAGTTCCTTTACGTTGTTTGTTAAAGGATTGATTATGTTTGAGAGTAGTTTGCCTAGCGCCTTTATTTCTACTCCTACATCTGTTACTGATTCATCATATTCTCTTACTTTTCCAATAACTGAGTTTTGAAGGTTTTCAAATCTGTTTTCAACTCTCATTACTTCCTGTTTGATTGCATCAATGTCGTTTGAAATTTTATCTTTCCATGAAAGGATGTCTCCGAATTCTTCCGTCATCTTCTGCCATTTTTCATGGATAATTGATTCTGCAATTTCTTCAATGTCTTCAGTTGTTGCACCCAGATTTGATGAAGGATAATTAAATGATTCTTGTTCTGGCCAAGCTTGTGGTTGGTAACTTTCTTGCATTGGTTCCATTTGCGGTTCTTGTATTGCTGGTTCTGATGGTGCGGGTGGTTCGGGGGTCGTTGGTTCATTGCCTTCTGAATACAGAACTGAAGGTTCCATTTTACCTGGTGATTCAGTTGGTGGTTGTGCTACTGGCTCTGCTGTAGGGCTTGCTTGTGATTTGTTAAGCGCTTCAGAAATTTGTTGGAAAGAATAACCTTCTCCTTGAAGGGTTTGGATTATCTCTGTATTTGATTTTCCACTGCCTTGGAGCTCGTGTACTTTATTTATTGGCGTATCTTCTGGCAATCTCATCAACCTCTTTCATAATTTACTCGTTTATTTCAGATTTAAACCTTTCTAATCTCTTTTCTAGTTGTTCATCTGTTACTAATTCAATAACATTAAGCATATCCATATATTTCTCTAGTACTTTGATTTGATCTTTCTTTGCAAAAATGCTCATTTCCTTGACTAAATCTCTTACAACGTCTTGTGTGTTTTGTGTTCCTAGCCTTGCTTTCTTTGTTTCAAGGGAGATGTCTCTTATTTCTTTCATTAATTTTTTGTATTCTTCAATCATGTTTTGATTGATTACGAGAAGTCTTTCTGTTAAGATATTGTATTTGTTTTCAAGAGCCCTTATTCGTCCGTTAAGGTCTGCGATTATGTGGCTCGGGTCTGTTTGATTGAATTGTGGGCCTGGCACTTTCCTCTTTTTACCTCTTGGTGGTCTTAGGTGGCGGCTTATTTAAATACTTTGTTAGATTTTTGAGGGGAGCAATTTATATAAATTTGACAGTTAGAACTAATGTATGGCTTTTCAAAAAGAGGGAGTTTATCAGGTAATTAGGGAGGGGAAGGAAGAAGTTTTGAAGGTTAATGCGGCTGCTTGGTCATATACTCCTTCCGTTGAAGATGTTCCCAATGTAATGGCTGATGTCATCGATATGTTGGTTGCTTCTCCAGGCATAAAGAGGATTATATTCAATCAGAGAAAGAAATTTGTTTATTCTTATGACCAAACACAAATGTTGTTAGAGGTTGCAGGAATTTATGCACATTTGATAAAAGGTAAAAGAGTGTTAAGTATTTCTCAATGGGGTTTTGATGAAGTTAGTTCTAGGTTCTATGGCGATAAGATTAGTGAGATTCAACATTTAGTTATGGGTTTGTTAAGAAGCGATCCTCTTGGTGCTTTCGTTGAGACTAAAAGAATTTTGAGAGAGGAGAAAATATTATTGCAAAGAGACAAGGATGAAAGGATTGCCAAAGCGAGAACAAATTATATTTCTTTGTTGACTGATATGGTTGAGTTGTTGAAGAAAACCCGTTTGGTTCAAGTTGTTAAAGATAGGCTTGATGGTTTTCATTTAGGGGATAGGAGTTTGTATCGTGATATCTTTCGGGCAACAGTTACACCCGACTTTATGTATACTCGTTTGAGAGCGAATCCTCCATTGGATGGTGAGGAATTAGATTATTATTCAAACGGAAGTAATGAAATTACAATATTTAGAATGCCGAATGATATTAAGACGTATTATCATGCTGTTCCAATCGAGTTTAAGTTAAGGGAAGATGAGTATGAATTATTGGATCTAGCAAAGAGTGTTTTAGCAGGGCATAAACCCCGAAATGAGGAGTTTTTAGACCCTGGGAGGATGAGGACTACGTTCTACAATATTGGAAGAGATTTGTTGGATGAGCTTGCGAAGAACAAGGGTTATGATATCCCTTATGAAAGAATTTGTGAACTTGCAAAGATTTTGGTTAGGTATACTGTTGGATTTGGGTTAATTGAGGTGTTGCTGTCGGATAAGAAAGTTCAGGATGTTACAATTAATAGCCCTATTGGAAAGTCTCCAATATTTTTAGTTCATCAAGATTACGGAGAGTGTTTTACAAATATATTGCCTAGTTTTGATGATGCAGAAAGTTGGGCAACAAAGTTTAGGTTAATTAGTGGAAGGCCATTGGATGAAGCGAATTCTGTTTTGGATACGGAGTTAGCAATTCCCGGTGCAAGAAGTAGAGTTGCAATTATGACTAGGCCGTTGAGTCCGCAAGGTTTGGCTTTCGCTATGAGAAGACATAGAGATAGGCCTTGGACATTACCCTTATTTGTTAATAATAGAATGATTAGTCCGCTTGGTGCGGGGTTAATTAGTTTCTTAATTGATGGTGCAAGAACAATGCTTGTTGCTGGAACAAGAAGTAGTGGTAAAACAAGTTTACTTGGGAGCTTTTTAGTTGAAATAATGAGGAAGTATAGGGTGATTACAGTTGAAGATACATTAGAATTGCCTGTTGAATACATGCGTAAGTTAGGGTACAATATTCAAAATATGAAGGTTAGGTCTGCATTGACTAAGGGTGGCTCTGAGCTTGGCGCTGATGATGGGATCAGGACTAGTCTAAGGCTTGGGGACAGTAGTTTGATTATTGGAGAGGTTAGGAGTTTGGAGGCTAAGGCTCTTTATGAGGCTATGAGGACTGGTGCTTTAGCTAATGTTGTTGCAGGCACAATTCACGGTGCAAGTCCGTACGGTGTTTATGATAGAGTTGTTAATGATTTAGAAGTTCCTAAGACAAGTTTTAAGGCAACCGATGTGATTGTTGTTGCGAATCCTGTTAAGACTGCAGATGGTTTGAGTAGTTGGAAGAGAGTTTTACAATTAACAGAAGTTAGAAAACATTGGCAAGATGACCCTTTAACCGAAAGAGGTTTTGTTGATTTAATGAGGTATGATACTAAGAAAGATGAGTTAGTTCCAACTGCAGACTTGTTGAATGGTGAAAGTGAAGTTGTTAAGGCTGTTGCAGGGAGTGTTAGGGAATGGGTTGGAAATTGGGACGCTGTTTGGGAAAACATAATGTTAAGAGCGAAGATAAAACAAACCTTAGTTGAATATGCAAACAAAACGGGGAACAGGGAAATTTTAGAATCTAACTTTGTTGTGGCATCTAATGATATGTTTCATCGTTTGATTGAACAAGTTAGAGGGGAAGTTGGAGCAATAGATTCTAATCGTGTATTTTATGAGTGGGACGATTGGGTTAGAAAATCAATAAAAAGCACTAAGAAAAAAATTTAGCAGGTGAAATTAATGCCTAAGAAAACTGATGACATAATTAGGGAGTATGAGAAGAAGCTTGAGGATGAGTATGGTCCTGGCTATGTTGAAGCTTTTGAGCCAGATTTGGTGAATAAAGAATATGAATTGTTTCGTTCTGAAGTTTTAGAGAGGAAGGTTACCAATTACGAGAAGTGGTGTTATGCTGCTGAAAAAATAATAAAGATTTCTCCATCTAAGAGGGACTTGCCGGAGTTAAAGAAGAGTATTGAAATTGCCCATTTGAATGTTACCCCTGAAGCTGCTGCTAGTTTTGGAGCTTTGGTTGCTTTTGGGTTGATACTTTTTGGTGTTTTGGTTATGGGGATAACTTATGCTTTTGGGAGTATTAGTTTTTTCTTTCCAATATTCTTGATTATTGCTGGTGCCTTGGCGATAAAACCTCTTAGCAATATTCCAATTTATTTGGCCAATCGTTGGAGATTGGAAGCAAGTAATCAGATGGTTCTTTGTATTCTGTACATTGTTATGTACATGAGACATACAAGTAATTTAGAACATGCGGTTAAGTTTGCCGCAGGGCATATTGGGCCACCATTGAGTTTAGATTTTAAGAAAGTGTTCTGGGATATTCAAACTGAGAAGTATTTTAGTATTAAGGAAAGTTTGGACAAATATCTTGAGAACTGGAGAGATTATAATTTAGAATTTGTTGAATCTTTCCATTTAATTGAGGGTAGCCTGTATGAACCAAATGAGTCTAGAAGGGTTATGTTGTTAGAGAAAGCGTTGGAAGTTATGCTTGAAGGGACTTATAACAAGATGTTGCATTATGCACACAATTTGAAAGGACCCATTACATTGCTTTACATGCTTGGTGTGATATTGCCCATTTTGGGTTTGGTTATTTTTCCGTTGATTGGAAGTTTTATGGGTGGCGCTGTTAAGTGGTATCATTTGGGAATGTTGTACAATGTTATTTTGCCGATTGTGTTGGTTATTATGGGGAGTAATATGCTTGCTAAGAGACCTACGGGTTATGGTGAGAGTGAACTGTTGAAAAGTAATCCCGAGTTTAAAGTTTATGAACAATGGGTTGTTAATGATAAGGTTGTTCCTGTAAGCCCGAAGGCTGCCAGTATACTGGTTGGCGGCGTGATTGTTTTAGTTGGTTTAATGCCTTTGTTGATACACTTAATTAATCCTGGTTATGAAATGTCTCTTGGTGCACTTGGTCCATTTTTAGATTACAAAGGCGAGAGTGGGCCATATGGTGTTGGCGCATTAATCATGGGGATGCTAATTCCTTTAGGAATTGCAATTGGTGTTTCAATGTATTACGGGATTAAGACCAATCGTTTAATTAAGATAAAGAAAAAGGTTGATAATCTTGAAGAAGAGTTTAGTGGTGCTGTTTTTCAATTAGGGAATAGGATTGGTGATGGCATTCCTGCAGAAGTAGCCTTTGGTGAGGTTGCGAGGACAATGAGCGGGACTCCAACGGGGAACTTTTTTAGCACTGTTGATAGAAACATACGTAAGTTGGGTCATGGGATGAGCAAGGCTGTTTTTGATTCAAGAGTTGGCGCGATATTATTGTTTCCTAGTAATCTGATTCATAGCACTATGAAGGTTTTGGTTGAAAGTGCGAGAAAAGGTCCGAAGGTTGTTAGTGCAAGTTTGATTACCATCAGTAAGTATGTTGATAGAATAAAACAAGTTAATGAAAGGTTGAAAGATTTACTTGCAGATGTTTTGAGTAGTATGGTTAGTCAGATTAACTTTTTGACACCTTTGATTGCAGGTATTGTTGTGGGTGTTGGTAGCATGGTTACAACTATCATTGGTAAGCTCGGTTCCGCATTTGATACTGTAGGGGGTGTTGGGGCAGAGGTTCCTTCAAATTTGGGTGCGCTTGCGAGCATAATGAATATAAAAGATGCAATTCCAGGTTACTTCTTCCAGTTGGTTGTTGGTTTGTATGTGTTAGAGATTACGATAGTATTGACAATACTAAGCACCAGCATTGAGAGAGGGATGGATAAAACTACTACGAGGCACAGGATTGGTAAGAATGTTAAGAAGAGCATGTTGCTGTATATGGTAGTTGCTTTGATTGGAGTGGTGTTGTTTAATTTGTTGGCAAATGCTGTTAGCTTCGCCCCATCATAGGGATTAGGAGTATTTAAATAAGTGAAAACGATTATAAAGGATTGAATCTGGTGTTTTAAGATGGTAAAAGGGGTAAAGGACTTTATTTTGAATGGAAGGACTCGTTTTGTCTTTTTGTTTTCTTTGGTTTCTTTGTTTGTTTTAAAGAGTGTTAATGCAGTGGTGTATTTAGGGCAGACTTATACTGGTTGGAGCGCTTTTGGCTATGGATTCAATGATTTGCAGAGTTTTTATTATGCTTATCCAGGCTGGATTGATTTTGTAGTGTTGTTTGCGTTGTTTTATTCTGCTGCGCTTGGTGTGTTTGGTAAGAAGTTTGAGGAGAATAATGCTGGAAAGGGATTGGCAGTTGCAATTGGTCTGGTTCTGTCTTTAAGTGTTGCTTTGTTTGAAGCTGCGCAAGGAATCTATATGTGGCAATGGGGTGCGCCACTTGTAGTTGTTGGTTTATTAGTTGCGGTGTTCTTTGGAGTGTATCATTTATCTAGGAAAATGAGGCTTGCAGGATTAACTGCATTTTTGTTGGCTGCGGTTATTACTTATTTGGTTTGGTTGGCAATTACTACTTGGACTGGCATGGGTCAAATGACTTTCATTAGTTTTACAATGGGTAATATTGATTTAGGTAATTGGTTGTTCTGGGTTTTAGTTGTTATTGGTTTGATTGCTTTGTTTGCATTGTTAAAGTCTTTGTTTTCTGGTGATGATTTCGGTGGCCGAGGACGACGTGGTCCTAGAGGTCCTCGTGGGGGTCCTGGACAGCCAGGTAGGACTGGAAGAAGTGGTAGGCGTGGCGGTAGAGGAGATCCTGGAGATAAGGGTCCGCATGGTCCAACTGGTGCTGAAGGGATAGTCGGTCCACCTGGCGATCCCGGAGGAAGAGGTCCGTCTCCTGTACCTGGTGTTCCTGGTGGAGGAACTACTCCTGGTGAACCCGGACAATTGGCGTTGCCTCCTGGTCCTGTTATGAAGGTGCTTGGTCCTGGTGAACCCTGGAAAACACAAAAAGTTGATCCAGTTAGAATTAGAAGATTGGGCCAGATTTACAACAAGATAAGATCGCTTATAGGTAGGAATTCAAAATTGACATTACAGTTAATCTCAGTTCTTCATGAATTGAAGAAGGGTGTTACTGATGAACCTTCCCTAGCAACTTCAGAAGGAAAGGTACAAAGAAGGATTGACAAATTAATAAAAGAACTTACTTTGTTTAATAGGACATTGTTATCTAAGACTATAGACCTTGATGGTATTGAAAACATGCGTGCTTATTTTAAGGGCATATTGCTTGAAATGAATAAAATTATGAGAGAGCTTAGTGCAGTTTCTTCTCTTAAAGATTATATCAGGAGAGCTAACAGGATTGCACTTACTATTTGGGAAACGGACATTAAGCAATTAAGTAAGGCTGTTCGTGTTCTTAAATCTGGGAGTAGAGAATATTTGGGGAATAATGTAGGTAAATTAACGATGCTCCAATTTGTACAAGTTTTAGTTGTTTGGAAAAAGAATTCTGGCCGGATTGTTAGAGGGGTTACTGATGGGCCTGGGGATGAGGGCGAGGTTCAAGGACATGATGTTGTCGCATTTTCTAAGGATATTTACAGGAAAATTGCTCTTGGTTGTCATACAGACAAAACTAGAGGGTACGACGAAGGAACAAGGGCAAGATTAAGAGCTATATTTGAAAGGGCAGTTCAAGCATATAAGGAAGGAGATCACCAGGAGTTAGTTAGACTTAGAGATGAGATGATTAGCATAATTGGCGATACTAAAAGTGGGGAAGGACCGAAGGCCTTAAAATCTGGGACAAGTATTGAGGCATTGGAAGATATTCTTTCTGTTCCAATTGCAATTCCAAGATCAAGAAGAGGGATCTTTGTAACAAAGAAAAAGATAAGGGAGCTTAATGTTCCCCAGTTTGCTTCTTATGTTTTGTTTTCATCAACATCTAATAGATTAAGTGATGCATATAAACTTAGGGAACAAGTGACTTCGGTGATTCCAAATGCCTTTACACAATTGACTGAAATGAGGAGACTTTTAGATAGGGCAAATTATTATGTTAAAAATTCTAGGAATTATCGAGCTTTCGTTGAACAATATGAGGAGTTGATGGCTCTTAAACCTAAGATTGATCAGTTGGCTAATGGTATGAAGGCCAATCGGTTGAATTCTGCTGCCAAAAGAGCATATACAAATCTTATTGAGAGTACTGAGTTTAATAGAGCCTTTTTGAAGAAGTTTGGACAGAGGGCAACAACCGGAGGTTGGGAGGTTGTATTTTCTGATCCAAAGAAGGTTGCATTTATCCTAGAGTATCCTAGGAAAGATGGTGGCCAAAAGTTATTGTGGAGATATTTTAATTTATCATACGATGCATTGATTTCACTGGATGCAATGCTGAATAAGTTGAAAGATGGTCCTGTTAGACAAATAAAGAAGGATTGGAGTAATCCATGAGGAAATATTTAAATAGATTTAAGATGGTGATAAGAAGATGGCAGAATTATTAATACTTCCGGCAATTTATTTGGGAGTAGTTATTGGGCTATATGAGGCAATTCTGATGCATAGGGATGTGAGTGTTCCTGCGCATAGATTTGGCCATATGATTCATGCTTTAATATTTGCATTGGTTGCAGTTTTTGCAACAATGAATGTTGACTTTGTATTTTCTGTAATTCCTGCATTAGCTAATATCAAGTTTGTTGGAAACCCTTTAGTGTTTAGGATTGGAATTGGTATTATTGCTATGTTTAAAATACATGCAATTAGTGCGGCTGCTCCTGGAATGGCTGGTGGCAGTGTTGGTTTGAAGGAGAAGTGGAGTCATAGTTTTATTATCGGGGCGTTGATTGTTGCGGCACCTTACATATGGCCTTTTATTGAGCCAGCTGTAGGGTTCTTGCCAGGAATTTAAAATGTTTGAACTTTTGAGTGTGGCTTCTTATTTACCATTTTTATTAGTGCCTACTGTGTTGATAATTGTAATGTTGTGGGAACTGATTTGGAAGGGATTTGCTCTCTGGAGATCTGCGAAGAATGGGCAGAAATATTGGTTCATTGCAGTTTTAATAATAAACTCTGTAGGAATATTGCCAATTATTTACTTGGCTTTCTTTTCTGGAAGAAAACCTAATAAAAGGACTGGTAAGAAAGTTAAAAGAAAGTAGTTATTTCTTTTTATCGTGTGCGTGATGTTTTCCTGTTGTTCTTTCAAAGTATGGGAGTATTTTAACAAACCTTGGAATTCTTGAAATTGGTCTGATAAATCGCATTGCAAACCTTGATCTTGATACTTTTCCTAGTTTTTCTGCTTCACTTACAATCCTTGCTGTTTCTTTTTCAACAGCGGTTACTTCTTTTATTCCAATACCTGCGTGTAGTGCTGATTGACTCTCTTGCAATGTGTCAGAGAACCTGAATAGTAAATATGCTTCTTCTGCCGCTCTTAGGAATAAGTAAAAGGGAAATACTGCAATTATGTCAAGCCAGTAACTTCTTATGAATGTTTTTACCTTTCTTACTCTTATGAACTTGAATATAAGGTCTATTACAAAAAGGGATATTATTGTGATGTCTGCAATTTCTATCCAATGCTCGTAAGCGTGTGCGATATCTTTGAAGAAGAAAGTGATTATGATCACAACTAAGAGAGCTAGTAATGCGTATGGAATTAATTTGTCAACTAAGTGCTCTAGCTTGTGAAACCCCTTTTTCATGTAGTTATGGCACTTTTTCTTTATTTAAATTTAACTTGGAAAGGCTTAAATATTTTGTTAGGGGTTAGTGGGTTATGAGAGGGGAGCTTGGTCTTAGGCAATTAGTGATTTTGATATTGGTTATGTTGTTAGGTTTTATTTTAGCTACGATTATAAATAATATGATCGGTGGTCTTTAGATGGTGGTCTTGACTAAACTTAAAAAAAAAGGAGATTTAAGACATAGTACTTTAATATTACTTATTCTTGCTGGGGTGGGACTAATCATTTACTCTTTCTTTTTTGCAGATGTTAAAGAGATTATTGAGACGACTACAGAAGATGAGGTTTGCAGAACGAGTGCTGCTTTAAAGACTAAAACAAAGGGACCAGTGGGCACGGAATCTCCAGTTAGCTTAAAGTGTGCTATTAATGACTTTAAATCAGATGCTAAATCAAAAGAGGAAGTCAAGTTAGAAATTGCTAAAGAGATGTATCGTTGTTGGTATAAATATGGGGAGGGCCAGTTAGATTTTTATGATAGTTGGGATTTTGGTGTAAGTGACACTCATTGTTTAATCTGTTCAAGAATTAAGTTTGATGAAGATGTTGAAGAAATAACCTTTGGAGAATTTGGTGCTTATTTGAACTCTCCATTGCCAGGAAGGGAAGAAACTTTTGCGGAATATTTTACAAAAACACCTCACGCTAAGATACAAATAGGGCCCAAACCTGGAGAGGGTACAACTGCAAGTTCTTTGATGGAGCTAGATAAAGGAACATATGTTGTTTTTAGAGTGAACAAGCATAATGAAGATAACCAGGCGATTGCTTCTTTGTTTACAAGCGAAGAAGCGGATTTATCTTATACTGCTTCCGGTGTGCTTGCTGCAGAAGGCGCGGTTTATCAGGGTGCTAGAAGTTATGCATTGGGTGGTGAGGTTATTGGTGGTTTCCAAGATGCGAGTGGAAATTTGTTTTTTTCACATGCGGATGATGCTGGCAAATATTTTGTGAGGGATGCTTCTGGAAAGTTTGTATCTGGTTTTGGATCGACAAAGTTCAATTCTATTGCTGAAATGAATAGTTTTGCAGTTGGTAAAAATCTGAAGGTTGTTTCAAAAAGCTCTGCTAGGACATTGCTCCGGAAAACTGCTAATCTTGGTGAGAAAGCTGCAATAGGTGTTGCTTCAAAAGTAGTTGGAAAGAAGGTTGCGGGAAAGCTTATCCCTGTTGCCGGATGGGCGTTGGCAGTTTATGATGCAGTTAGTGCAATAGCGTGGGCAGATGAGCTTCACCCAGCGGTTGTGCTTTATGGGGTAAATGATATAAATGCTGCCTGTGATACATTAGCATGAGGTTTTTATATGGAAGTTGGTGAGTTAGCAGGAATTTTAATTTTTATTACAGTACTGGTAATTTTAATTTTTTTATTAACTGGTGCAGGAGATAAAATGTTTAGTTTAACTGATAGGCTTAGGGAGTTGTTGATTTTTAGATGATGCTTGGGAAAAAAGGAATGGATCTCATGGTCGGAAGGCTGGTTAAAATATTGATTGTTATCCTTGTTTTAGTTGTTATTTTTTATTTTTTAAAAAGGGTTTCTGATGCGGGAAACCTCTTTTTAGGGATGTTTGACTAGCATAATGTTTAAAAGGATAAGAGTTGTTATTTTCGGATGGTGCTTGGGAAAAAAGGAGTGAGTCTTCCTATAAATCTGATAATTATTATAATTATTGGACTTTTTGTTTTTGGGGCAGCTTATTTTGGTTTTATTAAACCTTCACAAGAAGGAAGTAGCGTATTTGGAGATCAGCTTGATGCGTTTAAGGATAAAAAATTTAGCTTAATGGATTTTGATACGCTAACAAAAGAAGAAAAACAAAAAATTGCAGAGGATAGTCCTCGGTCTATTGTAGAAAATACACTAAACTCTATTGATGGTTTAATTCCTGGAGACTGTAATAGGGCTAAGAAGATTGCGGAGTTACTGAGGAATGAGAAAAAAGTATCTGGCTTTGATAAAGATTTTGAACTTACGGTTGCTGATATTGAGATACTGGATGATCTGATCCAAAAAGCTGATGGTTGTATCAAACAAGGAGGGGTTGATTCTATTGATGCACAAATTAGAAATATCAATGGTTTAATTAAATCTGGAGAGGACGGGTTAGGGTCTTGCAGTAGTGCAAAGTTAATTTCTGAAGGTCTTCTGAGTAGCGGGGTTCAGAGAAGTGATGGGGCGGTCGTAATGCCAGACCAATCTCAAGAACTCCAGATTAAAGCTGCAATTGAAAGGGCAGACCTTTGTATCGAGGTTTATGAGGTGCCTTTGAGAGAAGAAAAAGAAGAAATAAGGAAGGCAAATGATAACCTAATAGCTGAAAAAGAATGGTATGGTGTGTTGTTGAAGGATTATGATGCCGCCCTTAAAAGATTTAAACTAGATGTTCCAAGAGTCTTTGATTTTGAGAGTGAGTGTAGTAATGAGAATAAAAACCAGTGGGAACTGTTATCTGGAAGGACACAAGATACTAGGACTAAGGTTGTAGGAGAGGAGGGTGATTATTCTGGTTTAGATAGGAAGGAAAAAGAAATTATATTCTCTCTTGACGATCAAGCAGATTATTTTAATTTTGTTTGTAAGATGCGGGATGGAGATTGTAAGAGGTCTTATTATTCTCCCTCTAAATTTTTTGAGTTTTCTGATGTAGATTTACCTAGGGAATTGAAATCTGAAGAAATATATGCTGTGTACAAATTAGAAGAATCTCAATGTTATAAGGGTAAAAAAGATTTTGTTAATTCATGGAAAAGTTTTGAAGATGTTAAAGAATCTGATAAAGATCAAAGCTTGTATACTGCCTTTTTTAGTGATTATATTTCAATGTTGAATGTGGATATTTTAGATTATAGCTTTGCTATGATGAACAGCATGAAATATGTTGAGGAGAAAATCACAAGTTATGGTGGGAATGATGATGAAGAACTTGCGGCATTTAGGAATGATAATATTATTGGTTGCCCATGGGACTTTTCCGATTATGATGAGAATATCAATAGCAATCCTGAGCATTGTAGTAGCTTTAACTATGCTGTTGTGAGCAAGTTTTTGGGTCCCTATGGATTGGATATATTGGATGACTCTCTTAGTGGGTCTGAACAGTTGTTGTTAGCTGTTGAAGAGGGATGGATACTTGATCCCGTATTATGTTATTGGAGAACTTCGGGGGACAATACTTGTAATTCTTGTAAGTATGGTTCTTATCAGGGGAAGTTAAATAGCTGTGGAGAATATTTAGAACAGAGTACTTGTGAATTGAATTCTTGTGGTCAGAATGCTCCAGGTGGTTGTAGGTGGACTGGTTCGAAGTGTATTGAGAGTTAGAAACTTTTAAATACATCAAAAAATGTGGAGATAACAGATGAGAAGAATTGGTGTTTTGGGAAGGTATTTTAAGGATAAGAGGGGTGTAGAACTTACTCTTAATACAGTTATAATTGCTATTCTTGTTGTGCTTGTTCTTATTGTTCTTATTGGATTTTTCCTTGGAGGGACTGGGAAAGCTAAATCACAGATACAAGATCTTTTTGGTTCAAGTACTAGTGCTTCTTCGGTGAGTATTGCGATTGAACAGTGCAAGATCTATTGTGATCAAGTTAAGGATTCTGGTATGACTGCTGAACAGGCTAAAACATCTCTTTATTGTACGAAAAGTTTTAAATTAGACACTAATGGGGATGGTGTGGCAGATTTAGAGGGCGGATCGGATAGTAAGGAGATAGATTACAAATGTAGTGGTCCTCCTTTGTCCGTTGTGTGTAATCCGGTCGTAACTTGTTAAATAATAAATGGGGTTTGCTCAATAAGTTTATAAGTGTGTGAGCTGTCTTTGTGAGATGTTTAATGGCAAGAGGGGACAGTCCATAGGAATGTTTGAATCTATTCCTGGTATCCTTCTTGGGGCTATAATTACTATTGCAATTGTGGGTGTCATTGCAGCTTTTTGGACTCTGTTTTTCAATACAGGAGGGATTGATTCTACAACGAGGAATACTTTTGATTTGGTTGTTAATGATATTTTAGATATGCAGGGTTTAGATGAGCCATCTAGAAATGTTAATATTCAGTTTGAAGATGAGTACACATTGGTTGCGTTTAGTAAGGATTCATGGAGTGTTGGGGCATGTAGGGGTCTCGAAATTGTTAGGCCCTTAAAAAGCTGTGAGGGGGCCTGTATCTGTATTTGCATGAATGAGCAAGGAGAAAATATGTGCAATGTAAAGAATGTAATCTGTAGGGATTTTGATAACATTGATTTGGATTTTGAAGGAGAATGTAATCTAATTGATGGAACTGGTGAGCCACAAAGTATTCAGCTTAGACAAACAAACAACAAGTTCAACATCACTTGATTTATCAAAAACCATTTAAGGTTAAAGTCTATCTTTTTGGTATGAATAAAAAAGGGACTTCGTTATGGTATATCTGGCTCGTTCATTTTTTCTTGGTAGTGGTTATATTTTTAACACTCTATGGTAAGGTTGTAGCAAGTAAGGATGATACGGGTTATAACTTAGATTTTTACGCAAAAGATATAGCTTATGGGGTTGAAGGAATGTTGTGGGCAGATGGAGATATTTCTTATGTATACCCACTCAAAGAGAAATATGATATCCAAATTAATAATGATATTGGGCTTGTTTTTGTGAAAAAGGGTATGGCTCAGGAAAGTTATCCTTTTAGGGTGCGACCTGGATTCTTGGTGAAGGTTGAACCTTCTTTTTTGGATGGAGAATTAGAGAATCCTTATTTGATTAGTAAGGTGGAGAGTGAAGTCACATGAGTTTTATGACTACAATGATGATGATTAAAGCGATTGCAGCTGTGATCATAGTTACTGTTTCTTCTTTTGTTTTTGTGGCTATCCTTGGCAGTCATTTAGGGAGAGAAGTCTATACAGAGGATATTGAATTTTCTTTGGCAAAAGAGCACGTAGTTAATGTTTTTACAGAGGATGGTGTGACTACAAAAAAAAGTTGGGATGAGTTTGAGATGATGGAAGATCCTAGGTTTGCCATGAAGGTGGAACTTGGGGAAGAGAGTTATATTTCTAATTCTCGGCTTTATGAATATGGAGGTCTTTGTTCAATTGATGGGGCCTTTATTATGTGTAGTCCGGAATTCAATGACTTCTATTTGGTTGATGGTGATTTAGAAAGCGCAAAGCTTAGTGTGGTGATTGAAATTGGATAAGAAGGGTCTGTTTGGAATATCTGAAACATTTGCAATATTCTTGTTAGTAATTGCTTTTGTTGGCTTTTGGCTTGCTTTTGAGATCGCAGATAGTTTTGGCTCTGGAGATGGGGAGTTGGTTTCATATGAAATTGAGGAATCTAAAGAGTATGGCCTGGTGTTTTTAAAAACACCTTTAGAAATTGATGGTATTAAGATGACTTTTGCAGATTTAATTGTTGAAAGTGTGGAAAGTAAAGATTATGAACTACTTGAAGAATCTTTGGATGAACAATTTGATGAGTCTGAGATTTATTGGTTGGTCTTAGTTCATGATTCTGAGGGTAATCTGGTTAAAAAATTAACAAGATCTGGATGGTCTTCTAAGGGCGGGCAGAGGGAAAATATTCAGGAAATTAGGGTTCCTGGTTATAATGAAGATGAATTGAGAATAAGTCTAAGATTAACTGGGGGAGAGAGGCTAGTTTAGATGGCATTGAATTGTTTGAAATCAAAGAAAGGACTTCTTATTGAAGGGACTGCAATAGTAATCGTATTTCTCTTAAGTACAGCTATGGTTTATTTGTTGTGGGATAATACTGAGAGTCATGAAGAATTAAAGATTGGACAGATGTTGTTGGATGTTTATAGGGTAGAGGAAAAAGTAGAGGAATTTGAATACTTTTTTGTGAAAAGTGGCGAATATTCCTTGTTAAATGGACTGAAAAATAATATCAATGTTGGTCTGCTTGATGGTACTAAATGTAGTGTTCTATATGACTTGGAAAAGGGTGAAGAATGTTATATTGAGAATTTAATTGATGTTTTTGGAGAGAATGTTGCTGAAAAAACGAGTGAGCATTTCATAGAAGAATTTGATAATAGTGTGTATGGTTTGAATTTTAAAAAAGTGAGATTTAAAACCCAAAAAGTGAATAAGGAATTAATTTTAAATATTAAAAGTGATGAGAAAATTGATTTTGGTAGGGATGCTGAGAGAAAAATGGTGTATAATGTTTCAATAGACTTTAATACTAAACTAGAATTTGCTTTTGATGAGTATCTTAAGATGATTACACCATTAAAAAATAATTTAGCTTGTTTGGAAAGTCTGAGTGATATAAACTCTGAGGGTTCAGCAGTGAGTAATTGCCTGAATGCCTACCCAGAATTTTCGAATTTAAAGAAAGAAGGAGGGATCTTATCGTTTGATTATACTGTTAAAGGTGTTTTATTTGAAAAGAAATTAACTGGGCCTTTTAGATTGGATATTGAGGGGTTCAGGAGGGCTACGATGGCCAGTATCGCCTAAGCTTTTAATACATTCATGCTGGATAACAACAATCTATAAAAAGAGACTTCTCGTTTTTTGGTTAAAATGATGGGCCTAAGTCTTGATGAAATTGTTTCTCAAATTAAAGAAAAGAAGGGCTTGTCTGAAGAAGAGATTAAATTAAAGATTTCTCAGAAAAGAGACAAGTTAAGTGGTTTAGTTAGCGAAGAAGGTGCCGCCCATATTATTGCTAATGAGCTTGGAATTGATTTAATGGAATCTATTCGTAAACATGGTTTGAAGATAATTAAGTTAAAGCCTGGGATGAGAGTGGGTGTTACAGGGAAGGTTGTTAAGAATTATGAAGTTAGAACTTTCACAAGAAATGAAAGAACTGGAAAGGTTGGAAGTTTTTTGATTGGTGATGACTCGGGGTTAATTAGGATTGTTTTATGGGACGATAATCATATTGCTAAAATGGAAAATGGTGAGATAAAACCGGATGCAATTATTAAGATTGAAAATGGAACTGTTAAGGAGAATAATGGTTACAAGGAAATGCATCTTGGCAACTTTAGCCAAATAGAAGTTAATCCCGAAGGTGTTGGAGATATACAGGTTGTACAAAGAAACAATTCTGCTGTTGATATGGGTGAATCTGAAGTTAAGATATCTAAGTTAAGTGATGCTAATACTGGGGACAATGTTACGGTGTATGGAACGGTTGTTCAATTGTTTGAACCAAGGTCTTATGATGGTTGTTCTGAATGTGCTAAGAAGGTTGTTGATGGGAAGTGTGGTGCACATCCAACTGCTACAGTGAAAAAGATTCCAATATTGAATTTTTTCTTAGATGATGGCAATGCTGGAATGCGGGCTGTTGCATTTAGAGATGCTGCGGCGAAGATGTTAGATTTAGATGAGGCGGGTATGGATGGTTTGATTGGAAATGCAGCTGCTTTTGAAGACATCAAAGTTAAGACGCTTGGGGCACAGAAGGTTTTGAGCGGCAGGGTTACTTCTAATGAAATGTATGACCGGAATGAATTTATGGTTAGAAACGTTCATGAGATGGAAACTAAGGATGTTTTGTCTAAGGTGTTAAATCAATAATTTTTTAAGTTAGGAGGTGTTTTAGGGAGTATGGTAAAGGGAAGGGGAAGGAAGACAAAGGTTAGCGTCAAGAAGGGTAATGATTTTTTATCGATATTTATTTTAGTTGTGTTGTTGTTTATCTTTGCTAGTTTGCGTTTTGGCGGTTTTTTGACTGGGAGTGCTGTTTCTGATGTTCAACTTAGTGTTTCTGATGTTCAACTTAGAAATGAGGTTTGGAAGGTTGATTCTTGCAGTGTTCAATCGGCAGAAGATATGGCGTTAGAGCTTAAGTGGAACTATGGTTGTAGCGTTAATTATTGTCGTGAAGCGGCTTATGGGTTGGATTTGCCATTGGGCAATATTGCCGATTTAAACTGTGTTACTAGTGATCAGAGAGCTAAGTGGGAAGGCCACTGTAATGATATCTTTGAGGCTATATGCTGAGATTTAGGCATTTACTGCACTTACTTTCTAGCACATATTTCTTTAAAAAATCCAGAGATTTAACGGTGTTGGCTCGAAAGAGCATATAAAATTAAAACCTTATGGGGCTTTTGCTAAGCAAGAGTAGGAGAATAAAATGAAAAAAAACGAAAAAAGTTCTATGGACGCTGTTCCAAATAGGCCATTCAAAGAATGGAAAGCAGGTAATCTTAAGGTTGCTCTGTGGAAAAATAAGAAAGACATGGAAGACGGTTCTGAGATCGAATTCAAGACAGTTAGTTTGACTAGAAGTTATAGGAAGACTGGTGAAGATATATGGAGACATGATGTGATTAATTTACGTAGGAATGATCTTCAGAAAGCAATATTAGTTTTGCAGAAAGCACAAGAAGACTTGTTGTTGTTTGATGCAGGAAAAGATGATGAGTGAGGTGTGATTGATGAGCAAGAAAGAGATTAAAGTTACAGATTTGCCTGGAGTTGGTGCAGCTACTGCTGAGAAATTGGCGGAGGCTGGCTTTGACTCTTTAATGGCCTTGGCAATTGCTAGTCCTGCAAAAGTTGTTGAGATTGCTGGCGTTGGGGAGGCACCTGCTAGGAAGATCATTAATGCTGCTCGGAATTCGTTGGACATGGGCTTTGAGAGTGGATTAGACTTATTGGATAAAAGACAGAGTGTTATTAAGATAAGCACTGGGTCTAAGAATGTTGATGAAATGCTTGGCGGTGGGATCGAATCCGGCGCAATAACAGAATGTTATGGTGCTTATGGTTCAGGTAAGACAAGTATTGCGCATCAATTAGCCGTTAATGTTCAATTGCCTAAGGATCAAGGTGGTGCCGAAGGTGTTGCTGTTTGGATTGATACTGAAGGGACATTGAGACCTGAGTATTTGAAACCGATTGCATCTGCTAAAGGAATGGATGCTGATGAGGCTCTTAAAAATTTTAGAGGTGTAAGAGCATTTAATTCCGACCACCAAATGTTGTTAGCTGAAAAAGTTGAAGACCTGATTAAGAAAGATGGTTTGCCAATTAGGTTAATTATAGTTGATAGTTTAATGGGACATTTTAGAAGTGAGTTTGCTGGACGTGGTACTTTGGCGGATAGGCAGCAGAAGTTGAATAAACATTTGCACGCACTTTTGAAGATTGCAACACAGCACAATATTGCAGTGTATATTACTAACCAAGTAATGGCTAAGCCGGATACTTTCTTTGGTGATCCAACTGAGGCTATTGGTGGGCATGTTGTTGCACACACAAGTACTGTTAGAGTTTATCTTAGGAGAGGTAAGAAAGGAACTAGAGTTGCTAAGTTGGTTGATGCACCTGCATTACCTGATGGTGAGGCTGCATTTATGGTGACTAATGAAGGGATAAAGGACGTTGCTTAACGTCCTCCTCCCGAAAAGCTTATATCTTGCGTTTTTTTGTTGAAATTATGACCCTAAAGAAGGTGGATTTCAATGAAGAATGGTATAATTGCCTAACTTCGAAGTCCGATGAGAAGGACGTGTTGATTAGCAAGTTTAAGGATATTGTTGGGGGAGGAAAGCATAAATCTTGTCTTGAGATAGGTCTTGGGACAACAGCTCATTTTTCAGATAGCATTTCTAATCTCTTTGAGGATTACGCTATAGTGGAGAAGGAAGATGTAAAAGTTGATCTCCCAGATAATGTTAGATTGATTAATTCTGATTGGGAAGAACTAGAACTTGACAGAAAATATGATGTTATTCTTGCGTCGCATGTGATATACTACTTTAAGGACAAAGAGAAGGCAATACAGAAGATGTTTGATTCTTTGAATCCAGAAGGAATAGTTGTGTTTGTGGTTAACGGGAAAGATGCAGATTATGGTGTCTTAAAACTTAAATTTTCTGAATTGATTAATGAAGAATATCATTTCACCTATGACGTTCTTAGGGAAATCTTGGAAGGAAAGAAAATTGAGGAATTTTCTGTGCCTTCTACTGTTGGCTTTAAGAATGCAGAAGATTTATTCAACACTCTAAAGATTTCTTTTGATATGTATCCTGAAGAATATTTGTCGCTGAAGAAAGAAATGTGTTCTTTTTTTAAAGATAATTTTAAAAATAAGGTTATCTTTAATCAAAAAATTATTGTTTGTAAGAAGGATCTTTAGGAAGAACTAGTCGAATTATTGGCCCAACTTTAGGAAATGCCTTTGCCAGAATATCTTTATTGACTTAGTTAAACAAGATAAGTAGGCGAGCGGAGAATTGAACTCCGGTCTTAGTCTCCGCAGAACCACGTACTATCCACTATACTACTCGCCTTTTTCATTTTTCTAATTTTAGCTGTATTCTTGGACCCAATCTCTTTGATCCATTTTTTTAACATTGTTGGACCATTCAACGTAATGGTGTACTTATAAACTGTGGGGATGTATCCAAGCTTTCTGAACATGCTGTGTAGCTGATCTATTAATCTTTTAGATTTTATTGTTATTGAAATTACTGGGTACCTCCTGTCCCTAAGGTAGATGCATCCATCTGTATCAAAGAGACCTCTGATGAAGTGGAAGTAAATCTTTCTATTCCTTGTATCTAGTACTTTCTTAGGAATTTTTAGCTTTCCAACTTTTTTTCCTGTGGGAAGTTCTAGTTCCTTGTTCTTGAATTCACAAAGTGCCTTTGAATATATCTCAAATCCACATACACTATTGAGATGCATTAATCTTAAGTCTAAATTGTATAATTTTTTGTATAATCTTAGCAGGTGGCTTGTGAAATATTCTTTTTCCGTTTTGTTACATTTAACAGAAAAATAATTTTTTGTAGATAAGCATCCATCTCCCATGTGCACTCCTATTTCCTCGGCTAGTTCTTTTGACATAACCTCTGGAAGTGTCAGCTTTTTACATTTATCATGTTTACTAAAGCTTATTTTCTCTGAATTGAAGAAAACTTTCTCATTTGTGAAATAATTTTTGTTAGACTTTTCTAACTCTTTGGACTCTAACTCCCTCTTTTTTATTTTTCCTTGGACGGTCATTTTTATTAGGGCCTTTCCATGCCTTTTCCATATCGTGTTTTTAACACATTTTGCTTTTTGCCTCATCAAATTTGAGTAGGCTTCTTCTCCAAGCTTTTTCCTTTGACATTGAGCAGATCTTTTTCCACCAATCTTTCCTCCTTCTATGGCTCCCCAATTATTATCTTTTTTATCTAATATCTCACTTGGCTTTATTTCTGAAAGAATCAAGAAATCTGGGATATATCGATTTTCGTATCTATATCCCTTGAGTGTTTTGAAGTTAATTTTTAGCTTTTCTGCTAATTCTTTTAATGTTTTTGCGTTGTTTTTCTTCTTTAAAATACGGAAGAGCTTTTCTTTAGACTGTAGAGATATTAGAACTCTCATTTTGGTTCTCGAATGAATGTTTATTTGTTTAAATATTTTATCCAGACTAAACCGTAAGTATTTTCATTTTATACTGATTTAAACTTTGCATAAAACTAATTCTCTCTTCGTGCAAGGTCAGTGTTTGGTAAGTTCTTCTCTTTTTGAATAATAAAAATGTGGCCAGGATGAGACTCTCCATTTATTGTTGTAAAATCTGGATTTTCATAGTGCAAAATGGAAGAATTGTGACTTTCTATAAGGTCTTCCATTTCTTTTTTGCTAAAATTGTGTGTTCTAAACCTTTCCGTTCCATCTTTGTTTTTAACAATTACTGTGCCATACTCCTTGGTTGTTTTTTTGTGTTCCATATATCTAGCAGAATTATCCGTTTGTCCAAATTCTGATATGTGTAAAATTCCATTTGCTTTAAGAACCCTAAAAATTTCATCCATAACCCTCCTTCTTTCGTCAGGAGCCATACAAGCTAAAACAGCCTGCGAAATAATAACATCAAAAAAACTATCTTCAAAATTTAAGTTCTTTGCATTTTGAACCGAAAAATTAACATCCTTGAGTTCTTTATTTTTTTGAGCCTCTTTAATTGCACTCTTATTTATGTCAATGCCATAAGCTTTACAATTTTTTTCTTTTAAAATATTGCATAATCTCCCATATCCACAACCCAAATCTAAAACAACCTTATCTGCTTCAATGTGATCAAATAGTTTCTTTGAAAAACTAGAAGTGGCTGGCACGTTCTTACCTTCAATTTTTTCCCATTTTTCGAAACTCACCTCATTCACCCTGTATCCAATATTTTTATAATTTGCTTTTTGTGCAAAAAAGCCTTTTCTGGAGGTTTAGTAAGTTTTATAAATCCATTTCAGGGTTTTTTGGTAAGATGGACAAGAAATCAAATAAGTGCGCTAGTACAGGCGTAGACATTACTAATGACAAGGGAAGCGTCATTTTTGATTGCCCTGGATGTGGTAAACAGAAGGTAATAAGGTCTTATAATGCTAGACAGACATCTGCTCAGTATGTTTGTGGAGAATGCGGATTCATAGGTCCCAATTAGGTATTAAAATGGCTAAGGTAATTGTTACGTTTAAAGTTATGCCTGAAAGTTTAGAGGTTGATCTAAACGAGGTTAAAGAACTTCTTAAGAAGCAAATTACTGATTTTGATGGGATTATTAATGGTGAGATGACTGAAGAGCCGGTTGCTTTTGGTTTGAAAGCTGTTATGGTTAAGTTTGCTTATGATGAGTCTAAGGGAACAACTGATGATCTGGAAGATAAGTTGACTAGCGAAGAGATAGTTCAGAGTGTTGAAGTTGTAAGTGTTGGAAGGGCAATGGGATAATTTTTATATCTTGATCGTATTGTTTTAACATGGCAGAAGAGAAGAAGTGTATTTTTTGTGGAATTGCTGATGGGTCTATGCAGAGTGCAAAGATCTATGAAGATGATTTAGTTGTTTGTGTTTTAGATATTTTTCCTGCTTCAAAAGGTCATGTTTTAGTTATTCCTAAGAAGCATATTGCTATTAGTGCGCAGTTGGACGATAATTTGTCTGCGCATTTGTTTAATGTTGGGAACAAAATGTCTGCATTATTGTTTGAAGCGATGAAGGCACAAGGGACTAATTTGTTGATTGCAAATGGTGATGTTGCTGGGCAGAAGGTTGATCATTTGGTTTTACACGTTATTCCCAGGTATCCAGAAGATGGTGTTAATATTTCTTGGAATGCCGAACAGATTAAAGAAGATGAATTGAAGGATACTTTTGAGAAGATTACTTCTATGACTCAAGGTAAACGAGAAGTAAGGGAAGAACCAAAAGAGGAACCTAAGAAAGAGGTTGTTGAAGAGATAGAAGAAGAGACTTTTGATGAGGAAGAGAGGATTCCTTAGATAACTGGAAGGAATAGGGCCCCCCCAACGATTAATGTTACTATCGTGCCTATTAGGAAAGGGGGTACGAAGGGAATGCCTTCCTTGACTAGGACTTGTTTTATGTTTGCTTTTTTTAGTAGCGATATTTCTTTTTTGTTTATCCCGTAGGGGTTGACTTTGTAGATTAGTTTTTTATTTTTGTAAACATCTTTTTGTACCCAGTCTCCCACTGTTAGTTTGTTGACTGGAGTTTCTTTGTACATGCATGCCAGTTCTGTGCTCTTTAGTGCGGTTATCAAGTAAGGAGCTATTAATAATATTAATGAAAGCGTCCCTATTAATAATCCTGCACTTGCAGGGAATATTGTGAAGGATGAAATGAACAATAGTGTCGCAATAATTAACATGCCTATTTTAATTCCAATTGTTTTATATGAGTTGTTTAGTTTTTTGAATTCTTTTTTGAATGCAACCTTGTTTTTTAGTGAAAGGTGTAGGGCAAAGAATATTCCATATATTGCCCCAATTATTAAGATGTTCAATAGTAAAATTGCTGGAAATGGAATTATTGAAGTTTCTGCTAAGTAAGCTGGTCTTATTGCGAATGCAGAACCCAGTGCAGTTATTAGTTTTGTATCCCCTCCGCCCCACTGTCTAGTGTAGTACATTATGTTTCCAAATATGAAGAATATTGCAAAGAAGATTAATGTTTGGACTATATAGGTTGAATCTTTTAATAGGATGGACTCTACCCCTCTGGTTGCGATCACGAAGAAGAGTAAGCTATAGCTTAGCCAATCTGGGATTTCTCTTGTTCTTAAGTCTGAGAATGAGGCGATAGTTAGGATAACTAATGTGGCTGCTGTGATCAGGATATCGAATAATACGATCATTGCTTTATAAGCATCCGAATAGGTTTATAAACTTTTTAGATTTTTTTAGAGAGTGGTTTCTATCGTTGGGGCTGGACCAGTGGGGAATTATTTAGCTAGTAAGCTTTCTTCTAATGGGTTGAAGGTTGATATTTATGAGGAGCATGCTAGGGTAGGAGTTCCTATTGCTTGTACGGGAATATTGACTTCTTACTTGTCTGATTTTGTAAAGGTTAGTGAAGATTACTTAGTGAATAAGATCGATAGAACTGATGTTTATTCTCCGGACGGTAATTCGGTGAGTATCAAATTGAAGAGGAATTTCATAGTTGATAGAACTTTGTTTGATGCTCATTTTGCCGAAGTTGCTGAGTCTAATGGCGCTAAATTGCATACAGGGTGTAAATTAGTTTCTCTGAATAAAAATGTAATGAAATTTAAGAATGGTCAGAGTGTTAAGAGCGATGTTATTGTTGGTGCGGATGGTCCGAATAGTGTTGTTGCGAGAAGTAGTGGTATCTTTGGTGATAGGAAATTCGTTGTTGGGCATCAGGCCAGAGTTAAGTTGAAAGAGAAAGTTGATCCTAACGTGGTTGAATTCTTTTTAGACGAAGGGAATTATATTGGGTGGCTAGTCCCTGAAGATGATAAGGTTGTTAGGCTGGGTGTTGCTTCGCATGTAGGGACAGATAATTATTTTAATAATCTTTTGAAGAAAAGGGACGGAAAAGTTTTGGGTTGGCAGAGCGGAGTTATTCCAGTTTATAGTCCAAAATTAAAAATTGAGAATGATAATGTATTTTTGGTTGGTGATGCTGCGACACAAGTTAAGGCTACGACTTATGGAGGAATTATTCCTGGGATGAATGCTGCAAATGTTTTGAGTGATGTCATTTTAGATGGCGGAAGTTATACCAAGGGTGTTAAGAAGACAATTGGTAGGTCTTTGAAGACACATCTACTTATTAGGAAATTAATGAATAAGTTTTCTAAGAGAGATTTTAATGAATTGGTTAAAATGTGTAATAAAAAATCTGTTAAGGATTTAATTTATGAACATGATCGAGAGTATCCTAAGAAGTTGTTACTTTCTATGTTGTTAAAAGAACCAAGATTTTTGAAATTTATTCGCTTGTAGTTCTAATAGCATCTCTTATTTCTGGCATGTCTTCTAGTCTATCATTTCTTCTTCTGTTTCTTAGCGCTAATGCGCCTGCGCCGAGTAATGCCCCTGTTGCTACACCCGCGCCGACAGGTAGCCATGGAAATCTATTTTCATCTACAGTTCTTTCTTGTGCTGGTTGAACTGGTGCAAAATGATATCTTGTGTTGCTTTCAGAAGGACCATCTAATTTTATATGACAAGCTCCGTAGAATGCTGTTACTGCTAAAGTTGCTAGGGCAATTCTTTTTCCTAGGTTGGGGGAAATTGCATTTAGTCCATTATATGTTCCAACTGTAGCTCCCTTGATTAGCCTTCCCACGTCTTTTACAAGACAATAATCTTCTTGTGTGTTTGTCATTTTGTTAAAATCACTAATTTTGAGGGGGGATTGATGTTTATAAGCTTTACTCTTTTTGTCACTTTGAAGTAGTTATTGATCTAGCTTCTTAGGTCTAAAAATGTTTAAATATGTTGTAGGGGCTCTAATTTTATGCTTAATGGTGATTTGGGGACTTTAGTTCAAGATTATCATTTTGAAAAGATTCCTGGGACTAGAGGGCACGAACGGAGTTTATTTGGTCCGGTTATGCCGGAGGAAGGGGATGAAGTTTTGGTTCCTGAGAACGAAGGGATTGTGGGTTCACTAGAGCGCTTTTATTGTCATGATTACTCTGGTATGCTTCCTTTTTCTGGGATATTACATGATTTAGGTGGAGTTGCATTGGCACTTTTTGCAGGGGCCTCTAGACGTGTTGGGGCTTTGCCTGCTCTTGCCTTGGCTACAGGCGTTGCTTTTGTTCCTGAAGCTGTAAACTGGTCTTATGGTCATCTTGAAAGTAGCCAGGTTCCTCTCCAGGCCGGAATGGATGTTGGGAAAGTTGCACTCGGATATTTTGCAGGAAGATTTATTGGCGCTAGAAGAAATGAGACGTGTGTTGGCGATGTGATTAATTATGAAACTCGTTCGAGAGGATGGAAGCCTAAATGGTGGCCCAAAGGTTGATTCAGCAAGATTTAAATATGCAGGAGAACGGTTAATACGTAATTGAGGTGTTTAATATAACTAATAATTATAATTTTTCTAGGAGAAATAAAAAAGGAGCGGTGCCTGGTGCAGCTTATTTGGTAATGATGATTGCCTTGTTTTTAGTTTTGTATGTTGTTATGTTGCCAGAAGGTGAAAAATTAGAGATTATGGGTGAAGATGGGGGTGTTTATCCGGGACAAGGAGTGCCTTTGGAGAATGGGAAACTTTTAGAGCCTTCTTCTTTGTTGTTGAGCGATAGTCCAGGATTGATGAAACCATTTTTGTATGATGTTACTCAGAGAAATCTTGCTAGTGTTAACTTATTTTCCATTGAGGAACAAGACTATGAGTCTATTGCAAATAATCTACATTTAGAAAGTAGTGTGTTTAAGAGCGACCAGGTTGACTTTGTTTTCACTGTTAATGATTTAGGTAATTTAAGAGACATTAAGTTGTTGTTCTTTGTTATTGAAGGTGAAGGTGAACTTGTTGTTAAACTAAACGGTGCTAAAATATTAACTGGCGAAGTTACAAATGAGATGTTGCCTTTAGTGTTGCCTAGATCGATGATTGGTGATGTGAATACATTAACATTTGAAGTTAAGAGTCCGAGTCTATTCCAGTTCGTTTCATCTAATGAGTATACCTTGAAAGATGTTGTGTTGGTTAAGAATTACTTAGTTCAGAATAATTATGAGGCAAGACAATTTGTGTTATCTGGGTCTGAATTAGCCGATATTAATCATATGTCATTATTGTATCGTTTGAATTGCATGACTGTTAATGAGAATGGAAGGATCAGGATAATGTTAAATGGGAGAATTGTTCATGATGCTTTGGCAGTTTGTGATGCTGGGGTAACTCAAGTTGATTTTAGTTTAGCTGACTTGATTGAAGGAAGGAATGTTCTAGAATTTTCAGTGGATGCGGGACAGTACGTGCTGGAGAATCCGGTTGTTGAGATAGATTATACTCAGCAGGATTACTATAGGTATTACTTTATTATGGAGCCTCCGGATGTGTTTGAGCTTGTGAATGGAGCAGATGTAGTTCTAAAGGCGCGATTTACTAATGATGAATATATTAAAGCAGGTACATTTTTTGTGAATGGGTATCCTGTTGATTTTGATACTAATAGGGATGAGTTCGTAACTAATCTGAATGGACTAGTTTATGAGGGCCAGAATGTAATAACCATTGTGCCAGACACTACATTTGAGATGGTGACTCTTGATGTCTTCCTTGCTTAGTATGTTTTTTGAGGTGTGATGTTGGCAGAAAATACTGGAAGTGAAAATGCAGGCTCTTCACGAATGAGGAGGGCTTCAGAAAGAGTTAAGGCTGGGGCTAGAAAGGTTAAATCTGGCACTGATAGGTTTAACCAGTTTTCTGATGAGAAGGTTAATTGGCAGGAGCTAATGAAATTTGCACTTGCAATTCTTGGGTTTTGGGTTGCTGCACAGTTTTTACAAGGATCTTTTTTACTTTGGATTGTTTGGTCGGCCTTAGGTTTGTTTTTGTTGTTTCAGGTTTTGAAATTTATTCCTGTTCCGTTATTTATTAAGAATCTTGTTAAGTTTATTGTGGTGTTTGGAATAATTGTAATTGGTGTTATGTTTATTGTTTCAGGTTTTAGAACTGGTGGTTGGAAGGATTTATTGATTGGTGTTGAAGAAACTGGTGCCGAGAAAGCAGTTGGAACTTCCTTAGCAAAACTGTGGGGTAATATTATACACCCTGAAAGGATATATGAGGAGTATAGGGATTTTGATAAGGTGGATGTTTCAGAAGAGAGTGTTAAGAAGGGAATAGAATTCTTTGACCTTAGGACGAGGAGACCGTGGTTTGAGGAAGAAGATGAAATAACACTTTATGGTTCAGCAAGAATAACAGCACTGCCTGATAGCGATACGAAGGTTGCATTTAATTGTAATATTAATGATACCGATATTGAAAGCAAGGATTATGATCCCAAAGGGAAGTTAACCTTAAGGGGAATTGAAGGAAATTCAATAAATGTTTATGCTGGCCACGATGAAGTTGTTAGTTTTGAATGTAAGCTTAATGGAATCCCCTTGAATTTAAGTGAGAAGGCGAGGAAAGATAAAGAAGAAGATTCAAGAACTTACACTTCTTTGGTTGAAGGAATTTATTATGATTTTACAACTACAACTGTGTTAAATATTTATAATGTGAAGAAAGAGGAGTATGATTTGTTAACTGATGCTGAAAATTTGATTCCTAATAAAAATTTAAATGGCAGGGTTTCAAGTGAATGTATAGAGGGCTGTGGGCTTACAACAGTTCCATTAACAACGGATCAATTAATACAAACCGAAATTGGTTCTAATTTATTGGGGATTGCTTTGAAGAAGGATGCTGATTGGTACGGGGAAATTGATAGCGTTTCAAAGATTGATGTTAGAATGCCCGACAACTTCCAATTAATTGCGTGCGATCATTTTGGAGGCGATAGTATTTTGGATGATAGTGATCCTTACCTGGCTGTGTTAAACCAAGATTTGAGGGACAAGGAATATGGAAGCGCACGGGACTTTTCATTTTATTGTGATTATAATATTGTGAGGCCAAGGGTATTCTTGGGGCCAAGTGAAATATCAGTTGATACCACTTATAACTACAAGGTTGAAGGGAAGAAAGCAGTTAAGATTATTGAGAAAAAGATAATAAGCACAGGAAATAACGATAATATAGCTGATCCTGGGGCTGGAAGTGGCTCTAGTGGTGAAGGGGAAGGAGATACGAGGTATTATTATGCGTAAGATTGTTTTTTTGCTTTTAGCTGTATTGTTCTTAGCAGGGTGTTCTACAATGCCTACTTCTGTTAATAACCCCTTTTCATTTGGAAGTGGTTCTGAAGAGGGTGCTGGATTAGAGCAGGAAAATATCCAATTTAGTGGTCCTCAAAAAGGAGTAGTTGTAAGTTTTAGGAAAGGGATACCAAGCGACCCTATTAATGGTCGGTTTGGTGTTATTGTTGATGTTGCAAATTATATGGATGAATTTGCTTCAGTTAAGTTGGATGTTTGGGATTCAACACCGTTAACTGGGTTTAATTCTATTAAGGATTCTCTAAAAGATGTTGGATCTGCGACGTTTGATGATCAAGGGAGGTTTTTTGAACCAGGGATTTTAACTACAGACCTGGGTAAATTTGAATATGTTGGCGTGAGAGATGGATCTGATACACAATTTTTTGCGAGAGTTAGATATCCAGGTCATACTGATGCAGAAGTTACCTTTTGTGTAACTGATGTCTTTGGGGAAAGTTCAACCAACTGTCCTGTAAGTCAATCTTTGTCTGGAGGAGGTCTTGGTGAAGGAAATTCAAGGGCGCCTGTTACTGTTAGAAGCGTGAAAAAAACACATGGTGGCGGAGGTGGATCTGCTGTACTTAATTTGGATATTCAAATAAGCGATGTTGGAAGGGGGAAAACTATTGATTTGTTTGATGAAGATCCTAAAAAGAATATTGTTGAATTTAATATAATTCCTTTGGAAGGATTTTCTGATAGCATTCGATGTAGTTCAAAGGACGCAGTTGATCAGGCAGGAAGGCATGATTCTGGTGCAACAAATTTACCAATGCAAATACAGCTTGACAAGGGAAGTTCTGCTAATGTACTTTGTAGTGCGGAAGTTAGTGTTGATTCTGCTATAAAGAATGTTAGAGCTAGGATCAGTTTGGATTATCAATATGAATATCAGACACAAACTAGCAAAATTGATGTTGCTAGTGGTGTTTCAAGGGCGAGGTCATGAGGGTTAGTTTTTTAAAGAACACAACACTCAGGAAATGAGATGAGGATGAACAAAAGAGGGAATGTTTTGGTTTTATTCTTCTTAGTTGGTGCTTTGTTTTTGGCCGGATGTCAAGGAACAACTGAAGATGCACCTTTAGAGGGGCCCTATGTTGGTGGAACTCAAGGATTACAATTTGCATTTCAAGAGGGAGAACCGCCTTTATCAGTTTTAGATGATAATCAAGAATCATTCTTCTTTACACTAGTCGTTAGGAATCTAGGAGAGTATACTGTTCCAGAGGGAAGAGCAATTGCTTCACTTAGCGGTGTAGATGCGAATGCATTTGGAATGGGTTCTTTGGATACTAAGAATATAGTGGAGATTCATAGTATGTCTCCTGATCAAGGATTTGTAATTGAAGGTGCGGAAGAGTTACTAGAGTTTGAGGAAGCAAGTTATGTTAATGATGTTGCAACAACATTTAATATTCCAATAAGGGCGGACCTTTGTTATGATTACCATACCGAAGCATTGACTGCCCCCTGTTTGAAGCAGAATGTTGTGAAGCAATCAATTGGTGATGTTTGTGAGACAAATAATCCTGCATTGCAATTGTCTAATTCAGGTGGGCCAATACAGGTAAGTGGCATGAGGCAGAAAGCAATTGGTTCAAGTAAGGTTCAGTTTACATTTACGATTGAGAACGTTGCAGATGGAATAGTTTACTTACCAGATACATTTACTGATTCCTGTAGGGGCGAAGAAAAAAATAAGGATATGGTTAAAGTGTCTTTGAGAAATCCACAGGGCAACTTCGTTGCAGAGTGTACAGCTTTAGGAAAGAGTGATAGCGGTCAGATAAGGTTGGTCAATAAGAGGAAGGAATTAACTTGTACTGTAGATACTAGTGGCTTGCAGGAAGTTAGTTATCAAGATATCTTATTTGTTGATGTGGACTATATGTACAGGGAAGCAATAACCACTAACTTGAAAGTTGAGAATGCTATTTGATTAAATTTATATAGATATTTTCTTTGTTTGTTTTATGGGTTTAGACGTGTTAAAGGAAGAGTATTCTAAATGTACTAAGTGTCCTGAGCTAGTCAACTACAGGTCTCAAGTTGTGTTTGGTTCTAGGCATTTGAATAAGTGTCCTGTTATGATAATTGGTGAGGCTCCAGGAAGGGTGGAGGATGAGAAAGGCGAACCTTTTGTCGGGAGAAGTGGGCAGATTCTTAATCAGTTTTTGGAAGAAATTGGGTTAACTAGGGATGATGTCTTTATTACGAATACGATATTATGTAGGCCTCCAGAAAATAGGAATCCAAAAAGCGACGAATTAGTTAATTGTAGGGGCAGATTAGATAGGACAATTGAATTATTGGATCCAAAAGTGATTATTACACTTGGTAATTTTGCAACTAAGTATTTATTGGAGACTAAGGAGGGAATTACTAAGGTTCGCGGGAAGGTCTATGAGAAGAATGGAAGGAATATTGTTCCGATGGCACATCCGGCTGTTGTGTTGTATAATGGTGGCTCTGAGACGATTATGACTCAGTTTAGGAATGATTTTGGGGTTGTGAGGGGTCTTTTGAGGGATTGAAGGAAAACTTTATATATTCTTGAATGTGTATTTTACCATCTTATGGTGGTAAAATGAAGAATTCAAAATTATGTACACTGGCGATTTTAACAGCTTTATTTGTATTAACTTTTAGTGCTGTTGCTGAAGCAAGTTATTTTACTGATTTTTATGGTCCTAGAGAAACTTTCTATAGGGGCGAAGATAGCCACGATAGATATTCAAATTCATTTAGTAACTATGGTTATTCTAACCGTGCTCTGACAGATTCTCGTTTAGGTAGCTCTTTTGATTCTGTTGCAAATGGGTATGCTAATAGTAATTATGGTCAATTTAATCAAAATGGCTACGTTGCTATGAGTGATGGTTATTCTTTTACAAAAAAGCCATGTAGTACAAGAACAGTCCGTGCTAATTTTGTTGGAAGATATGGAGATTATGGGATAGTTGAGAGAGTTTGTGATGGGATCTCTGGAGACTTTTACAAGGCTAATGATTATCGAAATAATGTGAATAATAGAGTCGGATATAACCAATATGATTATGGTTCTAATGTTCACCAAAATAACCAAAGAAATAATTATGATTTGAGGGAGAACTCAAACACAGGTTACAGGAATAGTGGCTATACTTACGGCCAAGAAACATCCTTTGGTGTTGGCACAAGAATTATTTTCTAACCTATATGGTACATATAGTTAGGTACTTCTTCTACTTGTTTCGGTTTGCTTTTTGCTTCTTGTTTCTTTTTTGATTTCTTTATTTTTACTTTCCCTTCTTGTGGAATTACGACTTCAGCCTCTAGTTCTTTGTCTATCTTTTTCTCATTTAAGTTTAAGTTTAGTTTTTTATTAAGATGCTTTACTACTTTCCTTGCTTCATTTAGCCCGATGTAACCAGGATTTTCAAAAGTTTCAACTAGCATTGTAATTGCAGGTATTCTTTTTCTTCCTGCGAGTCCTGGAAGTAGGCCTGTAACTCCCACTATTGGGCCTATGAATTCGTGTAATTGTTTTTCTGTCTTTCTACCGTGTGCGTATTTTTTCAACATGTCTTTGTTATTTGCTGTGAAGTACATGCTAGGATCGTCCGGTACTTCTTGTAAGGCTATCCCTCCAAGAGTTATGATTTCTTTTCCCTTTGTCTTTTCAAACGCTTCAATTAGGGTGTTACAGAATGAATGACATGAGTTCTCTGTTGTTGGTTGAACATCCCCTGATAGTAAAAGAATGTTTCTTCCCTTAATTTTGGCAGAGTAGATCTCTATGCTGGGTAGTTCGATTAGGTTGCTTTCGTTGACGAATACGTAATGTGGCATTTCATTTGATCGCATTTCGTATAGTTTCTTAGCATTGAGAGCGTCAATTAAGTATTCGACTGCAATCTTCCCAACGTTTCCAACGCCCGGGAGCCCTTCTATTAAGATTGGGTTCTTTGCAATATTCTTTGTTGTTTTATTAATTGTCCAACTCATTTTGTTTTTTTGCAATTCTCCTATATTTCCCATATTTATCTTCTGGACTAAATTTTGCAGGTTTTGGAGTTATTGTTTTAGAATTACACTCGTTACATTCCTTTTCCAATGTATATCCGTTGCAATCTTTACATTGCAGAATTTCTGTTTTCATTTCTTTGGTTTGTGGACTTCAAAATGGCCTTTTTCTTTTTCTATCTCTGTTTTTATTGTTTCTAATATTTCTTCTGTTTGGCTTTCTAGTTCTTTTGGTTCTGATGCTGTGATTGTGATGTTGTACTTTGGTGCCGAAATGTAGTTAATTTTTACATTATATTCCTTCTTTTTTGCTAGTTCCATTGCCTTCTTTAATGTTTTCTTTATGGATTCAATTCCATCGCTTGTTGGGCAGGATAATTCTAAGTCCCTTATGTTCTTTATTTCTTTTGGTTTTAGTCTTATTTTTATTGTTTCTTCTAAAAGGTTACTAATTTTTTTGTCTAGCCCCATCTCTTCTAAGACATTAATTTCTCCTTCTGCCACTTCTTGGAATGCCTGACCTATTGTTTCATAGTCTTTGGATAATTTTGATTTAATGTCTCTGTGGATTTTTTGTGGGTCAAGTTTAAGTTGTTTGGAAATTGATTCAATTATCTTTTTACATTTGTCTTCTAATTTGATTTCTTTTAGTTTGTTTAGTTTTTGTCCTGTTGTAACCCTTCTCAATGATAGATCTAGGTTCCCGTATCTCTCATTTCTTCTTAGGACCTTGCAAATAATCTTTTTTCCTTCCTTAACGAAGTCTCTTATGGTTCTAATTCTTCCAGGAGAGATTTCAGAAATATGGATGATTCCTTCTTTATGTTCGTATTCTTCTAGTTCTACAAAAACTGTTGTTCTTTGGATTTTTTTAACTATGCAGACGACGATTTCTCCCTCTTCTGGGAATCCTTTTTTCTTTTGCTGCATTAGCTTAGTACCTCGAGAATTCTAGCCTTAATTACTCCCTTGCCTCCACTTGGGTCTGCAAGTTCTTTTCCACAGACAGTGCAAATTACTTTAGAAGCAGGCTTTCCAAAAATTACTTGGTTGTTCTTACATTTTGAACATGAAACCTTGATGAACTTGCTCTTTGGCTCTCTGATTAAATCTTTCATTTTAGTGGTATTTTTCGATTTTTGTTTATAAATCTTCTCTTTTGATTTTACGTAATGTTTATATATTTCTCTCTTTATAAATAAAATATGGGTAGGGTGAAGATAAAGAAGAGGGGTCCATCTAAGGTGCATGGTATCTTAGATATTATAGCCGTTCTATTAGGGATACTTCTTGTTTTGATCTTGGCTTTTTCTGGCGGTTCATTGAAATACTGGAAGTATAATACATTTAATGGTCTTTATGGGCCCGTTGCGCCTTTGGTTTTAGTATTCTTTATAATAATACTAATTGTAATTTATTTGAGGTTTAATGAGAACTAAGTTTTATCTTCTATTGCTAGTTTTTTAGCCCTGGTGCCAGAGGATTTTACTTGGGTTTTCTTGCAAGTCTTGCAAGTCAATCTGAAGTCTGATTTTTTTGATGTTTTTGCTCCAATTCTCTTCCATGCAGAGATAGCTTTTCTTGAGAATTTTCCATGATTCCCAAATCCTGCTTTTGCGGAACCTCTTCTTGTAAGTCTTGCCATAGAACCTTTTTTTAGTGTTCCCCTGTCTCTCTTTTTAGCAAGAGCTACGGTGTGTTCCGTCTGGGCTTTACATTTTGGACAAAATGTTTTCTTACTTTTTGGAGTTTTCAATTTCTATTTCCTCTGCTCTTTTTCTTGTGATTAAGAGTTCGGCAGTTTTCTTTGGCAAAAAGGACATATCTTCTTGTTCGAATGGCCCGTAAATGTTCAAGTCATCAGCAACGAATTTGGGTACTGAGTGCAAGAATCTCACCATTCTGCCGTTTTCTGATTCGTTTTGTTCTGTTTTTATATCTTTTGGTGTTACTTCTTTTTCTTTAATTGCTACCTTTTTGCTCTTTAGGATGTTATGTAGTATTCCTTCCCTGTAGTTGTCTAGGAGTGCTAAGACTTCGGAGTATAGTCTTTTTTCTTCTGGGAGCATATTCACTCCAGATTCTTTGATATTGGCTCTTGACGAGAGCATTGCTAGATTTACAATTTTATTTTCCCTTTTTTCATAGAATTCTTTTATTATTTTTTTTGCATTTTCTAGTTGCAATTGTGTTTTTTTGGAATCTGAGGAGAATATCGAGTCTGAGGATTGCTCTGTTTTGAGGACTGCCTTTTTTTCTTCTAAGTATTGGGTTGTTTGACTGAAGAAGTCTTCATCTAGCTTTTGCAGTTCTGGATTGATCTTCTCCTTCCTGAGTAGCTCAAAGAGCGTTTCGAATGTTAACATTAAATCCCCCACCGTAATCTATGAGGGAGGCTTATTAAATTTTATGGCTAGGAAAGCTTATAACCTCCTTTTAAAGGGATTTAGTTATGAAGATCAAAGTAGTAGAAGAGGACTTTAGGGTTGAAGAGGTAGCTTCTTTTGATTTTAAGAAGTTTGATGAAATTGAAGGTCAAGTCTATGGTTGTTTTTTGCTTGAGAAGAAAAGAAGGAATACTCCAGAGGTAATCTCTGAAGTTGCTAGACGTCTAAGGATTAAGATGAGGTCTATTGGTTTTGGCGGAAACAAAGATGGGATGGCCGTTACAAAACAATTTATTTCTATTCCTTTAGATTCTGAAGATGTTTCTAGCGTTACTAATCTTGAGATTGATGGGGTTTCTTTGAAATTTGTTGGATGGTTAGAGGATAGAATTACACTTGGTAGTTTGATTGGGAATAAATTTGAAATTGTTGTGAGGGGACTTGAAAACGAAAAGGAAATTAAGGTTGATAAGGTGAAGAATTTTTTTGGAGAACAGAGATTTGGAAGTAATAACGTTGATGTTGGAAGGGCTTTGGTGTTAAATAATTTTGAAGAGGCTTGTAGACTACTTAAATTAGATGTAACTGATAGGAATTTTGTGAATGCTCTTAGGGAGATAGATGCGAGGCAGTTGAGATTTTACGTTAGTGCCTACCAGTCATGGTTGTGGAATAAAGTTGCTGAAAAAGTTGAGGATGTTGAGGAAATTGAGCTACTTGGTTTTTTAACAGAGTTTGATAATGGGGTTATTTCTGAGCTATATGAAGAAATATTGCTGAAAGAAGGTGTTGTGAAAGAGAAATTTATGATTAAACAGTTGAAAGAAGCGAGTTTGGAAGGTTCTAAGAGGGGCTTGTTCATGGACGTTAAGGGGTTTTCTTATTCTTGGGGTGAGGACGAACTTTTGGATGGAAAGAAAAAATGTAAATTGCTTTTTGAGCTGGATAAGGGCTGTTATGCAACTGTCGTGGTGGATTTTATTTTTGGTCCTTCTTGGAAAAGTATTTAAGCTATAGTGTTTAGTTTTTTATATGAGGGGTGTGGATAGAGAGCGGAAGATGCTCCATGAGCACGAGATAGTTTTATCTTCATTTATGTTTGCATTTCTTGTTATAGGTATGTTTGTTTGGGGATTTGATGCTAGTGCATTGGATTACTCTGTGAATGGTGTTACATTAGCGGATGGAACTTCTTTTAATGTTGTAGCGGAAAATGGTGTTGAAGAAACTGTTGACATTATTTTAGCTAATCCTTTAGAAGACAATCTTGATGGTCTTGCTATTGTTGTTTTGGAAATTGATTCGGCATGTGAAGTGTTAAGTGAAGAGGTTCTTGTTGAGGCTTCATCCGTTTGCGATACCTTTGGTTATGAATTTTTAGATGGTTCTGTTGTCTACCCTGGCGAATCTATTAGGATTAGGCTGATGTTCATTTCTGAAAACACTGTTAGTTCTGAAAGCGTCTTTAATGTGATTACTACTGACGGAATTAAAACATTTACAGTTAAATTTGATTCCTCAGTTGATGGTGGTTTAGCGGAAGGGGATTTGTTTGATAATCCTTTACTTAATCTGTTAAAGGGTGCACTTGGTATAGATGGAGGGGCATCTGTTGAAGGTCTCTTAGATCCTATAACTTATGTAGATAGTATGACTAATTTGGGACTTACTCTACAACCCCAATTATTCTTTGGTCCACAAGATATTTCTTTGTTAGAACAGAAGACAAAAACAATTGAATTTAAGAATTTAGATCCTGAAGGTATTTCTATTGAAGGTATTTCTGGGAGTTTGCCTGGGATTGTTTTGACTGGTGATCTCAGTGTTGTTTTGGCGGAAGGCGAGAGAGTTTCCTTGGATGTTACTTGTGCGCCTACTGAAGAGATTTTATTAGAGGGGGATGTTTTAACTCTTTTGACTAGCAGAGGTAATTTAGATTTGGAGATTTATTGCGAAGGGACAGTGGGGGTTGTAAATGAAGTTGATGAGACTGCACCCATTGTTAATATTCTTGAACCTGCAGAGGGAAAAGTTAGTGGCCTTGTCGATGTTAAGGTTGTAGCTTATGATAGTGGCGCTATGTATGATGTTGCTGTTTTGAAAGTTTACTTTGATTCTAAGCTTATCAAAAGATATACAACTCCTGCAATTAGAGGAAGTAATGTTTACGAATTTAGTGTTGATACGACCGGGTTGGATCTTGGCTCGGGTGAACTTTATGCAACTGCTGTTGATTATGCTGGAAATAATGGGTTGTCTGAGAGAGTTCCATTGACAATTACCTCTCCAATTGTTGCAACAAATGTTGTGGGAGTAGAGGATACCATTGAGACTACTGATGAGGTAGTTGTTGTTGAACAGCCACAAGTAATTTCACTAGTTCAAGTTAATTCTGGTAGCGGATATAAAGAAGTTACAGAAGAGGAATTGGCAGGCATTGGTGTTGCAGATGTTAAGATTGAATACCATGTGTTTGGTGTTGGGGATGTTAGGTTTGAATTTAAATCTGCTGATTTGCATAACGTTAATCTTGATAATGTTAAGAATAAAAATGTGGTGAAGAAAGCAGTTGGAGGTGTTGAGATAATTGATATGCCTCAGTTTGTTATAGATTATTTCTTGGAAACCTTGAATGCTGAGTCTATGGTTATGCCTATGGCTAAACCGGACGGTTATATTCTTGGTGATGAATTAGTTGCTTATTACTATCGTGAAGATGGTTCTTCGTTTCGAATAATGCCTGAGGATTTGGTCTCTGTTTCTGAAGAAGGGAATATGCTATACTTAGAAATGAGGGCAGATTCAATTTAGGGGAAAAGATGTTAAACTTTAATAAAAAATTGCTGTTTTTGATTGTTTTTGTGGGGTTGATAGTCGTACCTTTGGTAATTGCTCCTGGACCTGGCCCGGCACCTACGCCAGTGCCTAAGGCTTTTGTTGTTGATACTCCTACTGGTGTGGGGGCCCTGCAGTCAAATGATGTTACCATTGACCTTACCCTTGTTGGAACTGCTGAGGCTACTAAAACAGCATTGTTGACTAAAACTTCTTCTGGAACAGAATATCCTGTTATGGAGCTAGTAATTGATTACACTACTAACGAGGAATCCGAGGACAACGTTACAAATGTATCTATTGAGGATGTTGTGATCGATTTGGATTTAACCAATAACAAGGTGCTTGCTACATCTCCAGGTACTGCAGCGGTTTCTGCATTAACAAAAATGTATATCTCTAAAGTGAGTGGCGCAAATGTGATTGTTGTTTGTGATGGTGCGACCTCTTTAGCACAAGTTGGTGAAGGGTGCGGTTCTAATTCAGGTGTTACTGAGGAGATGATCCGCCTGGGCGGAGGATATACAGGAAGATATACTGTTAATTCTTATAGTTTTGGTGGTAAAAATTACTGGGAGGTTTCTGGAGTCACTGGGACGGGATTGCAAATATTTTCTTTGGACTTCGGTGGAGGTGATGGTTTGGACTTTGCAGTTGAGGAAGAGATTATAGACCTAGATGGTGTTGACTCTAGGAGTGTAATCTCTAGAGAAGGTATTGGTTATTATATTCTTTATGAGGGGGAGAAGTATAAGGCGCTTGTTAGGTCCGTCAACGTTAAGAATGGTTTTGCATCAATTTACGTTGAAGGAAAGGATAATATAATTCCTGTTGATGTTGGGGACTCTGTAGAACTTGATCTGAACCAAGATGGGGAGATTGATATTGTTTTGTATGTTGAGAATATTAAATATCCAGATGTTTATCTGACCATTGCCCTTTATTCTGAAGGGTTTACTTTTGAACCAAGGGATCAAACAGAAGCCATTAAAGAGCGAGGTGCAATGTTTGGCTCTGGCGACTTGTGGAGCCGGTTTGTTGGAGATGAAGAGGGCGATAAGATCGTGGTCTTTATTTATCTGGTAGTTGGTTTGATCTTTGTAGGATTTCTTGTTCTATTTGGTAGTAAGCTTATTGGAAGGATATGGCAGGCTACTTAGGGGTAGGTTTATATATTTGGATTCTGGGGAGCTTATATGTTCAAGTTTTTGAAGGACAAGGTTAAGGGAGCTTTAGATAGGATTAATAAGAAGGTAGAAGAAGAAGTGCCTGATGAGATTGTTGAAGAGGTTAAAGAGGCGAAGGCAATAGGGGGACCAAAGGAAGAAGATAATACTGGACCTGTCAAGGAAGAATCTAAAGAAGAAGTTGGACTTGAGAAGAGAGGAATTTTTGGAAAAATAAAGAAATCACTTTCTACTAAAAAAATAAGTGAAACTAAATTCGATGAGCTTTTTTCTGAATTGGAAATGGCCTTATTAGAGAATAATGTTGCCTTGGATGTTATTGATAAAATAAAAAAAGATCTTAAGGAAGATCTTGTTGATAAACTCATAAAGAGGGATGAAGTTTCGAGTAAGGTTCTCGATAGTTTGAGGGAGAGTATTGAAAGCTTATTTGATATTGAGGGTGTTGATGTTGTTAAAGAAATAAAAAAGAAAACTGAAAAGCCTTATGTTGTTTGTTTTGTGGGTGTTAATGGGAGCGGTAAGACTACAACAATTGCAAAGGTTGCAGACTATCTTAAGAAAAATAAATTAAGTGTTTTGATGGTTGCAGGCGATACGTGGAGAGCTGCAAGTATTCAACAGTTGGAAGAACATGGTAAAAATTTAGATGTTAGAGTTATAAAACATAATTATGGGAGTGATCCGGCGGCAGTTGCATTTGACGGAATTAAGGCTGCAAAATCAAATAATGTTGATGTTGTTTTAATTGATACTGCTGGAAGACAGCATAGCAATAAAGATTTAATGAGGGAGTTGGAAAAAATAATTAGAGTTTCTAAACCTGATTTGAATATTTTTGTCGGAGAGAGTATTACTGGTAATGATTGTGTTTTACAGGCTAAACAATTTGGTGAGGTTGTTGACCTTGGTGGTGTGGTACTAACAAAGGCCGATGTTGATGAAAAAGGTGGTGCGGCGGTTTCTGTAGGATATGTAACGGGAAAGCCTATACTATTCCTTGGAAGGGGACAAGAGTATGGGGATCTTGAAGTTTTTAATAAGAAAGATATAATGGATTCTTTGGGAATTTAGTTTTGTTTCTTTTAAAAAGGTTTAAATAGGCGTTACTCATTTGATTTCATAGATGGCTGCAAAAAAGAGGTCTACTAGGAGAAAGTGTCCGAATTGTCATAAACTTACTGGGAGTGAACATAAGTTTTGCCAACATTGCGGGCACAATATGGCGCCACATAAAAAAAAGGGAATCCATAAATGCCCTAATTGTAGGGGAGTTATAGAGGGACATTCCCGATATTGCAAACATTGTGGAACTAGTATTGATACTTACGCACATCATGCCTTTGTTAGGTTATTGATGTTTTTCATTGTTTTTTTGGTTGTGGCTTTTGCCTTGTTAATCTTCTTTTCACCGGCTTTGGTTGATTATGGTGGGGAGCAAGTTACTGTTTCTGAAGAAAGAGATCCTTTTTTGAGGATGAATAATGCAGTCTGCACATGGAAGGATAATTCGTTTAATGTTTGCACTAACGTGAACTGGAATGGTGTCGGTGGGGATTATGTTAAATGTAGTTTCTCTGGAAATATGGATGAAAAGAGTTGGACATCTAGTCCATTTACATGTTGCGGTGATGTTGGAACTGAAGAAGGAGTTAAACTAGCAAGATCTTTCTTGTTTGATGCAGAAGGGAATACATATGAGGATGAGGGTGTGAGCGTCTCTTGTTCTGGGAAACCGGCTTCATTAGGTGAGGGTTCATTTTTACCTGCCCCTCCCGAGGAATATGAAAAAAGTTATTGGTTTACCGCTAAGTCCTCAAGTACTTCTAGCCTAGGTCATGGGGTAGAGTATATTGATTTTCCTAGGAGAGTTAAGAGTTGTGATTATACTGGTCGTTGGGTGACTACAAAAGACCTTAACTCTGGTTTTTGTGTTAATGCGCAAGGTACTTTTGGAGGATATGGCGATCTCTTTGAGCAAGCAGTTTATAGCGATCCTGGAAGCTTTAAGTGGGAAGGCGTCTCTGAAAATTTGTTGGATCCTGAAGGTGCATTCTATGATGGTTATGGGATTTATACGCCATTATGTAGTCCCGATTTTGGAATAAAACCTAAACATTACGTTGGGGGAGAGTTTACTGGTTTTGGGACTGATAGGCTAATATTATCATGGGATTACTACAGTAACTATCCTCGTCCGAGCGTGGATATTTTCCTAGATTTGAAATGTAAATTATATTAAGAAAGTTTTATAAGGGTGGGTTGGAGTGATTTAGTAGGAGGGTGATGATGAGGGATCATACAGTTTTTGCAGTTGTGTTGTTAGTTTTTGCAATAGGTTTTTACTCGTTTACTTCTGGTAGCCTGACTGGTCAGATGTTTGGGGTTTATACTGTTGGAGAGTATTATGATGGGCCCGTAACAACTGCTAAAGGTGTTGACTTTTGGTCAGATAATAATTATCCTTTGCTAGGTAATCCTCTTAGAGTTAATAGTATGTATGAGGGCGAGATTAAGTCCACAAGGGCAATTATACAGCTCTGTATTGAAAGAGCTTTGCAATCTTCACATCAGGCGTCTTTTAGGGCTGCCGAGTTGTATTTTAAACATACTGGTGTTTGCACTGGCGTTAATCCTAAGGATTTAGATGTTGATGGGGATGGCTTGTTGACTAGAAATGATATTCGTATTGCTTATGCGCATTATAGTAAGAGCGGATATACTAAAATTCAAAAGAATGAAATAAACAAATTGCTTCTGTGTAGTGCCAGTAATGAGGGCAAACGTATCTGGTCTGGAGCGTATAAAAAATATCTTGAATGTACTAATCTTAAGGGTTATCCTGGATTTATGTTTTTGAATATGGATCTTTTTGGTTATGTTTAAGGGGTCCTCTAGAAGGGGAAAGGCTTATTAATTGACTATCCCTTGGTGGTAACCATGGCAGGAATGGATGAAACTACTAAGAATATACTATTGTTCTTAGGCCTAGTTGTATTGGTTGGTGCTATTGTTTTTATCACACTTAGTTTCTTTGATGGTTCTGACTCTTCTTTAGATGTTGAAGAGGAAATTGAAGTAATTGAAGATTTAGATGAATTGTCTGATTTGGGTGAAGAGCTGACCGATGTTGTTTCTACTCAGTTTGGTGACTCTGTTAAGCCAGATCATATACAGAAAGGAAGTTTGAAGATAAAACTTGGTGATGTTTATGCTGAAGAATCTGATGAAGGTGAATGGGATTTGTATATTGAAGTTGTTGGTGAAGACTTATTGGTTGATGAAGGAGAGAGCAGGGCTGCAGGTAATTTCTTCTTTAGGAGCCCACTTTCATGGAATGCTGATTTAATGAAACATAGGAAAGACTTGAATCCTCTTTTGACTTGTGATCTTAATTCAGAAGGAAGATTCTGGAATACAACTTATTGCATAGGTTTAGATGCTTTGGATGAAGGTTACTTTGGTCAAACTGTTAGGTTAGTTTACACTGATAAGAGCATTGCTGATGTTGAAGAGCTTACCTTGCTTGCCTTGACTAGGGAAGATAGAACATTTATTTTTGAATTGCAGATACCGAAAGAGTTTTATGACGCTGTAGTGTAGTTTCATTATGTTAAAAAAGGGGCAGAAGTCATTTGAGTACGTTATACTTCTTGGTATTATTTCAATTGCTGCATTGCCTGTTTATTTGTACACCATTGATACTGCTGATGATTCTTTTAGAAAGAGCAATATAGAAGACGCTCTGGGAAGTATTGCCTTGGCAGCCAATGACTTAGTGGAACTGGGTCCGGGAAATAGGAGGGAATTAAAGGTTCAAATTCCAAGGGGTGTTGAAGATTCTGAGATTGAAGATGGACAGTTAATTTACACACTTAATGGAGTGGAGTTTTCTAAATCTGTTAGCATGAATATTGAAGGGGAACTGCCAACTAGAGCAGGACTACATTCTGTAAGGTTAATGTCTGTTTCAGATGGAAGTGTAATAATTGGAGATTTTTTACGTATTTATGATTTTGCTCCAGAATGTATTGTTTTTCCTCCTGGGCCAGAAGGGAGCTATCTTGACATTATTGGTATTGGTTTTGAAGATGGTGCCGATGTTTACATTAATGAAGAACTTTTGCCTTCCCAATATATAAAATCCATAGAATTTGAATTAGTAGTGGTAGAACTAACTACAGGGATATTTTCTGGAAATGCTCATGGAAAGGAGTACGATACGATTATAGAGAATCCTGGAGGAGCTAGGTCTAATGAAGAGACGTTTGAAATTTACTCAAATCAAAATCATTGTGGAAGATAGTTCTGGAGACTAAGGACAATTTTATAAATGTCCTAGGCTAGAGTTTCTGGATGGTACTTGATAGCCTAGGAGATGCCCTTAAAGGGGTTTTTAGGAAGCTTACTAGCTCGGTTTATATCAACGAGAGGTTGATTGATGAGTTGGTTAAGGAGGTCCAGAGGGCCTTATTGGGTTCTGATGTTAATGTTAAATTAGTTTTTGGGTTGACTAGTAAGATTAAGGAGAGATCTCTTGGTGAGAAGCCCCCTTCTGGAGTTACCCCAAAAGAACACGTTGTTAAGATTGTTTATGAAGAGTTAGTTAATTTCTTTGGTACAGAGAAAAGGGGTATTGAGATTCCTGCTAAGAAGAAACCATTTTTTGTTATGATGGTTGGATTGTTCGGTGCTGGAAAGACAACTACAATTGGTAAACTTGCTAAATATTATTCTAATCGTGGGAAGAAAGTTGCAGTTGTTGGTTTGGATGTTCATAGGCCTGCCGCATATTTGCAGTTGAAGCAGGTTGCTGAAAAGGTTAAAGTTGATCATTTTGTTGATGGAAAGGTTAAGGATCCTGTTAAATTATGGAAATCTTTTAAGAAAGATGTAGAGAAGTATGACTTGGTGCTTGTTGACACTGCTGGAAGAGATGCATTAAGTGATGATTTGGTTAAAGAGATAAAATCTGTTAGTAAGGCTGTTAGTCCTGATGAAATATTGTTAGTTTTGAGTGCAGATATTGGTCAAGCTGCATTAGATCAGGCTAAAATGTTCCATGAAGCTTGTGGTGTTACAGGCGTTGTTGTTAGTAAGTTAGATGGAACTGCTAAAGGTGGCGGAAGTTTAAGTGCTTGTGCTGTAACCGGTGCCCCGATTAAGTTTATTGGCGTCGGTGAACGGCCTGAAGATTTGGAAGTGTTTAACCCTGAAGGTTTTGTCGGAAGGTTGCTCGGGTTAGGTGATTTGGAAGCTTTGTTGGAGAAGGCCAAGGGTGTTGTGGATGATTCTAAGGCTGAAGAGATGAGTAAGAAGATGTTGAGTGGTGATTTTAATTTGATTGATATGTATGAACAGGTTGGGGCTATGAAGAAGATGGGGCCTTTGGCTAAAGTTATGGAAATGATCCCTGGGGCGGGCGGAATGAAGATACCTAAGGATGTTTTAGATGTTCAAGAGGATAAGATGAAATCTTGGAAGTTTATTTTAGATAGTTGTACTAAGGAAGAGCTGGAGAATCCTGATTTGATTGGGAGGAATCGGATTGAGAGAATCGCTGCTGGGAGTGGTAGGGATGTCGCTGATGTTAGAAGTTTGTTAAAACAATATAAGCAGAGTAAGAAAGTGATTAAGATGATGAAGGGCAAAGATCCTGAGAAGTTAATGAAGAAGTTTGGTAAAATGGGTGGCCAAAAATTTAAGTTCTGATTATTGTTTTATTCTTTAGTAATCCTTATTAATGGTTTGACTATTTTTTAAGTTAGAGGTGATTGCAGTGAAGATTCGATGCGAACGATGTGATAAAGAGGCTGTTAATTTGGAAGAAGATTCTAGGTTATTGGGGGATTACTTCTGTGAAGAGTGTAGAAGTGAATAATAAACTTTTTAAGGAATGTTGATTGTTTTAGCCTATGAAATTAATTGGCAATGGTGCTGAAGCTAAGGTTTATTTGGATTCTGAACATAATGTTTTGAAGAGGAGAATTGAGAAGAACTATAGGATTTCTGAAATTGATAAACAGTTAAGAGTTAGGAGAACAAGAAGAGAATCTAAGATTCTTTCTAAGTTAGGAGATATTTGTCCAGATGTAATTGATGTTGTGGGCCATGATATTTCTATGAGCTATTTGGATGGTCCGATGGTTAAGGACGTAGTGGATGACCTAGTTAGGAACAAGTCTTTGAAGATATTCAGTTTAATTGGAGAGAAAGTTAGTAGGATGCATGCGATGGATGTGATTCATGGGGACTTGACAACATCCAATATGATTGTTTTGGGTAGTGATGTTAAATTAATTGATTTTGGATTATCTTTTGTTACAAATAAAGTTGAACATAAGGCTGTAGATATTCATTTGTTTAAGCAAGCTTTGGAAAGTAAGCACCATGAACACTTTAAGGTTTATTTTGATAGTTTCTTGAAGGGGTATAGGAAAGGGAATAACTCTTATTCTGAAGTGATGGATAGACTTGAGAGGGTTGAGAAAAGGGGAAGGTATAAGAGAAGAGTAGGAGCATAAATAAATGGAAAAAATAAGGGATGAGAAGGAACTACTCAAAAAACTTTTTTTGGATGTTGATAGGTCTAATAAAAAGAAGATAGTTTTTTTGGCTGGACACTTCCCTCTCCTTTATAACCAAAAGGGAGCTTTTGAATCTTTTGATATGTGGGGTCCTTTTTCTGAGTATACTTTGAAACTTGCTTGTAAGGTTGGAGAACACGCAAAAGAAGATGGCAAAGAGGTAAAATTTGTATTTTTTGCAGACGATCACTTGTATGAATCTAGAAGTAAGCTAACATCTGCCCAGTTAAGTACTAGAAGAAATAAGCTATATAAATTGAGATCTGGAAAAGATGCAAAACTTCCCGAAAATTATAAAAAATTAATGTTAGAGCATGGCCTTTCTGAAAATTATGTAATTAGGCATGATCATGAAAAGGAGGGAAGAAGAGATTGTCTTTATTTTTCTGAGAAGATTTTAAGAGCTGCAAACAATGATGTTGAAGATTTGTGTGCTAAGGAATACATTGAATTCATTGAAAATAGCGGTGTATTTGATAAAGAAAATTTTTATATGATTGGATTTATTCCTCAAAGGTGTTCAGATAGCATATGCTTTTTTGCATTAGATTCTCAAATCAGAGGCTTGGATTCGACTCATGTTTTTCTTGATACTACAGCAGAATTATCTTCCCCAAATGAATTGTATCTAGTGGGTCATGGTGTGATGTATAGGAGGGATTTTGGAACATAAGTTATATAAACTAATTTTTTAGGTTTAATCTTCATAGCCCCGTAGTGTAGCGGTCAAGCATGGGGGATTTTGGGTCCCTCGACCCAGGTTCGAATCCTGGCGGGGCTAGATTTCTA
>CAYFJW010000005.1:0-56750 GCA_964343875.1 Candidatus Woesearchaeota archaeon
GGGGGATTTTGGGTCCCTCGACCCAGGTTCGAATCCTGGCGGGGCTAGATTTCTAATGAAAAATCTTATAAATGGCTTAATCGAGATTCTGTGGAAGGGTGGGTCGGTGAAAGCTGAGCCATACTGGATTGATTCTAGTAACCCTTAATTCAAAATGGCAAGAAGATATTCAAAGAAGAAAGGAATAAGTGGTAGCACTAAACCTGTTAATGTGGATAACTCTGCATGGATTAATAAGGATGCTAAGGCCGTTAAGGATGTTATTCTTGAGCTTAGTAAGTCTGGGAAAAGTGCTAGTCAAATTGGAATTATACTGAGAGATTCTTATGGTGTTCCTGATGCTAAGGTTTCTTTTGGGAAGAGTATTGGGGCCATTCTGGCTGAAGGCGGAGTTAAGAAAGAGGTTCCTGATGATTTACTTGCCTTGATTAGAAGAGATATTGCTATTGCGAAGCATATTGAATCAAACAAGAAGGATATGACTGCTAAAAGAGGGCAGCAATTAACGCTGAGTAAGATTAACAAGTTAGTTGGTTATTACAAGTCAACTGGCGTTTTAAGTGCCGATTGGGTCTATGAGAGATCGAAGGCTATGCAGTGGATTGTTTAATATACTTTCAAGTTTAGATATCTACTTAAAATGAATTTCTTTTTTGTCCTAAATGGGGCATGATCTTTTAGATTACGTGGGTGAAGTATCTACTGATTTTTTGGAAGTAGTTAGTAAGAGTTCTAAACCAGTCAGGATTGTGGGCAATTTAGACACTGATGGAATTACTTCTACTTCAATTATTTGTAAGGCTTTGTCTAGGCTTGATATTAGGTATGTGGTTTCTGTTGTTAAACAAGTTAATTCTGAATTGTTAGGTTCTTTGAAAAGAGAAGATTATGATGTGATTGTTTTTGCTGATTTGGCTACTGCATATATTAATGAACTTAGTGAGTTTGATAATGAGGTGTTTGTTTTAGATCATCATTTTCCTGAGGTTGATAAAAAAAAGATTGGGAACGTTAGGCAAGTCAATCCGCACTTGTTTGGGGTTAATGGCACGAAGGAAATATCTGCTGCAGGAATTTCTTATTTCTTTGCAAAGAGCCTTAATGAAGTGAATAAAGATATGGCTCATCTTGCGTTGGTAGGGGCTATTGGGGATATGCAAGAAGATTGTGGTTTTCAAGGAATGAATAGTATGATTTTAGATGATGCTCTTTCCGAGGGAACGATTGAGATCAAAGAAACTTTAAGATTATTTGGAATTCAAACTAAGCCATTGCACAAGGTGTTGGAGTATAGCACTAATCCTTACATTCCAGGTGTTACTGGAAGTGAAAGGGGTGCTATTAAGTTTATTGAAGACTCTGGGATAGGGTTATACGATAAATCTAAGAAAGTTAGAAGACTTGTTAATCTGAGTAAGCAGGAATTGGAAAAATTAGTTACTGCAATTGAAATTAAGAAAGCTTCTGGGACAATGGCCGAGTCAACAGTTGGTCCTGTTTTTTTGTTGAAAGATGAAGGGGAAGATAGTTTGAAGAAAGACTTAAGGGAGTTTTCTACTTTGCTAAACTCTTGTGGTCGAATGGGCTGGCCTAGTTTGGGCATTGGTGTTTGTTTGGGAGATAAGGTTGCATCTAAGAAGGCCAATGATTTGTTAAGAAGTTATAGGAAGGAAATAATTGATGCCTTAAATTGGTATTATGAAAATAGAGGGACTTCTCAAGTTTTGGAGAAAAATGGTTATGTGATAATTTTAGCCGGTTCAAATATAAGGGATACAATTATCGGGACTTTAGCTTCTTTGTTGGCGAAAAGTAAGGTTTATCCTGATGGGACGATTATAATGTCTACTGCCTACTCTCTGGATGGATCTATTAAAGTTAGTTTGAGGATTACAGGTGATGCTAATGCTGATACTGATTTGAGGGTTATAATTAAAGAGTTAGTTGCTGAAGGCGGGGGTTATGGTGGGGGCCATAAGTTAGCTGCTGGTGCTTCTATTCCTCAGGAGAAAGAAGATGCGATGGTGAGGGAAGCTATTTCTTCCTTGAATAAATATGTTAGTTCTAGGTCTGTAGCTGCCGAATAGGGCGATAGAAAGGTTTATAACTGGTTTTTTAATTTGTTACCTAACATGGCAAAAGGTAAGAAAAACAAGAAGAATAGCAAGAAGGGAATCGCTAAGCCGAAGCCTAAGATTGTTAAGAAGCCAACTACCGCTAGAAAGAAGAAGAAAAAGTGGTATGGTGTTGTTGCTCCTAAGGAATTTAATAATAAATTAATTGGAGAAACCTTTGCTGCTGAGCCTGGAGAAATGGTCGGAAGGGCTTTGAAAGTTAATTTGATGAATTTGTATAATGATTATAAAAGACAGGGCGTTAATTTAAGGTTGAAGGTTGTTTCTGTGAATGATGATAATGCTGTTTGTAAGACTGTTGGTTATGAGTTATTGAAATCACATTCAAGAAGGGCAGTTAGAAAGGGAACAGATAAGATGGATGATTCCTTTGTTGCTCAATCTAAAGATGGTGCTAAATTGCGGGTTAAACCTATGATTATAACAAGACATAGGGTTTCGGATGCAGTTGTAAGTGATATTAGGAAGAAGGCTGCTGCTTATTTATCTGGTAAGTTTAAGGAACTTAATTCTGTTGAAGTTTTTGAGTCAATTATACAGACTAAGCTTCAGAAAGAGTTGAGAGGGAGCCTTTTGAAGACGTGTCCTATAGGGGCTTGTGAAATTAGATCCCTAGAGATTCTAGAATAAGTTTATGAAAACGTTTAAATAGATATTTGCTTCTTTTTGCGTATGAGAGAAAGAGGGATTTTAATCATTGCACTGCTTTTGTTGCTGTTTGCATTTATTGCAACTGGTTTTTCTAGTGGAGATAATGAGATCCAAGGGATGCAAGTTAAGTCTTTTGGACCCAATGAGGTTGCTTGTGGTCATGATTTGATTGTTTTAGATGGAAAGTATTTGGTGCCATGTGATGGCGGACTTTTGAACTGGAATAGGGTTTTAGTTCTAGAGTGAGAATATCTGTAAGGTTAGTTTTAATCCCCCATGTTGGATTTCTTTTTCTTCTATTGTTTTGATTTCTTTTGGACAGAATATTTTGATATCTTCTGGGTGGTTTGTTATTATTGCTAATTTTTTCTTCAGGTTGTTTTTTGAGAATTGAAAAATGTCATTGATTTTTCTGTGAGGACCTTTTTTATCTTTCGAGAAGATTATTTGTGTTATTATGTAATCATATTTTCCTTTTATTTGGTCTATGTTCTTTAGTTGCAGGTTTATTTCTTTTTTTGCTAGTTTTGCGTTTATTTCCGCGTTTCTAATATTGTTGGGATTTGAGTCTTGGGATACTACACTGATATTTTGTAGCGTTGCTTCTATGGGCATTACTCCGTCCTTACAGTTGATGCAGAGAAGTGTTTCGTCTTTCTTTATTTCTAGATGTTTGATAAGGCATGCCGCGACTAAAGTTGGCGTTGTTTGGTTGTTTAAATGGAATCTGTAGGTTCTTTTTGAAAGGTTTCTCTCTTTTAGGATTCCTATGTTGCATGTTTTGTTGAAAATGTCAATATAAACTATTGTTTCTGGATTGTCTCTTGAGTATTCGAGTTGTTTGTTATTGTCTAGGATTTTGCCTATTTCATGTTCAATGATCATTGAGTTGAATGGTTGTTCTCCCGTTCTTTTGCAGAGACATTTGTAAGTTCCTTTGAGGATTATTTTTTCCCCGTTTACTTTCTTTTTGATGTCATTTAGATCCTTGAATTGAAAAGAAGTTAATAGTTCGTAGATGGTGTTGAGTGTTAGTGGGTTTTTTGGAAGCTTCTCAAATGAAACCCTTCCTTCCGAACTTAGTTTTCCATTTGTTTCTTTGATTGCTGCGTCTTCTAGTCCTGTTACAGTTGTTCCAATGAATGTCATGCTAAACCCTTTTTGCCAAGTAGATGTTGCTCTTATTTTCTAGAACTTTAAGATTGATTTTATCTCCCTCTTCTGCTTCACAGTTATTGATTGTTATTGATCTGTTTTTGAATGCGGCTATCTTTTGCCCTTCGTTCCAGCCGTCTGAGAGTATCTTTGTGTTGATTCTCTCTCCAACTTTAATTGGTTTTTCTAGGGATTTTCCTTTGTAAATTTCACCTTTTTCATGTTTGTAAATTAATCTTATGTCGTGTTTCTTTTCCCATTCTTCTAGACGTTTGTAAAATTTGTAATAGTTCTCTTTTTTGACGCCTTTTGGTTTCCTACTGTACTTATATTCTTCATACTTTTGTATTCCTATTTTGCAATTTAGTTTTTTTGCTAATTCAACTAGTTTTTCTACCTCTTCTTCATTGATGTTTGGGAGGAGAACTGGTGCAAGCATTAGTTCTATCTTAGATTTTGAAATGTGTTCCATTGTTTCTAGGATTTTGTTTACGTCGTAGTCGTCTGTTCCGAATAGTTCTTTTGATTGTTTTGGATCTGTGCTGTGGATGCTTAAGTGAATTCTGTTCAATCCGGCTTTTTCTAGTTCGTCAATCTTTTCCTTAGTGAAATATGTTCCATTCGACTGCATTGAAATGAAGTAAATGTTTTTGTTTTTCTTTAGTTCTTGTATCAAGTATGTTAAATGCTTGTAGGACGCTGGTTCTCCAACGGAGTCGATGTTTATGTGGGTTTCACCCTTAGTTCTTACTACATTGTTTACTTCCTCTATTAGATAGTCTGGATCTACGATGTAGCCTGTTTTGTGCGTGGTTGTTTTTGGGCCTGCATCTGTCGAACAAAAAATACAAGACATATTACATAAAGAAGTTGGCCTAACTTGAATTAGAGAGGATCCCCTGTCGATTATGCCGAAGGCTATATTGCCTATTAGGGGTATTCCCGACTGTTTATCCACTGTTTTGATGTTCATCTTTTTGGTGCAGGGTATAAATCTCGCTTCATGAAGACCTTCTCTGTTTTGATTGCTATACCTTCCTCGTTATTTACTAGTTCTTTTGAGTTCATTAAGGATTTGCCTAAACAAACTAGTTCGTTCTTTAGCGTCATTATTGCAACTAGTCCATCTTTTTGTATGTTGTTAGTTAATTTTGAAATTCCCTTTACAGCTATTGGTGCGCCGTGGCAAATGTTTGATATTGCTGAGTCAAAGATCCACACTTTTGGTAGAAGTTTTACTGCATTTTCAACTGGTTCAATAATGTTTCTTAACTTTTCTTCTGATTTAGTCTCTTTGTATTCTTCGTACGCATCTTTTAGGTCTTGTAGACTATGCCAACCTTTTTGGTTGAAGGGTCCGGCTTTTGTTCTTACTAGTTGGACCATGTGTGCGCCAGTACGGAGATCTTTTCCCATGTCATGGACAAGTTTTCTTATGTACGTTCCTGCTTCACACCCGACAACGAATAAAACATGCTTATTTTTTATTTCTAAGATTTTAGAGTAATATATCTTTCTCGGTCTTATTCTTCTTTTTACGGCAGATCTAACTGGTGGGAGTTGTTTTATTTCTCCTGTGAACTTTTCGAAGGTCTTTCTTATTTTGTCTTCTTTAACGTCTTCATGAAGCCTCATTAATGTGATGTATTCTTTTCCCGCAGGGAGTAATGTTTGGACAATTCTTGTTGCGTCTGATAATGCCACTGGGAGAACGCCCGTTACTTTTGGATCTAATGTTCCCGAATGGCCTGATTTGGCTATACTTAGGATCTTTTGGACATAGTCTGAGACTTGGTGGGATGTTGGTCCTGAAGGCTTGTTGATGTTGATAATGCCCAAATTGATTAAGTCCTGGATATTCCTTTCCTTGGGAATAGAGCCATGCTTATCGCTAGTTGTTCCTTCTTTTTTAATAAGGATTTTCGGTTCGTTTTTTTCTGCTGGTAACCTGTTTTCTTCCATTTTTTTGTTGATTCATTGCTATTGATAAGGTTTAAATATGTATTCTATCTAATTTTTATGTTTATGGTGCGAAAAAAGAGGAGAAGGGCGTCTAATGTGGCCTTTTCTATGAAGGGAAGGGTTGAACACGATGGAATTCTCACAGGCGTGTTTATTGCGTTGACTTTTTTGTTTATTTTTTATGGCGCGACTGGTGGTTTCTTTGATTCTGGTTTGAGCTCTTTTTCTTCTATTACTGGTATGGCTGCCGGGGGATCTTCGAATTATGTGGATAGTTTTGCTGTTGATATGGAATTGAGAAGGGAAATTAGAAATGATGTTAGGATTTTAACTTCTAATGAACTTTCAGGTTTGGAGACTGGTTCAATAAGTACTAATTTGGGAAGTACAAGTTATGTGCAAGAAATTGTTTTGGGACATTTGGCAGATGAAGAAACAATTGGTAATCAAATGGTTGTTGATTATGGTTTAGGTGGAAGTTACGTTGGTGGTTTCCTTTATTTGGAAAGTGAAACTAATCCGAATTATTTGGATGCATTCTTTGAGTACAATTTAGATTTTTTAAGTGGATTAAAAAGTAATTATGATTCTGGAATTTTAGAAGATTTGATTGGAGAGACGATTGAACTTATTGCAGAGGAATACCAAATATTTAGTGCTGATATGGATCCCGTGGCTAATTCTATTAGTTTGGGTTTAATTGATTTTGTTATTGAAGATTCTTTGCTTGTCGGAGAGGAAGAGTTTTATTTGTTGGATAGTAAGGATTACAATGTTGGTGTGTTGGATGTTTCTACATATGCACCCAAAGAAGTTACTCTTAATTTGACCGGAGGGAACATTATTGATGAGGTTGTTACTCTTCGGGAGGGAGATACACACTTTCTTTCTGACGGGGTTCCTTTGGTGATTAAACAGATAAATATTAATGAGGACCCAATAAGTGGATATGTTGATGGGAATAATTCTGTTGCATTGATGGGTAAATCCTATGCTGTGGCTTGGTTAGACATTGGTTATGCTGGTTTTGTTGATACAGATAATAATGCTGTCCGTGTTAGGGTTTTGGGCGGTGACGAAATAATAACTGTCGCAGGTGCTGTAGATGGAAGTGCCGGTGATGTTGATGGCGTTGGGTCTGAAGCAAGATTTGATTCTCCAAAGGGTATTGCTGCGAGCAAGGATTCGAATAACCTTGAAACCTTTTATGTTGCTGATACAGGAAATCATAAAATAAAGAAAGTGGAACTAATTTTTAATTCTACTTTGGGCAAATATGATAGTGCAAATGTAACGACCATTGCTGGAACTGGTCAAAGTGGTGGTCTTGGTCCTGGTGTTTATGGTAATGACTCTTGGTTTACTTCCCCTGAAGGGATTCATGGTGTTGGCGGTGGCAATCTTTATGTTGCAGATACAGGGAATAATGTTATCCGGAAATTAGAACATAATGGTGGGAACTCTTCCAATGAGCCAGATAACTGGGATGTGGAAGTTTGGGCAGGAACTACCTTGGCCGGATGTTTGGATGGACTTGGCTCAAATGCTAAATTTAATAGACCAACTGATGTGATTTTTGATTTTACACAGGGCTTCCATGAAAATATGTTTGTTGTTGATTCAGGAAACCATATGATCCGTAAGGTTAAGAATCTTGTTTCTAAAGATGTTTCTAGCTTTGCAGGTGAGTGTGTTAATAATACAGGGGAGGCTGGTTATGTTGATGGAGTTGGGTCCGAGGCAAGATTTGATAGTCCTCACGGAATAATAATTAATACAATAACAAATGATCTTTTTGTTACTGATGTAAATAACCACGTAGTTCGTAAAATTAATAATGATACTGCTGAGGTGGAAACCTATGTGGGTAGTGGTGTTGAAGGTTATTTGAATGGGGATCCCGAACTTGCTAGGTTTAATAACCCTCATGGAATTGGCACGGTTAATGGTCCAGATTTATTGATTATGGATACTGAGAACTTCATGTTTCGTATGCTTACTAATGGAGAAGTAATAACTCAGTTTGGAAACTTGACTACCGGTCACGGGGTTGGCTTTTATTTAGGAGGAGAGTTTATTGAGTTTGAAGATAATGATTACAGTGATAATGATTTTGAAGATGGGGCTTTGACTATTGGAAGTGTTGCTGTGCCTGAGGCGTTTGTCAGACTTGAAGTTAATGATACTAATTTGAGTAGTGTTTCTATTGATGCAATGAGTTACAGACTTGCTCCAGTTTCTGAAAATGGCTTTGATATTTGGTTAAATGAGACATTTTCATTGAGTGAGTTGTTGGATAACCCTGCTGCGATGGTTGGGTCTTTTGACGTTGTGTTTGATGGTTTGAGTGAGCCATCCAGGGAAAATGTCGAGGTTATAAGTAATTTAGATGATAGTGCTTACAACTTTAGCTTTGAAAATAATTTAGGGCAAATATATAATGTGCCCCTTGTTTCAAACAAGGGTTCCCTATTTAAGTATGGTACTGAAGATGCGATGTTGGTACTTATTGAAGGTGTGATTGATGAGTCTGCTGGTGCGACAGCATTTGATCAGAAATTTGCTGTGGGGATTGATGATTATTTTGTTTTAAGTTCTTTGGATTCTGATCGCTCTAATGCGAATGATGTAATAACTCATGTTTTGAGGTATGACTCTATTGATTTCGTTAACTCTGTTTTGAGTTTTGTAGATGTGTATGATGGGTCGGTAGTTGATGTTAGCTATTCGGATATTGGTGTGATGGGCATTGCTGGTAGGGGTGTTTTGAATTTTGATGGTATCGACTATGCTGTTTATGTTGGAAATTTGACAAATAATTCTCTTGGGACAAATCCAATAGCCATTGATCAGAATTCCAATGGGGCTGTTATGTTTGAAGAAACCCATGTTGTTGCTAATGGTGGGGCAATGTATGACTTTGGAGAAGAAGGGGACTCTTTTGGAGGTTCTTGGGATCCAGTGGATAATTACTCTGGTGAATGGTTTGTTTATGACCCGGGATTAATTATTTCTGGTGATGAATTCTATTTAGGATTGACATCTTCTTATGAGGAGTTCGGTTATAATTCTACGTTCCAAGGACAGGATCCTAATTGTAATATCTCTCCAGAGATTATTTGTAATGACACCCTTCCATATCTTACCGAAACTAGGACAAATGTTACAATAACTAATGATTTAGATTACCTCGCATTGGTGAATGTTGAGGTTGAAAGCTGTAGCCCATTAGAACCCATAATACCAAATATGCCCAAGGGTACAACGAGGTTGTTTGAATTTGAGAATTGTACTGGGCAGGAGTTAGTTGGGCGTATGGTAGAGAAGGATGTTTCTATAACTTATCAGATTGGAAACACAGGTAATGAGACAAATGTTACTCATGCAGGAAGCTTTGTTTCCAACATAATGGGTCCTGTTGAAGTTTGTATTGTTGAGAGGTCTTATGTTAAAGTAGAGAAAGTCTCTGGAATGAAGGTTGGATTGTTTAGTGATACTTTGTTTAGTAGTTGTGGTTTTAAATTGCATGATGTCCAAGGGACTGATCAAAGTTATGGTATGACTACATATGGTGCGTTTTATAATTTAACAGGTGATGGAGCTGGTTCTGAGTTGACAATTGGGTATCCTTCTGAACAGGTTAAGGGAACTATGGCTTTTGTGACTGGTTCGAGTGAGAGTGGTTGTACGCCGTTGACTAAAGTAGAGGCTTGTGATAATGTTGGATTAAATTGTGGCTCTGTTGGAGATAATTGTGGAGGGATAATTGATTGTGGATCTTGCTCTGGTAATGAAACTTGTGGTGGTGGAGGGACTGCTAATGTTTGTGGTAGCGGAGGATGCACCCCTCTAAATCAGACTCAGGCTTGTGAGGGACAAGGGTTTAATTGTGGCACTGTAAGTGATGGATGTAGTAGTACATTTGATTGTGGAACTTGTGGTACTAATGAAACTTGTAGTGCGAATGTCTGCGAGAGTGTTGGATGTAATATTGATTCGGATTGTAGTTCTGGATATATTTGTGTGAGTGGTAGTTGTGTTCCTGATGGAGGCTCTAGTTATGCTACATTTGATTTTGATTTAGGAAGCGATGATTCAGAAGAATTTGATTTGATTGAAGATGATTTAGTTGTTGTTAGTGGCTTGGCGGTAGATTATACTTTTGAATTAACTACAGTATACTCTAATGGAAAAATTAAACTTAAAATCGATGAGTATTCTCTAGATAAAGTTTATATTGATCAACCAGGTGATACTGTTAATATTGATCTAAACGGTAATAGTGTTATTGATTTACATGTTAAATCTGTTGCTGTAGATACAGACGATAATGAGGCGACTCTTGAGTTTACTGTTGGGGAATATACTCCTGTTTCAAGTGGTCCTACAACCGGCTATTGTGGTGATGGAAGTTGTGGAAGTGGCGAAACTACATTTACTTGTCCTTCTGATTGTGGCACTGCTACTAGAACCCCTACTGCTGGAGGTTCAACTGGAGGATCTTTTAGGGATACTGATACCAGCGGAGGATACGGTGGAGCAGTGGTTATACAGCAGGAGAAGGGTAGTTCTGTTATATGGGTCGTTATAGGGATACTTGCGGTTTTAGTTTTGATTGTTGTGGCAATGACTTTTATGAAGAAAGGTAAAAAGAAACTTGTTAAAGTTAAGACTAAGAAGGTTAAACCTAAAAGAGATAATGATGTTTTTAGAAGGGATATTGGTAATGGCAACCTAGGTTGGTAGTTACTTTTTCTTTTCGTTTTTTGGCTTTTCTGCCTTTTTCACAATCTTTTCTTGTCTAACCTTTTCTTCTACTTCCTTTTTAGGCTCTTCTTTTTGAGCAGGTTTTTCTTTAGTTTCTTCTTTAACTTCGTCTTTTTCTAAGACTTTTGCTTTTTCAGTTTTGTCTGCTTTTTTACCTTTCTTTTTCTCTTCCTTGTCTTTTGTTAATTCTATTGGGAAACCAATTAATTCTGCTCTGTATTTGTCTTCGTCTTTGATTACCTTAACATGAACTTTTGATACTACGTTCTTTCTTCCGCCTTTCTGCAGTTTTTTGTTTAGTTCTTTTCCTAGTAGAACTTCTTTAGATTTAGTATGTTTTTGTAGAAATTGTCTTACAGCTATCACTGCTTTTTTAGTTCTATCATATTTTGCTACTTTCATTACTTCTTTTCTAAGAGGTATGATGTATTCTGATTCGTTACCTTTCATCTTATGCCTTTATTGATCTGCCTCTTTTCCATGAACGTTTTACAACTGTGTGTCTACCCATATGAACTCTTCTTCCAGGACCATAGATCTTGGGAACTGTCCAAAAAGGAGCCCACCTAGTTTGGAGTAGTCTTTTTGCGAGTCTTTGTTTTTTTGCTGGCTGTTTTACTTTTGCCATTTTATTTTTTTCCTATTTTGTCGAGAAAACTCTTTCCTTTGGGAGTTATTACTCTTCCCTTGTGAACGCCTTTTTCTGCTTGTTTTACAAATCCCACTTTTTCTAATTGTTGTAGGGCAGTTCTTATGATTTTACCTGATGCTTCTGTTGTTCTTTCAGGTTTGTGGCCCCTGTTTTTCTTATGTGAATATACTTTCTTTAATTTTGAAGTGCCTATTGGACCGTTAATGTAAATTTTTCTAAGAATTGATGCGACTCTTGTGACATACCAGTTTTTTTGTTCTGGTCTGTTTCTTTTTCCATAGCCGGTCTTTACGAATTTGGTCCATTCAGGAGTCTCTATGTTGCCTTCTAGGCCTTCTGAGACCTTTCTTACAGCTTCATTTGGTTTTATATTATGGACTGATGCCATGGTAGACATGGGAGAAAAAGTCGCTTTATAAACTTTATTGTTAGAATTTAGGCTTCTACCGCCTCTTTAGGAGGTATCCTTCTTTTTTGTCTTCTATTGTGTAGTTTTTTGATTCGATTTGGTCTCTTAGTTTGTCTGAGAGTTTCCAGTCAGAGGATTCTCTTGCTTTTTGTCTTTTTTTGGCTAGGTCGGTGATTTCTTTTGGTATTTTTTCTTCGAATGTGAATGTTTTGAAGATTTCATTGATTTCCTTGAAGAATTTTAGTGTTTCTTTTCCACCAGTGTTGTTTTTGTTAGAGTTTGTGATGAATTCGTAGATTGTCGTTATCGCTCTTTGTGTGTTAAAGTCATCATCCATAGATTTGTAAAAATCTTCTTTGAAACTTTCCAATAATCCCTTATCATCTTCTTTGTCTAGAGTAATTATGAAATCATTTATTCTTTTTAGACTGTTTTTTGTCTGTTCTAATATTTCTTCTGAGAATTCAATTCTGTTCCTGTAGTGTTGTGATGCGAATAAGAATCTGATTGTTTCTTTGTTATGTTTTTTTAGTAAGTCTCTTGCTGTTATTATGTTTCCTATTGACTTGGACATTTTTTCTTTTTTCATATCTAAGAATCCAGTATGCATCCAGCATTTTACGAATGGCTTTTTATTTGATAGGGACTCCATTTGTGCGATTTCTGCTTCGTGGTGAGGAAAGATTAAGTCTACTGCTCCACCATGAATGTCGTACTGTGGTCCGAATTCTTTTTCAGTAATTGCAGTGTCCTCTATGTGCCACCCCGGGCGGCCCTTTCCAAAAGGTGCATCCCAGGATATTTCTTCTTTTGCGAACTTCCATAGACAGAAATCTCCCTTGTTTTTCTTTTCTTCACTATGATCGACTCTTGTTGTTGCATCTTCTGCTTGTAGGACTGTTCTTCCCGATAGTTTGCCATAGTCTTTGTTTTTTTGTAGGTCGAAATAGATTCCATCTGAGGTTTTGTATGCTACGTCTTTTTTTAGTAGCCTTTCTACTTGCGAGATGATGTCTTGCATTCTTTCTGTTGCCTTTATGTATTTTGAGGCTGCCGTGTTGCTTAGGCTTTCCATATCTTCTATGAAGATCTTTGAGAACTTAGAGGATAGTTTTAGTGGGTCTTCTTTTGATTCCTTTGCTTTGTTGATTATTTTATCATCTATGTCAGTTAGATTCAGGATGTAGTTTACTTTGAATTTCTTGTGTCTGAGGTAGTTAACTATGATATCAAATTGAGTGTAGGTTTTGAAGTTTCCAATATGGGCGTAGCTGTAGGTTGTAGGCCCACATACGAAGAAGTTTATTTCATCTCTTTTTATTGGTTTAAATGTCTCTTTTTTTCTAGTTAATGTGTTGTGGATTTTAAGGACCATTATACTTTCAGTAGAATGATGGTATATTAATGTTTTTGATTTGTTTTTTTGAAGTTCTATAAGTAAGTTTTAAAATAGCAAAATTTCTTTTTTGAATGGAAAAATGGAAAAAAAATTATTTAGTGAAGAAAAAACAGATTGTGAACTCATTTTTAGAGATGGAAAGTTGTCTCCTGTAAGAAAATTAGTGGTGGGGCACAAGGGAAGAGATTTAGCTTTCGTACACCCTTTTTACGCCAAAGGAGATTATGCTGATATGGAGAGCATGATAAGAACTAGTAATTTTTTACCCCCTACAATATCTGAGGTGGTCTCATTAGTTCATGGACTTATTTATGATCCCTCTAACAGTTACGATAGAATTATTAGGTTTATGATGTGGCGCGGAGGTATTTGGGGGTCTACAGGTAGTTTGTACTTGCCAGATGATGGGCAAGAAGTAAGTAATGGAATTATTATTCAGGATCACCCAGAGATCAGAGATGGATTGCCTTTTGTGGAAAGAGATGTTCTAGTTAAAAAATTGAATGAAGGGGATTCTGATGTGAGGTATGTTCCGCGTGGTCTTGAAAGGGATGATTATCTCTATGTCCGGGGCTTAGTTGGGGAAGAAGGTGTTGCGAAGTTAAATGAAATAGCAGAAAAATTGAGAACTCGTGTTCGTGTTAAGGGTTTTGATATACCTGTTAACGAACCAGTTATGAGGGTTGCTTCTCTGTCTTTTTCATTAGGTGTGATGGGTAAACGTGGTCTTTTTGTTAATAATAAGAATTCAAAATCAAAATGTTTTTCTTCTGCACTATATGTAGATTAATTGATGGTTACAATGAATTGGTGCCTTGGGTCCGAAGGCGCACAGCCACTTCCACAAGTTAGAGCTACTTCAAATTTGTAGATTCCAACTGGCAATCCTTGGGTGTTGAAGAGAACAGTATCACTGTATGCTTCTCCCGAATTTATTTCAATTGGTGTTTGGACCCAACTTAATCTGCTTAGAACTTCTGGAGCTTGGACTGATGTTGGTTGGGATAGTACAGAGAATGTGTATGTAAATGCGTATGTTCCTCCAGGATGTACGTTGTTTCTTAGATAAACTTCTAGATTAGTTAATGTTTTTCCACTCTTCACAGAATATGTTTTTGATACTGTTGATATTGATTTTTCTGTGTCTTCAAAGATTTCAATTATTTGACTTTCTGTTACTCTTTGCAAATTATCTGTTTGGTCTTGGATTCCGCCCATTGTGTCAGTGATCCATTTAAGGCCAAGCGTTAGAATGGTGATGCCCATAACTACAATTACAATAGTTGTTATAGAAAGCTCTACGGCACCCCTTTTTCCTTTTTGCATGTAGATATATCCTTTTGGGTTGTTAATAAATGTTTCGAAGCGATTCGGAACGACTTCGGGTGTACTTACTGGGCGCACTGAGAAGGGGATTAAATAATAAGATCTTTTAGACTGGATGAGTTATGTCAAAACAAGATATGGTAAGATAAAAAAGCGGGAATTGAGGCTTAGAGACATACCCGATTCTCCGAAAGTAAAATTAAATTGGAAATTTGAAGATCTCTTTATTGATGGCATTGATGATGCGTCAAATTTTAATGTGTCTTATTTTGATAGAAAATTTAATCAAATAAAAAACTTAGAGGGAGACAGGAATGTTTATTTTAGGGCTGGTTCATCTCCACATTATGTTAAATTGCCCATCCATCTTGATCCAAGATTAGCATACTTTTTAGGTTACATGTATGGAGATGGTAGTTTAAAGAATATATTTAAAACTTATTTGAGTCATGGAAGATATGAACATTCAATCTTAGTTTGTGATGAGTTTGAGATTACGATGGAGCATTTAATTAAGCCTTTAATGAAATCTTTGTTTAACCTTAATGTTCCGGTGAGGAATGGTGAAGAATTTGGTTGCTATTATATAAGAGTCACTTCAAAAGTTGTTTATCGTTTTTTGTCCCAAGTGTTTGGATTTCCAATTGGATTTAAAAATGAGATTTTTGTTCCCGAAGCTATATTAGAGTCACCTTTGGAGATAAGAAAGTGGTTTATCTCTGGAGTTTTTGATTCTGATGGTAGTACAAGAATTATGGAAAATAAATTTGGTAAAATTCCTTCTTTTAGGCTACAACTTAAAATGAAAAAGTAAAACCTTTATTTTGCAGGTACAGAAAATGTTGTCGAGGGACTTTAAAATTAGCATGACTGGACCATATACTGATGAAGGAAAATACTGGTACATCTTTGGAGCAAAGGGTATTTCATTCATTGCAAATTATAGAAAGTTATTTATACACCCCATTAAAGAATGGAGATTAAGAACACAATGTTCTGGGGCGGTAGCTCAGCCTGGAGAGAGCACGGCAGAATGTTAGGTTCTCGGGTAAGAGAGCACTAGACTGAAGATCTAGGTGTCGGGTGTTCAAATCACCCCCGCCCCACTTTTTTAGAGAAAGTTATTTAAAACTAGTTCAGAGTAGTTCTTGCATGAAAATTGAAATGCCTGCTAAGTATTCTGCTAGTGAATGTGAGGCTAAATGGGCAAGGAGATGGATTGATGGAGGAATCTATAAGTTTGATAGTTCTGATAGAGAGAATGTTTTTGTAATTGATACGCCACCTCCGACTGTTAGTGGGGACATGCATGCAGGGCATGCTTTTTCTTATGCCCAACAGGATTTTGTTGCTAGATATCATAGGATGAAAGGAAAGAAAGTGTACTATCCTTTTGGAACCGATGACAATGGATTGCCAACAGAGAGATTAGTTGAGAAGCTAAAGAAAGTTGATTCGAATAGGATGGATAGGTCTGAGTTCGTTGAATTATGCGATAAAACAATTAAGGAAATTCAACCTGCTTTCGTTCAGGATTGGATAAACTTGGGGATGTCTTGTGACTTTTCAAGTTCCTACTCTACGATTAATAAATATTGTCAGAAGACGTCTCAGGCGTCTTTCTTAGACTTGTTCAAGAAGGGGCTGGTTCATAGATCTGAAACACCAATATCTTGGTGTGTTAAATGCCAAACTGCAATTGCACAAGCTGAATTTGAAAATATTGAATTGGATTCACACTTCAATGATGTTGCGTTTAAGGTTGGTAGTGAAGACCTGGTTGTTTCAACTACAAGACCTGAATTGATACCTGCATGTGTTGGTTTATTTTATCACCCCGATGATGTTAGGTACAAAATGTTGAAGGGCAAGTTTGCAAAAGTTCCTTTGTTTGATTATGAAGTTCCAATACTATCTGATGGCGGGGTTGATCCTGAAAAGGGAACTGGACTGATGATGGTTTGTACTTTCGGTGACAAGGAGGATGTTGAGAAATGGCATAAGTATCATCTGGAACTAAGAATTGTTTTTGAAAAAGAAGGAAGATTGAATGAACTTGGTGGTAAGTATAAAGGAATGAAAATCAAAGATGCAAGAAAAGCCATTCTGGAAGATTTGAAAGTTAATGGTTCCTTGTTGAAGCAAGACCAAATTAAACATAATGTTAATGTTCATGATAAATGTGGGACTGAGATTGAATTTTTGAAAACTAAACAATGGTACATCAAAGTTTTAGAGAATAAGCATGATTTTTTAGAAGCTGGAAATAAAATTAAGTGGTTCCCAGAGTATATGAAATCCAGATATGTGCATTGGGTTGAGAATCTGAATTGGGATTGGTGCATTTCTAGGCAGAGGCATTTCGGGATATCTTTCCCTGTTTGGTACGAGAAGAGAACTGGGAATATTGTTGTGGCTGATGAATCTCAGTTACCCGTTGATCCTGAGAAGGATATTCCTGAAGGGTATAAAAAGGAGGATTTGATACCTGAGATGGATGTTATGGATACGTGGGCTACCAGTTCTGTTTCTCCTCAAGTTGTTTTAGATTGGAAGGGCGAGAGTGGTTATGGTGTTAATTTTGAGAATTATCCTTGTGGGTTGAGACCTCAAGCACATGATATTATTCGAACATGGGCATTTTATACAATTGTTAAAGGAATTTATCATCATGGCAAAATTCCTTGGAAAGAGATTTTAATATCTGGTCATGTTTTGGATAAAGATGGGAAGAAGCTTTCTAAATCAAAAGGTAATTATATTCCTCCTCAAGAGATTTTTAAGAAGTATGGTGCGGATTCATTAAGGTTGTGGGCTGCAACTTCTAAACTTGGAGAAGATTTGAGGTATAGGGAAGAGGATATTAAATCTGCTCAAAAAACTGTTACAAAATTGTGGAACGCAAGCAAGTTTGTTCATATGCATCTGAAAGATTATGACTGTGCTGGAAAAGAATATGATCCTGAAAAGTTGGAGTTGATGGATAGATGGTTGTTGATTAAATTGAATAAAGTAATCAATAACGCGACAGACGGATTTGATATTTATGAATATTCTAAAGCTAAGAAAGAAGTTGAGAATTTCTTTTGGGGAATTTTTTGTGATAATTATTTGGAAATTGTTAAAGACAGGTTATATAACCCCAAAGAAAGGGGCGAACTTTCAAGGTTAAGTGGCCAGTATGCATTACATTCGGTGTTACTGGATGTTTTAAAGATATTTGCCCCGATTGCACCTTTCATTACTGATGAGATTTATAGCTATCATTTTTCTGAAAATGGAAAGTCAATACATATGAGTGATTGGCCAGAGGCAGATATTGCAGTTGAAGATGAAGACATAGAAAAAGTTGGAGATAGGTTTGTTGAAGTTTTGAGAGAGGTTAGAAAGGTTAAGAGTGAATCTGGTAAGAGTCTGAAGGAAGAAATTGATGTTGTTTTGAAGAAAGAAGACTTTGATTTGATTTCCAAATGTATGGACGACTTCAAAGCTGCTACTAAGGCTAAGAGTATTAGCGCTGGGGAAGAGTTTTCTGTTAGTTTCTGACAGGGGTGGATTTTTTATATCATTAAGAGAGTTATATTTGAAAGATGATGAATAAGAGAGAATTAAGGAAGCTTGTGAAAAAGCTGGAAAAGGAAAGGGGCAGACATACTGAATTGGTTAGTGTCTATGTTCCTGCAGGTTATGAGTTGGTTAAGGTTTACCAACACTTACAGGAAGAACAGGGAACTGCAAAAAATATTAAGGATGCTAAGACCCGGGGAAATGTGATTGCTTCTTTGGAGAAGGCTGTTAGATTAATGAAGGAGTTAGGCAGAACTCCAGCGAATGGCTTGGCTGTTTTTGCTGGTAATGTTTCTAAGCAGGAAAATAAAGTTGAGATTGAAGCCTGGTCGGTTGAACCTCCAGAACCATTGAATATTAGGATGTATAGATGTGATCAAAGATTTGTTTTAGATCCGTTAAGAGATATGATGGAACATAAAGAGGTTTATGGCTTAATTGTTATGGACAGGAGAGAAGCGACAATTGGTTTGTTAAAGGGTCCTAGGATTGCTGTTAAAGGACATCTGACTTCTGGTGTTCCTGGAAAGTTTAGGGCTGGGGGCCAGAGCGCACAAAGATTTGATAGGCTGATTGAAGGAATGGCGTTGGAGTTTTATAGAAAGGTTGCAAAGAGGGTTCAAGAAGAGTATTTGCCAATGGGGAATAATTTGAAAGGAATTTTAGTTGGCGGTCCCGGAACTACGAAGGATTCTTTTATTAAAGAATTGAATACTGAGTTGAGAAATAAAGTTAAGGCTGTTAAAGATTTGACATACACTGATGAAAGTGGATTGCATGATTTGGTTGAGTTGAGCCATGAGAATATTGCTAATGAAATTGTAATTGATGAGAAAAGGGTTTTGCAGAAGTTCTTTGATGTTTTAGCTAAGTCTCCAAGTAAGGCAGGTTATGGGAAAAAAGATGTTATGGAGAAGATGAAGATGGGTGCTGCTGAGCTAGTATTAATTAGCGATGAGATGGACGATGAAATTGTCGAGGAGTTTGAGAGAGTTGCAGGTGATTTTGGGACAGAGGTCAAGATAGTCTCTGCTGAGACCAGGGAAGGGAAGCAGTTATTGGATCTTGGTGGTTTTGCAGCTATTCTTAGATACCCGGTTACTGAGTAATTTTTATAAACTTTGATTATTATTTCTGTGTATGAGCGAAGATTTAATTGATGAAATGAAGCACGTTGAAGCAGTGTTGTATACTACCGGGAAGTATATGACTATTGAAGAGATCTCTGAGGCATGTGGTGTTGGGAATGTTGGCGTTGTTAAGAATGCAATTAAGGGTTTAAGAGAACAGTACGAGAAGAAAGATAGTGCTTTAGAAATTCAAGAACATGAGAATAGATTTAAGTTGAACACCAAGAAGAAGTTTGGTTTTATTGCAAGTAAACTTTCTGGTGAGGCTGAGTTTGACGGACCGACAATAAAAACTTTGGCTGTTATTGCATATAAAAGTCCTGTTATACAAAGTGAAATTATTGGAGTTAGGGGGAATAAAGCTTACGATCATATTTCTCAATTGAAGGAAGACGGATTGGTTTCTTCTGAGAGATGTGGTAGGTCTAGAATGTTGAAGTTAACAAATAAGTTTTTTGAGTATTTTGATGTGGCTGAGAAAGAAGTTAAGGGTAAATTTGAAAATATGGAAGGGGATGTTAGGCAGAGAGTTGCATGGAAGATGGGGACTACTCCAGAGCATATTGAGAAGACTGAGACTTCTGTAAGGGAGAAAAAAGAGAAGGATTCCAAAGAGGAGTCTTCTAAGGAAGAGGAAAACCTTGTTTATGATGGTAACGGCAAGGTTATCGGGGTTCTTGGGGATTAGAAACCTTTTTATGCTATTTTTAAACCCTATGCCTTGGAGAAGCTAGAATAATGGCCTTTGATTTAGGTTTGTGGGTAATGTACTTTGTTTCTATTTACTTTGCTGTTTTTTGGATGTCTATTATTTTTGAGAATGGGATAAGGGATCCTTTTGTTAAAAGGAGGAAGAAATATCCGAAAGTTACAATTGCGATACCTGTTTTTAATGAAGAGAAGAGTGTGGTTGGAACAATTGAATCGGTTTTAGGCTTGGATTATCCTTCTAACAAACTTGAAGTAATACTGGTTAACGACTGTAGTACAGATGGTACCGCTAATGTTGTTAAGGATTGGATGAAGAAGAAAAAATCTGGAGCTAATTTTAGATATATTCTTCATGAGACTAACTTAGGCAAGGGTGCTGCATTGAATACTGCGTTGAAGAATTCAACTGGTGAGTTGTTTATCTGTATGGATGCTGATAGTTTTGTTGAGCCTGCTGCTTTGAAGAAGATTGTTCCTTATTTTGAGGATGAGGCGGTGGCTTCTGTTTTGCCCTTAATGAAATTGCAGAAAGTTAGAGGGTTTACATTAAGTTTGCAGTATGTTGAATATTTAGTTAATTTCTTTTTGAAAAAAGTTATGGGTATTTTGGATTGTGTTCATGTAACTCCAGGTCCATTTGGATCCTATAGGAAAAGTGCATTAGTTAATGTTGGTGGTTTTGATACGGATAATTTAACTGAGGATTTGGAGATGGCATTGAGGTTGCAAAAAAGTAATTATAAAATTATGCAGTTGATTGGACCTAAGGTTTATACGCTTGCACCAGAAACAATGGACGGGTGGTTTAAGCAGAGGAATAGGTGGTATAAAGGTACGTTGATTAATATGTTTAATTATAGGAAATTAATTTTTAATAAGAATTATGGAGAGTTTGGAATGTTTCATCTGCCAATGGTTTTGGGGGCGGCTGCACTTTCCATATTCTTTGCATTCTTTGTGGTTTGGCAACATATGCTAAGTCCGCTTCTGGGCAAACTTTATGACATGAGTTTCATAAGCTTCGATGTTGGGCTAATGTCTAGTGTTTGGCTTGAAAGGTTTAGTTTTTTAGATATAAATTACGGCTTGGTCTTTTTTACTTTTGTAGTTTTGTTCTTTGGTTTAGCCTGGATATTGTATGCGTTTAAGTATACTGAAGAAAGTTTTAGTGGACGTGGATTCTTTTCGGCATCTTTGTTCATGGTAATCTATCCATTCTTTTTGAGTTTGGTTTGGTTAGGTGTTGTTTTTGATTTGGTTAGAAATAAAAGGCAGAAGTGGTAATTATGGCTGTTGTTCAAGTTGATAGGAAATTTTATTGGAAGAGGCATTTGGCGGTTTTATTTATTACCCTATTGATATTAACAATTGGAATTTTAATTGGTTCTATCCTTGGTGAGCAGAGGTTGGAGTTTACGAGAGCCGATATTGAGAAACAGCAAGTTGAATATGAAAGTTTACAAATGCAGTTGCTTTACTTGACAGGACAAGAAGAGAAGAACTGTGAGGTGTTATTAAACAGCCTTGAAAGAAATATTTACGATTTAGAGAACTCTAGGGTTAAGTTGGAAGGGTATATCCTTGGTTCAGAAGATGTGGACTTTAATACCGTTAAACGCGATTATATGCTCACTGAAATTAGATATTGGTTGATGGCTAGTGAGGCTAAGGAGGTTTGCCCTAGTGAATCTGTTAGGGTTTTATTCTTCTATGAGATGGACGAGGCTTGTTCTGATTGCAGTGCTCAGGGCCATGTTTTGACTTATTTGAAGAATATATTTGGTGAGAAATTGCTTGTATTTTCTTTGGATGTTAACTTTGACGAGCCAATGGTACAGATTCTTAAGGAGAATTATGGTATTGATGAGATGCCTTCTTTGGTTATAAATGATAAAGTTTTCGAAGGATTGATAAAAAAGGAAGAATTAATTAATGAGTTATGCCCTTATTATGGAGAGGATTCCTTTGAAGTCTGTAGGAATTCTTGAGGTTGATTTATGGCCGATTGTGAAATGTGCGGTGTAGGCTCTATTAAATTATCTGATGCTATCATAGAGGGAACTTTATTGAAAGTTTGCAAGAGGTGCGGAGGTTATGGGGATGTTATAGGCATTGAACCCCAACCAAATAGATCTGAAAAACCAATGCAGAGAGTACCCAGAAAAATATTTGTTGAAGATTCTGTTAACTTTGTTATTGAGGGTGCTGGTAAGATTGTTAAGAATGCACGTGAGAAAAGAGACCTTAAACAAGCTCAATTTGCAGGGATGATTGGCGTTAAGGAGAGCATGGTTCATAAAATTGAAACTTCTATGATGAAGCCTGACCTTTCTACGGCTAAGAAGATTGAGAGAATACTTGATGTTAAAATTGTTGAGAATTATGAAGATCCCGAAAAAGGAGTGCAGTTGAATCTCAATGACGGGGACCTGACTGTAGGAGATTTGATTAAGTTTAAAAAAGACAAGTGATTTGAATTCTTATGAAGAAAAAAGATTTAGAGATTGTACTTTCTGGTTTAGAGACTTTTGAAAAGCAACATTTGGATTTGGAACAGTATCAGACTGAATCCCATATTGCTGCTGATTTGTTATGGCATGCCTTTATGCTTGGGGATATAGAGAAGAAAGTTATTGCTGATTTGGGTTGTGGTAATGGTGTTTTCGGAATTGGTGCATTGTTATTGGGCGCTAAGAAAGTTTTGTTTTTGGATGTTGATGGAGATGCGATAAAGATCGCAAAAAATAATGTTTTAGCTGTTGAGAGAATTGTTGGTAAGAAATTAAATAAATTATTTTCACATAGTGATGTTAATAAATTTAGCACTAAAGTGGATACAGTTATACAGAATCCGCCTTTTGGCGTTAAGAAAACTCATGCTGATAAGCCATTTTTGTTAAGAGCCATGAGACATTCATCTAGGATTTATTCTTTCCATAAGTTAGATACGGCTAGATTTGTTGAGAGTTTTGTGAAGGATGAAGGATGGGGTGTTAGGCTAGTTAGGAAGTATAAGTTTCCTTTGAGAAAAGGCAAAGGAGATTCTAAGAAAGGTTATTCTTTTTGGAAGAAAAATGTCTATTATGTTGATGTAGGTGTTTGGTTAATTGATTCTGAGGACGTTTAGAAACCTTTTTAAAGGCTTTAGAGACTGAGCTAGTAAAATGGATGTTGTTGTTCTTGAAAATGAGAAGAATAGGCTAAAGCTTGAAATTCAAGGGGAAGGTCACACCTTTTGTAATGTTTTAAAGAAAGAGCTCTGGAATGAAGGGAGCATAGATATTGCAGGATATTCAATCAAACATAGTTTAACTGCTGAACCAGTCTTGACTGTTGAAGTGAGTAAGGGGGATCCCAAGAAGGTTCTTCTTGATGCTGTCGGTAGGTTGAAAAAAATAAACAAAGAGCTCAAAGAAAAATCTAAGGCTCTTTAATAGGGTTGCTCAATTTGGGATTAACAGAATCTTTAAGGAAGTTATGGCATTTTATTTGGTACGATGATAGTTTGGCCTCCTGGTTAATTAATTTAGTTTTAGCTTTTGTTCTTGTTAAGTTTGTTATATATCCAGGGATTGGGTTGTTTTTAGGGTCCCAGTTTCCAATTGTGGCCGTTGTTAGTGGTAGCATGGAGCATAATGGACTGGACTTTGATTCATGGTGGGACGAGAATAAAGATTGGTATGAGGAAAGGGATATTTCTAAAGGAGAGTTTATTGACTTTAAATATGAAAATGGATTTAATAAAGGAGATATAATGTTTCTAAAAGGTGTTGAACCGAAAGATATTAAAGTGGGCGACGTGCTTGTCTACGAAACTCCATTGCATAGCAATCCAATAATCCATAGGGTTGTTGAGATTACTGATACAGAGTATATAACTAAGGGAGATAACAATCGCAAGGAAGACAAACCTGTTATGGCCGAGCAGTTTGAGAGGACTGGGAAGGCTGTTTTTAGATTGCCTTTATTGGGTTGGGTCAAGATATGGTTTGTTGATATGTTTGTAAGATGAAATTTTGTGATAAGTGTGGTGCGATGTTAGTTCCTAAAAAGGAAGAAAGGAAAACTGTTTTTATGTGTAATTCTTGTGGCAAGGTTAGCAATAAGAGGGAGAAGATTATTATTACTGAAAAAACAGGGGATGGAAAGAAGTCTCTTGTAGATGTTGTCGATAAAAAAGTTGATGTTTTACCAAAGATAGATCAGGATTGTTCTAAGTGTAATAATGGCAAGGCTTATTTCTGGCTGGTGCAGACTAGGGCTGGAGATGAAGCAGAAACGAGATTTTTTAAATGTGTGAAGTGTAACCATACTTGGCGCGAATATTAAGTAAAAATGGCAGATATCAGAAGAACACCCTATAAGGAGAAGCATGTTAAAGATCTAAGCGTGGCAGACTTTAAGGTGTCTATAAGTGGTGCAGTTGCAGGGCTTAGGGACGATGGTTTTTTGTTGGGGGATGGTTCTGGAGAGGTTTTTATAAACACTTCTAGGATGGAAAATGTCGGCGTTTATAAAGACAATGAGATTGTGAAAGTTTTTGGTAGATTGATGCCATATGAAAGTGGCTTTGAAATACAAGCAGAGATAATTCAGGCGCTTGCTGGCGTTGATATGGCTGCAATGAAGAAAATTAAGGATGCTCTTTTATAAGTAATGCATAATATTTACTCTTGTTTGAGAAAGCTTATAAACTGCTTTTGTAGAGATTAGTTGGGGGCATAGACATGAAATTAACTTTAGCAGAACCTAGGAATTTGGTGGATTCTATTAACGTAATATCTGAAATTGTTAACGAAGTTAGATTTAGAGTTGATAAAGAGAAAATAGATTTGGTTGCAATGGATCCCGCTAATGTTGCAATGGTTGATTTCAAATTGTTTAGTAGCGCCTTTACAGAGTACTCTGTGGATAAAGATCATGAGTTGTGTGTTAGCTTAGATGCACTAAAGTCTGTTTTGAAAAGAGTAAAGCCTTCTGATATTTTAACTTTGGAATTGGATGAAGAGAAGAACAAGTTGAAGGTTCAATTGAAAAGTGATAATACAAGAACATTTAATTTGGCATTAATTGATGTTGATGAAAAGGAGCAAAGAGTTCCTGATTTAAATTTTGCAGTTGTTATTGAGACAACTAGTATGATATTTGATGAGGCTGTTCAGGATGCAGATGTAATTGCTGATGCAGTTGTTTTGAAAGCTGGGGAAGATAAGTTGGTTATTGAAGGGGAGAGCAACATGAGTAATGTTTTTGCTGAAATTCCGAAGGATGATGATACTTCTTTGAAGTTGACAACTCAGGGAGAGTTTTCTGCGAAATATAGCATTGAATATTTGAAGAAGTTAATTAAGGGTGGAAAGTTAGCTGGAAAAGTTAAGTTGCAATTTGGTAATGATTATCCTCTGAGGGTTGATTATTTGGTACAAGATAAGTTGAATTTAGGTTTTATTTTAGCGCCAAGGGTTGCTAATGATTAATGATGGCTGATTTGAGGAAGGTTACTCTTACCGTGATTGCGGACGAGGGTAAAGTTCTTTTAGGTATGAAGAAAAGGGGTTTTGGTGAAGGGCGCTGGAATGGGTTTGGTGGTAAGCCCAACGATGGCGAGGAACTTATTGATTGTGTTTGTAGGGAAACGCATGAAGAAGCTGGAATAATTCTTCCCAAGGATGATTTGGAATTGGTCGGAGTTCTGGATTTTTATTTTACCAATAAACCTGCCGATTGGGATCAACAAGTACATGTTTATATGGCAAGGTCTTATGAAGGTGAGCCACAAGAGACAGATGAGATGAGACCTAAGGCATTTCATGTTAATGAAATTCCTTATGAGGAGATGTGGCCAGATGATGTTCAATGGTTGCCTTTGGTTTTGGAAGGTAAGAAAGTGAAGGCTTCTTTCACTTTTGGTGAGAATGGAAATGTGGCTAAGTCATCAATTGACGAGGTGCCACATTTTGATGACTTGTAGTTTTCAGATAGGTTTATATATCTCTTTTAATTGATATTCTGAATGGAAAAGAGGCGAGTAGGATTAATTTTACCAGTGTTATTAGTTTTAGTAGCTGCAATGTTTGCAGGTAATATTGGTGGTGGTTCTGTTACGGGACTTTCTACTTCTAAGTATGTTGGTCCTGGCGAAGACTGCATTGCTTGCAAGAATACTTGTGTTAGGTATTACAACTCTTGTATGAGGTCTGGAAATGAAGGTCTTTTGAGGTCTTGTGTTTCTAGTATGAGCGATGCTTGTGATGAGGCTAGATCCTGTGTTGATAAGTTATCCAATAGTCTTGACATAAATAAGTGTAGACAACTGTCTGGTGAATGTAGTAATGTTGTTCAGGAATGTATGGATGTCGCTAATAGAATTGATTTCTGTGAGGATGAACTTGATTCTTGTGTGAATAATTGTGAAGTTAAGGCTGTCTGTGCTGGTAGAATTTAATTCAAAAGATTTATATTCTTTCTTGAGTGTTTTTTTAGAATAAAGAGGGGATTGAATGGTTCTAGAAACAAGAAATAAATATGGTTTTTTGAGGTCGAAGGCAGCGTTTCAGATCTATTTGATGATTATCTTTTCTATATCCTTCTTTGTTGTTAATGCGGAGACTGTATCTGCTCAAGAGGTAGGTTGTTGTGAGAATAATGGACAGGGAAGTTATTGTTTGCCTACCACCCAAGAGAACTGTGATCCAAATTCTCAGTGGTCTCCTGTTTCTTGTGAGTTTACTAGTTTTTGTTCAACTGGTTGCTGTGTTGATGGGCTAGATGGTTCTTGTAGTAATGGTGTGCCTCAAGCGGCTTGTGAGAATGCACAGAATACAGCATTTCATGATGGAGTAAGTTGTGATACTATTTCTTATTGTCAAAGGGGTTGTTGTGAGTTAGGAAACAGTTTTATTTTTAATACAGAACAATCTTGTCAAAGATTAATTGATGAGTATTATCCTACACTCAATATTGAACAAACTTGGAATGATAAAATAACTGATGAGTATACTTGTATTTCTCAATCAATCCAAGATGATGAAGGAAGTGTTGATTGTGAGGATACGAGTGATTTTCCTAACAATGTTCATGATCCTGCGATGGGTGGACCAAGAATTAATGGTGAGAGTTGGTGTGTAAGGCAGGCAAAGGTGGGTGTTGGTTATGACTTGCCAGGGAGTAGGCATTACAAATATTCTTGTGTTTATGGAGAGGAATTGGTTGAACCTTGTAATGAGTTTAGGGAGGATGTTTGTTTTCAATTGATACCTAATGAAACTAATAGTGGAAGTATTGCTTCATGTATTGTTAATGAGGGTGCGCAGTGTGTGAGTGAATGTAATAAAAAACCGCTTGATAAAAAAAGAAGCCAAAATAGGGTTTGCTGTGACCAATATGAATCTTGTTTGTGGGCAGAAGGGTCATGTATTCCGAATGTTCCTCCCGGATATGCCTTTGATGATAAGTTTGTGCAACAAGCACCAGAATATGATGCGAAAGAACAGTGTAATGTTGGAAATATGGAGTGTAAAAGCGTTTGGTCAAAAGGGTGGAATTTTGGTTATAAATGTGTCCGGAATTGTCATTGTACCGAATTTGGATGGGTAGATGATGCGAATGATTATTGTAGGACTTTGGGTGACTGTGGCGCGTGGTATAATCTTGTGGGAGATTTTACGGACAAGGGTCAGAGGACTGGTGGAAGTGGTGAGACTAAGAGTTTAAGAGTTGGAAATTATATGGTTAAGTATCCTTTTTCTGAGATCATTGAAGGAGGGGAACATTTAACAGGTATTTATCCTGGATTTAAAACCACTCTTGAAGGGCTTTATTGGTATGAGTCTGAGCTTAGTTGGAAGGAGTTTGGACTAATTTCAGGAGTTGCGGCGGCAGGAATATTATTTACTATACCTGTGGCTGGATGGATTGCTGCTGCGGTTCTTGCGGCATATATGTTAGTTAAGTGGATCTTTGGAATTGGAAAAACTAAAACTAAAATTCATAAGTTTACATGTGCGCCTTGGCAAGCCCCAACTAGATCAAATGATTGTGAACGATGTTCAGATTTAGCACCGGATGGAGTTTGTTACGAGTCTCTTTGTAGAAGTTTAGGGAAGAACTGCGAATTAATTAATGGCGAGGATCCATATTATGCAGAGTGTATAAGTGGCAGTATTAATGACATTATTCCCCCAAAGATAACTCCATGGGCGGAGTTAATACATAATCAGAATGATAAGTTTGGTGTTGGATACGACTTTGATGTTGTTGCTGGAAGTGCTGGTGGCTATGTGATAAAGCCGGATGTTGATCCCTTAATTCCATTTACATTTGGTGTGCAAACGAATGAACCTGCGCAGTGTAGATATGATACCGAATTAAATACTGCAGGTTATTATGAAATGACACATGAGTTTGATCAAGGAAGTTTGCTTGTTAAAGATCATAACTTTACATTAACTCTCCCTGGTAATCAGGATTATGATTTCTATGTGCGGTGTGTGGACTTTTATGACAATGGTGAAAATGATCCTCCTTTTTTGATTAAGTTTAGTACGAAGAATGAACCTGACCATCAGCCACCGATTATACTAGCAACGGATCCTTTAAGTGGGAGTTCTGTGGCCTATGATATTAACCAGACACCAGTAATATTGTACTTAAATGAGCCTGTTGAAACTTGTAGATGGAGTAACCAAAATGTTCCATTTGAACAGATGAGTTTAAACAATAGTTTCTTCTGTGGTTGTGATGCTGGAGAATTAAATGCTTGTACTGGAACAAGCCCAAGTGGTGGTGGAGAACTTTGTGATTACTTAGATGAAAATGGGTTATTTGTTTATGATGACTTTGAATGCGTTGGTTTGTTGGAAGGGATACAACCAGAACAAGAAAATAGTTTCTTCATCTCATGTGTAGACATTGAAAAGAATGATGGAACCGGTTGTAATTATTTTCCTTCGAGTTATGAATATAATCTAATGGGAAGTTCTGAATTAGAGATAATTGGCATGGAACCGGAGAATGGAACTTATTATTATCCTACTTTTGATTTAAGAATTACTACAAGTGGTGGTGCGGATAATGGAAACGCAGTTTGTTATTATGATGGTGTTGAGTTCTTTAGTACTGGTGGAAATACACATGTGCAACAACAAAATAGAACGGCAGGGACTTATGAGTATTCAATTTTCTGTGAAGATATTGCATTGAATACTGCAGAAGGTGCGATGAGTATAACTGTGGATGTGAATACTTATCCTCCTGTTGTCGAGAATTTATATTCTCAGAATGGAATGTTGTATTTGATTACTGATGAGCCAAGTACTTGTGAGTATAGTGTTGATAATCAGTATTTTTCCATTGGTAATGGCTTTGAGATGTCTGGAGTGATGGTTAAGGAGCATAGTTTGACGTTTGTTGAAGATGTGTATTACATTAAATGTTATGATGCATTTATGAATGTAGGAGACACTATAACAGTATATAATGGGGCTTAGGGGGCTCTACAAAAGGAATCTTTATATAGGTTGAATGGATGGAAATTAAAAGACGAGGTGTTTTGTTATATGCGAGAAAAAAGAAGGGAAAATATTTTTAATTTTGAGGGAAAATCAAAGAGAGGCCAGGCTACTACTTTTATTGTTTTAGGCTTGGTTATTGTTGCAGTTATTGTTATACTTGGTTATGCCCGGTCTCAATTTTTGTTTGGACCTGTTTCAATAGACAAACTAAATCAGGTTGGGCTGGAGCCGATTAAAGATCATGTTACTGAATGTGTTGAAGAGGTTGCACCAGACTACTTTGAAAGAATTGGAATCCAAGGGGGTTACTTAGCTACTCCTGTCGATACGTTTAGGAAAGTTGGTGGTGAGTCTGTTAGTTACCTATGTTACAATATGGAAGATGTTCCAACTTGTTATAATCGTTATTTAACTTTGGGTGAAATGGAAACCCAATTATCTAGTGCAATTAGGGAAGGATTGAGTAGTTGTATTAATTTGAAGGGCTTTGCTAAAGGTGCTACTTTAACCGTTGGTGCTTTGAATGTAGAAGTTGATATTGGAGATTACCAATCGATTGTAGATGTTAAGATGCCTGTTAAAATACAGAAGGGAGAGTTGTCTGTTGAAGAGGGAGACTTTAGTACTACGTTGGAGGTTCCCTTGGGAGCGTTGTATGGCGTTAGTCGCGATATAATTGAGGTTGAGACTAGTGTCGGTGAGTTTGATCAACTTGCTTATATGTTGATACATAAAGGACAATTTACAATTGATAAGAAGAGACCTTATCCTGATAAGTTGTATATGTTAAAGACAAAGGATGACGATTATATATTCCAGTTCTTTGTTCAAGGTGAACCTTCATAATCAAACAAGGTGGTTTAATGCTGAATAGTAAGAAACATTTAAAGAAGAAGGCAGTGTTCCAGATTTTCCTAATTACATTTCTTGCATTTACGCTTTATATTCCTTCGTTAGAAAGTGTTGAAGCTCAGCAAGATGTTTGTTGTGCTGAAACTGTTTCTGGGGAAAGTTGTGTTTATACAGATGTTTCTAATTGTGCGCCGGATTCTCAAAGATCTGCGGCAACATGTGAACAAACTAGTTTTTGTAAGCTAGGGTGTGGTTTTGATCAGAACGAAGGACTCTGCTTTAACAATATGCCTAAGTTTTCTTGTGAAAATAAAGAAGGTTGTTCTTGGACACCTGATGCGGATTGTGATATTCCTCAATGTGAAAGGGGATGTTGTGTATTGAGCAATCAATGTTCCTTTACAACCCAAGTCCAGTGTAAACAGGTAACTTCGCAGTATGAAGATATCAATATGACTTTTGATGAGAATATTAATTCTGAAATTGCTTGTTTAAATCAGTGTAGGAGCTTTGAAAGGGGTGCTTGTGTAAGTCCGGATGGAAGTTGCGATTTTACGACAAGGGATGCTTGTGCCGAGGAGAATCAGGAAGGTGTGAATGTTACGTTGCCTTTAGTTGGGTTCTACCCTGATATGTTGTGTAGTAATCCAAGACTTGGTACTGAGTGTGCACCACAACACACTACAGGTTGTTTGCCTGAGGAAGATGAAGTTTATTGGTTTGATTCTTGTGGTAATGCTGAGAATATTTATTCTTCGGATAAACCGAGTAGTTATAATGGAGGGTTTGTTTTAGATAAGGAGAAGAGTTGCGGTTATGGAGGAACAAATGTTAATTCTGAAACTTGTGGTAATTGTGATTATTCTTTAGGAAGCTTATGTGGCAAGGCGGCTGAAGGAACTAGTCCGGTTTATGGAGATTATGCTTGTAGGAGTTTGGCTTGTGATGGTGAAGTTGTGACTGTTGATCCAAATGCACCTGCGACTGGAACCTTGCCTTTGGATAATGGTGAGAGCTGGTGTGCATATGATGGGTTAATTGGCGCTAATGCTAATGCCGGACTTGGTTTGGATTTGGCTGGAAGTAGACATTATAGAAGAATTTGTATTAATGGTGAAGAGTTTAGTGAACCTTGTAAGGACTTTAGAGAAGAGATGTGTGTCCAGGGTGAAGTTGATCCTAATTTAGATCCGGCTTTACAATTGATTTATGGTACTCAAGAGAGCTTTGAGAGGGGCGGTGCTGGAGATAGTATAATTTATGGTGCATGTAGAGATAATAGGTTCCAAGATTGTGCTAATATTAAAACTAAAGAGGGTTGTGAGAACAGCGCGCAAAGGGATTGTAGATGGATTTTAGGAAATGAGAAAGAAGTTCCACCTGGTGAACAAATAACTGCTTGTGTTCCCTTGGTTTCTCCTGGGTTGAAACATTGGAGCGGAGAGAGTACTTCTGGTGTAACAAGCAAGGTTGATCCAAAAACAACTTGTGAAAGGGGAAATACACAGTGTACAGTTTATTTTGCTAAGAGTGGTTTCCAAAATATTGCTGGAAGTGATTGGGAAGCAGTGGGGAATAAGGAATGTTTGACTGCAAATTATTTGAAAGATGCAAATGCAGTTTGTAAAAGTTTGGGTGATTGCGGCGCATGGTATAATATTGCAGGTGAGAAAAGTTGTAGTGGTTTTGTTGAGAATCTAAATCAACATACCGATCTTGAGAATAAAAGGGATGTTGATGTTTGTTCTGCCTTGATTCCATTTGGAAATTTAAGGGGTACTGGTGGACCACATGGTCAAGATGTGGCTGGCTTTGATGCTTTCTTTGATCAGGCTGTGCTTTCGCCCTATGGGGGTGTAGGAATCTTAGCAACTGTACTTGTTTTGGACAGTTCAATTGGTGCAAGCATGGGGGTTATTGATTCATTGATTGTTGGTCCAGAAGCTTTTGTTTCGTTGTTCAAGGAGGGTTCGTTTTTTACTGAAATGGGATTGAATAATTTTGCAGCTACTGGGATTTCTGAGTCCCTTGCTGCTGATGCCGCCCTAGAGGCTGCAACTAAGGCAGCGACAGAGGCTGCAGCTGAGGCTGCAGCTAAGGAAGTCGCAGCTGCTGCTGCTAAGGATGCAGCCTCAGGGATTTTTGCAACTGCCTCCGAAAAAGCCGCGGCACAAGCTGCTACGAAAGTTGCTGAACAAGCTGCTACAAAGGCTGCGTCTACTGCAGCCGAAAAAGCCGCGGCACAAGCTGCTGCTGAAGAAGCTGCGGCAACAGCTGCTACTAACCAGATAGGTTCCTCAACTTTGACTTGGATATTCGGTGCAGTTCAAATCTTAATGTGGGCGTACTTGGCGTATCAATTTATTGATATTGTATTTGCCCAGGATACAGAAAGAGTAATTACAATTGGATGTAATGTTTGGCAGGCTCCGGTTGGCGGAGATAATTGTGAACTTTGTCAAGAGGATGGAAAGGAATGTAGTGAGTATAGGTGTAGGAGTCTTGGCCAGAGTTGTAAATTAGTTAATGAAGGAAGTGAAGATGAAAAATGTATAAGTGCAAATGTTAATGATGTTATTCCGCCCTACATTGACGTTAATAAAGAATTAACTGTGCATTTAACTGATGGATTGAATAATGTTAATGAGATAACAGAAGCGAAAGGAAAAGGATTTGAAATTGTTCCCAAGATTCCACCATTTACTGCTGTGACTTTAGTTATAGATACAAATGAATTTGCACAATGTAAGTACGATGTTGAGTTGGGGAAGGACTTTGATGAAATGGTTCAGTTCTTTGGAGATGGTGTTTATGATAAAACTCACGAAATGTTATTCAGTTTGCCTGGGGCTTTAGCGGAGCCAGAAGCTTTGAAGTTAACCAATGGCGGAGAATATCAGCTATACATTAAATGCCAGGATGGAAATGGTAACCAGAATGAAGCCGATTATTATGCTAAGTTTGCAATTGATGATGGTCCTGACTTTACACCTCCGATAATAGAGGTTACAAGTATTGTAAATGGGGCATATGTGCCTGCTGGAATCAATGAGACTGATTTCTCAATCTACGTGAATGAGCCTTCTAATTGTAGATGGGATCATATTAGTGTGGCATTTGATGATATGTACAATGAGTTTAGTTGTGATACTAATCCATTCCCAACATCTTCGTTGTACTATGGGTTGTATGAATGTGAGACTACTTTAACTGGAATTGAAAATCAAAGAAGTAATTATTATTACTTTAAGTGTGAAGACAAGCCTTCAAAACCTAAAGAAGAAAGGAATGTTAATATGGAAAGTTATGAGTTCTTGTTAAGAGGAACAACTGGATTGGAGATAACTAGTGTTGATCCCGATGGTGGTGAGGAGTTGAAGTTTAATAGCCCAACATTGAAAGTTATTACAAGTGGTGGTGCATTTGGGAATGGTGATTCTTTCTGTGGGTATAACTTTGATATTCCTGGATGGGAGAATGGAATTGAATTTTTGAACACAAATAGCAGTGTGCATGAACAACCATTCTTTAATTTAACAGCGGGAGAGTACAATGTTCATATTAGTTGTATTGATGTTGCAGGGAACTTAGCGAATGAAACCTCTGAGTTTAGTGTCGTTGTGGATGTTCACCCTCCAGAAATTCAACAAATATACACTTCTCCTGGTATATTGCATGTTGTGACGGATGAACCTAGCACATGCGAGTATAGTGTTGAGAATACATTTGCTTATGGGAATGGAATTCCAATGACTGGAATCCTTACACATGAACATACTGCGAGTAGGGAAGGAGACACTTATTACTTGGCATGTATCGATTCATTTGAGAATGTTGGAAATTATGTAGTGTACCTTTAGTTAGGTTTATATATCTCTTTTAATTGATATTCTGAATGGAAAAGAGGCGAGTAGGATTAATTTTACCAGTGTTATTAGTTTTAGTAGCTGCAATGTTTGCAGGTAATATTGGTGGTGGTTCTGTTACGGGACTTTCTACTTCTAAGTATGTTGGTCCTGGCGAAGACTGCATTGCTTGCAAGAATACTTGTGTTAGGTATTACAACTCTTGTATGAGGTCTGGAAATGAAGGTCTTTTGAGGTCTTGTGTTTCTAGTATGAGCGATGCTTGTGATGAGGCTAGATCCTGTGTTGATAAGTTATCCAATAGTCTTGACATAAATAAGTGTAGACAACTGTCTGGTGAATGTAGTAATGTTGTTCAGGAATGTATGGATGTCGCTAATAGAATTGATTTCTGTGAGGATGAACTTGATTCTTGTGTGAATAATTGTGAAGTTAAGGCTGTCTGTGCTGGTAGAATTTAATTCAAAAGATTTATATTCTTTCTTGAGTGTTTTTTTAGAATAAAGAGGGGATTGAATGGTTCTAGAAACAAGAAATAAATATGGTTTTTTGAGGTCGAAGGCAGCGTTTCAGATCTATTTGATGATTATCTTTTCTATATCCTTCTTTGTTGTTAATGCGGAGACTGTATCTGCTCAAGAGGTAGGTTGTTGTGAGAATAATGGACAGGGAAGTTATTGTTTGCCTACCACCCAAGAGAACTGTGATCCAAATTCTCAGTGGTCTCCTGTTTCTTGTGAGTTTACTAGTTTTTGTTCAACTGGTTGCTGTGTTGATGGGCTAGATGGTTCTTGTAGTAATGGTGTGCCTCAAGCGGCTTGTGAGAATGCACAGAATACAGCATTTCATGATGGAGTAAGTTGTGATACTATTTCTTATTGTCAAAGGGGTTGTTGTGAGTTAGGAAACAGTTTTATTTTTAATACAGAACAATCTTGTCAAAGATTAATTGATGAGTATTATCCTACACTCAATATTGAACAAACTTGGAATGATAAAATAACTGATGAGTATACTTGTATTTCTCAATCAATCCAAGATGATGAAGGAAGTGTTGATTGTGAGGATACGAGTGATTTTCCTAACAATGTTCATGATCCTGCGATGGGTGGACCAAGAATTAATGGTGAGAGTTGGTGTGTAAGGCAGGCAAAGGTGGGTGTTGGTTATGACTTGCCAGGGAGTAGGCATTACAAATATTCTTGTGTTTATGGAGAGGAATTGGTTGAACCTTGTAATGAGTTTAGGGAGGATGTTTGTTTTCAATTGATACCTAATGAAACTAATAGTGGAAGTATTGCTTCATGTATTGTTAATGAGGGTGCGCAGTGTGTGAGTGAATGTAATAAAAAACCGCTTGATAAAAAAAGAAGCCAAAATAGGGTTTGCTGTGACCAATATGAATCTTGTTTGTGGGCAGAAGGGTCATGTATTCCGAATGTTCCTCCCGGATATGCCTTTGATGATAAGTTTGTGCAACAAGCACCAGAATATGATGCGAAAGAACAGTGTAATGTTGGAAATATGGAGTGTAAAAGCGTTTGGTCAAAAGGGTGGAATTTTGGTTATAAATGTGTCCGGAATTGTCATTGTACCGAATTTGGATGGGTAGATGATGCGAATGATTATTGTAGGACTTTGGGTGACTGTGGCGCGTGGTATAATCTTGTGGGAGATTTTACGGACAAGGGTCAGAGGACTGGTGGAAGTGGTGAGACTAAGAGTTTAAGAGTTGGAAATTATATGGTTAAGTATCCTTTTTCTGAGATCATTGAAGGAGGGGAACATTTAACAGGTATTTATCCTGGATTTAAAACCACTCTTGAAGGGCTTTATTGGTATGAGTCTGAGCTTAGTTGGAAGGAGTTTGGACTAATTTCAGGAGTTGCGGCGGCAGGAATATTATTTACTATACCTGTGGCTGGATGGATTGCTGCTGCGGTTCTTGCGGCATATATGTTAGTTAAGTGGATCTTTGGAATTGGAAAAACTAAAACTAAAATTCATAAGTTTACATGTGCGCCTTGGCAAGCCCCAACTAGATCAAATGATTGTGAACGATGTTCAGATTTAGCACCGGATGGAGTTTGTTACGAGTCTCTTTGTAGAAGTTTAGGGAAGAACTGCGAATTAATTAATGGCGAGGATCCATATTATGCAGAGTGTATAAGTGGCAGTATTAATGACATTATTCCCCCAAAGATAACTCCATGGGCGGAGTTAATACATAATCAGAATGATAAGTTTGGTGTTGGATACGACTTTGATGTTGTTGCTGGAAGTGCTGGTGGCTATGTGATAAAGCCGGATGTTGATCCCTTAATTCCATTTACATTTGGTGTGCAAACGAATGAACCTGCGCAGTGTAGATATGATACCGAATTAAATACTGCAGGTTATTATGAAATGACACATGAGTTTGATCAAGGAAGTTTGCTTGTTAAAGATCATAACTTTACATTAACTCTCCCTGGTAATCAGGATTATGATTTCTATGTGCGGTGTGTGGACTTTTATGACAATGGTGAAAATGATCCTCCTTTTTTGATTAAGTTTAGTACGAAGAATGAACCTGACCATCAGCCACCGATTATACTAGCAACGGATCCTTTAAGTGGGAGTTCTGTGGCCTATGATATTAACCAGACACCAGTAATATTGTACTTAAATGAGCCTGTTGAAACTTGTAGATGGAGTAACCAAAATGTTCCATTTGAACAGATGAGTTTAAACAATAGTTTCTTCTGTGGTTGTGATGCTGGAGAATTAAATGCTTGTACTGGAACAAGCCCAAGTGGTGGTGGAGAACTTTGTGATTACTTAGATGAAAATGGGTTATTTGTTTATGATGACTTTGAATGCGTTGGTTTGTTGGAAGGGATACAACCAGAACAAGAAAATAGTTTCTTCATCTCATGTGTAGACATTGAAAAGAATGATGGAACCGGTTGTAATTATTTTCCTTCGAGTTATGAATATAATCTAATGGGAAGTTCTGAATTAGAGATAATTGGCATGGAACCGGAGAATGGAACTTATTATTATCCTACTTTTGATTTAAGAATTACTACAAGTGGTGGTGCGGATAATGGAAACGCAGTTTGTTATTATGATGGTGTTGAGTTCTTTAGTACTGGTGGAAATACACATGTGCAACAACAAAATAGAACGGCAGGGACTTATGAGTATTCAATTTTCTGTGAAGATATTGCATTGAATACTGCAGAAGGTGCGATGAGTATAACTGTGGATGTGAATACTTATCCTCCTGTTGTCGAGAATTTATATTCTCAGAATGGAATGTTGTATTTGATTACTGATGAGCCAAGTACTTGTGAGTATAGTGTTGATAATCAGTATTTTTCCATTGGTAATGGCTTTGAGATGTCTGGAGTGATGGTTAAGGAGCATAGTTTGACGTTTGTTGAAGATGTGTATTACATTAAATGTTATGATGCATTTATGAATGTAGGAGACACTATAACAGTATATAATGGGGCTTAGGGGGCTCTACAAAAGGAATCTTTATATAGGTTGAATGGATGGAAATTAAAAGACGAGGTGTTTTGTTATATGCGAGAAAAAAGAAGGGAAAATATTTTTAATTTTGAGGGAAAATCAAAGAGAGGCCAGGCTACTACTTTTATTGTTTTAGGCTTGGTTATTGTTGCAGTTATTGTTATACTTGGTTATGCCCGGTCTCAATTTTTGTTTGGACCTGTTTCAATAGACAAACTAAATCAGGTTGGGCTGGAGCCGATTAAAGATCATGTTACTGAATGTGTTGAAGAGGTTGCACCAGACTACTTTGAAAGAATTGGAATCCAAGGGGGTTACTTAGCTACTCCTGTCGATACGTTTAGGAAAGTTGGTGGTGAGTCTGTTAGTTACCTATGTTACAATATGGAAGATGTTCCAACTTGTTATAATCGTTATTTAACTTTGGGTGAAATGGAAACCCAATTATCTAGTGCAATTAGGGAAGGATTGAGTAGTTGTATTAATTTGAAGGGCTTTGCTAAAGGTGCTACTTTAACCGTTGGTGCTTTGAATGTAGAAGTTGATATTGGAGATTACCAATCGATTGTAGATGTTAAGATGCCTGTTAAAATACAGAAGGGAGAGTTGTCTGTTGAAGAGGGAGACTTTAGTACTACGTTGGAGGTTCCCTTGGGAGCGTTGTATGGCGTTAGTCGCGATATAATTGAGGTTGAGACTAGTGTCGGTGAGTTTGATCAACTTGCTTATATGTTGATACATAAAGGACAATTTACAATTGATAAGAAGAGACCTTATCCTGATAAGTTGTATATGTTAAAGACAAAGGATGACGATTATATATTCCAGTTCTTTGTTCAAGGTGAACCTTCATAATCAAACAAGGTGGTTTAATGCTGAATAGTAAGAAACATTTAAAGAAGAAGGCAGTGTTCCAGATTTTCCTAATTACATTTCTTGCATTTACGCTTTATATTCCTTCGTTAGAAAGTGTTGAAGCTCAGCAAGATGTTTGTTGTGCTGAAACTGTTTCTGGGGAAAGTTGTGTTTATACAGATGTTTCTAATTGTGCGCCGGATTCTCAAAGATCTGCGGCAACATGTGAACAAACTAGTTTTTGTAAGCTAGGGTGTGGTTTTGATCAGAACGAAGGACTCTGCTTTAACAATATGCCTAAGTTTTCTTGTGAAAATAAAGAAGGTTGTTCTTGGACACCTGATGCGGATTGTGATATTCCTCAATGTGAAAGGGGATGTTGTGTATTGAGCAATCAATGTTCCTTTACAACCCAAGTCCAGTGTAAACAGGTAACTTCGCAGTATGAAGATATCAATATGACTTTTGATGAGAATATTAATTCTGAAATTGCTTGTTTAAATCAGTGTAGGAGCTTTGAAAGGGGTGCTTGTGTAAGTCCGGATGGAAGTTGCGATTTTACGACAAGGGATGCTTGTGCCGAGGAGAATCAGGAAGGTGTGAATGTTACGTTGCCTTTAGTTGGGTTCTACCCTGATATGTTGTGTAGTAATCCAAGACTTGGTACTGAGTGTGCACCACAACACACTACAGGTTGTTTGCCTGAGGAAGATGAAGTTTATTGGTTTGATTCTTGTGGTAATGCTGAGAATATTTATTCTTCGGATAAACCGAGTAGTTATAATGGAGGGTTTGTTTTAGATAAGGAGAAGAGTTGCGGTTATGGAGGAACAAATGTTAATTCTGAAACTTGTGGTAATTGTGATTATTCTTTAGGAAGCTTATGTGGCAAGGCGGCTGAAGGAACTAGTCCGGTTTATGGAGATTATGCTTGTAGGAGTTTGGCTTGTGATGGTGAAGTTGTGACTGTTGATCCAAATGCACCTGCGACTGGAACCTTGCCTTTGGATAATGGTGAGAGCTGGTGTGCATATGATGGGTTAATTGGCGCTAATGCTAATGCCGGACTTGGTTTGGATTTGGCTGGAAGTAGACATTATAGAAGAATTTGTATTAATGGTGAAGAGTTTAGTGAACCTTGTAAGGACTTTAGAGAAGAGATGTGTGTCCAGGGTGAAGTTGATCCTAATTTAGATCCGGCTTTACAATTGATTTATGGTACTCAAGAGAGCTTTGAGAGGGGCGGTGCTGGAGATAGTATAATTTATGGTGCATGTAGAGATAATAGGTTCCAAGATTGTGCTAATATTAAAACTAAAGAGGGTTGTGAGAACAGCGCGCAAAGGGATTGTAGATGGATTTTAGGAAATGAGAAAGAAGTTCCACCTGGTGAACAAATAACTGCTTGTGTTCCCTTGGTTTCTCCTGGGTTGAAACATTGGAGCGGAGAGAGTACTTCTGGTGTAACAAGCAAGGTTGATCCAAAAACAACTTGTGAAAGGGGAAATACACAGTGTACAGTTTATTTTGCTAAGAGTGGTTTCCAAAATATTGCTGGAAGTGATTGGGAAGCAGTGGGGAATAAGGAATGTTTGACTGCAAATTATTTGAAAGATGCAAATGCAGTTTGTAAAAGTTTGGGTGATTGCGGCGCATGGTATAATATTGCAGGTGAGAAAAGTTGTAGTGGTTTTGTTGAGAATCTAAATCAACATACCGATCTTGAGAATAAAAGGGATGTTGATGTTTGTTCTGCCTTGATTCCATTTGGAAATTTAAGGGGTACTGGTGGACCACATGGTCAAGATGTGGCTGGCTTTGATGCTTTCTTTGATCAGGCTGTGCTTTCGCCCTATGGGGGTGTAGGAATCTTAGCAACTGTACTTGTTTTGGACAGTTCAATTGGTGCAAGCATGGGGGTTATTGATTCATTGATTGTTGGTCCAGAAGCTTTTGTTTCGTTGTTCAAGGAGGGTTCGTTTTTTACTGAAATGGGATTGAATAATTTTGCAGCTACTGGGATTTCTGAGTCCCTTGCTGCTGATGCCGCCCTAGAGGCTGCAACTAAGGCAGCGACAGAGGCTGCAGCTGAGGCTGCAGCTAAGGAAGTCGCAGCTGCTGCTGCTAAGGATGCAGCCTCAGGGATTTTTGCAACTGCCTCCGAAAAAGCCGCGGCACAAGCTGCTACGAAAGTTGCTGAACAAGCTGCTACAAAGGCTGCGTCTACTGCAGCCGAAAAAGCCGCGGCACAAGCTGCTGCTGAAGAAGCTGCGGCAACAGCTGCTACTAACCAGATAGGTTCCTCAACTTTGACTTGGATATTCGGTGCAGTTCAAATCTTAATGTGGGCGTACTTGGCGTATCAATTTATTGATATTGTATTTGCCCAGGATACAGAAAGAGTAATTACAATTGGATGTAATGTTTGGCAGGCTCCGGTTGGCGGAGATAATTGTGAACTTTGTCAAGAGGATGGAAAGGAATGTAGTGAGTATAGGTGTAGGAGTCTTGGCCAGAGTTGTAAATTAGTTAATGAAGGAAGTGAAGATGAAAAATGTATAAGTGCAAATGTTAATGATGTTATTCCGCCCTACATTGACGTTAATAAAGAATTAACTGTGCATTTAACTGATGGATTGAATAATGTTAATGAGATAACAGAAGCGAAAGGAAAAGGATTTGAAATTGTTCCCAAGATTCCACCATTTACTGCTGTGACTTTAGTTATAGATACAAATGAATTTGCACAATGTAAGTACGATGTTGAGTTGGGGAAGGACTTTGATGAAATGGTTCAGTTCTTTGGAGATGGTGTTTATGATAAAACTCACGAAATGTTATTCAGTTTGCCTGGGGCTTTAGCGGAGCCAGAAGCTTTGAAGTTAACCAATGGCGGAGAATATCAGCTATACATTAAATGCCAGGATGGAAATGGTAACCAGAATGAAGCCGATTATTATGCTAAGTTTGCAATTGATGATGGTCCTGACTTTACACCTCCGATAATAGAGGTTACAAGTATTGTAAATGGGGCATATGTGCCTGCTGGAATCAATGAGACTGATTTCTCAATCTACGTGAATGAGCCTTCTAATTGTAGATGGGATCATATTAGTGTGGCATTTGATGATATGTACAATGAGTTTAGTTGTGATACTAATCCATTCCCAACATCTTCGTTGTACTATGGGTTGTATGAATGTGAGACTACTTTAACTGGAATTGAAAATCAAAGAAGTAATTATTATTACTTTAAGTGTGAAGACAAGCCTTCAAAACCTAAAGAAGAAAGGAATGTTAATATGGAAAGTTATGAGTTCTTGTTAAGAGGAACAACTGGATTGGAGATAACTAGTGTTGATCCCGATGGTGGTGAGGAGTTGAAGTTTAATAGCCCAACATTGAAAGTTATTACAAGTGGTGGTGCATTTGGGAATGGTGATTCTTTCTGTGGGTATAACTTTGATATTCCTGGATGGGAGAATGGAATTGAATTTTTGAACACAAATAGCAGTGTGCATGAACAACCATTCTTTAATTTAACAGCGGGAGAGTACAATGTTCATATTAGTTGTATTGATGTTGCAGGGAACTTAGCGAATGAAACCTCTGAGTTTAGTGTCGTTGTGGATGTTCACCCTCCAGAAATTCAACAAATATACACTTCTCCTGGTATATTGCATGTTGTGACGGATGAACCTAGCACATGCGAGTATAGTGTTGAGAATACATTTGCTTATGGGAATGGAATTCCAATGACTGGAATCCTTACACATGAACATACTGCGAGTAGGGAAGGAGACACTTATTACTTGGCATGTATCGATTCATTTGAGAATGTTGGAAATTATGTAGTGTACCTTTAGTTAGGTTTATATAGATTCTATTCTGTTTTTCAATTGGTTGTTAACATGAAAAAAAGAGGTCAAATAGTAGGTATGCCCTTCGTTTACATTTCCGTGGCAGTAATCATGGGACTTGTTTTGTATTTTGGATTTACTTCCATGGCGAAGATATTTGATGCCAAGGAGACTACTGAGATTAGTAAATTTGTTTTGGATTTGCAGGATGATGTGGAGATAGTTTACAATTATGATGTTGGAAGTAGTAAGAAGTTTAGTTCTAATGCCTTACCAAAGAAAGTGACTTATGTGTGTTTCTTTGATCCTTCAAGAGGTATTGATTTGGATAGCGGTAGCCTGACTGCCATGGACAGTCAGTTGTTTTATTATTTGGATACAAGTCTTAAGGATAATCTATTTTTAGTTCCCGTTGATGTTGCTGGTGCACCTTATCCTGATTATTATATTGATAATCTTAAGTTGAAGGGTGGCTTGGTTAATCCGTTCTGTATTCCTAATGATGGGAATGTTGAATTTGTTTTAGATACCTATTTAGAAAGTAACCAAATATTCGTGGGGGTAAATGCCTTATGATTAGATCTAAGAAAGGAAATACTCATTTGTTGTTTAAGTGGATCTTTGGAGTGATCGCTGGTGCGATTATATTGGTATTTTTTATTAGGTTTTCATATGTGCATCTATCTGGGGAAAGTTTGGTTGAGGGGAATAGGATCTTATTGACGGTTGATAATAAACTGGATGCTTTTGGTGTGAAGGAAGGTACGGATGTCTTTGATTTGAAAGATGAGTTTAACCTGGGTTTTAATTGCGGAGTTTTAACTTCTGGAACTCTTGGAAATGATAATTACTTTGAAAGAAAAACGGATAAGGTTATCTTTGCTCCACCTAAGATAAATGAAAGATACTTCTCTGTTTGGACTAAGAAATGGGAGGTGCCGTATGGCGTCACTACCTTTTATTATTTGAGTGAGAAAAATTCTGGAGTTTTGCTGGTCGGTCCAGCGGGGAGTTCTGAAGACTTTGTGGATTTTGTTGGCAGGATTCCTAGCACAATGGGCGTACAGACTGTTGAAACTGTTCAGTTTAACCCTGGAGATTTTGTTTCACGTGTTAGGCAGTCAGATAGGTTTAGGATTATTTACTTTGGCAACCCTACCTTTGATTGGGTCACCCTGAAATCCTATTATGGTAACTTTGCAGATCTAGAAGTTGTAGTTGTTAATATGAAGGATCATATTGCTGAAGTTTATGATAAATACGGAAATAAAGAAGAAGTATTTTATTTTGGTGATGAAATGTTGTATGGTTTGATCTTTTCTGGAAGCGAGTTTAGTTGTAATAAGGGGATTGCCATGGAAAGGTTTAATGTTTTGACAAGAATTTATATGGAGAAGGTTAGTAGAATTATGGGGAAGGAAAATAGGCCCGCCTGTGTTGATTTGTTGAATGAAGCAAGGAAGATGTTGGAGAATTATCAGTTTTCGATTACTAAAACTGAATTATATGGTTTGTTAGATAAGATTGAGAGACAGAATTTACAGCTTGAAAGGGAGGACTGTCCAACAGTGTACTAATGAAAAGTAGAAGGTCACAGGTTCATGTTTCTGAAACAATTTTGGTGTTGTTTGTGGTAATTGTTATTTTAATGTTGGGTGTTGTAGTCTACTTTAAATTTTCGGTTGAGAAAAATAAGAATTTAGCAGAAGAATTAAGTGAGGAACAAGCAACAATAATGCTTGCAAAAGCTGTTGGGTTGGAAGAGTTGGGTTGCGAAGGTACCGGTTGCGTGGATACTGCTAAATTTTTGCCCTTCAAGAGAGTTCTTGGTGAGGATTTTGATAAATATAAGAGGATTTTTGGGAGGAAGAAGATAACTATCTCTGAGATTTATCCAGTTCCACATGATTCTGTCGTGGGGGTTGAGTGTGATGTGGTGAAATATATTCAAGTGGAATATCCTGGGAATTGTGGAAAATGGACAATTTATGATTATAATCCAGAAAATGAGTTGGGTGCGAAAATTTCTACCATTGTTTCTTTGTATTACCCTGAATTTGATGAATATAGGGTTGGTAGACTGGAAATAGAGCATTATGGAGATATAAGAAGATGAAAAGAGGACAATCTGAGGTAATTGGTTTGTTGGTGATAGTAATTATACTGATATTTATGGGAGTTATTTACCTGGGTTTTGTCAATCTGGCTGGAAGTGGCTCTCTTTCTTCTCAAAGAGCGGGAATAGAGACTGAGAATGCCTTAAATGCCCTTGTGAGGGTTAATTTGGAGGCTCATGAGGGCAAAACCGTACAGGACTTGGTTGTTGAGTGTGCCGGTGGAAAGGGCTGTGATTCGCTCGAATCCGCCTTAAATGAGGTGTACGGGGTTATTTTAAGACCAGGTACTGGATTTAGCTTCTGGGCTGAAAGGGAAGGGGAAGAGATATATTCAGTGGGGGTATGTCAAATTGGAGTGATTTCGAGTTATGTTTTTGTTAGAGCTGGAACTTATTATGAGTTGAAGTTGAAGTTGTGTAATGAGTGATTACTCTAGTGTAGTTAATAATCCTTGGTTAGTTTTGGATTTTTGAACTTTTTGTTCAGAATCGGCTGTAACTACTGAATTTGGCCTTTTTAAGGGGAACATATAGTCTGTTATTCGGAAATATTTATAAAAGGAATCAAGGTATTTCGGTAAATAGTGATGACATCAAATAGAGGTAGGAGTCTAAAAAAAGACGGTACGACTCGGCATATTGCTGAGTAAATTGTTTATAGTTAAACATGGAGGTTTAACCAAATGCAAAGATTAAAAAGAGCAGTTAAGAGAATTGCAGCTATTGGAACTGGTGTTGCAATGCTAGGTGCTACTATGACTGGCGCACTTGCACAACCAGACTTAGCAGAATATCCTGCACCATTCATTATGGATGGAAAGGATTCTGGCAACATTGCGATTGTTGTTGGAGCAGATGCAAAATCTGCAGATACAATTGGTGCTTTAGACCTTGCTAAACAACTACAGTTTGACAGCAAAGTTTGTGTACCTGATGCAGGTTCAGCAGGAAGCGTTTCAGTTTCCGGTGATTCTGTGGAAATTTCAACATCAAGTGATCTTTTAGAATTAAGAGAATCAATTGGTGATGTAAGAAACACATTAACAGATGTAGAAGTTTCTGGTGGCGGATTAGCTGGTGGAAGAGTTACAACTGATGAAGGTTCAACAGAATTTAATCAGTATTTAAGGTTCTTCGACAGTGCTAATGTTATTGATAATGCGCCTAGAGTGAACTTTACGGAGAATGAAGGAATCGCAGATGGATTCGTAGGTGACTATTTGTACATAAAAGATAGTGATAGTCCTACAAATATATCAACTGCATTCTTTGAGTATGAACTTGAGTTTGAATCTGGGTTAGAGAGTGCAATTACTTCGAGTACTCTTCCTGATTTAGAAGATGAAGAAGTTCAAATTTTAGGCACAACTTACACAATTGTAGATACAGTAGTTGATACAACTAATGATGAAATTACCTTGACTTTCCTGGGCGGAGCAGTTTACGATGTTCTAGGTGAAGGAGAGACAAAGACATATGCAATTGATGATAAGGACTATGAAGTTACAGTTATGATCATTGAGGATGTTACTCCTGCAACAGCTACCTTTGAGATCAACGGTGAGATCACAAAGCAGTTACAAGACAGTCAGACAACAACCTTGGATGATGGAACTTTAGTTGGTGTTAGCGATATTGTTTTGAACGAAGCTGGTGAGGCTGGTTCAGGAGATATCGTTGAGATGTACCTGGGAGCTACAAAATTAGTTCTAAAAGATACAACTTACACTGATACAACATTTGTTCAAAACGTTGAAATTGATAACGAAGATATAACTAATGCAATGGTTCAAATTGTTGCTGCAGAACAATCTTCTGCAACAAAGTTGGAAATTTCATCCATCAAGTATAGGCTATCAGCTGATGCTTTAAATGGTGATGATGTATGGATTGAAGCTGGTCATGGTGTGAGAGAATACTTGGATGAGCCTCAGGGAATGCTCGGTACTGAATGGGACATCAGATACGAAGGATTGGATGATGTACAAACTAGTATCTTGAAGTTAGACCCTAGTGGTGACGACGAGTATAAGCTGATCTTTGAGAATATGCAAGGACTTGTTTATAATATCCCTTATGTAAGTAATGAAGGAAATTATAAGTATGGGACCAATGATAGGGATCTTGTATTCGAAGAAGGAAGGTATAACACTACAGCTAAAACTGCAGGGAATCATACGTTCAACATTGGACATTTGGACTACTTTGTATTGAGTGACATTGATGAGTCCAATGGAAAGGACAATGAAGCTATTTCTCATGTAATGAGATATGGTAACTATGACGCAAACAACAATGAGTTGAAGTTTGAAGATATGGCAACTGGAGAGACTAGATTAGTGACTTATTCAACTACCAGTCCTGTAAATGGTACTCTGGGTAGTGGAGACTTGAACGTTGGTGGTACAACCTACAAGGTTTATGTTGGAAACGCTACTTCGGGAATTCCGCCTTTAGTTGTTGATATGAATGCTAATGGATCTGCTTATGCAGAACAAATTAGGATTACTGTCAATGGTGGAGGTATTCTAGACTTAGGAGACCATGCAAACTCTACAGGTGGTACTTGGACTGAATATGCAGTTTACGATGGGACTAATCTGTCAGCTAACTGGACTAATACAGGAGATCTTCTAAACACAGGAGTTTCAGATATGTCTTTGATAACCCTACAAGAGGATTTCGACGAAGATGGTCCAGAAACTGTTGGTGCGGCAGCCGATGAATTCATAAATTGGACTGTTAGGACAATGCCAAATAGTGAAGTTGGAATTAATAAATCCGATTTTTCATCTAACGGTGGGTTGCACAAGCTTCTTGAAGATGAGGACAACAATGACTACTATACTGCTATGTCTGATTATGGTGCATTAGTTACTTTGTATGATGCAGCTTCTTCAGAAAACCCAGAGACATTGACTGTTGAGTATCCTTTGTCACAGAGAGGGGCAAGAGTATTCGTAACCTTTGGCGAAACCACAACAACAAAGACCGCGGCTGGCGAGTCATGTACAGTAGCAGACTTGACAATTGCGAATTTGTTAGATGAAGATGTATCAAGTCCAGGAGATTACAATTTGATTGTAGTTGGTGGACCATGTGCAAACACAATTGCAGCTGATCTCTTCATGACTTGTGACGGCTGGACATACGGTCCAGGTGAAGCAGTTATCAGTATGGTGGAAAATGGCGATAATGTGGCACTACTAGTGGCTGGAACTGATGGTACAGATACCAGAAGAGCAGCTAAAGTATTGGCAGATTACACCAATGAAGAACTGTCTGGTAGCGAGGTTATGGCTTAGAAATAATCTCTAGTGTGGCTAAAAGCCACACAACTTTTCTTTTTTTAAATCCCTTATAGTAAGATATATAAACGGATATTTCTCCTTGGTCTCAGAATTAGACGTATTGGAGGGGCAAATGATTATTGGCTTTAACTTTAAGAAATTAAGTATTGAGAGGAAGAAACCTTTGGTTAAAGGGATGAAGGTTGCTTATGATTTGGACTTTTCTGATGTTAAGGATGAGGCCTTTCCCCTGGCTGATAAAAGTCAATTAGTTTTGACTTTGGAGTTTGATTTTTCTGTTAAATATAATCCGGATATTGCAGAAGTAAAGATGAATGGTTCTGTTAATTATATGCTTCCTAAGGATGAGGCTAAGAAAGTCATCACCTTATGGAGTAAGACTAAGAAATTGCCTAAGAATGTTTCGATTCCTGTGATCAATAGAATTCTAGATAAGTGTAATATAAAGGCCTTGGAGCTTGAACAAGATTTGTCCTTGCCTACACACTTACCTATGCCCTCTGTTGATGTCTCTGGAGAGAAGGATAAGGATTCAAATAAGCATGTTGGGTAGTTGATAAAATGAGGCGACAAGAGAAACAGAAAAAGAGCAAGTTGTTTTTACCTTTTTTTATTATTGGGATATTAGTCCTGAGTGTTTTTGGTGTTATGATCGGTGGGCTGACCCAAGGAGAAGATGCTGTTAAGTACAATGGTATTTATTTTAGGGCAAATGAGGGAAGTTATTTGTTTGAAGTAGATAGTGTTCAATACGGCGTATTAAATGGTCCCTTGGAGGTTGAAGGTTTTTATGAGGACATACCTCCTAAATTTTTAGATGATCTTAGAGGATCTGAGAAGCTTTATTTTGACATCTCGGAGAGTTCTGCTTCTAACATGAATAACCTTTATTCTAATTTAGTTAGAGTTAGACCAATTTCTTTGGCTTGTAGTGAGGAGTATAAGGATGATGAACAATGCACGGATAAGCCAATAAAGTCTTGTGATGACTTCGTCTTGAGGTTTGAGGTGACTGATGAGAAGGAGATTAGTTATGATGGTTGTTTTGTTGTTAAGGGAAGTGTTGGATATTTGAATGGTATTTCTGATGTGATAATAATGGCTTATGCAGGTGTTTTTGATGAGTGAAGAGGCTACTGCAAAAGAAGCAATGGAAAAGGTTAAGAGTTCTGAGAAGAAACTGGGGTTAGTTACTGTTGTGTTTTTATTAATTCTTGTTTTTATTGGATTTTTTTTATACAATGCTAGCAGTAATAGTGTTGATAGGTTTTATTTTGAGTACAATGGAATAAAGTTTAACCCTGCCGATAATGGAGTTGGTTTTGATATGTTATTCTTTGTTAATGAGGCAGACTTTCCAACATTAATGACTGTTAGGAATGATCCAAGGACGTTGGAGGATGTTCCTATTGATGCAGAGTATGTTAGAGCTGCAGTTGCAGGTAAGAGTGTAGTTTATATTACTGAAGATCCTTATGATGAATTGACTGGACCTACCTTGGTTGCTGCTAATGAGCTTGCTATTCCTTTGGTGTTCTTATATGGGGCTGAAGTGAATAAGACTTTGTTAAGGACTTCTGATGAGATAGGTGTTGCTTTAGAGGATCAAGTGGTTAAGACTTGTGAGGATTCAGATGATAGGACACTTGTGATATGGCAGAGACTTGGTGATGAAACCGCTGTATTTGAGGAAGATGGATGTTTAATTGTCCAAGGTAAGAGCCCAGATGAGATGGAAATAATTAGAGCTGCTGATAGATTGTATCTGACCATGATAGGGATAATGAGTTAGATTTAAAAGTTGTTTGAGGGTTGTATTTCTATTGCCGCGATCGCATAATTTGGTATTGCACCGGCCTTGAGAGCCGGGCCCTTTGGGCATCCAGGTTCAAATCCTGGTCGCGGCGCTCAACTCATGGGGTGTAGAGCCAGACTTTCCTTCTAGGATTGTTCTGTCGTATCTAATCCATGCAGCTTCTTCAAGTCTGTAGAAATAATCTTTTGCAAGAATGGGAAATAGTATATGGTTAATTGTTATTTTTCTAGAATTTATAAAATCTCTATCTGCTCCGTCTATGACCTCTGCTATACATTCTCTAGCTTCATCTTCATTCTCTAAAAATAGTGTAAATAAGTAAGGGTAACTCTTAACGATCATTTTAGAAATTTCTATATCTCTATTCGGGAGAACTTCTTTCCATCTCCACTTATTGTTGTCTTTTAGTCTGGCTAATCTTTCATAGGCTTTTTTCTCTGTATATTCCTTGATTAGCTTTCTATATGCAATTTTGCATATTTTTCTTTTTTCTTTAATAGCTTCATAAAACTTTAATTTAGGCTTTGGAGAGGCGTTTTCTTGCGGAAATATTTTTAAGAATTTTAAGTAAATTTTTTCACTGATAGATTCACTCATAATTTTTTTTGAGTATTCACTTTCTAAGAAATTTATTTTAAATGTTGGACCAAAATCTTGGGTTATACGGTAAAGTTTTTTCCATATATCTAGCTTTGGTTTTATCCTGTATGCAGTTTTCTTTACTATCTTTTTGTTAGAATCTTTAATCAATACTTCTATTAGACCTCTTTTTGGATTCCTTGTACTTGCTACTTCAACAAATTCTTTGTTAAAAAACTCATGTGTGCGGTGGTCAGATTTTTCTTTTATAGTTTTGAGAATGTTTTTATCTTCTTGATTCCAGAATAAAAATGGCGGCTTCTTCTCAGTAATTTCTGAAACTAATTTTAACTCATGAGTTTTTTTAGATATTTTGAAATATTTTTTAGGAATCAATATTGAGTTTTTCTCTCCATAAAGTTCATCAACAAATACCCACCCCCTACCTATGTCCTCAGTAATTTCTATATTATCTTTTCTTTTATTTTGATATATTTCATATCTTGCAAGTTTGAGTATCATCGACATTTCTTTTGTGCTTAATTTAGGTTTTTTTCTAAGAGCCATACGTTTTCAAAGATTAATCTTTTATATAAATCTTCCCCCCATTTTTCGGGTTTATTCTGTGGAAATAGGCTTATTATGCTCTTAGGGTTACTATTTGTATGGTTAAAAATAAATTTCCTAAGGTTTTTCTTAGAAAAGTACAAAAAATCAATAAAAGCTTATGGGTATCGCTTCCAATTAAATGGACAAAACTCCTTGGTTTGAATAAAGGCGATGAAATAGTATTTTCCTTGAAAATTGAAGGAGATTCACATTTCCTTAAATTAAAGAAGGAGAGAAGACATGATTGAATTAGAATCCCTTCTTGAAAATCAATTACCTGAGAAGGTTAAGGAGATTAGAAAATTCATGAAGTCTCTCCAGAAAGGAGCGAATAGTAATGAGTAGCTCTCAAAGAAGATATAGGACTTGCGGTCTTTGTGAGTCTGAAAAGAGGACTTGCATAACTACTCCCAAATTTACTTGTAGACCTTGTAAAAAGAAAAGAGGAAAGATGTTAATTAATTCTCAGATATATGAGAATTACCCCTCACTTTTATGCAACGAAGTTAGAATAATTTGGCTTCTTTGGAACAAAGTGCTATCTGTTAGGGAGATTTCTGAAAAACTTGATTTGTCAGATAAAACGGTGTACCGCCTTACTTCTCGCCTTTGTGAAAGAAGCATATTGCATAAAACTGACTCCCTTTTTGGTTGTTTATCCAGAGGAGATAAAATAAATCTCAATCTAAAGTGGTGTGGGTTCAACGATCAAATTTCAATGTTGAATGATAAGGAATTTAGGATGATTCGTTTCCATAGTTTGCAAGGGAAAGTTAATGTAACTGGACCAATTAGAAACTATGAGAAATATAGGAATAAAAATATTCAATTCAATGTTGGAAGAAGCAAGAAAAAGAAAGGCTTTAATATATTAAGTAATCGATCAATGATAACAATTTATTCTCCTAAAAGTATTTGTATTACTTTTCCAGATGTTTTTATTCCAGATATATCTGAAATGGGCGTGGCTAGAGGCTTTTCAATTATTTCCCTGCTTTTAGATGAAACTATTCAAAGACTAATAACTTTGATTCCAGGCTTGGTGATTGATGAATGTACCCCCTTTGATTGGAGATGCATGCATATTGCAATTAAAGATAGCGTATATGCAAGGAGGTTTTATGAGCGAACTGGACATTGTCTAAAAGGGAAAAGGATAATCACTGATAGGTCTCATGGGCATCACGAATTGGAAGCAATAAAATGTCATACTGCTGGGATCGATATTGAGGAATGCTTGAGGATGGAAGAGGAGGCAATTAAGGATGCTAACTCCCTCAGATAAGCGGAATATACAGAACTTCAAATCATTGAAAAAAAATCATCAGAGAGTATTTAGACATAGATTAAAAAGGAAATTCAAGGGTTATGCTAAAGATTTAGAGTTTATTTTATTATATCATAACACCTTGAAGTTAAATTTAGAAAAGGTTGTTTCTATGGAAGATTTATCATTTTTACTTAATTTGTATGAAACTCAGAAAAAGTTACAAAATAGGTAAACGTTTTACAAAAGAAATATAAATTCTAGAAGTTAATTCCTTATTGATGGATAAGTTATCAAAAATATTCAATCCAGAATTTAGTTTATTTTTTATTAGTGATTATCGGACAAAAGAAGAGCAAAAGGAGTTCTATAATAATCGAACCGAGTTTGAAAAAGAAATATATGAAGAAATCTATAATGGTTTAATTAGTGATATTGAAAAAAATGGTCTCCCTATAACATATGCTTCTAAAATTATAATCAATGAAGTTGCATTGAATATTACTCTTATCTCAAGAATAAAATTTTTTTTGATTAATACGGAGCCAATTGCAGATTCAATAGAGTACAAGTTAGATAATGTGACCTCTAAAAAAGACGGAAAGGAAAAAAATTACAAATATGATGCATATTCTGCACCCGGAGAAAAAATATCTAAGGTTTATACCTATGTATTGACCCTTCAAAAAGAAATTAATAAACAATTGAAGCTATTGGGCTTATTACCTGAGCAACAAGCAAGAAGGGAAAAAATTGCTGTAGTAGAGCAATTAAGAAAACGTTTATTTGATGTTGAAAATGGTGACGTTAAACATAGTGCAGAAGTCATAAGTGAACGTAAGGAATCCTTAGTTTAATTAATTTATCCACCACAATTTATCCCTATTGATTTCATTAGTTCCTTTAGTTACTTCTAAGAACTTTAATAATCTCCCTGTTTCTGCATTTACTTCTACTGCCCAGTATCTTGTAGAGTCCCATTCTCCATGTTCAAAAACAATAAAATAAACTTTCTTGCCTTCTCTTAAATTTTCTATTCCTTCATTTCCACCATATGCATGACCGTGGATTAAATTTAATCCAATTTTGCTTTCTAAATCCTCTTTAATGTAGTTTGCATAATCATTATATTCTGTAAATTTGTAATTAATCTCCTTTTCTTGCGGTTTTCTTGCTTCATTGTTAGGAGTATCAGTATTTTCAAACTCCTTACATGGCCTATCAAATTTTAGATCTAATTTGGCTTTCTTTATGTCTAGTATAAGTCTAGGGTGTTTGCTATCTTTAATTTCATCAATCTCACGATCTAAATCTGTAATTTCTAAATCTAATTCCTTATAGGCATAACAGTGCTTTTCCCAGTAGTTTGGATTTTCTTCGAGATTATTGAATAAACCTTCTGATTGTTCTTCTATATAATTTAGGCTTTTATCTATTTCCAATTGTAGGTTACTCTCAACGGATTTTCCCGCTGGTTTTTTGTCTGTTACTTCTTTTTGGACTAGCCCCTTTTCTTGGATTCCTTGTATTGCGTTTCCAGTGATGCTCTCTTTTTCTGATGCTGTACATCCCAAAAGTAAAAGTGTTGCTAGGTTCAAAAGAATTAATGTTAATTTGATTTTGTTTATTACCATTTTTAAAAATTAAAGAGCTCTTCAATATTTTGAACAGAGGCGACTTTTAATTGAGTACCCTGTAAATTTTCTATTGTCAAGCGAATTTCTTTAATTAACTCAGAAATCGCTAAATTACTTTTTCCTTTCTTTTTGAATTGTTTTTCATTATCTACAACAAATTCAAGGTAGGCCTCATAATTTTCTTCCTGTAATTTTAATAATTTAAGATAATTTTTTAGATCTGGTTCAGAAAAGTCATAGTAGTAAACAAGTCCATTTTTTGAATATTTTGTTTCAATGTTGTTAATTTTATAAGAAGTGGAGTCTATTTGATTAATAATAATTAAATGTTCCATTTCAAATTCTGCCGAATTCATGAATGAATTTCCTAAATAAATTAGTCCTAAAATTAGAATAATTGCATAAAACCACCATTTTTTGTAAATTGGTTTTTTTATTTTAGACATCATCTAATTGTCCTTAAAATATTTAATACAAACATTTGAATATTAGTTTATTTATAAATCTTTGTATCAAACATTTATGAGTAAACATACATCTAACGTTCTTGCGTGCTTGCAGAAAGATATTATTATGTCAACTAATGAAATTCTTCAAAAATTGGAAGAAAAGACTGGAAAAAGTATCAACTGGCATGCCCTTTATAGAATTCTCATGGACCTTTACGGAGAAGGTAAAATTGAAAGACTAAGTGCAAAAGCGGGATTCTTTTGGAGTTAGAGATGATATTATTGCTATTCAGGTAGATTATAATAAAAACACACAATTTCCTTTAATTATAGACCCTACGACCGAAGTTCCTTGGCAAAAGATTATAGAAGACGGTACTGCATTGCTTGAAGTAGATGATACTACTGGAACTCCTGAAAAAATGTATGGGAAGATCACAAATGCAAATACAATCAATGTAGGAATTGGGGGTTGTGATAATAGTTCAATAAAAACATCTCGTGCATATATGGATTGGAATCTTTCGAGCGATTCTATTGATGTAAGCACTCTTAGAATTTTTAATGCAACTTTGTTTTTTGTATTTAGTGATGTGGATGATGATATTGATGATTTGAACACGACAGCACTAAGTCAGCATGGTATGGATGTGCCTTTGATTACACAGGCTTTCTTTGATGATTTAAGTGATGGAGTCTACTCTGGAATTGAAGGTTTAACTTCTGTTGCAAATTATAACATTAGTTTAAATGAAGAAGGATTTAAGGACATTGAGGCAGCCTTGTCTGGTGACGAAATCTTTAGTGTTGGTCTGAGAAATAGTGAAACTGGAACAATACCTACTTGCCCAACCACAGATACAACTTACACAAAAATAAGAAGTTCAGAGTATAGCAATGCCGCCCATAGACCTAAATTATTTATTACTTATGAAATTGTGGCTAATGAAACTGAAGGAGATGATGCAATTGAACAAGGAATTTTGAATTCGTTGCCATCTTCAACAATTCATGATGAGCAACAAGTGTATACTAGAAGCTTGTTAGATATTCATGAACTAGGCTCATTTGATAGATTTTCTATGTTTGATAATCAAAGATGGGGCTTTAATTATGTTACTGGGAGTGAAGTATATGCTAATATGAGTAATATTTCAAGTAGTTTCTTTGTATTAGAATTTGAACATCTTACTTCCGATGAAATAACTCTCAAAGTTGAAGAATTTATGAACAATACTAGGTTTTAATTGGTTCCCTGTTTTATTGAATCGTTAAACTTCCTAAACCGTTCCATGATCTCTGGATTATTAGACATCATTTCAAAAAACTCAAAAGCCTCATCAACTGCCAGTTTCTTTTTATTCTCATCTTCTAGAAGAATATTTACATTTAGAGGTTTTCCACACCTGTGACAGTATCTTGAATCTAAACCATTGACCATACCACAAAAACATTGTTTTACTCTTTCGTCTTTTTCTTCGTTTTTTTGAAGACCATGAACTTTTAGAATAGAATCTTCTACTTGTTGAACATTACTGTGGACATATCTTCTAACTTGTTTACTTCCAAGAACCCACCCAAAGAACTTACAGAGAATGACTTCTGTCATAAATGAAGCATTAATTGTAGCTCTTGAATGTCTAAACCAATGTAGATTATGTTTTTTCTGAAGGTTTGCCTTTATGAAACATCTATTGATTAATTTTTGAGCACCTACATGCCTAATTGGTTGATTTTTGAATTTTTGATTATTCCCCAACCAAAGATAGGATTCTCGGTTATTTTTGTCTGGATGTTCATCAAGCCACCTAGAAATATAACCCATACTGAAAACAAGGGGAACTCTTCTTATTCCAGTTTTACCATCTACTTTCAAAACAACATTACTTTCTTTAAATTCTATGTCTCTTATTTGAAGATTAAGCATTTCTCCTGCTCTTAATCCACTCTCATGTAAAACTGCTAAGAATGTTTTTTCTTTTATGTTTGAGCAACCTACATCTAAGACTTGTTGAATATCTTCGTCATTGATAACTTCACTATAATCATAGGATCTTTCTTTGTAGTTTATTTTGATTTGTTTTTCAATATAATTATACAACTTAATAATTTCAATATCTCCCTCTAGAATGCGAGGATCCTCTTCCTTAAACCATTGATAGAACTGTTTGATACATCTTCTATAATCGGCTTTTGTAGCTTCAGTCCACTTTTCAGACCTATTTATCTTCCCAAGTAATGATTCTATATCTTTTTTATTCAATATATTTAGATCTTTTTGAACCCAAACAGCAATTCTTCTTATTTGTGAGCTTAGCTTCGCTACACGAATAGGACCAGTTCCTGTGGCAAATAAATGATCGTGCCAAGATAGAATCAACTCTAGATTTTTCTTGCTGATAGGGCTTTTATTGAGCCTTATAACCTCCTTTTTCCATACTTTCTCCCTTCCAGGATAGATTTCTAAAATCTGTCTCATTTTAGACTCCTAGAGGGTTTGAAGGTTAAAAAGCAATTTCCACTTAAAATAATTGTAAAATGGGGGGTAAAAGTGGCGTGGATTTCGACCCACAGGGTAGTTTGCCTGGTCGCGGCGTAGTTTTTAGAACAAACTTAGTACGTTTTCAGGGGGCCTTCC
>CAYFJW010000006.1:0-42833 GCA_964343875.1 Candidatus Woesearchaeota archaeon
ATTGTAACTTGTGCTGACACTGTCATAGCACTTAGAATCACAAATAAGCCCAAAAGGCTAATCAACCTATAACTGGCAAAATCACCCTCTTTTGCAACCATAGTTCAAGTAACTACAAAATTATTTATAAATCTTTTGATTAAAGAATTGAACCATAAAAGATTAAATCACAAGACTTAAGAAAGAAAGTTTTAGAATTAAATAACACGTGGGAGTGCCGGAGCGGTCAAACGGGATGGCCTCAAGAGCCATTGGCTTAGTGCCTACTAAGGTTCGAATCCTTGCTCCCACATTATTAAAAAATGATAGGATATATTATTGGATTCTTCGCACTACTCGGAATATATAATGAGTTTAACTTCTTCTTAATTAAAAGAAGAGTAAAAGGCCCAATAAAAACAATAAAGGGTGCAGAACCATTCAGTAAAAAGAAAGGCAATAAAGTTGCATTACTAATACATGGTTTTTCAAGTAGTCCAAAAGAATTTAGAGAACTTGGAAACTTATTAGCTAAAAACAACATCTCGGTCCACGCACCACTTCTTCCAGGTCACGGAACCTCTCCAGAAAGACTCGCAGTAACAAAATATTTCCAATGGATTGAGGCTATAGATGAAAATATTAAAACCCTCGACAAAGAATACAAGGAAATTTATCTCGTTGGAAATTCATTCGGTGGAAATCTTGCAATTATATCAGCAAACAAAACAAAAAAGATCAAAGGCATAATAACTCTTGGAACACCAATCCGCTTTCGTAAAGAAAAGATAAAAAGATATATTATTTTCCCAATAATGAAAAGAATAAAACTTTTCCAGAAAAAAGTATACAAAAGAGACATGACAGAGATAGACAAAAGAAGGGTCTGCTACAAAATAATTCCCCTAAAATCCTTAAATCACGTTCTAAAAATAGTAGGCTTATCAAAAAGGGCAGTAAAAAACATAAAATGTCCAATCCTAGTCATGCAAACAGAAAATGATAGAATAACCAGCGAAGAAAGCGGAGAATACATAATAGACAACGTTAAATCAAAAAAGAAAGAACTAGTAACAATTCCCGAGTCCTATCACGTATTCATATTAGACAAATATAGGAAACAAGCAAATAAAAAGATCCTAGAATTCATAAAAAGATGAAAGTACTAACAAACTCAAAAGGAAAGAGGTTCCTTTGGAAATCGGGAGACCTCCACACGGAAGATGGAATCATAAAAGAGTCAGATATCAGAAGCATATCTAACAAAATAAAAAGCAATATCAAAAAAGAACTAATTAAATTCGAAGCAAAATTCCAGGACCAACTTAATGAACTACGCCCAGGACCAGCAACAATCAATGCAAAAGACGCAGGAACAATAATCGCTCAAACGGGAATTAACTCTAAAAGTAAAATCGTAGACGCCGGAGCAGGCTCAGGGTTCCTAGCAGCATACTTAGCAAACATCACAAACAACATAACAACATATGAAAAAAACGTAGAACACTTCAAACTAGCAAAAAGCAACCTAAAAAAACTAGCACCTAAAGTAAAAATAAAAAACAAAGACGTCTCCGGAGGAATAGACGAAAACAACCTAGACTTAATAACTCTAGATCTACCCAATCCAGAAGACATTCTGACTCACGCAACTAAATCACTTAACTCAGGAGCATACCTAGCTTGTTATCTCCCAAATATCACTCAAGTCCAAAACCTTATTCAGGTATCAAAAAAACATAATTTAATTCTCGAAAAAGTACTAGAAACAATAGAGAGGGAATGGACTATAAAAGACCGAATATGTCGTCCAAAACACCAAATTCTTGGCCATACCGCCTTCTTAGTATTCTTTAGAAAGTATTAAAAACCATTGCACTAGACAACTAATATCGCTTATTCTACTAGTTATCTAGCACTATATGGAATAGTGAAACCCATTTTAAAAGGGTTTCGGAGATGAAAAAATGAAAAAAATAATGAAAAGATATGTCGTAGATACATCTGCGATAATTGAAAAAATTCCTACTACTCAGATTAAAGAGAAAAAGATTACAGAAGGAGAAATTATAATCCCTCATGCAGTAATCGCAGAACTTGAAAATCAAGCAAATAGAGGAAAAGAAATAGGTCTAATCGGCCTTGAAGAGATACAAGAAATTAGAGAACTTTGTAAGAAAAACAAAGTAACACTTAGTTTCGCAGGAGAAAGACCTTCCGAACACCAGATAAGGCATGCTAAATCTGGAGAAATAGATGCGTACATTAGAGAATTAGCTTCTCAAAATAGTGCAACACTAATAACTGCAGACTTGGTTCAAGCTAAATCTGGAAAAGCATTAGGCATAGAAGTAGATTACATTGAAATTGTAAAATACCAAGAGAAATTAACTTTAGAAAAGTATATTGATAATAAAACAATGTCCTTACACCTAAAGGAAAACAATTACGTAATGGCTAAGAAAGGCTCTCCAGGTAACTGGAAGTTAGAAAAAGTAAGTAAAACTAAGATAACTCCAGAACAGATGCAAGAGTTTGCACAAGAAATCATTGAAAAAACAAGGTTAGACAGAAAATCTTACACTGAAATCTCAAAAAAGTGCACAACCGTCGTTCAATACCAAAATCTAAGAATTGTAATTGTAAAACCTCCAGTTTCAAACGGGTGGGAGATTACAATCGTACATCCTCTAACTAAATTAGATCTAGAAGACTACAAACTTCCTGAAGATTTAGAGGAAAGAATTGAACACAAAGCAAGAGGGATCATTATCTGTGGAGAGACGGGTTCTGGTAAAACAACCCTTGCCCAAGCTATCGCTGAATGGTACGTAAAAGACAACAGGGTAGTAAAAACAGTGGAATCTCCAAGAGACCTACAACTACCTGAATCAGTCACACAATACTCTAAGAACTTCACGGGAGAGGGAGAGATACATGACATCTTATTCCTTTCAAGACCCGATAACATCTTATTTGATGAGATGAGATCCACACCGGACTTCACCCTGTACACAGACCTACGTCTAGCAGGATCAAACATGATCGGAGTTCTACACGCAGCACAAGCAATTGATGCAATCCAGAGATTCATTGCACGTCTTGACACAGGAGTTATCCCAAACGTTGTAGATACAATTATCTTCATGGAAGCAGGTAAAATAGAAAAAGTTCTAACATTGAAAATGATGGTAAAAGTTCCAAGCGGAATGACAGAATCAGATCTAGCAAGACCTGTTATTGAAGTACGTGACTACAAAACAAACAAACTAGACTATGAAATCTACAGCTACGGGGAACAAACAGTAGTTATCCCCATTTCATCTGAAACAAAGAAATCAGGTGCAATGAAACTTGCTGAAAATGAGATTGTGAAGTACTTCTCAAAATACGCCCCATCCGTAAAGGCAGAAGTAGTAAGCAGCTCAAGAGCAGTTGTTTACATACCAGAAGATAGAATCGCAAAAGTAATCGGTAACGCTGGAAAGAACATTGAAAAATGTGAGAAAGAACTAGGAATTGGAATCGACGTTAGAGAATTAAAAATAGAAAAAAACAATATTAAATATTCTCTAAAAGAAGACAAAAAGAACCTAGTCTTTTACGCAGAACCTGGAAAAACCATAGACATCTACGCAAATGGCAAATTTATCGCTTCTGCAATAACATCCAAAAAAGGCGAAATTAAGATAAATAAGAAGAGTGTCCAAGGAAGAGACATTCTAAAAACCCTCAATAAAAGAAAGGGAAAGCTAGAAGTCAAGGCATAAAATGGACAAACCCTACAATCTCGTAGTCCTCGGAGGAGGCAGTGGATGCTTTTCAATACTGAGAGGATTAAAAAAATTCTCAAGTCTAGCCACAATAACCTCCATTTTCACAATAGCAGATGACGGAGGTTCAAGCGGCGTTCTAAGAAGCGAATTTGGGATCCTCCCACCAGGAGATCTAAGAAGACACATCGCAGCCCTATCAGAATCCCCAGAAAGGATGGTAGAACTTCTTAATTTCAGATTCAAAGACAGTCCGACAGTAAAAGACCACTCCCTAGGTAACCTAATCTACACCGCATTAGCAAAAATCACTGGTTCAGATGAAGGCGCAATAAAAGAAATGAATAACATCTTCAAAACAAATGAAAGTCTAGTCCTACCGGCATCGCTAAACAAAGTAAAACTAATCGCGGAATACGAAAGCGGAATGTCTCTTAAAGGAGAGTCTAAAATTGACACCTTAAACAACAACGAACATGGACGAATAACAAAAGTACATTTAGAACCAGAAGCGACAGCCTACCCCCCAACAATTGAAGTAATCAAAAGAGCAACACACATCATAATCTCCGCAGGAGATTTATACACAAGCATAACCCCTATTCTCCTAGTAAAAAACATACCAGAAGCAATAAGAGACTCAAATGCAAAGATAGTTTACATCTCAAACTTAATGACCAAAACAGGAGAAACAGACAACTTCAAAACAGAAGACTTCATAGGTATATTAAACAAATATCTAAAATACAAAAAAGTAGACTGTGTAATTGTCAACAAAAAAACACCATCAGAAGAACTATTAAAAGAATACAAAAAAGAAAAATCAGAGATAGTAACCTATAACAAAGAAAAATTAAACCTGAAGGTAATAGAAGAAAACCTAATCCTTGAAAAAGAGATTCTTAGACACAACCCAAAAAACACCGCTTTAGCAATCATAAAGTACGTTCTTGAATCCACGCCCCCACAATAAGACTTTTAAAACACCTTCTCTCAAAAGAGACCATGGGTCCGTAGCTCAGTTTGGATAGAGCGTTTCCCTCCTAAGGAAAAGGTCGCAGGTTCGAATCCTGTCGGATCCGCTCTAACTGTAAGTTTTTTAAAGAGAAAACATAAAATCAATCTCATGCGCTGGTAGTGTAATGGCTAGCATAGGAGCCTTCCAAGCTCTTGATTCGGGTTCGAATCCCGACCGGCGCATATCAAATTCTAAGGAAACTCAGTTCTCCCAACCAAGATAGGCAACACAATAAAATGATGTATCGCGTCAGATAACAGCATGGCCCAGCCAACAATCAAAATAAACTCATTATACAAGAAATAATTAGCAAACAGAATGAAGGCTATACCTAGATAACTATGATGCAAGTGAAACTTAAAAATCTTATTTTTCTTTAGTTTATCTTTTTCCGTACCAAAAACCAACCTGCTAAAAATCGTAAAAACCTCCAATAAGGCAGTCAACAAAACAACACCCACAATCATAAATCACCCCTACCACAAAGATATATCAATCTTTCGATTTACATAATCTTTTTAATCTTCACCAATACCCAAATTATATGAGCCTAGAATTAAACCTCGGAGCTGTAATTTACTACACCTACCTAAGACTCTTTTGTCCATCACTAATAGTTCCTAACAGATCAATAAAGAGTATTAATGACCTCGACCCAAGAAAACTAAAACAACAAGGATTCAATGGAGTAATCTTCGATAAAGACAACACCTTAACAATACCTCATAAAACAAATCTGCACCCCAAAATAAGTAAGAAATTTAAAGAATTCAAGAAAGTCTTTGGGAAAAACGTAGTCATACTATCTAACGGAATCAACTTCTCAAACAAAGAAGAACTAAAAAAATTAAAAAAATCAATTAACGTCCCATTACTAAAGAACAATGTCAAAAAACCATGGGGCTTCTCATTAGTAAAAAATTATTTTAAATGTAATCCAAAAAAACTAATCATGATAGGAGACAGAATACTGTTAGATGTTGTTTTTGGAAACAGGTACAACATGCATACCATTCACACAAAACCATTAACATACAAAGAATCACCATCTAACAAATTCTTCCGCAACCATGAAAACAATCTCATTTCTCAACACAAACAGCATTTCTAGGGATATACGCTTTATCTGCAGTCAACTCCTTAACAGATTTACAACCAGTAGAAGCCAATAACTCATAAAAATCATGTTCCAAATTCATGATGTAATTAGTAACTTTCTTAGACTTATCAGATATGATCAGCCCTTTTTGGAATCTTGGATTGTGAGAAGTAATCCCTACAGGGCAAGTATTCTTATTACATTGCAATGCCTGTATACACCCTAAAGCCAACATAAAACCTCTTGCAGTATAAACAGCATCGGCACCAAGTGCCATAGCTGTTAGTTGCTTACCAGGACTAATCAATTTCCCAGCACAAAGTAACTTCAACCTATTTCTAACTTTCTCTTCAACCAGAATTCTTTGTACAAGTGGTAAGGCTCTAAACAAAGGAACCCCTACATTATCCATAAAACTTTTTGGCGCAGCGCCAGTCCCACCTTCAGCACCATCAATTGAAATGTAATCAGGATATACCTTTTGCTTCTTCATTTCTTTAACCAATGTTCTAAACTCCAATTCAGAACCAACACACATCTTTATTCCAACAGGCAACTTAGAATAATCCTGAACTCTTTTAATAAATTCAACAGTGTTCTTTGGAGTTGTACACTCAATATGGTGTGGGGGAGAAATAACATCTTGCCCCATCGGAACGTTTCTTAATTCAGAAATTTCTTCAGTTATTTTTTCTTTAGGCAACAAACCCCCTTTCCCCGGTTTAGCCCCCTGTGAAAACTTTATTTCGATCATTTTAATCTCAGGTTTGCTTGCAAGATTTCTTAATTTATCACAATTCAGAGAACCATCGGGATTCCTAACACCAAACTTAGCAGTCCCCATCTGAAAGATCAAATCGCATTTCTCCATCAAATGATACTTAGGATAACCTCCTTCACCTGTATTCATTGGTATTCCTCCAGCCTTAGCCCCCCGCGCAATGGATCTTACGGCATTCATGCCAAGTGCACCAAAAGACATAGCACTAACTATAAACGGTTTATTAATAGTATATTTATTTTTAATTCCCCTTTCCTCACCAAAAGTTAAAGAATATTTCTTCAAATCTTTCTGATCAACAGGATATAATGAGTGTCTCAATTTAATTTCTTCATCATCAAAGTTTAACAAAGAACCAAAAGCTTCAGAAGAATCAATATTTTTAGCCTTCCTATAAACTTCAGCCCTTTCGACCCTGCTAAACGGTTTTTCTTCAATATCACTTGCATACAAATACTGTCTTAACTCAGGACCCAAACTCTCAATCATATAACGAGCTTGTGCAATTATACCGAAGTTTCTCAATAAGGTATGTCTTCTTTGTATGTGCCTATAATAAACGTTAATCAAAAACAAAACTAAAAATATCGCAGTTCCAAGATGATAGCCAAGTGAAACATTAACGCCCAGATACCAAAATAAAACTAAAAATACAACGATACCTACGTTAACATACCTCGCAATCCACGGTAAATCGATTGCTAATCTCGCCATTTTATTAAATTAAACCAAAGTTTATTTATAACTTTCCTTGAACTACTTCTTACGAATAGCATCAACGGATTCTCTTAACATTTTTTCAGTGTCCGTTTCGTGTTGCTTACCCTTTCTCTTACCAGATGTAGGTCTAGCATAAACCCTTGATCTTGAATAACTCTGTTTCTTAGGAGCCTCCTTAGAATCCACGTCTGTGGGACCAAAGCCTTTCCAGGCTTTTCCAGCCCCATCCCCAAGCTTCTTTGCAGAAGACTTAAACTGGAAATAGAAGAACAAAGCAATCGCAACTATAACTACAACAATTATCAATAACACAATCAACCCAGTATTACTCCTGCCACCACAATCTTCAGGACAATTTTCAGATGTCTCACCTCTTAACCCATCACAAAAATTATTAGGACATAGAGGGTAAGGATCTACTGCATCATTTATCCCATCAAAATCTGTATCCAAACTATTTGGATCTGTTCCTTTTTGCAATTCCATAGCTAAAGTTAATCCATCGCCGTCAACATCCTCATTCTGTGGGTCAAAACAAGAAACACTACATGGTCCGCCACAATCAACATCTTCTTCACCTTGATTTTTAACATGGTCATTACAAGTTGGACATGAGGGACAATTCAAACCGCCACAATCACTAATCAAACCATTACCTAAATCAACATTAACTTTCTGTTCATCCCTTTCTAATATTCCATCGTCGCAAACATTACAAGGATCACAAGGACCGCCACAATCAAACCCTTCCTCACCTGCATCCTTCAATCTATTTGTACATGTCACAGGAACCCCGCTTGGAGCAACACCACAACCCTCATCAACTTCACCATTGCAATTATCATCCAAACCATTCCCACTACCAATTCCACATTTCTCAATACTTGGTAACGTAGAATTCTCACAATCACCAGTCCATTCCCCATACTCATTACAAAACTCAATTCCAAAAGAACAAATTCCAGTCTCATTTAATGGGCCACAGGTCCTATTCTCACCATAACTACACTCGCAGCCCTCATCAACATAACCATCGCAGTCATTATCCTTAGCATCATTACAAACTTCATCAACGGGCAAAGTCTGGCCTAAACAAAAGCCCCATCGGCCATTCTCACAATATTGAGTTCCATAACTGCATTCACCTTTGTCATATTCTCCACACTGCCTTGAATCACTTTCAGTACACGCGGCGAGTACACTAAAAGAAAAGAAAACTAAAAATAAACTACATACCAGAACCTTTTGGCTTAAACGCATATTCCACCTGCTCCTTTTTCCACCCTCTTTCTAAAAGGTTTTTCATTATTTTATCGCGACTAATTCCACTTGAAAGCGATTTAGCAATATACTTCCTTAACTCAGCTTCATCATTAGGACTAGCAAACTGAACAGACTTCCTAGTCTCCCCCTTAGATCCAGCACCACCCTTAAAGAATTTAAAGTAAACAGTTACTGCAATAATAATCAATATTCCAATAAAGAAGATTATTAATATACCGGACCAATTAGCCTTTTTTGCACAATCTTCAGGGCAGGAAACAGCATCTTCTAAATAAATCTTCTCACCATCAACTTCTAAAACTGCGCATTTATTATCTCCACAAACAGGAACAGACTCATATCCCCTAGGTGCAATTCCACTCTTAGGGATCAGAATTGTTTTCAACTCACTAAACCCTGCAGAAATATCACTATTTACAAAATAAGAATAACTAAGGCCACTAACAGAAGGAACATCCTTCCTATAGAGTGCATTAACTCCCTCCTTATACAAATCAAATCCATCAAGGGTAACTTCGTTCTTAGGATCCAAAACAATTGAAGTCGGAATTATTTCATAAACATAATAATCACTTCCTTGCCCCCCAATACTCTTGCTAACTGTCGTACCCTCAATCTTAGAACCATCAAACAATTCAACCTGAACATACTTAACAACTACATTAACCGTAAAGTCTTCTTGAATATAGTAAGCATTCTCCTTTTCATCTTCAGTAGAAACCATATCCAAAGTTACATCATTAGGTTCAACAATCACAACTTCTTCCAACTCAGAAAGAACATTTATCACTCTAGGCAAATCATTCATCAACAAATCAAGATTATCATCCAACCCATCATTAAAGTCATCAACTTCAGTTTGATTAGAAGTATTCAACGAATTAAATGTAGTCAAATAACCATTCAGGCTAACTAAAGTAGACGCAACTTCATCACTCAAACCAAACGAATCTAAAACGTCTCCATAACTTGTCTGTTGCAAATTTAAGAAACCAATATACTCTCTTATCAGCCCTTCAACACTGCTCTCATTAAACCCTCCAGAGGCATTACTATTGATCTCAATATCCAAACTAGCGGATGGTCCAGGATCCAAACTAAAGTTAAGCTCATACTCGCCAGACTCATTAACAAAAGGAGTAAACAATAACAATCCAAAAGTACTCATCTCCAAAGTTTCAGTCCCATTCAAAGCAACCAAATCAATAGTATCTATCTCTGTTATCCTCCCAACCTCAGAATTCATTCCCATGTAAAACTGATCTGTTGACTTCAAACCACTCCCTGTTTGATACTCCATATACAAATTCTCCAAAGACAAAACGCCCCCGGACAAACTTCCAACTTTTAAGGGAATGGCGCACTTACCATTGGTCAACTCCAAACAATCTTCAATCTCAGCATTCAACACATCAATAAAAGCCTCATAACTATTGACTAGGCCTGCCATAAAGTTAGCTTGTCCATTCAAAACTTCAGTGTATTCTCCTATCTTAACCTTAATCAAGAAATCGTCAGAACCATCTGAATCACAAGAATAAGTATCTCCCGTAACACTGCAAGTATAAGCAGAATTGGGATTGTTCCCTTCAATCCTTAATTTAGCATGCTGTGTACTGCCGCTGCCAGCCACATTATTGTAAATACAAACCAAAAACTCTCCTTCAATAGCATACCCCATATTAACATCGCAACCATAATACTGTGCACCAGCACCTTCAGGCTCTAAATCACAAACATACTGCCCGCCATAACCATCACAATCAGTGACACAACTAGGATTAGACAATTGTATTATCGTTGCTGTGATATTCTCCCCAGGATCAAGCTCTTCCAATTTAGCATAAACTTGTACATCCCTTGCATAGGGTAAATTAATCTTTTCACACCAATAATTAGAGTTATCATCTGTGATTATTATCTCACCATCATCATTTTCGGTTAAAGTGTCAGGTAAAATAAAGTCACTTGCATAACCAATTAAATCTCCAAAGAATTGCCATTCAACACTCCCATCAGCACCAAAGTCTAAATAAGGCATCTTAGGAGAGGGAACTCCTGAACCAGAAACATCTAAATCCAGACTACTAAACGTATCAGAATTGCCATCAACCCTAACATAAATTACCTGTGAACCTGCATCATTAAATGCAAAATCAGCTTGCGCTGTTGGGTTTGTTAATTCTCTCGCACCAGTATCGGTATCGTAATAAATACTTTGATGATCTAACACATCAACCAACGCCCTATAAACCTCAAAGTCAGCAACAGAACCAACCAAATTAGTGTTAGTTAATATAGGTCCAGTTAAATTAATCTCCAAATCGAAAATTATCTCATCACCAATTAAGTAAGAAGGAGTTGCATTGCTATCATTGCCACTAAAAATAACTTCAATAGAACTTGGCTCGGTTGTCTCAGCAGCCAAAACCAACCCAAAACATAAAGCCAATATCCCTACAAAACTCAAAACCCTACTTAATTCAGCCAATTTATCCCTCTTTTCACCAAATAGACACAAATGCCCGCTTATTCTTAAACGCCCTTTTAAAGTATTTAAAAGTATTGATGAAAACCACAATAAAAAGGTTTTTAATACAAACTATGCAATTTCACGCCATGAGTCAGAAGCTAAAAGACCTATTTGAGAAGAATCAGAAAAAGATGATGATTCTCCCGCTCATTCTAATCATAGGTTCCCTAATATTCCTAATAAGCGCTTATTCACAAACAGGCGAACTAATCAACAAAGACGTTTCTCTAAGCGGAGGAACAACTCTAACACTTTACACAGAACAAACAATTGACGAAATTAAACTTGAAGAATCACTAAAAAAAGACTTCTCAGAAATCTCAATTAGAAAGCTTTCAGAGTTTGGAACATCCAAGGAAATCGGAGTTGTAATAGAAACTCCAGAAATCAACGAAGATGCAATCAGATTAAGAATCACAGAAGCAACAGGGATAGAACTAACTGAAGAAAATCTTTCTATCGAAGTTGTTGGCTCTTCATTAGGAGACTCATTCTACACGCAAATGATCAAAGCATTGCTTTTTGCACTAATTTTTATGTCAATTGCGGTCTTTATTGCATTTAGAAAACTAATACCTTCTTTAGCAGTTGTGGTTGTTGCACTTGGAGACTTAATGATTACACTAACAATCCTTAATCTACTTAACATGAGACTTTCTTCAGCAGGTATAGCAGCACTACTTCTATTAGTTGGTTATTCAATTGACACAGACGTACTATTAACAACTAGAATCCTTAAGAAAAGAGAAGGAACAATTTGGGAAGGTGTCCTTAGCTCAATGAAAACAGGACTAACTATGACAGTTACAACAATCGCAGCATTAGGCGCAGCATACCTAGTCTCAACATCCCTAATCCTAAAACAAATGTTTGCAATAATCATAATCGGACTAATAGTTGACGTAGTTCTAACATACCTACTTAACGCCCCAATGCTAGCATTATATGCTAAGAAGGAAGGTGGCCAATAATGGCAAAACTATTCGGAATCAGGGTTTGGATACTAGTCTTCTTCCTATTCATCTCTCTATTAATGATAGACCCTTCACCTCTAGCAAAGGGTGTTGAAATAAAACAAATTGATTCAGATTCCCCTGCATTAGAGGCAGGAATGCTAGCAGGAGAAAAAATAGTTGAAATAAACGGAGAAAAAATAAACGACTTAACAGATTTCAAAATAGTAGTAGACAAACTACTTCCTGATCCAAAAGAAATCACCATCGACACCACAGAAGGAGAAATAAATTATGAAGTCACAACCTCAATAGGATTCTCCTTAGACAGCAACCTAACAATTATCGCAGTAGAAGACTTCCTAAACATAAAACCTAACACCCAATTAATCTCAATCAACAATGAACAAGTAGAAACCCCTGAAAGCTTTAATAAGATAAAATCAAAAGTAATCCCTAAAAACAAAGTGATAATTCTCACAGACAAAGCTGAATATGCATTCCTCAGCACTGGCGACCCAGGGATATCTGTTCAAGCAGCAAAAACATCGAACATAGAAAAAGGACTTGAGCTCCAAGGAGGGACAAGAGTTCTTTTAGAACCCCAATCAGATGAAGAAATCTCACTAACAGACATTAACAATATCATTGATGTTATGAACAAACGTCTAAATGTTTACGGTCTTGCAGACATAAAGATCAGACCAGCAAAAGATCTAGAAGGAAAGAACTTCATACTAATAGAAATCGCAGGTGCAACGAGAGAAGAAGTGAGAGACTTAATCTCAAAGCAAGGTGTCTTCGAAGCAAAGATTGGAGAAGAGGTTGTATTCGAAGGTGGAAAGAGAGACATACCTTACGTATGTAGGGATGATGGATCCTGTGCAGTTGTAGAGTCCTGTTCAACAGTAGGACCAGAACAAGCAGCATGTAACTTTAGATTCTCAATATCACTATCTTCAGACGCTGCTAAAAAACACGCGGAAATAACCAGCAAATTACAAGTTAACCAATCAACAAATGGAAACTACCTAAACAAACCATTAGATCTATACCTAGACGGTAAATTAGTCGACACCTTATTAATTTCATCAGACTTACAAGGTCAAGAAGCGACACAAATCTCAATTTCTGGTCCAGGTTATGGAACAACGGAAGATCTAGCATACTTAGATGCAATTGCAAACATGAACAACCTACAAACAATCCTAATCACTGGTTCATTGCCTATGAAATTAGAGATTGTAAAAATGGACACAATAAGTCCAGCAATGGGAAAAGAATTCATTAAAAACGCATTCACTGCAGGGATACTCGCAATATTAGTCGTAGGAATTGTTGTTTACATAAGATACAGAAGATTCAAAGTAGTAATTCCAATGGTTATCACAAGTATATCTGAAGTAGTAATAATTCTTGGATTCGCAGCACTAGCAAGGTGGAACCTAGACTTAGCAGCAATTGCAGGAATAATCGCGGCAGTGGGTACAGGTATTGACGATCAGATAGTTATTACAGATGAGGTATTAAAGAAAAGACAATTCAGTCTCAATTGGAAAGAAAAAATAAAGAGGGCTTTCTTCATAATATTCAGTGCTTACGTAACAACTGTAGTCGCAATGTTCCCTCTAATGTTTGCAGGAGCAGGACTAATCAAAGGGTTCGCCTTAACAACAATCGCAGGGGTAACAATTGGAGTATTCGTCACAAGGCCAGCTTTCGCGGCAATAATTGAAAAATTTGTAAAATAAGGATGAGTAAAATGAAGAGGGGAATCATCAACAGATTAGTGTTTAAGAATTCAGTTTATAATCTAATTTCTGTATTCATTGGAAAATTAGGGGGATTAATATTTACCATACTGATCGCTAGACTACTTCTACCGGACCTATTTGGAGTTTATAATCTAGTGTTGTCCATCATACTCATCGCAATCACATTTACAGACATGGGCATCAACGGAACAGCATTAAGATATTTTTCAAAAACAATTGGAGATAAAAAATTTTCAAAGTTTAGGGGTTATTTCTCTTACTTGTTCAAACTAAAGATTTCGATAAGTCTAACGATAATTGCGATACTTTTACTAATCACAAAATATCTTGCGTACACGGTATTCAATAAACCAGAGATAGTACTGCCTCTTGTTGTTGCAGGACTATACATAATTGCAATCTCGATAAAGGATTTATACTTAACACTCATCTATGCACTAAAAGAGGTTAGAAGCACACCCATAATCGAAGCAACTAACCAAATATCGAAGATCGTTTTGTCATTCTTAGCAATTTCATATTTGTCTGAAGGCTGGAGATTAGCAGGATTGTTCATTGGCTTTGCAATCTCAATTTTTATGTCTCTCCTTATTACGCTCTTTTTTCTCAGAAAAAGAAAAGCAATGTTCATGGGAACTAAAAAACCAGTAATGAAAAAAAAGCTAATCTCCTATATCAGTCTTCTAGGTATTACTGGGTTTTCATTGGCTTTCTTCGCATCAGTAGATACTTTGATGCTAGGAAGATTCTTAGAATCAGAATACATTGGAATTTATCGTGCGGGATTGAGCTTAATTCTCACTGTATCCTCCCTCCTTGCATTTTCAAATGTAATTCTCCCAGTATTCACTCAGCTTAAAAAAACTAATTTTTCAAAAGCATCAAAAGATATTTCAAGATATATATTACTACTCGCAATACCTGCAACGGGGGGGATGATGGTCCTATCAAAAGGAATAATCACCATGATCTTTGGAGCAGACTATACCTCATCATACATAATAGTCTTCACAATGGCCCCCTTGATCATAATCTTCCCACTAGTTTCATTCTATTCTAGTTTATACCAAGCAAGAGGAAAGGTTAAGAGTCTTGCAATTTGTACATTTGTCGCTTTAATTGCAAACATTCTCCTAAATTATTACTTGATAAAAAACCTTTTAACATTTAGCCAAATTCATTCCATTGTTGGGGCGGGAATCGCCACAACACTCAGCTGGGCAATATTGCTAATATTGTTAATAGTTAACTCCAACAATGAATCTAGAATATTGATAAACAAAATTTCTCTCCTGAAGATCACATTTGCTAGTTTAGTCATGGCTGCAGTTGTCTCAAAATTAAATAACCTATTGACAGAAAATTCTATATTAACAAGTATCTTCCTAATTTTCCTGGGAATTTGTATTTATGGTGGGACACTACTGATAATAAAAGAGATTAACAAAAGCGATCTAGAACTTCTAAAAAGCGGATCTAAGAATTCTTAGACTTAACTTTTCTTTGAATAATAAGATTGAAGAAAACTAAAACTGACTTGATATAGAAAAATGGCAATGCCAAAATAGATAGTAAGAAATTACGATTCCTTCTGATCAAGCTCAGATAGATAGTCATCAGACTTAAAAAAAATAAAATCAAAAAGATTTCCAAGTTAAACAAGAAGAATAAAGGGAAGACTGAAAACAAAAATTTTAAAGTCCAGTTTTTAAAGAGTCTTTTTTTAAGTTCAGAATCTTTTATTGTGTTTATGCCAATACCTATCCATTTACATTGTCTAAAGAACCCGCTAATATCAGCAGGCAATTCAAAAAACTGTACCGCATTTTTCACTAAAACAGATTTAAATCCTGCATCATGGAACCTTGAAGCAAGGTCATCGTCTTCATAATAGAATAACTCTTCATCATAACCCTTTAATTTTTTATAAGCTTTCATTGACAATGCAAAAAACATAGGCCTTACAAATCCTGGTGAATCCGAAACAATGCCATCTGCCAAGTTAAGTTTATCAGAAGGCCCAAGAAAACCAGAAAGGATCTTAGGCAATAACTTTTTCTTAGAGGGGTGATTTAATGTGGAATATCCATCTCCCAAAAAATGTTTCTTTGCAATTTCTTCCAAAAATATATCATTTATCCATGTATCGGCATCTAAAAAAACCAATATATCTCCTGTTGCATTCTCAGCCCCCCTATTCCTTGCAAATGCAGCAGAGTGTCCCTCATTAAAGTTTATTAATTTTACTTCTTTATGTTTTTTACTAAACTTTTCAACAAGCTCTTTTGTCCTATCTGTTGATCCATCATTAACAACTATAATTTCTTTGTTAGAGTATTTATTAGAGACTACACTATTCAGGGATTCAATGATTATTTCCTCTTCATTGTGTGCAGGTATTACAATAGATATTTTAGGTTTTTTCATTTTTTTTCAAAACAGAATATTTAATCAAGTTGTATAATTCAAAGAAATTTTTTACATACATGACAGGCACCATCAAGAAAGTAAGAAGAATTCTCCTACTAGCCCTAAATGCATAAAAATAAGTCATTACATAGAAAAGCAACAATAGCAATAAACCAAAATAAACTGAATAAAACATTACTAAAAATGGGAATATGATAAAAAAAACTTTGAACAAACAATAAAAAGATCTTTTTCTCCTTAATTTCTTATCTTTGATGGTTGCAATTCCTTTCCCAGACCAAGCATATTGTCTGTAAAAGCCCTTTAACGTAGAAGGCTGTGAAGAATAAAATAACGGTCTTGGATCCCACACAGCTTTAAAGCCTTTTGAAAAAAATCTACGAGTCATTTCTTCATCCTCGTAATAAAATGTATCTTCACTAAAACTTCCAATCTCAAGAAATGTTTTTCTCTCAATCACAAAAGCATTAAAACCGACAAAGTGGTCCACGACCTTACGTTTGACGCCCATCCTGCTTTTCTTGGGAGTGTAAGCCAACAATGCAAGCAAATGAGAAAGCAAATTTGAAAAAGTATTTTTTTTAGCATTACCTACAGCCTGTACATCAAAATCAGTAAAGTCTTCAGCAATATTAGACAAAAAACAATCACTCAAACCCGTATCGGCATCTAAAAAAACCAATATATCTCCTGTTGCATTCTCAGCCCCCCTATTCCTTGCAAATGCAGCAGAGTGTCCCTCATTAAAGTTTATTAATTTTACTTCTTTATGTTTTTTACTAAACTTTTCAACAAGCTCTTTTGTCCTATCTGTTGATCCATCATTAACAACTATAATTTCTTTGTCCTCATAAGTCTGACTAATGGCAGTTCCCAGCGTATTCAAAATATCTTCCTCTTCATTACGCGCAGGTATTACAATAGAAATTTTAAGTTTTTTCATTTTCTGATATTTCCTTAACCAAGTCCAAAAAATTACTTTTAAAGCTTGCTAAACTATATGTTTTATTAAATTTTTTTACATAATCTCTACAAGTCCTACCAATAAGGGTTTTCTGCTTTTTAGTGTTATTAAAATACTTACAAATAGTGTCAACTATCTTCTGTTTATCTCTAAAGGGAAAAGCCTCCAAATTAACAGCCTCTACAGCTTCTTTGGCCCCTGTTAAATTGGATATAACAGGCAATAAACCCATCGCCATAGCTTCAAGAACAACCAACCCATATGCCTCACCCCTTCCAAAGTGACAATAAACAGAACAATTTTTTGAAATTTTGATAATTTCTTCAGGAGATTTATCTCCTAAAAAGACCACTCCTTCTTGAAGAGATTTAGTCTTTTGAAACACATCCCATTTCCCTCCAACCACATATAACAAAGGCTTATCTTTATTAGCACATTTGCCCCTCACATCCCCCAACAATTCAATAAGAAAATCTAAACCTTTGTAATTAAAATCTGGTCCACTACCAATAAACAAGATGTTATTTGCCCCGTAATCCGGTAGTCTTAAATTAAAAAAGAGGTCATTAATATAAGGTTCAACGCTTCTTGAAGGTACATTTGGGGCTACAGATTTTAATAAGTTCTGCTCAAACTTCCCAACACAAATACCTCCGTCAACAGAAGAGACTAAGTATCTTAAAAAATAATTCTTCAAAAAGGAATACTTTTTTATAGAGTGGTTACTAAAACAAAATCTCTCGCCAGATTTAAGTTGATAAAGTCTTGGATCTGAGAATATATTAATTATCTTAGCAGATTTTTTAACAAACCCTAATTTTCGGCATAGCGAAACATAAGCAAATAAACCTTCAGTAAGATAAATATCATAGCCCTTAGGAAGCTTGTTCAAACTACTCAAAATGTACCTAAAACCAGCATTACCAGCATAAAAAAAGTCTGCATTTATCGATCTTGCAAACGCTTCATGTAACGGGTGAGGTGGTTTTCCACAGACAAACAATATTTTCATCAGACATCTCCAAAAACGTATCTTTATTTACCTCATTAAATTCAGTAGGTTATCTCCTTCTTAAGCAATAAGGCATCAATCTCTAAAGATTCTAAAACCCTAGCAATCCTTAAACTAGTATTGCCCCCGCCATAAATATTTCTAAAATTTTTACCCGAACGGGCAATCTTTAATAGTTTAGATAAATTCCTAGTAATCTCTCCTCTATCAACTTCACAAAAAGTAAGATTAGTCCCATGCGCACGACCAACATTTCTTGCTCCAATATTCAAAACAGGCAAACTAAATGTTGCAGCCTCTATTATTCCAGAGCTTGAGTTCCCAATCATAACCGAGCAGTTTCTCATAAGATTTACATAAATTTCATGATCTAAGTTTTTGAAAACCTTAATATTTTTATCTTTAATTTTACTAATTTCTTTGATAATTGATACACTTCCAAGGTCATTATTGGGATATACTATTATTGTTTGCTCATTAACATCTCTCAAAGATTTGACAATTTGAGACATAAAATATCCAGATTTATTAGATTCGTGTATATATGGATGAAAAATACACAAAACCACAGGCCTATTAAAATCGACATCTAGCAGCTCCCCTAATCTCTCTTTCGGAATCCTTTTAGATTTTATTAAAGAATCTATACCCAATGCCCCAACATTATGGATCCTTTTTCCTTCTTCACCCATCCTAGACAATCTTTTAGCATGCTCCTTGGTCGCCACAAAATGAATATGTGCAAATCTACTTATTGAATGTCTGATGCTTTCATCAATGTGTCCGCTATCGGTTTTGTCGCCCCCATGTATATGGGCAATCGGTAAATTTTGTAATCCTGCCGCAAGGGTTGCCGCTAAGACTTCCAATCTATCGCCAAAAACTACAATCAAGTCTGGCTTATTCTTTCTAAAAGATTTTGAAAAATTAACTATTCCTCTAGCTAAGCCTTCAGAATGATAATACTTATTTCCAGCATCACCATACATCTCTATCTTTTTAATAACCCTAAACTGCTTCTTAATCTCTTTTAATGAGCCCCCGTGTTCTTTTTTTAGATGCAAGCCAGTAACATACAGCTGTAATTCTAACTTCTTAGAATTATTGATCTCATCCAACAAGGGCTTCAAAATACCAAACTCTGCCCTAGTTCCAGTTATTGCTCCAATCTTCATTTCACAATCTCCTTTATTTCACTTAATTCTTTAATGTTATAATCTACAAGATCAGGAGAACATTCTTCATCTTTGTATTCTCCTTTTAAGAGCCTAATTGTAGTAAAACCCTCTTTTTTAGCAAATTCAAAGTCTACCTGAGGATTGTCTCCAATAAAATAAAAGTTATTTATTCCATCACAACGAGCTTTTGCTAATTTAAATGGAATTTCTGAGGCCTTGCTAGAATTCAATTCACTCGAAAAAATAGCTAAATTAAAATAGTTATCTCCAAAGAGCGTCTTTATCTTTCTTCTTTGACGGCTAGCATTGCCATCTGTTATTATTCCCAGAATGTTGTCTCTTAAAGAGTCCAGCAAATTCTCAACACCCTCATAGGGTTGCAAATTGGGATTAACGGAATTAAAAATATCGACTAGTTTTTTAGCATTCACGTCAATATCAAATTCAGAAATCAAATCGTCAAAAAGACGCGTATATCGACTAGTCTTATCATTCCATAATTGTTTTAAGAAGGTATAGCTTTTTTCCTTAGGTATGTTAAAATTTATTTCAACAAATTTTGCAACATCCATAAATGCCGCCAAATAGTATTCACTAACATCAAAGAGGGTATTATCCAGATCAAAAAAGATAGCTTTTTTCATTTTTGTACAAATATCTCCTGATAATTTCTAAGCATCATTAAATTTTCTTTAAAACCATTACTAACTTCTGTGGGCTTGTCCAATACTAGGGCTTTCAAATTCCTAATAAAACTCGGATCAGATTTAACAGATAAAATTGATCCTCCTCCAAAACGAAGATTAATTTCCAAAAATTTCACCCCGTCTCTTCCCTTGATGCATTGTATGCACGAAGGTCCGAAAAGTTTCAATTTTTCAGAAATTCTCTTACAATATTCAACGATCTCTCTATCATTGCAAGTTATAGATTTAGAAACAACTCCTGATTCAATCAAAATTCTTTTTCTTGGAACAATGGACAAAACCCTCCCCTCCTTGTCAGACAAAAGGTCAACAGTATATTCCTGCCCATCTACAAATTCTTGAAGAATATATTTTTTTTCACTTTTCTTAAGAGTTTCGTAATTCTCCTTATTTTTAATCTTATAAACTCCAGATCCACCCCTTCCACAAATTGGCTTCAAAAAACAAGGAAACTTTACATTATCATCAGTATAAAGTTCTGGCTTTGGTATCCCTGCCTCCTCAAAAAACTCATTAGTCTTCAATTTGTCTATACAAACTTTAACAGATTCTACAGGAGGAAGCAAAATTTTCACATTCTCTCTTGCAAATTCGGCCCTATTCATTGCTAACTGTAACATCTCCTCCTCTGGACCTTGGACAATGGCTCTGGGTTTTTCCCTTTTTACTATCTCCAACAAACGAGGTATAAACTCTTTGGTAACCCCTCTTGGAACCACATATCCCTTATCCAGATAATAAAGCCCGAAAGAATTGGGATCACAGTCTAACCCGACAACCTCAAAGCCATTCTCTTGAAATTCTTTAATCAGCCCTAGTGAGGGAGAACTACCTACTGCACTCCTCAATATTTTAATCTTTTCCGTCATTTCAATCCCTCAAGTTTAATGTATTCTCCCTTTTTAAAAGATCTAACAGTTGTCTTGCCAATAACATCTCCATAATACTTCGGAGGCAAACCTTCACCAGGCCTCCTAACTCCAACATTATCTTTTGTTAATTTGACCCCAATATCTAAGTCTCCCAACGCAACTAAACTTTTTCTAGAGACTTTAGCAATTTCAAGCTCTGCTTCATCTGGCTTTAATTCATGACTCCCTAGGATTGTCTCAATTAGACCAACATCCAAGTTGAATTTTTTAGAATTTAGAAAATCAAATGCGACCTTGGGATCAACAAATCCATTCTCTTCAACAATTCTAATGGCCTCCACCATTTTTTTTAACTCGGGGGGTTCAAGGGAAGCCTTATGGTCTGGCCCATTATCCTTCCGGTTCAGTGTAAAATGCTTCTCATAAACCTTAGCACCAAGGCAAAGTGCAATCACAGGCGTTTCCAATCCAAGAGTATGATCTGAATACCCCGTAACACATCCCACACAATCCTTCAGTGTTTTCATTGCCCTAAGGTTCACCCTCTCCTCTGGACAAGGATAGCTAGATGTACAGTGAAGCAAAATAAGCTTATTGTTGCCCTTCTCTTTTACCCACTTAACAGCCTCATTAATCTCATCAAGATTTGCCATTCCAACAGACAGTATCAGAGGTTTATTGAATTTTGCAACATATTCCAAAAAACACTTATTAGTTAGATCCCCAGAACTAATCTTAAACGCTCTAACGTCTAGATTTTCAAGAAGATCGGCACTCCATGTTCCGCTATGGGGGGTAGATAAAAAAATGATACCTTTCTTATCACAATAATCCTTCAATTCTTTAAAATCATTTTCAGTTAATTCAAGCTTTTTTAGCATGGAAAATTGCCCTTCTTCCTTCCCAAGATTCTCTATTTGATATTCAGCCTGTTTAACACTTTCGGTTACAATAAGTTCTGTCTTAAAGGTTTGAAATTTAACTGCATCAACAGCTGCATCAACAGCTGCATCAACAAGCCTTTTTGCCTTCTCTATATCTCCATCATGATTAACTCCAGCTTCTGCTATTATAAAGCAACGTTCCTCTCCGAAAAAAACATCTTCTGAGGTTGATTCCATCTTAACCCACAGCCCTAAACCGTTAGCAATATACTGCCCACTCCACATAAAAGCATTGTGGTTTTATTCAAGAAAATAAGCACGGAGAAGCCACAAATGATAAAATGAAGGGCTTTATTTAATATTTTCTAACACAAACCTTATCTCGCTCGAGGGGAAAAACCTAGCAAATTTCGCTTCATAGGTTGATTGAGAGACCCATTTACAAAAAAAGAACCTAGGGGGAATATTAATTTTAGAACTTTTAAGATTAAAATAGCCTTTCATATAGTTTTGCCATCCACCAGCATTATCACAAATTTGATTAAATGTATCCTTTCCAAAAACAGTATAATGAGTTATGGGGGCCAATGCTGATTCGTTACTAAAATGAGGAACATATATCACAATTTCACTCTTAGTTTTTGTGATTCTGTTCAATTCTTTCATTAGATCCAATAACTGATGGGGGATGGTGTGCTCTAAAATGTGGCTGGCAAATACCCCATCAAACTCATCATCCTTGTAGGGCAAAGGCAAAACATTTAAGTCTATACTTGGAAAATTAGCAAATTCAAACTTTGCCCCTTTTGAATATTCTTCATACACACAATGCTGCGAAAGCCCCTTATCTTCTAGTTCTTTCGTCGAACCCAAGACCAATATTTTTTTCAAAATGTATCCTCTCCATAAATCAGATTGTAATTATTTCTCAACTCTTCTCACACAGACAAAAGCTTCAGCAAAACTAAGGTTAGACTCAACCCCCCTAACCATTGCTAACGCCCTTAATGCTTCCTTGGAAATGGGGTGAGGGAATTCCTTAACTTCTGTAGAATAAAATTCAATCGCCTTCATCTTAGCTTCAAAATTTTCAGAGACATCAACATAAAAGTTCGGGGAAAAGCTACCTTTTAGATTTCCATTTCTATTTGTTGAGCCTATGACTTCATAGGAGCAGATTTCACAAGAACTATTCCTAGTAGCAGTAAGGGTCGCTTCATAAACCAGCCTATGATCCTTATGATTATCACTCCAATGATGAGTATACACTCTATCGGGCGAAAACTTTACAATCGCTTCCTCAATAAACCTATTCACCTCCAACTGTGGGACGGTATCTAACTGGGCATCTGGGAAATCACCAAAAACAACCTCACTAACACCTAAGAGTTTTGCCGCATCCAGGCATGCCTTCTGCCTTAACTTTCTATATTTCCGAGAATCATCGTATTGTGCACCAACGCCCTCAGTAACAATTAAAATATAAACATTATCTCCCGATTTAACATGTTTAGAAATAGTTCCACCTAGTCCAATAACTTCATCATCTGGATGAGCCGCAATACACAATATCTCCATAAGCCAAAATGCCTCCAAAAGTTTATAAGATTTTCCATAAAAGATAGTTTTAGAGCTTATTCCTCTAATATCTTCCTAATTAAATATAGGTCTTCATCAGTGTCCACTTGCAAAGACTCTTTATTTGTCAAAATAAGCGGTTGGGTATTTTCTCCAAAAACATATCTTTCAGCAGCCATCATCAACTTTGGAGAATATACAGTGATAGACCCATTCAATTCATAATAAGCTTTTTGTTCTTGATCACGTATTCTAGAAAAATCATTTTCAAAAGTAAATTCTAGTTTTCCTTCTGATTCCTCCAATATCCATTTAGGTTCCAAATGTCTCTTTTTCAATGAAACAACCATGTCCGTATTTTTCTCAACAAACATTTCCAATGCCTGATCAATACGGCCTTCTTCCCTAATAGGGGATGTGGGTTGTAACAAAACAACAATATCCGGAGAATAATTTTCCCTTGACTCAAGCTGACAAATAACATCTTTCAAAACATCCAATGTACTTGAAGTGTCCTGTGCAAGCTCACCAGGCCTATCTATAACTTCCGCACCCAACTTAAGAGAAATTTCTTTTATTTCGGCATCCTCAGTAGAAACAATTGTCCTATCAACATAATTAGAATCAAGAGAGTGTTTAATTGAGTAGTATATCAACGGTTTACCGTTTAACTCCACTAAATTTTTTCTAGGAATCCTTGCTGATCCACCTCTTGCAGGAATTATTACAACCACTTTTCTATTATCTATCATTTCAGTAACCTATTGATCAATCTTAAAACTCTCTCTGTAGACTTTCCGTCGAGCTTGTACGCATAATTATATATAAAAGTCTTTCTTTTGTTCTTTAGACTATTTATAACTTTAGCATCATTAAAAACTTTGTTTAGTGTTAGACCCAGTTCTTCTTTATTTGTTGCTTTCAATGCAACCCCTTCATCAAGGTAATAAATATTACCTCCATTGTTTACAATTATCAATGGTTTTCCACATATTATTCCCTCCAAGGCAATAGTTGAAGAAGTTACCATTAAAACATCACAAAGGTTCAGAAGCGTTTTATTAAGACTAAAATCACTTATTATTTTAACATTGTCAGAAACTTCAGAGCTATAATCCTGGTCATCAGAGGGGTGAGTTTTTACAACTAGTTGAAGGTCCTTTCTATTCTCCAAAGTTTCAAAAACCACCCCCCTAACATGGTTGATTAACAAAAGATCTTTTTCATTTAAGGAATATTGTGTTGCAAAAAGGCAAATTTTCTTATTAGGATCTAGGCCAAGTTTCCTACATTCTTCAACTCTATCTATTTTTGCATTAGATAATGTATCATACCTTGGTTGTCCAGTTACCTCAATTCGTTTTGAATCCAGACCATTCTTCACCAAAAACTCCTTGTCTCGTGGGCTAAAGACTGCTGTAGAGGTTGCCTTTAATTCAGAAGTTACAACATCATTGTTTATGATTGAACCATGCTGCATATTCAACGAAGGTATCCCAAACTTTTTAGCAAGCGTAACCACTACACTCCCAAAATCTGTATGCTCATCAGCTACAATCACCAATTTTGGATTTTCTTCAGAGAATATCTTTTCAACCAATTTCACATAACCAATTATTTCAACTATTCTTTTTCGATCCAACAAAAAGTATTTCAACGCACATCTCAAAAAAGGTTTTTTCTCAAATAAAATCTGAATTTTAGAATCATTGAGAATATCTTTCCAAGAATTTTTAACCCATTTTTGAGCTTCTTTTAAATCTGTAACAATCTTTTTGTCAAAATAATTTTCAATGCCTTCAAAAGGAATATTTAATTTTTTCGCCGCAACTCGCACATTATTATTAACCAAACTATCCTTAATTATAACTTTTGAAGATTTTAACCTTTCCATAACTCTTTCAAAAGTATTAACATGGGTCGCAGCAAATGGAAAAAACAAAGTATCACACTTCTGTTTAGATAAATTAGAAAAATCCTTCCTCTTAATCTGTTGAAACCTAAACAAGAAAGGTATTAATTTTGCATAAGTTTTCTCATAGAAGGTTGGACCACAATCATTAGCTAGAAATTTATAATACAAAGCTACATCAATAAATCTCCAAAGATTAAAGCCTTCATAAGTGAGGTATTTTCCAAAATATTCTTCCAAACCCCTTACTTCTCCAAAATCCACATCATACAGCCTCGTCTTTTAGATAATGATAGTTATTGTAGATCTTATCAGTGTAATCAAGGATTTCCTTAGAGTCTATGACCCTTGCAATTTCAGCAATAGACTGCTCCACAGTCTTTTTAGGAACATATCCCAAAACCTCATTAATCTTCTTAAAAGAAACCTTGTAATCTCTCTGATCAACGTCTGTTTCATTAGTATTAATTTTAGCACTTGGAATTACCCTCTTAACCATCTCACCCACATCCTTTATCTTAAAGTTCTGAGTGTCACTGCCCAGATTAAAAGCCATATCAGCAACATCTGCAAAAGGTGCTTCGATACATTTAATATATGCATCTGCTGCGTCTCCAACCTCCACAAATGGTCTCCACTGTTCACCACCCATAATTGTAAACTCACCATCAAATTTCGCTTTAGCTGTCAAAAGATTTACAACCAAATCAAACCTCATCCTAGGCGATAACCCGTAAAGGGTTCCCATTCTCAAGATGGTAGGCGAGAAATTCTCATCTGAAATCTCAATCAATGCCTTCTCAGACATAATTTTCATTTCAGCATATAACGAAACAGGATTCAATGAAGATTCTTCAGTCAAAAGGCCTTCATCCCCAGGCATTTGTGCCCCATAAACACTACAAGTTGATGCAAAAATAAATTTATTAATTTGATTATATTTGCAGACCTCTGCAATCAACTTAGTGGCAAGATAGTTTACCTCTACAGTTTGTCTCGGATCTAATGCAGAAGCAGGGTCACCGACTATTGCAGCAAGATGTACTACTGCATCAACTTCATTGATAGCACTCATCATAGTGCTTATGCTCCTCATATCTCCAACAATTAATTCAAAGTTAGAATCGTCATACAGCTCCTTAATAGGTTCATCCCCAAACAGAAGGGAGTCTAAGACCCTTACAGCATAACCTTTCTTCAATAATTTCCTGCAAAGGACAGATCCCAAATAACCGGCCCCCCCAACAACCAGAACTTTTTTAACTGCCCTCTCTTCAACGGAGCTATTTAAGTAACTAATAAAATCCCTAGATTGATATGAAAATACAAGAATATCAACAATTATCCCCTCATCGTTTAGCAAAGGCAAAACATTTATTGCCTTAGACTTGATAACGGAATAATCTATTTCATTTTTATTTTTGACAGAATAAAAAGAAGTAGTCATAATACTTTGAACTTCTTTTTCAATGTTGCCACCATTAATCAAAAACCTCCTAATATCTCCATCAGTTACAACCCCTATAAGTTTTCTTTCATCATCTGCAACAAATGCAGTTTTAAAACCAGTTCTGTCTATATGAGCCATAACTACCTTAATAGGATCATCAGGTTTCACAAGAGATTCTTCAAATTTTTTGTTTCTTTCTTCTTTACCTGCATTCATTATCATTCACCACCATTAAAATAACTGCATATTGCTTCAGCCACAGCATTAGTCTCATCCAATGTCATACTTGGATAAAGAGGAATATTCAGTACAGTCCCTGCTAATTCCTCGGCAACAGGTAAGCTTCCCTCAGGAACAGGATATTTTTTCAAAAAAGCAGTTTTCAAATGCACTAAATTGAAATAAACCTTTGACATAATGCCTTTTTCCTTTAAATACTCTTGCAAACCATCTCTAACGCCTTGGCTCGGCAGTCTGATAGTATACATTTGATAAACTTGGAAGTGACCTTCCAGTCTCTTAGGCACAGTGATTTCCTTTATTTTAGAAAATTTATCATCGTATATTGTTGCTATTTCCCTTCTTCTAGCAATTAATTTTTGTATTTTTTTAAACTGAGAAAGACCTAAGGCTGCAGAGATAGTAGGCATCCTAAAATTATACCCAAAGTGAATATAATCATTATCCTTATTTGTTGAAAAGTAATCTTCCGCATGTTCAAGACGTCCATGTGATCTCAATAATTTAGATTTTTCACACAAATCTTTAGAAGATGTGACCAAAATCCCCCCTTCACCAGAGGAAATGACTTTATTTTGACATAAACTAAACATTGCAGCATCACCAAAGGAACCAACCATTTTACCATTAATCGAAGAACCAATAGACTCTGCCGCATCTTCAATAAGAACCAACCCTTTCTCTTTTGCTAAGCCCCTTATTTTTTCAATATCTCTTGAAGGAATCCCTCCATAGTGAAATGCTACCACTGCAGCCGTTTTTTCAGTTATCTTTTTTTTAACATCTTCAACACTCAGACCAAATGTCTCTGCCTCAGAATCTGCAAAAACTGGTATCCCTCCAGCCAAAACAACAGGGCTAACATTTGAAACAAATGTAAAGGAAGGAACAATAACCTCCTTACCTGAAACATCCAATGCTAATAAGGCTGAAATCAAAGCAGAGGTTCCAGAGTTAAATGAGAGTGCAAAATCAGTACCAGTATAATTCGCAATCTCTTTCTCAAAATTCTCTATTTCTGGACCAGCAGCCCAATAAGTACCCCGTCTAATAATCTCAGTAACACTTTCAACATCTTGATCATCAGACCAAGATTTAAACAGGGGAATTGTCCAAGCCATAATCGCAAACCTCAAAGTGAGTATATAAACTTTACTCCAAAATTATAAATAACTATGTTTTCCTTTCTCATCAACTATCCCTTTAACGACCGCAGGATGCCCAAAAACAAGGGTATTTGGCTCTACATGTCTAAGAACTAGAGAACCAGCACCGACAATACAATTATCTCCTATAGAAACATCCTCTCCCACAACTGAGCCAGCACCAACATGTGTATATGTCCCTATATCATTCCCACTAACAAGTATGCCCCCTGGAGAAATATTCGCGTAATTCCCAACATTACAATCATGTTCCACAATTGAGCCAGTATCAACAATAACCCCTCTTCCTAAACTAGAGTCATTAGCTAAAACCGTTCTTGGTCCTAAAAGAGAGCCAACGCCTATTTTAGAGGTTTTAGAAACGATCGCAGAAGGATGCACCAATGTTTCAAGATTCCCTCCGGATGAAAGAATGTCCTCACAGAATTGGCCCCTTAAGTGATTATCTCCCAATGCAACAAAAAAACCATAATCTTTACTACCAAGATAATTCTCAAAGTCGCTTAGCTTTCCCAAAATGGGAAGATCACCCGAAGAATTTGGATACCCATCATCTAAAAACCCTGAAAAAACGTAATTGGGGTCGCAACTCATTATATCCCTCACAACCCTTCCTTGCTCCCCTGCTCCAAGCACTATTACTCTTGACATTTGCAATCAACACGCAGTTCCATAAATACTTCAAAAAGCATGTCATTTATAAACTTTTCTTATTGTAACTACTCAAGAGAGATTAAAAATCTAAAAGTAAGGCTACTCTTCCAATAATTTATCATAATTACCTAACAAAACGGAGATAATATTGTCCCAAGAGTATTTTACAGCCTTTTTCTTACCATTACGCCCAAGAAGCTTAATCTGGCCACCATCTCTCAATAAACCCCTCAACTTATCTTCAAGCAGAGCACCATTTCCAAATGGAACAATAATCCCATCAACACAATCATCCACAATACTAGGCAACGAACCCCTATCACTCACTACAACGGGCAAACCAGAAGCCATTGCCTCTATAACTACAACACCAAAACCCTCCCATTCAGAAAACAAAACAAAAACATCTGAAAGGTGGCATGCTGCAACAAGTTCCCTATCAGACAAGGGTCCCGTAAATACAACCTTGTCTTCAAGATCCAGTTCTTTAATTTTATTTTCAAGAACTTTTTTATATCCTCCGTCCTGGCCAACAACCAAAAGTTTACAAGCTAAAGATTTCAGAGCAGGAATTAGATATTGCAACCCCTTGCTTTTATGGATTCTTCCAATATATAACAAAGTTTTGTCATTAACATCGTATCTAGCTTTCAATTTCTTAATCAATTCAGAATCTTTCTTAGAAAAATCTACCACATCTACACCATTCGGCAAATCAAAGATATTTTCTTTTTTAACCCCTAATTTATAATAAGCTCCATAATCATTCTTTGTTAATGCAGTGCACTTATCAGCAAACTTTACAAACCTTCCAAGAGAAAGGTCATGCAAAACCTTAAATAAATAATTTTGCTTAGTATGTCTGAAACCATGCGCCGAAAAAACAAGAGGTAACTTCTTACGCAAATAAAATAGGGCATATTCGCTCAAAAACCTATTATATCCATGCGAATGAACAATATCATAGTTTTTCCAATTTTCTCTTAACCATCTTTTTGCTTCATGGGAATACCCATAACCCTTCATCAAAAAGTTATTTTTAAGGCGAACAATCTTAAAACCCTCCACAGTTTCCTCCCTGGGTAGATTATCCTTTTCACAAAAAAGGTCTGTAGTTAAAACAGTTACACTATGGCCTTGCTTAGCTAATCTTTTAGACGTTTCAAAAACAACCTTCTCCTGCCCACCCAAGACAGGTAAAAAGCTACTTGTTATTTGTAATATTCTCATTAGCCACCTGCTCAATTGTTTTAGTAAGAATTTTCTTTTCTTTAACATGCTCAAAAAGTTTATCTAATAAGTCCAACTTATTCACGCACTCATACAAGCAATGAATGTACATAACAAACAACTTTTTTTTCTTTATTTCTTTTTTTAAATAATCTAATACCTTATCATCAGAGTAGCCCCGCACAACTAGATCTTCCACGATAGGCGTATTTTTTCTGCCAACCACAGTAATAGGAACATTAACTATTTCCGTACCATCAACTCTTGAAGGAGATACACCTGGAAGATCACTAATAATTTTGATCCCTTTGTCATTCAACACACTCAAAACATCTTTATTTATTCTAAATGCAGGAGAGGTAAACGAGCGAGGTTCCACACCAAACAAAGAAACATACCTACGAATAGCCAATCCTACCTCTGAATGGATATCAATTCTATCCAACCCTCTAGTCCATCTTCTATGTTTCCATCCATGAATTCCTAATTCGTGTCCTTCATTCAAAATTCTCTTCAAAACAGAGATGTTTTTACCCACAAAATCAACAGGAAAAAGGGCCATTCTCAACTTTTCAAACAAGCTAAAAACACGAATGCCCCTCTCACCAACACCAGAAATATTACCATGGTACCTCAATATATCCCAAGGATTTGATTCTCCACCCATAGTCAAATAAAAGCTTGCCTTAATATCATGTTTCATAAGTAAATCTAACAATAAAGGCAACCCCTTCGAGATGCCCTTCTGAGACTCCAGGTCAACTCTCAACACAAAAGACATAGCCTAAAAAAACAAGAAATATTTTTAAAGCTACCTAATTCTTCAAAGAAGTATAATCACAAAAAATGACGAAAATTAAAGGAAAAGTTAAAACCAAAAAGAGTATCTTAAACCTCGGATGTGGGGAAATGAACTACCACGGAAAGAACGAGGAATTCAAGATAGACATAAACCCGCTATCCAACCCCGATTTAGTCTGGGACCTAAGGAACCTACCATGGCCCATTGAAGACAACCAATTCGATGTAATCTACGCAGAAAACATAATAGAGCACCTACCAGACACTTGTGGAGTTATGCAAGAAATTTGGAGAATTTGTAAAGACAAGGCAACAGTAAAAATTATAGTTCCACACTATACAGGATTTACGAGTTGGAGTTGTCCAGAACACTACAAAACGTTCACATCAATCAGTTTTGATTATTTCCACAAACAATTTGATATTACTAAAAAAAGATTGAAATATTCTCCACACAATAGACATCCATTTTTATGGAAGATTCTTGATTGGTTAATAAACAGAAATTACATTATATCTGATAGGTTTGGATTTTTAATTGGAGGAATAGCCGAGATAAGATTAACCCTCCGAGCAAAAAAGAATAGAGAAAGCAACAAAAAAGATTATGTTAGCCGGGAGCGCCACATTAAAGTGCAAGCTGAGACCTAAGTCTTGGACCAAGAAATCTAACAAAAACAGAGGGCAATAAAGACCAAATTTTCCTAAATTTCCTCAGATCTTTAGTTTTACGTGTATTTGCAGAAGATTTTTCACTAGAAAACTCAAATATGGAACAATCAAATGGTTCAGCAAGCCATTTTTTCTTAAATTTATACAAACTCCACTCACGACTTCCCTTCTCATGAATCAAGTTTACTTGTCCAGTATCCATTGTTTCCACACCAGCACTTATCAAATACTTAATTGATTCCCAGTAAAGGAGATCATTAGGTCTCTTGCTTCTAAATAAAGGATTAGAAACATTTACCAAAACAGAACTTTTTTTACCAGAATGAATAATAATTATCGATGCAACAACCTTTCCACTATGGTAACAATTAAACCCAGAAAGAATTAATCCATTACACTTCATAAGCTCTTTAAAAAAAACAAATGAGTGTTGAGGAGTTCCAAATCGATGCATTTCCCGAACATAAAGATTGTAGAACGTCTTAAGTTCAAGATCATTGTTGATTTTAACAAGGTTCAGTCCAGATTTTCTTGCCATTCTCACATCATTCCTAGTATGCTTATGAAATTTTTTCCACATTTCATCTTCTGAAGAAATCTTAACAATGAACTGTTGATAATTAGTGGATTCTGAAAATCCTTTCTTCAACAGAAAGCTTCTAAATTTCCCAAAATTACTCGAAGACTTATCCATTTTAATCTGAATGCTATCTCCTTGATGCCCAAGTTTATCTAGCAAATCCCCCAACTTTTTAATACAATTCGCATCTAAATCCCCGCACAAACCCCCGACATCAAAAAAAGGCACAGAAATCACTATATTCCCTAGAATCTTGCTCTTCACTCTAAAAAATGGCAGGTATGCTTTAACGCCTTTATTATCACTAACTACCAGGGATAAATCCTCCGTATTCTTATAGGCCTTAATCACCGAATCTTTAAACCCCGCTGCATGCTGGGGCCCCATATCCGTTGGACTTTTTTCCAGGAAATCATTTAGCATTCAAAGCCTCCCTATACACAGAAAGCAACTTTTTATTCCTGTGATCAATTGAAAATTCACCAGAATTTACCCTATTAAAACTTTCCACCGCCAACTTATTCCTAAGTGATTCATTAGAAATAAGTTTTTCTAATGCAAGTTCCATACCTTTAATGAACTTTTCGTTCTCCCCTCCAACTAACAATGAAAACGGATACTCTTGAATATACGCTTTATGTAGATCATAACCAGGGATGTTTATAATCAATCCAGTTTTTCCATCAAGCACAATCTCAGGTATTGCAAACAGGTTTGTTCCAATTATGGGTAAACCGGAAACCATCGCATCCATCAAACTAAATCCAAAGCTATCGCACAATGAAGGGTACAAAAAAACATCACATTTAGAGTAAACATTTTTAATAAGGTCTTCACGAGGAACAATATTATTAGAATAACTCGTATATTTGATATTCTTAGAATTATATTTAGTTTTTATTTCTTCTGGGACATCTGCCCTCATCCACAACTCAACATTATCATATTTCTTCTCAAGTCTAGAAAATGCCTCCAAAACCTGAATACCGCCCTTTTGTTCAAACAAACTAAGAACGCACAAAATCCTCACATTTTTGTGTTTCTCTTTTTTTATCTTAGTTATATGGGCGGAAGGATAGACTACTTGCAGTTTATCCTTGAACTTTCTGCAATCAAAATGCTTCAAAAAACCCTGAAGAGTTGCATTACAATGACATAATATGGCCTTACAATACTTTGATCCAAGTTTCCACTCAATGAATTTCTTGATTAATTTATTTTCAACTGCCTTTGAATGCAAACCCATAAACGAATAAAAATGTTCGACATCCATAACCCAAGGTTTCCTATTTAAAGGTATTATCCCTCTTGAGGTATGTATCAAATCATAATCCCCTGGTTTCAAAAGAGTTATCCGTGGAAGATTAAAAAATTGAGAAACCCTATTGAGAAATTCCTTCCATTTCTTATTTTGGTAGTATTCTCCTTTCTTAGTCTGTTTTGAAACTCCCAAATATTCAACACCTCTAGGAGGGTAGTTCACAATCTCCTGGTATATCTGATGTGCACCAAATATAGGCTTAACCTTAATCTTTCCTTTCATTGCCCCACCAACCTTTCAACTATTTTTTTACTAACACCTTTGCGACCATAGGGGTTCTTAAACTTTCTAATCAAAATCTTACCATTCTCTATCTCTTCTATTATCTTCACAGATTTTTCAACATCCAAACCCGTTAAAAAGTTTATCCCCGTACCCAAGCCTTCTTGCCTTTCAGTAAACTTTCTCAGTATAACACATGGTTTTCTAAAAACTAAACTTTCCTCTTGTATCGATCCACCATCAGTAATCATAAATTCACAATTCTTCATTTGAAAAGAGTAATCCACATAGTCCATTGGATCAACAAGGTGGATATTAGAATTTTCTTTTAATTTTTCATACAGACCAAAATCAATTAATTTTTTCTTGGTATTGTCATGTAATGAAAAAAATGAGGGTGTCTCGACATGACTTAGAATTTCAACGATTTTAGTCAACCTATCTTTAGTCTTAATGTTCTCATGTCTGTGTATAGAAATTAAAGCAAATTTATCATAAGATAATAACTTAATTTTTTTCTTTAGGGCCAATTTATATGCAATCTCAACAGAATCAACAACTGTGTTCCCAACTTTAACTATCGAGCCTCCAAGTTTCTCTTTTCTTAAATTCTTTTCAGATCTATCAGAAACAGCAAATAAAATATCCGAGAACCTATCTGCAATCCTTCTAGAAATTTCCTCTGGAAACGGCTCTCTTAAACTCCCACTCCTCAGGCCAGCCTCCAAGTGAACATTTTTATATTTTTTAAATGGATTAAATAACCTCGAAGAAGCAATCGCAATAGCTGCAGTTGTCATTGTGTCTCCATGGTAGATTACATACCTTAGATCTTTTATTTTAAGCAATTTCTTCCATAACTTAAAGACCATCCAAGAATTCCAAAATACTGCCTTCATAACCTTGGTATAAAATTTGGTACTCTCCCTCGGTTCTTTAGACAGAATAAAATCGGGCTGTCTTACTGAGAGCATCTCGCACAAACCACCCAAACTATGTTGCCCCGTATGTACAAAAACAAAAGGAATATTCCTACTATCCAGCTCCAACATAACTGGAAAGGTCTTTATTAGTTCCGCCCTTGTCCCAATAACGATTGCAATCATAGACCCAACAGACAAAAAGGGGTTTAAATATTTTCCCGCCCCGTCTAATTTGACACTGAAGCAAGTTCTTCCGGAAAGAATGTTTGTATATACTCTGGCTTATTATTTAAATTTTCAGGGTATTTAATTTCCCATATTTTTAAAGGCCCAATTAAACGACCGCCATACATCGCCATTGGGGAAGAAAGCTCATCTGTATATGCCAACTTAAAGTAATCACTTTCCTTATCAAATATAAAAAGATCTGAGAAAAGGGTTTTGCTTATCTTCGAACTAATATATATCAAAGCCCCCAGAGGCTCTTGTTGATTGCCATTTATTCTAGGAATTACCTTCAAACAACCACCCAATCCCTCTCCAGGAAAATTAATCTCCTTTCCCTCAACATAAATACATTTAACTGGGACTTGAATTTGCTGACTACCATAAACAACAACAGCCATTGGCTGGGCAAGAGAGCCACCCTCCTCGCTCAAAACAACAGGTATTAAAAAAGCTCCAATTCCTGCACCATTCCTAGGATAAAGTTGATCCTCCCAAACAAAGTCTTCGTCAAGCATAAAACCACCCCCATAAAATAGCAAAGAATCGTCCCTCCTTTCGACAGATTTAGAAACATCTAGCTGGAAAGTCGATATCCATCCAAAGCGATCGTAACTTTCATCAGAGCCAATGCTAGAATACGCAGAATATTTCCCAATCTCATCATTAATAATCAAGAGATGGGATGCATTATGCATATTCAAAAATTCTAAGGCCTCGGTTTCATTTTGCGCAGTAAGAACATGTCTCCCAACTAAGTAATCCCAATAACCAACATTGTGACCTCCATCAGTTATTGTTGCTCTTCCTCCTCCAGTTTGTACCCAATAACCGTAGTCCCACCAGTGTGCAAAAATTGCATCTTCGGGGGTATTATCTCTTACCCATTCCATTCCATACTGCCACTGAAAATTGTAGCTTGGACCCGTATACTTCGCACGATTATATGTTTGTTTAGAAAAGCTCAACAAAGTTCCACTAACAGGTAAAACCAACAAGGATATTATTAAAACCACAGTTAAAACCCTAAGATAATATTTTTTCAAAGAAATACCCCGCCTAAAAATTGAGCAAATGAAATGGGCAGATATAATAGAGATTATTGGGCTAAATATAAACACTAATCTAATCGCGCTCCTTGCTGCAATAGTCATTAATAAAAACCAAATAAAAACAAAAGTATACTTTTTATCAATTTTTGAAATTTTATCAAGAACATCCAACTTTTTGTAATAGGCGACTAAATAAAATATGGCAATTAAAAGAACAAAAGATACCAATGAACCGATATACAAAAATTTAGCAATGGGGGTAACTCCATTCAACTTAGCTGCCCCAGAAGAATACCTGCTAAAAACAAAGGCAAAAAGGAAAAAACAGTATAAAATTGTAGGGATGTTTTTCTTCTTTCCAAGAGGCTTAAGCATCTCATAGAATAGTAAAATTGACCCAATAAAAAAAGTCCAAAAGAACAAAGAACCAAATTCACCTATCCAATCCACAACATAGGGCTGCTTCTGCTCAGCAACTGTCAACGCCACACGGCCGACCTGCATTAAGTTCAAAAGACCATTAGATATGCTCTTGAAAATTTCAGACAAAGCATGTGGACCCAAGAAAAGAATAATAGCCAATAAAGCTAGGACAAGTGATAAGAAAGGCACAATTACAGAAATAGGGAATTTATCAGATACAACGCCCTTTATTTTCGCACCAACCCCCCATAGGTTTTTTTCAAAAAAGAACCAATTAAGAAGTATAACTAAAAAGGCAAAAACCGCAACACCTGTAGTGATTGAAGTTAAAAACCCTTTAACACTCTCACCCAATATAAATATCAAGGCCAAAAAAGTAAATAAAAACCATGAAGAATAAGACAATACATCCGTCTTCTTAATTTTACCCAAGAAAAATTCAACCAGAATATACAATCCAAATATCAAGAAAACAAACTTAACTCCTCCCCATGTGAGCCAAAGCAAGAATGTAGACAATCCCGACAACGCACCCCATAGAACTGAAGATTTAACCTTCTCAGCCTGCCATGAAACAACAAAGAAATAAAAAGTAAGGAACATAAAAAATACACCCATTGGTTCTTTGTCTGAAAAACCTGCGGTCGTCCTGTACAAGAAAGAAGGAATAAAAGATAAGAATGCTGTAGCAAGAACGGCCGTCCAGTTATCAAAAAGTCTTCTAACCAAAAAGAAAAAGACAACCATGGACAAAAAGAAGAATATCACAGGGTGAATAACATGCACAAAATCAAAAGTTGCAGAACTTCCGAAGAGATTAAGAAATTTAAGAATCAACAAATTGACAAAGGGGATAAACATTAAATTAGCCGGAACATCTGCCCCAAGCGGTGCAGATCTTAAAATATCCGGTATTAAAAAAGATCCCGTATCAGCAAGATACTGGCCATATCTTTGGAAAAGAAATGGATCCAACGCAAGAGAGATATATTTCCCTGTAGTCGCATCCTTCAAAAAAGGTAAATTTAAGGTTCTTACATATGTTGCAAAAATAATAATCAAACCCACAATAACGTAGGCCAATTTGCTTGAGTTAGTTTTAATAAAATTAAAAATAACACTTGAAAAAGACTTAATTTTATCCCTCATTTTTTTAAAATCCATTAATAGTTCTGTTCCTACTTGATTTAAATAACTAACTATTGCCAAATACCTTTAAAAACCATGCAAGAGCCTTAAAAAACATGGAAAAGAAAAAAATTGAAGGATACTTCAAGGATATCACAGTATCAGACGATCTAGAGGAGATAGAAGCAGAATACTCTCCAGATGAGTACTCCAACGATCCAAAGGGTTATTTCCTAATAAAATCAAACAAAGAGGAAGGAATAATTGAAGTGGGGTATTGCACCCCGGACAACATCTTAAAAAAGAGAATAACCGGAAAAAAACCAATTGAGATATTTTACACATTAATCAGACTAGGCTTAATCTCGAAACTTGAACATGCTGCAGACACAGGATCAGAATTACAAAAGGCATACATTGCACTAAAAAACAACTTAGAATATACGCAAGATAAGGACTTAATCTTAAATTAACCAGATAAGTAAAGAAAACACAACCTGCATTATAACCAAATAAGATACAATTTGTTTCTCAGTATAATTCCCGGTTTTAGTAAGTATATGTGCAATAGAATAGACCTTCTCATGCTTAGATAAGATCTTTCCATTAATCCAAATACCAAATGTATCAGCAGAAAATTTACTTCTCCATTTCAAAAAGAACTCAATAAAGAAGGGAATAGAAATAATCAACGCAGGAATTTCCAAACCGCCAACAATTGCAATAATTGCCAACGCCCCCCCCATAAAATAAGTTAATGAATCACCAGGAAGAATCTTCGCAGGGATTTTGTTAAAAAAGAAGAATGTTAAAACAGCCAGCAAGGCAACAAAGGCTATTAAAGAAGCAATAAAACTTTGATGCACATAAGCGTAAGCCCCTAAAGATAATAAATAAACAACCCCCATTCCTGCCTCTAGACCATTAAAACCTGCAAGCATATTAACCATATTCGTAGCACCAACAAAACCAATTGGAATTAATATCAAAGGGTAGATCCAACCAACACTTACATCCCCCAAATACGGAATAAATAAACTAGACCTACTACTTAACACAATCATTAAAGGCAATGCGCCCAACAAAGTCAAGAGTGGTTTCTGCCACTGTCCAAGACCAAGCGACTTCTCACCAGAACCGTGTATAAAAGCATCATCAAAAAACCCAATTAAAGTAACCCATATAATAGCAATTACTGAAGCCAACACAACAGACAGGTCATAACCAACAAAACTACCAAACAAACCTCCATCGTAAAACAAACTAATTCCTACATACAAAAATAATCCAACTAAAAAACCAACCAATACGGCCAAACCGCCCGACAAAGGAACAAGGGGTTTATCTTTCTTATTTTGATCCTTAACAACCAATCCAACCTTCCCTAAGAAAAAGATCAACCATTTCAAAAAGTGATATGTAACGAAGATAGTTACAACGCCCACCAACAAAAATAATAGGTCCATACTACGATCCTCCCTTCACCTTTTAAAAGAATTGCTATCTAAATCGTAATTGCCATTGGAGTCACATAGACCTCTATAATGGCCGCAACAGCCAGCATAGCGACACCAATCAACAATAAATCAGTAGCATCCCTTAAGACCTTCCCGAAGGACTTAGTAGAAAAATCATGCCTTATAACTGCCACACTAATCAGCCCACCAGCAAGACCACCTATGAAGTAGGATAGAATCTCTGGTATCCCATGAATAAAATACCTCGCCAGCCCAAGACCATAAACTTGCAAATAACCCGCAAAACCAACCATTCCAAGTTCGGTAGCATAAGAGCTTAAATGCGTCCTAACAAAGTTCCCAATCGCAGCAGCAATCACACTAGCATTCCATGCAAGTATAAATATGGCTCCCGCCCCATAGAAGAAGCTAAAGAACACACAAAACAGCATAACTTTAACATTATTACTAAATATCCTTAACAACAAACCTTCCGAATAAGAACTTCCAGATATAATATCGTTGCCAGTTGTAGCCCGTGCATTTATCTCGCTAATAGTTTGCGTCTGTGAAGAAAACAAATTACTTACTGTGTCTGCAGGCAAAACCAGATACAATAAAGAAAAGGCAACAGCCATTCCTAAAAATAAAAACATAAAGGCCACCAATGCCTTAGAATGCTCTTTAAGCAACTTCTTCTCACCTTCCATTTCAATATCTTTCTTCTCTTCAAACTTAAGTGTGTTATACATCAATGGAACACAAGCAATAACGGTCAGAAGAACCATCACGATAGTTGCTTGCTCTTCAAATACCCACAAGGACAAAAAGACGGCAAGTGTGGCATAGATCATCCCCAAGAAAAACAAGTTCCACGGCTTCGCTTCCGCTTTCTGCGGAGAAGTCAAAGATTCTAATACCAGTTAAATCACCAATCTTAACTATCGATCTCACATTTATATAAGTTTAGTTTAGAATTAATCTTCCTCTTCCTTTCGAATATTATGTTTAGTTATCCTAACCTCGCCTTTCTTCAACTTAACAACTAAATCATCTCCATTCACAAAGCCAACTCCCTGTGTAATAAAACGAGGTAAACAAAGTCCGCCCTTCTCAATATGGGATTCAATATACTGTTCATCAAATCCATCCTCATCAGAAACGTTATTCTTTGTTTCACCAGATTCTTTTTTCTTCTTAAATTCAACAGCCCTATCAAAAAGTGCTTTTGCAACTTCCCTTGCAATATTCTTCCCAGTGTATTTCATTATCCCCTTCAAACCAGGACTTAAGTTAACCTCAATAACAGAAGACTTCCTCCCCTTGAGGATATCAACGGCAGCAATATCGACACCAAGAGCCCTCGCAGCTTTAACAGACATCTTCTCAACATCAGGCTCCAAATGAATCACTTCACCCTTTCCACTCGCATGTATGTTCGCTCTAACATCAGAAGAATGTGAAACTCTTTTCATTGCACCGACAACCCTTCCCCCTGCAACAATAACACGAATATCTTCACTCTTCACCTCGCCAGTTTCAATATATTCCTGAATTATGTATGGTTGTTTAAATGCCTCAAGTGCATCAATCATAGATCTTGCAGAACTCTCAGAATCAGCAAACATAACACCCTTGCCCTGAGTCCCTTCGGGAATCTTAATAATAATTGGATAATTAACTTCCCCCAATAAACTCTTAGCCTGTTTTGAATTAGAAACAAAAAAACTAGTAGGGATACTGATTCCCTTCTGCTGTAACTCCAAAGAACCTAACAACTTATTATGGCCCAGCGTAAATGCATTGGGTTTTATCGGCATATATACTTTTTTATAAAGCGCCCTTGTCAATGCCCTTTGTAAAAGAATATATTTATGGCTCCCCCTAACATATATTGCATCAAAGTCTTCAAGCTCACCTTCGTGATCCTTAACAATAAAACCTTTATCATCCAAACAAAGTTCAATATTCTTCAAACCAATTTCAACAACCTCATCAAAGAAATTTTTAGCCTCTTCAGCTATCAGCTTACTACTTTCTCCACCAAGACTAATAACACAAAGTTTCATTTTAAATTAATTTGGACCTTACAAATCCCGAGTACTTTTAATTATTTTCTTTTCTGTTTTCTTAAGTCTCTTTTTTGGATCAATAACAAATCCCTGTCTTAAAATATTCTTACCAATTAATATTGGATATCTTAGATGTTCCCTAATTGCAATGTTAAATTTAGCTTCTAAAACTTTTCCACCAATCTCAATTTTCAACATAACAACTGGTCTTATGACCCTTCCATGTGTATTAACAACTGCAGCACGTCCAATTACAGGACCAAGATTAAGTGCATCAGCTAAACTACTATCAATACTACTAACTCCTGCACCGGTATCAATTTTAGCCCTAATCACTTTTCCATCTATCAAAACATCCTCATAAAATCCAATAGTGATTCTTTCTTTCGTCATCTTATCCCTCAAAGAAATAAAGTCCAAAATATAAAACTACCTACTGCCGATAAATGCCTCCAAGACCCACTCTACAACAACATTTATAAGTATTTAAGGGATTTATAAGCACATGGTAAAAGAAAGCATGGAACATTACTCAAAATACTTCTTCCTAGCTAGTTTTCTAGGGATTATACTCCTATCCATATACCTCATAAAATCCTACATAATTACCATCGTAGGAGCCGTATTGCTATCCTACATATTCTACCCCATATATCAAGGAATCCAAGGAAAACTAAGGAGTAAAAAACTAAGTTCCCTTCTAACAACCTTACTAGTAGTAGTCATAATCATCATCCCAATCTTTTTTGCGGCAAATGCCCTCATCTCAGAATCAGTGCAATTCTTCCACAATACAAAAGACCTAGACCTTTCAAGCATTGAACAAAAAACAGCAGATTACTTTGGCGGAGACGTTAAAATCAGTGGATACATCTCAGACAACCTAAACAAAATTTCTTTAGGAATCGCAAGAAGCACTTCGGAGTTTGTCGTAGGTTTACCCAAAAAAATCCTAAGTTTGTTTGTTATGCTATTCCTAATGTACTTTTTATTCATGGAAGGCAAACCCATAGTTGACAAACTAAGACAACACATTCCTTTGAAGGCAAAGCAAAAAGAAGAACTTGCCAAAAGATTTAGCAATGTAATCTACGCTTCAATCTATGGTATGATTGTAACTGCCTTTGTCCAGGGTGCAGTCGGTGCACTGGGTTTTTGGATTTTTGGTGTTAACTCCCCAATACTCTGGGGATTAGTTACTGTGATTGTAGCCATACTTCCATTTGTGGGTGCCGCCCTAGTCTGGTTACCGGCTGCAATATTCAAACTAGCAGTCGGAGAAACATTTAACGGATTAGGTTTACTCTTTTATGGCATGTTTATCATAAGCACAATTGATAACTTAATTAGGCCAGGGATTATCGGAAGTCGAGCAAAAATACACCCTTCAGTAGTGCTTCTTGGAGTTCTTGGTGGAATAGAAATATTTGGATTCTTAGGGATCATTATTGGGCCTTTGATTCTATCCATAATGACCATATTTTTAGATCTTTACCTAGTTGAAAAAACAAAAACCTGAAGAAGAGCTATTTAAAAAACTTATATACTCCCCTTAAAGGGTGAATAACTCTTTATTTTTCAGAAAGCTTTATATATAAAACAGCGCCCATTTAGCAAGTAAACTTATAGGTTACATTATATAAAATAAATACAGAATAACCATATGAGGTGGAAAGATTATGAATATAAAAAAAGTTACAGGCCTTTTAATTTTGGGCTTATTTGTGATTCTAAGTGCTATGACAGTGTCAGCACAAGTTACAAT
>CAYFJW010000007.1:0-37395 GCA_964343875.1 Candidatus Woesearchaeota archaeon
CAAGCCCCGCTGCGCTCTCGCTCCACTGCGTTACGCTCGGGTCACTTAACAAGGGATAAAAGAAAAATTGCTCGGCTCGCAATTTTCCCAAATTTTTCTTCCACTTCGTTCCAGAAAAACTTCTTTTATCCCTAACGTTATGTCTAATTCAGAATTCGGGCTAGAAGGGGGTGCGCAAAAGAAAAATTTATAACTTCTTCCACTTTATTTATATCATGCAAGAATTAACAAAATCAGATATTGAAGAACTTTTGAAAAAGAAAAATATAGATCCAAAAGTTAGCTGGCTTTACATCCAATTCAAAAAATTCTTTGAAGAAGAATATGTTATTGATGAAATTGATTTGAATGATGCAATAAAAGATTTAGTGAGTTTTTTGAAAAATAAAAAAATCAATAAAGTCATTTTCTTTCCAGAACCAAGTTTTCCAGGACTTAATGGAGATGTTCCATCTGGAATTATTGATACAGAAGAATTAGAAGAATTCTTGAAAGAAAATGTTGATACAGTTACCAATTCCCATGTTGCAGATGAAAATATGAATTGGATATTTACAATAACTCATGAAGATGATTTTTTTATTTCAGGAAGTAAAGCCTTAGTTAGTGATTTTGTTAAATTCTTTGGAAACGCAAAATGCACTTCTTGCAAAGAAATTGAAGAAAAGTGGAAGAATAAATAGTGCGCACAAAAATAATGATGCCCGAATTCTGAACTCAAAATCCTTCGGATTTTGCTCCGCTGCGCTCTCCTCCTTTCAGTCGTCGGGGCGTATAACAAGGATTAGACAAAATCACCTCACTATCCTAAATTAATACAAGACTCTAGATGAAATTAAATAATTATCAAAAATAAAGCATAGTTAAAAGATTAAGTTCGGTGACTCTTCACTCACTTCGTTCGCTTGGTCTCAAGCTAAGGCTTTCGACTCGTCTAACATCGTTGTACACAATTCAGGCCGAGCTTTCAGAAGGTCTCCACTTATAAACATCGTCATGATGACCAAAATAATAAATATCAACAACTTTTTCCTCATGATTTATCTTAAAAACTAAAACAAAGCTCTTGTCAATATGAACCCTATTAAATGTTTGAAGAGGTTTCCTTAAGAACTTATATATGTGATAAGGGTGCAGTCTTATCTCTTTTATTTTGTTATCAATAATTCTTAATTGTCTTATATTTTTCTTTGCTAATTTCTTAAATATTCTATCTGCTTCTGGTTTTATGTCAAGACCATACATTTATCCCAACCCATATCTTTTTCCAAAATCTTTTACTCTAATACTCTTCTGTTTTTTTATTTGTTTTATTTTCTTAATAAATTCAGGTCTCAATTCAGGTTCATTCTCTTCTTCAATATACTTAGATACAACTAATTGGATAGCTGCACCCTTATCCTTAAGACAATATTTAGCTTTCACAACATCCAATACTCTGTTAGTATTTTCGTCTAATTTTACTAATGCTTGTACCATTTTATACCACCTTAGTTTAACTAACTTAGACTTATTTATATAGTTTTCGCTCGGCCTGAACTCTTCGCTCACTACGTTCGCTCGTCTCCTTCCACAGACATTCGCTTTCGGCTTCGCCGACCGCTCATTGCTCCAGTCAAGTACGTAACAAGGATTATATTCAATCGAATTTTCACTTTAGAAATAAAAAAGAGTTGGGGGCGGTGCTTCGCACTTTTATCTTTAATAAATTATCTAAAGCCCCCCAACTCTTTAGTCCTTCGGACAGTTACACTCGCTTTGCTCGAATTGATATAAGTGAAAATTCGACTTTGATTTTTTGCCTTCGGCATCGTTGCACTCTCGGACTTCGTCCTTGCATCGTATAACAGGGCTTCAACGAAATTCCAATCAAAACCTTAATATACATCTTATCCAAAAAAACACCCATGCCAAAAAAGAAAGCAACAAGAAAGAAGGCAAATAAGTGTCAATTCATGAACGATTGCTCTTCACCAAGTTGCGTCTGGTTCTTAGGATTCATTGGAGCTGCAATCTATAACATCTCCATGGCAGTAGGATTCTGGGCAGGCGTCTGGGGTGTAATAAAAGCATTAGTTTGGCCGGCATTTTTAGTCTTTGAGATAATGAAGTACCTGGGAATGTAAATTTCCAAGTGATCTAACGGAAAATGAATTACTACGATGAAATATCTTCCTCCTACAACGAGTTACATAGAGATGAACAATTAAAAAAAGCTAAAATCATCCTAAATGAAGTTCTAAAAACCAAAAGAGAAGGAATTCTACTCGACATTGGTGGAGGAACAGGAATTTCGACAGAACCATTCACAAATAACTTCAAATGTATAATCATTGACCCCTCAGAAGCACTTTTAGAACAAGGATCCCAAAGTATTGAAAAAATACTTGGAGAAGCAGAAGAACTTCCTTTCTCAAACAATAAATTTGATGTAATCATCTCTCTAACAGCCCTCCATCACGCAGACTTAAAACAAGCAATAGATGAAATAGAAAGAGTTTCAAAAGAAGATTCAATCATCGCAGTCTCCTTCCTAAAAAAATCAAAAAGATTAAATGAATTTAGGAAATTATTTAAAGAAATCTTCACTAACGCCATAGAAATTGAAGAAGAAAAAGACATTATCTTCTTAACAGTAGTTGGCAAAGTTGATGGTGTCGTCAACTAGATTTGAGGGTTCCAGATTTATAAAATATCTGCCTTTATATTCCATCTGCAAAATCCACACTCAGAACTTGCTTTTGGTGGTTTTTCCGATTGGAGCAGCTTTATGGCCTGTTTAAAGACCTTTTCTCCTCGTTTAGGATCTGTTTTTATTTTGATTAGTTTTGTATCAAATATGACTTTTCCTGTATCAGTAACTTCTTTCGGATAATAGAACAGCAAATAAGTGTAATCTTCAGTATCATAGCCATTTTTTCTTAATAAGAGGTTGTAAATATCCATTTGGGTGATGTAATGTTCATGTGTGTCTTCTTTAAGAGGATATCCTCTTGTTTTGTAATCTAGAACAATTAATTTCTTACCTTTTTCCAAGATATTATCCACTGCTCCTCTTAGCAAGATTCCAGAAGTTTTATCTTTGTATTGAATTCCTTTTTGATTACTTCTCCAAATATCCAGCTTGGCTTTATCGCTGAACAATTTGTAGCCATTTTCTAATCCATATTCTCTAATTTCAGGAGGCAATTCTCCTTTTTCCATGAATTTATCAAAATGTTTCTTCAGAATTCTGTCCATTCCTCCGGGAAGAGAAGGAAAAATACCTTCTGGCCTTTTTATTTTCTTAACTAGTTGAAGCCAGAAACATCTTTCACATTCTAACATTAAGTTTATTGATGATGGAGAGAGTTTGTAGGTCATTTTTCTAACCTAAACTTATTATTCTCTTGTTTAATCACATTCTTTTTGAGCAAATACTTAATGGCTTCATCAACTTTTGATTTAATCTTACTCCCAGTCCTGTTATTATTGTAAATTCCTCGTGCGATATCTATAACAAGGGTTTCTTTTGTTGCACTGAAAGTATTTGATAATATATCAACAATTGCTCCACCAATTTCTTCTTTTGGTATTAATATAAATGGTCTCTGCTTCTCAGTAGAAATTCTGGGCGGACAATAAGAATCAATTTTATCAATAGAAACTGTCTCTTCATAAACATAAATATTACTATATTCTCTTTTCATTTCATTAACTAAATCATCAAAATTTCTTTTGATCCTTGCACCTAATTTATTTATCCCAAATGAACTAAGAACCCTCTTATACAATAGCTCCTTTTCAATTGGGGATTCTATTTCTAAGACGGATAGCATCAGTTCTTTTGCTTTATTTCCGCCAAAAAGCATATCTCCATATCCGTCAAATTCCAGTTTTGTCCTTGATTTTGGCAATTCACTAACTTCATATTTTTCATATTTCTTGTTTAAAGAAATTTCTTTAAAATCCTCTATATTTTCAATCTTTTCAAACTTTAATTCATTTCCTGACTTCTTCTTCGATTTTAACAATGAACCAACTTTTTCCTTTATTTTCTTGATTTCGTACGCTCTATTATTTATCCAATCATCAGACCAGATTCTGTGAATATTCCAACCAAGATTTTCTAATATCAATTGCCTTACTTTGTCTCTATCTCTTGCAAATCTTGAAGAATGATATTGAGAACCATCACATTCAATGCCTAAAATGTATTCTCCCGGCTTATTCGGATGCTTAATTGCCAAGTCAACTCTATAACCAGAACATCCAACTTGGGTGCTTACAGAGAATCCAGCATTTACAAGTGCATCAAAAACAGATTCTTCAAATGAGGAATCAAAATCAATTCCTTCTGTAGTCTGTAGGAATTTATTGAAATCTTTGTTTTTAGCGTAGTCCAGATAATATTTCAAATATCTAACTCCATCAACATGAATCTTATCTTCATCTAATTCTTCTGGTAGGATTGAAGAAAAGACAACAGTCTTAAATCTTGACCTTGTAACAGCGACATTTAATCTCTTATAGCCCCCTTCTTTGTTTAGAGGTCCAAAATTATAGCTCAGTTTTCCAGCAGAATCTTTTCCATAACCAACACTAAGTAAGATTATATCTCTTTCGTCACCTTGAACCGTTTCCAAGTTTTTGATAAACAATTCTTCAGTATAGGGATCAATTGACTCTTCAATGTTTATTCCTGCTATTCTAAACTCTTCTCTAATTGCATTTTCCTGAGCAATACTAAAAGCAATTATTCCAAAAGACTTATCTGGAAATTTCTTCTTAATGTCCCTATATGATTTTACTAATTCTCTTGCTTCAATTCTGTTCTTACGCGATTTCCCTCTATCATAAACTCCTTTCTTAACATGTTGGAAATCTAATCCAGAATCATCTTTAATTTTTGAATTTGGAAATGTAATCAACCTGTGCTCATAGAAAAACCTGTTAGAGAAAGCAATTAGATGCTCATTTTTACTTCTATAGTGCCATAAGAGATGCTTGTTTCTGAATTTAGTGCTGCATTCGCTTAAGAAACTTTCCAAATCCTCTATCTCTTCTTCTACAAAATCCTCATCTCTTCCACTCATAAAGAAAGAAGTTGGTGGTAACTGTTGAGTATCACCCACTACGATAGCTTGTTTTGCCCTTATTAAGCAAGGAACAGCATCTTCTGGCATTATTTGAGAAGCTTCATCAAATATAACAACGTCAAACTTTGTAATTTTTGGATTGATATACTGGCTAACAGAAAGAGGACTCATCATAAAACATGGTTTTAGAGTAAATGCAAGATTAGAAATCTCCTCTAATAAATTCTTAATTGGTTTTAATCTTCTTTTCTTCTCGTTTTCTCTCTTTAGAATTGAAACTTCATTCATTCCATAACTTTTATAATTATATTCTGGTTGATCACTTTCAATAGAGTCCATAATTTTGAATCTCTTAATGTCTCGTACTTCAAAATCCAGATTTCTGAATTGTTCCGCCTTGTTTTTAGGAGAAGAAATATTATTTTGTTTTAATGTCTCTTCTAAGAGTTGCAGATAGTATGACTTTAAGAAAGCCTGACTTAATTTTGATACTGCATTTTCTTCAAAATATTCATCAATAAATCTCTTTACTTCTTCACTTAAAGATTCATATTCTTCTTTGAAGATCAACACACCATCTAGATGGTTAAGGTTGTCAAGAAGATGATGAATTTCAGTTTTTAGATTCTCAATTTTCGATATTTCTTTGGATCTTCGCCCAGTGAAATATGTGTCAAGTTCATCAAATGAAACAAGTAATTCATTAAAAGATTTTAACTTGCTTTTTTCTTTAATCCAGAACTCAATCAACTTAATAATGTCTTTTGTCTTAAAACTCTTTGCTTCATCATACATTTTTGAGAAATCTTTTGCTTTAATTTGAAACTTTTCTATATTCTTCAGAGAATCTGTATCCCCTAATTGAGATAAAATCTTGGAATTTTTCTTTTTTAGTTCCTCATGTTTTTTTCTCCTGCTCTCATATTTCTTCTTTTGCTCAAATAATTCTAACCATTTTTTATGGTTGATGTTATCCGCAAACTCTTGTAATTTTTCTTTTGCTTCTTTATATTCCTTATTTAAAACTCTTCCAAAGAAAGAAGTATTTTTGAAGATTTTTTCTTGGTTATTAGTGTTCTTTTCCAGAAATTTCTTGTTTACATTATTTAAAATTGATTCTTCTACATCTCTGAGTTCTGATAAGTTATTGCAAAATTCACTTATTATTTTGCTGATATTCTCAAAATCCTTAGAGATGAATAACTCAGGAACATCTTTCAATTCTTGCGTATCTTGATGTTTTTTGCAAAAATCTTTAAGTTCTTCAAGAGTTTCTATCTTTACCTTAGATTTATCATAAGTATCTTCAATAAATTTGATCAATTCTTTCATTAAGTCGTGAGTTTTATTTAGTGTTGATTTAAACCGGTTTCTTGCAAGCGTTGTATTTTTTGATTTCTTAAAATTGAAATAGACATTGTTTATTGGAGATGGAACTTTTTCAATTATACTATCAATATTTTTCATCATTGTAAATAGTTTAGAAAATTTTTCCTCATTGAATGAGATAGTCTCAGAGAGGTCCTTGTCAATTACTTCAACATCATGTAGTTTAGCAAGCTCTCCTCTTATATCAAACACAGATAGATTTCTTGGCTTATGCTTTTCACATAAAAACTGATAAAACCCATTTAGATCTTTCTGTGTGTCCAAATAACTTGCAAAAGAGTATCTTTTAGCTGACTCCTTTATCTTTGGAGAGGTTTCAAGCTCCGTGATTAATTGCCTGATTATCTCTTTTTTGTTTCCACGGTAATTATGAAGGTTCAAGCAATATCTACCTAATCCAACCTCATCAAGTCTCTTATGGACCACATTCAAAGCAGCCATTTTCTGACTGACAAATAATACTTTTTTCTTTTTCTCAAGCAGTGAAGCTATGATATTTGAAATTGTCTGGCTCTTTCCAGTTCCAGGAGGTCCTTGTAAAACAAACGTAACTCCTGCTTTTGCTAATTCAATGGCTAATTTTTGAGAAGAATCGGCAGGGAGAACATCTATATCTTGCGCATCATTGAACTCTTCTCTTTGAGACTCTGCTATCTCATCCTGCAAGGCACTTCTATCACCAACAAATGCCCTAATAAGAGGACTTTTTTCCAGTAATCTCTTATGAGTCGCTATATCTTTATACATAATGTATTTCTGATAGGAAAAAATATCCAAATAAACATCTTTGGTAATTCTCCAAGAAGTCATCCCAGATATTACCTTCTTTACTTCATTAAGATATTCCTCAATAGATTGTTCTTTAAATTCTGGTAACTGAATATCAAAATCGTGAGATAATTTTTCAACAAGTGCAGGGTTTAACTGGAGGTCCTCAGAACCCGAAACCAACTCAAAACGATGTTTATCTTTTGATGTTGACGAAAGTCTGTTTAATGTAATGGGGAAAAGGAAAATGGGTGATTGAACAAATAAATCTGATTGAGGAGCCTCTTTATATTTTAACATTCCAATACTTACAAAACAAGTATTCAAACCTAATTCTTGAAAATTCTCTTTTGTTTTGAGATATAAATTAGTCAGTTTTTTATCAACACCATCCTCTTCTTCTGTACATAGCCAAAGTCTTTCTTTTGCCTTACCATTTTCTTTTTTCAAGATATTGACGTTTTTCTCATGGTTTAAATCTTCTATAACCTGCTTGAAATTAGGTTCTTTTATTTGGAGAGATTTGGCTTTTGTAAAGCGATAAGAAACAAGATTATTTCTTTTTGACAAATCAATAAGTTTTTTCTTCCAATATTCTGTTTTTTTATCTATGACTTTTTCAATTTCCATTTAATCATCTTTCTCCATTTCTTTAATGGCTTGGTCAGGAGACTTTAACTTATAAAGCCTTTTTCTTGCGTCTTCTGGGTCTAATTTCATTTCTAACCAATCATTCTGTCTTAATTCAGATAATACAATGCTCAGCATTTTATCTTTATTTAGCACTTTTAGGGCATCGCTATGGCTAAACTCTTTATCATTAAATTTGTTCCATAATACTGAGTAGCGATACATTATCCACTTTGGCAAGGGTTTAGTCATTTTATTCTCCTCTTTTATAATTAATATGTCAATAGTATATAAACTTAACGGTTAACCTATATATTCTACCACAGATATATTTATATAGTAGTTATACTAATAACATATATAATATGTAAATAATGAAAGTAACCAGAGGGTCTTGCTTTGCGGGCTCAACCCTCTGGAGTGGAGCTGATCTCGGATGAAACCAAACACCACCAATAAAGGTAAAGAGAAGGAACAATTTAAATCTATTGCTAAAGACAGCTCTGGCAAGTTTGCTAAAACTGAAAACCTAAACACTTCTTGTAGATTTTGTGGCTCTAAGAATATTGTTAAGTTTGGTTATAACATTACAAAGAAAGGAAAGAAGGCACGTTACAAATGCAAGGATTGCAATGCAAAGTTTACTCCTTCTGCAAAGCTAGTAAAACAAATCAAATTCAAGTCAAATTACAAAGACATAGAGAATGTCAAAACAAAAGAATTAAGAAAATTATGCAAACTGATTAAAAAATCAATTTATCCCTTCCTAGATTTCAAGCCTCATTATACTGCAAAGTACGATACTAACAAGTTTCTTGATTTGCTAACTCATGTGGCGATGAATCATGATTTTACCCATAACGGTTCTCAAACATTTAGATTTGTAATGAAAGAAAACACTCCTGCGTCCAATACTTTACTGTACCACATCAGAAAGTTAGATACTAATGAAATAAAAGCATCTTTCAGAGAAGCATTTGAAGAAATATACAAAATAGCAAAGAAACAAAATGTTTTCAAAAAGAGAAAATTAGATGTGGCTATTGATCTAACAGATCAGCTCTATTATGGAAACAAAAATGACTTTATGGTTTGTGAGACAAAACCGCAAAAAGGGACTTCTCACTGTTTCAGATTTGCCACCATAAATATCGTTGAAAATGGGCGAAGATTTACCCTATTAGCTTTGCCAATGCACGCCTTTGACGAGAAATCCAAAATTCTTGAGGAATTGATAAGTTACGCTAAAAGCAAAATAAGTGTAAGAAATGTGTATGTTGATAGAGGGTTCTTTAATGTAAAATGCATAATGGCCTTAGAAAAACAAAAAGTCAAATGGTTAATGCCTGCTATAAGAAACACAGCCATTAAGAAATTGATGAAGGAACATGACTCGCCTAAAGTTTTAGAATACTTGATGGGAAGAAAGAATTTTGACCAAGTTAAATTCAAACTCGTTATTGTCAATGACAAAGATGGTGTAAAAAGAGTCTTTGCTACTAATCTGAGAGTTACAGAAAATAATGCTAAGATATTATTTCAAGAATATGGAAAGAGATGGGGAATAGAAACATCATACAGAGTTAAACAAGATTTCAAAGCAAGAACAACATCAAAGAAATATGTTGTTAGATTATTCTACTTTATGTATTCTTCATGTCTTTACAACCTTTGGATATTAGCTAATATCTTAGTGGGATTAGCAATATTGAAGTTTATTCCTAAAGAACCATTCATTACAGCAAAAATGTTTGGAGTAATGCTTTACACCTTCTGCTCATTAATTGATCCTGGCGGAGGATAATAGTTTCTCTATCGGATTCTAAGATGATTTTGTTAGTCATAATTATTTCTAATCCTGATAATGTTTATCAATTTTAGCTGATTTTGAGAAGATTTTCTAAAAAGTTGTACATATAGCCTTAATTCTTAAGATTTACTGATAATCTATAAATCTGGTTTCCCAATAGGTTTATCAACTTTGCTATCTACTGCTTAAATAAAAAACTTTAAATAATAAAAGAAATTCTATCCTTTCCTGGTGGTATTGTTATGGTAGGATTAATCTTCTGAAAAGTCGTCATCCTCATAGTAGTCTGTTTTTTGTTTTTTATACCTGCTAGACATAACCGTTTCAGATGGCATACTATTTCGGCAGAGAAAAGCATATTTAAACCTAACCTATATACCCTATATTCACAATGGCAAGACCAAGAATAGAAGATATCAACTTCAAGTACAACCTAAAGGTCTATTTTGGGTTTTTGAAGAGATACAGGGGAATGTTTGCATTTTTGCTACTCTTAGTTCTATTCGTAGAGGCCAGCCACGCAATAAGTAAGTTCTTCTTCAAAATCGTAGTAGATCGAGGTGAAGAATTCGTAGCTGGAACCATAGACTTTCCAGCATATAGCGAGATCCTAATCACCCTCGCAATAGCCTATGTAATCCTAGTTATTCTAAGATCCATAGCAAATTGGGGGGATCATTACCTTTTAGCAAGGGTAGATGCCAACCTAATCAGAGACATAAAAAGAAAATACTTCGACCACGTAGTTAGTTTATCTCACAACTTCCACACCTCACACAAAACAGGTTCACTAATAGCACGTATAACTCGTGGTGGAAGAGCAATTGAAAGTATGACAGACATAATAGTATTCAACTTTTCACCACTATTCTTCCAAATATTCATTGTAACAGCCTCGCTTCTATTAGTAAGTTGGGTTCCTGCAGTAATTATGCTGTCAACAATGATTATTTTCATAATTTTCAGCATGATCTTACAAAGAATGCAAAAGAAGGCAAATATGCAGAGAAATGACCAAGAAGACTTTGAAAAAGGAAATATCGCAGACATACTAACAAACATTGACTCAATTAAATACTTCGGAAAGGAAAAATTAATTGAGAAGAAATACGCAAAGATAGCAAAAGAAACAAGACAAAGAGAGATAACACTTTGGGATTACCACAATTGGAGATCCGCAGGACAAAGTTTAATTGTAGGTGTTGGTCTAATCGGAGCATTAATCTTCCCAATAATCTCATTCATCAATGGAAACATAAGTATAGGAGATTTAGCATTCGTTTACCTAATTTATGGTAACTTAACAGGCCCAATGTTTTCCTTCGTACACGGAATCAGACATTATTACAGTGTAATGGCCGACTTTGAATCGTTGTTCTACTATGGTAAGATAAACAATGAAATCAAAGACAAACATAACGCCAAGGAACTAAAAATAAAACATGGAACAATTGACTTTGAAAACATTGACTTCAGATACCACAAAAGAAAAATATTTTCAAACTTCAACCTGAATGTAAAGAAAGATGAAAAGGTTGCCCTAGTTGGACATTCAGGATGTGGGAAATCAACTCTGGTCAAATTGCTTTACAGATTGTATGACATTGAAAGGGGAAGGATCCTAATCGACGGGAAAGACATTAGAGACTTAAAGCAAGAATCTCTTAGATCTGAATTAAGCATAGTCCCACAAGAATGTGTACTGTTTGATGACACTATTTACAACAATATTAAATTCTCGAATCCAAAAGCAACTGCTCAAGAAGTAAAAAGGGCAATTAAATTCGCACAATTAGATAAAGTCATAAAAGGCTTCCCTAACAAAGAACAGACTATTGTCGGAGAGAGAGGAGTTAAACTTTCCGGGGGAGAAAAACAAAGGGTATCTATAGCTAGAGCAGTTCTAGCAGATAAAAAAATACTAGTCCTAGACGAAGCTACATCCTCTCTAGACTCAGAAACGGAACATGAAATACAAAGAGACCTTCAAAAACTAATGAAAGGCAGAACAAGCATAATAATAGCTCACAGACTATCCACGATTATGCACTCAGATAAGATAGTTGTAATGGAAAGAGGAAAAATAGTCGAGATGGGCACCCACAGAACCCTTCTTAGAAAAAAAGGCCATTATTACAAGCTCTGGAATCTTCAAAAAGGCGGCTATATCAAATAATGTTCTTACTTTATAGTAATTAAAATAGTAAGATTTATAAATCAAAATCAGTGAATACTACTGAAAATGACAAGAACTGATATAGAAAGAGAAATAATTATGGCGACGCTGATGACCCCTGCCAAAAGCATTGTTCTAGGTGAAGACGAACTTTATCCTGATGAAGTAGATGCGCCATTGGTAGAGCGTGTAGATCTTGTTGTTCCAGATTTAGAATTTATGTTGAAACAGGAGGAACACAATTACCTTCTTCCATTAGCAGAACATAGGGATGGAAAGTTGGTTGCAGTGGGCAACAATGGCTACCTAGAAGCGCACCAAAGAGTCGATCCCAATTACTGGATTTACTTCCACCTAACCAAGCCCCTGGACGGCACAGAACCAACACCTGTTGCAGAAGTTGAAAGAATATTTGGTACAAGCGGCCCAATGACAAATTCTACAAGCCAGGCAGGAACGGGAAAAACATTTCTATTCCTTGAAGACAGAAAAATTCTCCAAAGAGGGCGAGCAGATATTGATGTAATACGTGCATCAGAAGTTTTCACAGAACCCCCAGCATACCAAATTTTTGCTAATGAAGGGGCTATAAAGGTTTATCATCCTGGAGCAAGAAGCATTCCAGAAATGCGAGCGTTACTTGCACAAGAATTACCAAGTTTCTATGCAGAAATAGAAAAACAATTCGGACCTCTAAGAAGTATTAACGGTGAAAGAGTAGATCACTAAAATACTTCAAAGAATACAGACCCATTCATTATTTCGTTATTAATTATATCAAAATTCTTCTTATCAATTACATAATAAAGACAACCACCCTTTTCTCTCAAATCAGTTGCTTCAATCGGATCACTAACAAACCTTTTAGCAACCTTTCTCCGCATCCTAACTTTTATTATTCTCATGAACCTTGGATCAGAATTACCATGCATTGCTGCAGCATACCTAGCACAAGCTGAACTTGAAGCCATCCAAAGTCCTCCATTAATTGCAAACTTCTTATCCAAAAGTCCACCATTAACCAAATGTTCCTTCCTATTAGAGTCCTTACAAGCATGATAAAAAGTAACAAAATCACCCGCCTCCCTAATCCTTCTTTGCTTTTCTTCAGGACTTAACCTACTCCACCATTCTTCTTTTCCTAACTGATCTTTTAATTTAACATAATTATCAGCGCTTTCCGGATGAATTGCATTCAACTTCATCAAATACCGGGACAACCTATTCAACACCCACCTCATCTTATCAATTCCATCAGAAACAAGCACATTGAGCTCTGAATCCAACAAACCGACATCGGGAGATTCCATAGCAAGTGCCCCGACAATGGTTCCTTTGCCCCTCTCAATTTTCCCACTAATACATGTTTCATAATCTACGATATGCCCAATATACTTCTCAATATCACTAGAACCAACCCTATTCAATTGAGAAACCAAAACCCCACAAAAAGTCTTTAACCTAGCATCCAAAACAACCAAATTCCTCTCAATCTTTCTAACTTTATTCCAATCCAATTTATCTAAAGAACTATGCATATCAACAACCATGCCCAATAAACGATTCAACAACTTGAGTTGGTCATCAATCAACCTAAAACATAATTTAAAATCAACTTCCATCTAGTTCACAAACCTATTCAGTCTTGGTTTCTTCTGCCAGACCCTTCACCTTCTTAGGTTCCTTTGCAAGATCACCAGCTTCTTTGTAATCATGAACTTTAACATCACTATCTCTTACCCAACCCTTATCAACGCCACTAAAAACATTTTTAACATTTAATGACTCTTCCATTGGTTGTTTCTTAAATCTTGAAAACAATCCTTTCCTAGCAGGTTTTTTCTTAGGTTCATCTCTCAACACCTTAGGCTCCATTTTCTTAACAACAACCTTATTCTTTATTTCAAGTCTTTTCTTAACTTCCATTTGATTAATCCTAGTTTCAGGTTTCCTTACAACAGGTGTAACAGGTTGAGTTGGGAATCTAACCCTCTTCCTCTCCCTAAGATTTTTTAAAACCTTAAGCAACAAGTACAATATTATTAATCCCAAAACAACATAAACAACCCATAACAAATAATTATCCTTCTCAACACCAATTACTTGGACATCATCAAAAACTTTATCATTAATAACGATATCGTATTCTCCTGTAACTCTATCAACGCCAAGATCAATTCTTTCTTCCTGACCAACACCCAGATTAAGCTTCCTAGATATGCTAGAAGTCTTATCAAAACCAGACATTTCTATCTGCAAAGGCCCCTCGTAAGGAATATTCCCAACATTAGTAACAACCAACATCTGCCCATCCAGATCATATTTCAGCAACTCAACCTCGCCAACAACAAACAACTTCTCTCCTTCAATATCTCCAAATGTACCCTTAATGAAGTAATTGCCTGGAACTACATCCTCGGCCAACGTTACAATTGCTTCTTCACCCGTTCTTTTAACAGAATCATAATATTCCTCATTCTTATCATTCACAACCTTTAATGTAATTGACTCATCAATATCCATAGCCGCCTGGTCTCTCAAAAAGGCCCTTATAGAAATCTTCTCTCCAGGATTAATGGCTTCCTTATCAGCCACTATCGTAATTTTAGTAGGAATTGGATCAACAATTATTGAAAAACTATGCAATCCAAAATTGCCACTCTCATCTTCAATTCTTATTTCAATATCATGTTTCCCACTTTCAATCACATTCAATAGTAAAAAATCAAAGTCAAAATTACCATTCTTCAGTTTGGTATCATACTTATTCTCTCCCATTGTAATATAAACAGTTCCACTCTTTAACTTACCACCTAAAACACTTGCAGTCCCGGTAATCTTAACCTTCTCCTTAGGCAAATAATGAACCTTTGCAGAATGGGCATTAACTTCTATTTCACTAATTAATGTAAATGTTCCAGCACTAGCAACAATTAGATTTCCAAAATTATTCCTTGCATCAACCTCAACTTTATACTCTCCCCCCGGAACATCTGTAGTATCAATATCATATTTCAAATTACCTTTTTTAATATCCACAGAATCAGAGAAATAAATATCTCCCTCTTTCTTCAAACTAACTATCGCAAAACCTTCAACCGCATCTCCATCCTGTTCAAAAACAGTCCCACTTACATGAATCTGTTCTCCAGCTTGAATTCCTTCCTTATCAATCTTAAACGTACCGGTTAAAGCAGAAGTAACTTCAAAATCTGTAGAAGTTTTACTCTCTAAAATATCACCCAAACTTTCCAAAGAAACTTTTACCCTACAATTACCCTCATTTGCAGATAATATCGCAAATTCATCTGAAAAATCCTTCTTAACGCCTGCATTCAAACTAACACTCCTAACCATTAATACATCTGTTGAGTCCCCGCACTTTAATTCAAACCTTAACAACCCTAAAACATCATCTGCTCTCAACACATAACCAGCAATCCCTATCTCATCACCAATATTAACCTTAGCTTGATCAGGACCATTCACTATTATCTCAGCATTAACAAGTCCCAAAGAGAACAATAAAGATAAAAGAAATACACTGCCAATTACTCCCCTTTTTAGCCCACTCATGGGTAAAACTAAAGAAATTCTACTTTATAATCGTTTTTATTTTGGATTGAAAAGAACAAATAGAGGTTTAATTAACCTCTAAGATCTCAACATCAAAAATCAAATCCTTTCCAGCCAATGGATGATTCAAATCCAAAACAACTACATCATCTTTAATCTCTTTAATAGTTGCCAAAGCCACTCCCCCTTCAGGAGATTGTAAGAACATCTTTGCTCCAACCTTAAGCTCCATATCCTTAGGAACATTAGCTTTAGGATATTCGCCCATCCTTTTCTCATCATATTGACCATAGGCCTTGTCAGCAGGGATTTTTATCGTCTTCTTCTCCCCTTTTTTCATACCAACTACACCTTCATCAAACCCAGGAATAACTTGTCCCGTACCAACTTCAAACTCCAAAGGATCTTTTCCTTCAGAAGAATCAAACACAGTACCGTCTTCAAGGGTTCCCTTGTAATGAAGTTTAATCTTACTTCCTTTTTCGATCATGTTTCCATTCCCTCCGATTATTAAAAATCCAAGAACAATAATAACCAAAGCCACAACAATCACCGGCTTATAACCAACAGACTTAATCCGTTTACCAGATAAATGTTTATTCTTCGTAGGTGCTTTAGTCACGGCCTTCTTAGATGCCGCCTTCCTTGTTCCCTTCTTAACAGCTCTCTTTTTAGCCATAAACTATCACCAAAATTGAAGACCTGTGTAACATTTATAAAGATATAGCCTATGAAAAGCATATGAAAAAATTCGATGAGGTGTTAGAGTCCCTACATCCATTAGAAAGAAAGGTTCTAAAACATCTTAAAGAAAACCAAACAGCAAGCGACATTGCCCACTCCTCCAATATGAAAGAAGTAGAAGTCATGCGGGCACTACAATGGCTTGAATCAAAAGAAGCTCTCAACTTACAACAAACTAAAATAGATACCATTGATATAGACAAAAACGGGGCTAACTATCTTAATGAGGGGTTCCCAGAAAAAAGGTTCTTAAAAGCAATCCTATCAAAGCCGATCGCATTAGATAAAGTCAGACAACTAGCCAAACTTGACAACGATGAAACCTCCATTTCCCTAGGATTTCTAAAAAGAAACGGGTTCATAAGTCTTGGAAAAGAAGTATCTATAACAAACTTAGGCAAGAACTACCTAAAATCTAACACCAATGAAGATTTCCTAAGAAATCTACCAAAAGAGAAAAACAAACTATCGTCTAACGAATTAAACATACTAAAAGATCTACAAAAAAGAAAAGAGATAATCAAACTAAATACAAAAAAGATCTACACAGTCAAAATAAATGACCTAGGCAAAAAACTATCTAATTCAAAACTAGACTTAAACTTAATTGATTCTTTAACACCAGAGATAATTAAAACAGACTCATGGAAGAATAAAAAGTTCAGGAGATATGATATCTCGGCATCAACTGGAACTTCCTACGCTGCAAAAAGACACATTATATCCCAAGCAACCAACAACATTAGAAAAGTCTGGCTAGATATGGGTTTCAAGGAAATGCCAGGGCCAATGGTTGAATCCTCATTCTGGAACTTTGACGCTTTATTTACCCCACAAGACCATCCAGCAAGAGAAATGCATGACACTTTCTTCGTAGAAGGAACAGCTAAGCTCCCAGATAAAAAACTAGTAAACAGGGTAAAGAAAGAACATGAATCTAAATGGAACTATAAATGGGATGAAAAAGTAGCAAAAGAAAAAATAATTAGGACCCACACAACAGTTGTAAGTGCAAAAACGCTAGCAAAACTAAAAGACGCAGATATTCCATCAAAATTCTTCTCAGTTTCAAAAGTGTTTAGAAACGAAGCATTAGATTGGTCCCATCTATTCGAATTAATACAAGTAGAGGGTTTCGTAGTAGATCCGAATGCAAACTTTAGAGACTTAATGGGATACTTAAAACAATTCTACAAAAAACTAGGCTACAATGAAGATCAAATCAGATTCAGACCGGGTTACTTCCCATATGTAGAACCTGGATTGGAAATAGATGTATTCCACCCAAAAAAGAAAAAATGGGTTGAACTAGGTGGCGCAGGAATACTCAGACCAGAAGTAGTTATTCCCCTACTAGGAAAAGACGTTCCAGTGCTAGCCTGGGGCCAAGGATTAGAAAGGGGAATCTCACAATATTATCACATTACAGACATCAGAGACTTATACAAAAACGACCTAAAACAACTAAGAGAGTCAAAGGTATGGTTGAACTAAAATGCCAAAAATAACACTAAACAAGAAGGATACACTAAAACTAATAGGTAGAAATATCTCAGATAAACAGCTCTCAGAGGCTATCCCACTAATAGGCACAGACCTAGAGCATATCAACAAAACAGAAATCGAGGTAGAAATCTTTCCAAACCGTCCAGACATGCTATCAGAGGAAGGTTTCGCAAGAGCATTATCATCATTCCTAGGAATCAAAACTGGATTAAAAACGTACAAGGTAAACAAGTCAAATTACAAATACAAAGTTAATCCAAGGGTAAAAAACATAAGACCCTATTGCACTGCCGCAGTTGTAAAGGGGTTAAAATTAAATAAAGACTCATTACTAAGCTTAATGAATTTACAAGACAAATTACACACTACCCATGGAAGAAACAGAAAGAAAGTTGCAATGGGCGTTCATGATCTATCAAAAATAAAATTCCCCTTAACATACACGACTAAACCAAAATCATTCAAATTCAGAGCATTAGAAGACAAAGAAGAAAAAACGATTAAAAGAATACTTGAAGAACATCCAAAAGGAATCGATTACGCACATTTACTAAACAAAAACGAAGTTCCAATTTGGATTGATGCAAAGAATCAAGTCCTAAGCATGCCACCAGTAATCAACTCAGAAGAAACAAAAGTCACAGAAAACACAAAAGATATTTTCTTAGATTTAACAGGAACAGATCCGATTGCAATTGATCAGGCCCTAAACATCCTAGTAACGGCCCTAGTAGACAGGGGTGGAAAAGTATACGCCGTCAACAACACACCGAACCTAAATCCAAAAAAGATCAAACTAAATATAAACAAGGTAAACAAGCTCTTAGGAATCAATCTAACTAAATCTCAAATATCCAAGCTAGCTTCAAAAATGGGATTAGGTTTCTCCCAATCCACAATATCCTACCCAGCATACAGGGCAGATATCCTAAGCGAAGTAGACATTATAGAAGACCTAGCAATAGCATACGGCTACAATAACTTCAAAACAACATTACCCAATATTTCAACAATCGCAGAAGAAGAACCATTTGAAAGATTCAAAAATTTAATAGGAGAGATCTGTCTTGGTCTTAACTTACAAGAAGTTTCAAGTTACCACTTATCCAACAAAGAAGATGAAACAACCAAAATGAACACAAAACTTCAAACGGCAAAAGTAATCAACTCAATCAGCAACGAGTACGATGTTCTAAGACCTTGGATAATCCCATCACTACTAAACATATTAAAAATAAACAGACACAATGAATATCCCCAAAACATATTTGAAATGGGAAAAGTTTTCATAAAAAAGGGAACTAATATTGAAGAACCAACCAGATTAGGAATCGCCTTATGCAACCACAACACAGACTTCACAGAAGCAAGAAAGGTCTTAGATGCAATATTCTCCAGCCTAGGACTAATTCCAAAATACGAAAACACAGAACATGGTTCCTTCATCCCAGGAAGAGTCGCAAGAGTTTCGGTTAAAAACAAAAAAGTAGCTTACATCGGAGAATTACACCCAGAAATAATAAAGAACTTCAACATGGACATGCCAATCACAGCGATAGAACTAAATCTATCCGAACTACATAAAATTCTAAACTAAAACCTTAAATATAGAGCCTGAAACACCATTTTATGGCGTCTGACAGAATAATAAAAAAATTAAGGAAGAAGATGGATGGCATAGACTCCAAACTTGTGAAAACACTTGAAAAAAGGCAGTTATTGACTAATAAAATCCATAAACACAAGAAGATACTTAAGAGAAGGACAAAAGACCCAAGAAGAGAAAAAGAAGTAATCGTTAGAGCCAAAAAACATTGTAAAAACACAAAACCAGAACTAATTGAAAAAATTTATAGAGAAATATTCAAACAATACAAAAAATGACAGAACTCTTATCACCGGTTGGAGATTGGGAAACACTTACAACCGCAATCAACGCGGGGGCAGATTCAGTCTACTTTGGAATTAAATGGATTAATATGAGGTCTTCTTCAGCAAGAAACTTTGAAATTTCAGAGCTAAAAAAGGTGATGGAGCAACTACGCAAAAACAACGTAAAAGGTTTCCTTGCATTAAACACCCTAATCTACGATCACGAATTAACAAAAGTAAAAGAAATAATTGACGAAGCAAAAAAGGCAAAAGTCGATGCAATCATAGCAGCAGATATGTCAGTAGTTCAAATCTGTAATGACAAGGGTATTGAAGTTCATATCAGCACACAAGAATCTGTATCAAATTATGAAGCAGTTAAATTCTTCTCAAGGTTCTCACCAAGAATAGTTCTGGCAAGAGAATGCACCTTGGACCAAATAAGAGAAATAAAGAAAAAAATAAAACAAGACAAACTAAATTACAAAGGAAGAGAAATAGAACTAGAGGCTTTTATCCATGGTTCATTGTGCGTTGCCTACTCGGGAAGATGTTTCATGAGCCAATACCACAACAGACTTTCAGCAAACAGGGGCCAATGTCTACAAGAATGCAGAAAAAAATACAAAATAATTGACATTGAAGATCCAAGAAGGGAATTCATCCTAGATGAAAACTATGTTATGTCTCCAAAGGACCTATGCACTCTCCCCATCATAGATCAATTGATAGAGGCAGGAGTTGACGTCTTCAAGATCGAAGGTCGTGCAAAGGGCCCAGAATACGTCCACACCATCACAAAAGCATATAGAACAGCAATAGACCTAGTAAAAGATAAAAAATTCAATCAAAAAGAAGCACTAAAACTTGTAAAGGAACTAGAAAGGGTATTCAACAGGGGATTCTCAACAAACTTCTTCCTCGGCACACCTACAAACGATTCATGGACTAAATTCTACGGTTCAAGTGCAACAAAAAAGAAAATAAGAGTTGGAAAAGTAAACAATTATTACACAAAAACAAAAATAGCTTCAATAATGATCGAACAAGAACCAATAAACAAAGGAGATACAATTTTCTTCACAGGCCCAACAACAGGTTACTACGAGACAAAAGTTCCAGACTTATGGGTCGATGAAAAGCCAACAACAAAAACAAAGAGGGGAGACGAAGTAACATTCAAAACAAAAAACAAAGTAAGAGTCTCTGACACAGTTTACAAATTAATAAAAAGAAATGCAAATGAAGACGAAGAAAATATAAAAAAGCAATACGAAAAACAAGGCATTCACAAACCTTTCAAATTCCTAGGAAAGGACAAAGGAATGGATTAATAATTAAATCAGCAGCTTCTAAAACACTACCCAAAACAGCACCCTTATTAGACTCGGCTACATTTAAATGCTCTTCAAACTGCATTTCAATTAGATCCCTCATTTTATACATCTCAGAAGAGTATAATATATAAACCCTCTCAAATGAGAGATTCATTATGAAAACAGAGATTATTTGTGTAGGGAAAGTAAAGGAAGGATACATAAAAGAGGCAATAGACATATTTCTTGCAAGATTAAGACCACTATGCAAGTTAGAAATAACTGAAATAAAAGATTCAAATATAAAAGACGAATCAAAAAAAGTATTAGAGCTAATAAACAAAAGAAAAGGCTCCAAAATAATCACATTATCCGAAGAAGGAAAACAATTCACATCAATTGAATTCTCAAAGAGATACAAAAACCAAGAGCAAGACTTAGTTTTCATAATTGGTGGTCCGGAAGGATTAACAAAAGAAGTAAAAAAAGCCTCAGACGAAGTCCTATCCCTTTCAGGAATGACTTTCTTACATGAAATGGCAAGATTATTCTTAATTGAACAAATATACAGGGCACAGAAAATAATCCGTGGAGGAAACTACCATAAATGATCTCAGAACTAATCACTACATTAATAATGTTCCTAGTCACAACTATAAGTTCCTGGGGATATCTTGGAATATTTTTATTGATGACTATTGAAAGTACATTCATCCCTTTTCCAAGCGAGCTAATCCTAGTTCCAGCAGGAATTTTAATCGCATTAGGAGAAATGACCTGGACCTCAGTTATTATTATTGGAACATTAGGGAGTTTAATTGGCGCATCGATTAATTATTTCATAGCATACTGCATTAGCAAAGGCATGTCAAATAAATTCTTAGACGGATACAACAGGATATTCTTAATCAGTGCGAAAGGTCTAAGTAAAACAGAAAGATACTTCGAAAAACATGGAGAAATAACAATCTTTGTTGGAAGACTAATCCCTGTAATTAGACAATTAATATCCATTCCCGCAGGATTCGCAAGAATGAATTTCTTAAGATTTTCCATATTCACAACAATGGGGGCGGCAATATGGGTAGTGCTCCTAACTTACATCGGATTCATCTTTGGAAACAACCTAGATTTATTACAAAAAAACATGAATCTGCTAACAACCTTCGCAATCACGTTTGCAGGCGCTATAGTCCTAGTTTACATAATCTGGAACAGAAGATTAAAGAACAATAATACTTAATAATTTACAAACCTTCTATTTTTTATGCCTGATTCAAACAAAAATTCAATTAGATTTAAGATAAATAGCATTTACAGAGAGTACTTATTATTAAGCTATTACAAATCTGGATTATTAAAGAACACGCCGCCAACAGAAAAGGGACTTGAAAAATTAAATGAAATTAAATCAAGAATCTCAAACGAGTGCCGACCACATGTTGAAAGATTATCGCAAGTTTCAGACAGGGCTTTCGAACTTCTTGATTACATTGATCCATTAAAAATATGTGCAGATTTATTAAGTTCAGAATTCTTCTTCAACTCACAAGAAACAATCAACGAAGTACTAAAAATCTATGAAAAAAACTTAATGCACATCAGAGAAGAATTTCAAATAAGTCCCTTGGATCAAATGAAATTAAATAGGATTGATTTTGTCTAATAAGCCAATCTTTCCCAATCAGGTATATTCCAAACTTCTAAATGGTCTTCACAAGCATTAACAAAAACATCTCTTGAAAGACCCCTTGCACCCATATCTAAACTAGCCTTCTCAGGACCAAGAATATGTCCAACCAAATTAGGGGAAAGCACAATAAATCCTCTGCGTGTAGTTTCTAATGGTCTCCAAGCTTCCAAAAGAACATCTTCCCCAAGTGATGCACCTGGCTCAGCAATCTCCAAATAATCAACCTTTCGCCTAGAAACATTCCTTTTCGGCGGATCTAATCTCCTAGTGGGGTGGTCACTCATTGGAGCCACAGCTCTAACAGGAGCAATAACCATGTCGTCAAAATCGCGCCTTCCACCAAACATAATAGCTCTTCTATCTTCTGAAGAAAGCGAAAGAACAAACCCTTCATAAGTTGGGCTAGGGAGAAGTTTTGTTTTATAACCTGCCTGAGTACTAACCATCAATTATCACCTAACTATTCCATCTATAATCATTTGTATTTGAGGCTAATCCAAAAGCATACGGATTACCACCAACCAGGCCATAAGTACTTTCTAAATTGCTCCTTGACAAAGATGTTAAATCTCCGCTTCTGTAATATGAATTTGAGACTCCATATGCATTAGTTCCACACCTACTATATGAACCAAAGTATCCAGGGCACGCACCGTAATATCCGCCATAATAACGTGGACCATAAGTATAACCATAACCTGCATAAGGACCATAGTGACTATAACTACCACTCCTGTGATACCCATAAGAACCATAAGCCGGCCAAGTCTCCCAGCCCATATAAGCACTAACATCAACTGTACTAAAAAGTGCAAACATTACTAAGAGTCCGATTAAAACCAAGCCTTTCTTCATAAATCACAGAACTAAATTTCCTATATAAACCTTTCCTTTGTAACCACTATAAAAAGGTAAATAACCAAGAAATATCCCTTCTCTAGATTCAATAAACTATATAAAGCGCCCCAAACTCCATGAAAAACATGAAGAAAGAGATGACAAAAGACTATGCATTGAAGCACAGCACTTCTCACTTAATGGCTTCCGCAGTAAAGGAGCTATATCCCAAAGTAAAGGTAGCAATCGGCCCTCCAATAGATGATGGCTTCTACTACGACTTTGATAATTTAGATATTTCTGAGGAAGATCTTAAAAAAATAGAAAAGAAAATGCGACAAATCGCAGAGAAAAACCTAAATTTCTCAGTTAAAGAAGTTCCAAAAGCAGAAGCAAAAAAACTCCTAAAAAGTGAACCATACAAACTAGACTTACTAAAAGAAATAGAAGGAAAAGTAACATTCTACACCCACGGAAACTTCACAGACTTATGCGAAGGGCCGCACGTAAAAACCACTAAGGAACTTAGACACTTTAAATTAATGAGTGTTGCAGGAGCTTACTGGCGCGGAGATTCTAAAAACAAAATGTTAACAAGGATCTACGGAGTAGTCTTCAACACAGAAAAAGAGCTAAAGAATTACTTACAATTATTAGAAGAAGCAAAGAAAAGAGACCATAAAAAGATTGGAAAAGAGATGAAACTATTTACCTTCTCAAACCTAGTTGGAAAAGGTTTACCATTGTGGCTTCCCAAAGGAGAAATAATCAAGAGAGAGATAGAAAACTTCGCAGTTGAAACAGAAAAAAAGGCAGGATATGTGAGAGTTTCAACACCACATGTAGCTAAAAAAGAGTTATACATACAATCAGGACACTTACCCTACTTCAAAGAAGATATGTACCCCCCAATGAAGATGGATGACGGAACATACTACCTAAAGGCAATGAATTGTCCACACCACCATTTAATTTACAATCATGAGCCAAGAAGCTACAAAGACCTTCCCTTAAGACTCGCAGAATACGGTACCTGTTACAGAAATGAACTCTCTGGAACACTTGCAGGACTCCTAAGAGTAAGAATGCTCTCAATGAATGATGCACACATCTACTGCACTAAAACACAAATAGAAGATGAAATAAAAGGTGTTTTAGAATTAATAAAGTCCTACTTTGAAACTTTCGGCTTCAAAGACTACTACTTCAGATTATCTTTATGGGATCCAAAAAACAAAGACAAATACATAAACGAACCAAAGAATTGGGAACATACGCAAGACATACTAAGAAAACTACTAAAAAAGCTAAAAGTTAACTTCGTTGAAGCTGATGGAGAGGCCGCATTCTACGGTCCAAAGATTGACGTACAGTTCAAGACCGTTCTTGGAAGGGAAGAATCCATGTCAACAGTACAATTAGACTTCGCAGCAAAAACAAAGTTTAACCTAAAATACGCAGAAAAAGAAAACAAAGAAAACTCAGAAGTATTTGTAATACATAGAGCACCGCTATCGGTCCATGAAAGATTTATTGCATTCTTAATCGAGCACTACGCTGGAAACTTTCCGTTATGGCTAAGCCCAGAACAAGCTAGGATCCTAACAGTCACAGATAGAAGCAACAAATACGCAGAAGAGATATACAACAAACTAAAGGAAGAGGGATTCAGAGTAGACTTAGACACCAAATCCCATTCAATAAGCAAAAAGGTAAGAGAAGCGCAATTAGAAAAAGTAAATTATATGATAACAATCGGCGATAAGGAAGTAGATAAAAAAACATTAGCAATCAGAACAAGGGACGGAAAAGTCAAATTCGATGTAAAACTAGACACATTAATAAAAGACTTAAAAAAAGAAATAGATACAAAAAGTAAATGATAGATCCAAAAAAAGACCTACAACGACTAAAAGATTCTAAAGAATTCAAGGAATGGCTTGAGAATCATGAAAACTCCTACTTATCAGACTTCTTCTGTATCCTAGACAAAGACTCTTCAGATGATAACATATGGCAAATTGATTACTACAACCCGAATGAGGACACTATGACTTCATTCGAACTCCCTGCAGATAAAAGAAAAAAATGTAAATTAAAAGAAGCAGAATCAAAAGTATTCAAACATGAAACAGAAAAGGTAAACGAACTAGAGTTGAACCGAGTAAAACTAAACGACAAGGAAACAATAGATCGTGCAAAAGAGTTCCTCAAGGAAAAGCACCCAGGCGAACAACCAACGAAAACAATCCTAATACTACAACACAACAAAGAATTAAACCAGCCAATCTGGAACCTAACCTTCATGACGACAGGCTTAAACATGTTTAACGCTAAAATAGACCCTGCAAAAGGAGATATCTTAGAATCCTCCTTAAAGAGTGCAATGTCATTAAAGAAAGAAATGCTCCCAGGTACAAAAAAACCGACAGCTAGTTAACACCATTCTTAGGACAAACTTTATTCAACGGGCACTTAGAGCAAAGAGGTTTTTGAGACTTGCATAAAGCTCTTCCATGGTCCACGCCCATGACATTAAAATGCTTCCAATCTTTCTTTGGCAATGCCTTCATTAAATCTCTTTCAATAATAATAGGGTTCTTACTTTCAGTCAAACCCAGCCTAAAGCTTATTCTTTTTACATGCGTATCAACAGCAATACCTTCGACTTTCCCATGCGCATGATTCAACACAACATTAGCAGTCTTTCTCCCAACTCCTGCCAACTTTAACATATTTTCCATATCTTTTGGAACCCTTCCTTGAAACTCTTCAACTAAAATCTTACCAGTTTTCTTTATATTCCTAGCTTTATTCTTATAGAACCCCGTAGATTTTACATACTTCTCCAAAACTTTAATATCCGCATCAGCATAATCACTAGCTTTCTTAAAATCCTTAAACAACTTTTTTGTGACAATATTAACTCTCGCATCTGTACACTGGGCCGACAATATCGTAGAAACCAACATCTCCAAAGGATTCTTGTACTTCAGAGAAGACTTCTTAGTTGGATACTCTTTTTCCATCAAAGAGATGATCCCCCGTATCCTCTTTTTTTCATCCATCCCTAACCATCTTAAAACAACCTTTTTAACCCTTTTCAAAAGACTTATATACTACAGAATATACTTTATAGAATGCCTTTTACTACCAAACCTCTCGGAATAAATGGAAAATTAGCCGCCTATAGAGACGCATTAGAAGTTCTAAAAAGATGCCCAGATCAAGCCCCTCAATTAAGAGAGGATCAAATGACATTAGTTAGATCGGTTTATGGCCAGCAAGTTAGAGGTCGACCAATAACCGGAATGGAAGATAGGCAACTTTATTGTATTGCCCAAAGAATTCATTCTTCCGCAACTAATACTGTAAGAGATGCTAGAATTACTTCCCTAGAACCTGAAGACATTTCAGCAGTAATCCGATTTAGAGACGGACTAAAAGAAGCCATAAGGAAAGAGTGTCTTCCGCCAAACAGAAGAGCCATTCTCAAATTAGGCAGGTCCTTAGAAAGAGATTCAGAACTAAGAGACGTCATTAGAGATTTATTGAAAGAAAGAAGAAAACATTATCCGCATGAATTACCCACTATAGAACAACGGCCTTTATTTTAGATTTCAAACCCTTAACATAAACCGACATCATACGGTGTACCTTGAATAATCACTAACCCTTATTTCATCAATCAAGCCACCAAAGAACTGATCAGCACCATTACCAGATCCAGCATAGATAGACCTTATGTCCTTATCAATCACTCCAGCCTGTGACACAGGAGAGTTTCCAACTTCCACTCCATCTATGTACAACACCATTTTTCCACCACCATAGGATGCAGCAAGATGGTACCACCTCTTCGATGCCGGGAGAGTATATTCGACAGATCTCCATCCACTGCCCGGAACACCGCTATCTTGCGTGTCAACATAAAAATAAAGAGTTCCTTGACTAATGTATGTTCCCCATATACCGCTCCTGTGAACCAACCTCTGATTTGGTAGATTTATATCATAAGGGTAAAACCAAAACTCAAGGCTAAGTTCATCTTCAAAATCAAGAACCGGCGAATGAGGTATTTCAACATAATCATCTATCCCATTAAGTTCCACAGTCGTTCCATATTTTCCAGGGACCCATTTATTGGAGTAAGTAACGGGTTCGCTAACAACGGATACATCATCAATGTCAAGCGAATATGATCCACTTTGTTGGTGGTTCAATAAAAACACTATCTTTGCATATTTGGTTCCCCTCCACCATTTACCGGGGTCGGTATTTCTCAAGCTTTCTCCAGATGTCACACCACCATACTTTGTCCAAGAGAAAGGAACATTCTCATTCATAGCCCCATCATAAATATATGTTCCCGCACCAGTATGTTCCCTTATCTTAGTATCCTTAGCATAACTTACGCCTACATTGGTATTAAATTCAACCTCCCAATAAGGCAAAGGCTGCATATTAGTAACCCGAATTATATTATTGTTACTTAATTCTCTATTTGGCAGATCATTATACTGGCCAGAATCATCGACATTAAACGCAACACGGTCATGAGTGTAGGCTATCCAATTAGTCCCATCTTTAATTCTTATTATTTTATCAGTCGGAGAAATATCATCATATAATTCTGTTTCAGTTCCAAGCCGAGTATAAACTTCCTCAGATTTAATTTGAACCTGATCTTCATCGAAGGGGACATAACCAAAGTACAACAAACTATCTCCAACGCCAGTAGATTTAAACTCCCCACTCAATGTGTAAGATTTAGCCATATCAATTTCAATAAATTCCACACTTTGAACATTTTCAAGATCCCCATTTCTATAAAAACAATAACTACCAGTATTACAATTGCTTGAACGAATACCTTGAAACCCTACAAAATTATCCATTGTTCCAGTTTCAGCACCGCCATTATCAACTAATTCACCAAGTGTAAAAAAAGTCCCATCCAAACTATTACTACTATCATCCAAAATTATACTTCCGTCCCCTTCATCAAACTTATACAACCCAATTGTATTTCCATCTGGATTGTACCCGTTTCCACCAGAACCACCGCCAAATGATTGTGAAGCTCCACCCTCAACAACACCAGTTAAAGAAGCATCCTTCACATGGTCCAAATTACTATCTAAAAAAGTATAACTAACATCTAAAGATTCTTCAATCAAATCTCCAGCAGTGAAACTACAACCAGACATAGTTAACAAAACTTCGTCTCCATTGTCAACTCTTGGATTATCAGATGCAACAGTGCAGCTATCACTCGCAACAGAAAAACTAGTCATATCTTTACCAAGACTATTCCTCACACTCACAGTAATAGAGTCCTCATGAACAACCATATCACTACAACCCAGGCCAGGCCCTAAAAAACAAGTCTCACTTGCAAAAGAATTACTATCAAAACCAAAATAGAACACTAAAGAGCCTAAAGAAACAAGCAAAACAGCCAATGCCCAGCCATAAGTCATTAAGAACTCTAATGCACCCTGACCTCTTTTTCCATACATACCTTAGAATTCAACAAGTATTTATTTAAATCTTTTTAAAGCATCTTCTTCCATAAAATGGAGCTCTCCGAGCACAATTATCGACTGCGGCAACCTTTTAACGCTTACAGTCTTAACGTCCCCATACTTAATCTCGGGATTTTTACTGCCCAAACCCCCACAAACAATAACATCACCTTCAAAACCGTTCTTAATTAAGTAATCACAACCCTCTCTAGCCGTCATTAATTCAAAATTCATCCCACTAACCTTAATATCCAACAATACCAATGTATGTAATCCAATTTCTCTATTCTTCAACATTAAGTCATAAGGACTCTTAACACCTTCGTTCTCCCTTGGGATGGTCACAACCCTCCCAAACTTATACAAACTTAACCCAGTTATCCCAGCAGCTTCAATTATTCCACCATTATCGATAACAGAATATTCAACACCTAAGTCCTCAGCCCTCCTTAATATATCCAAATGTGTCGTCGCACCCATTGGACTTCCAACAACTAATAACGCAATATTTTCTTCTTTAGCTGGTTCCAACATTTCTTTTTCACATTTATTTTCAACAGTTTCCCTATCAGCCAAAGTTACTTTTTTACCATAAAGGCTTTCCATATCTTTAATATTAAAATCAACTAATTTACTTGTATAAAACTCTAAGAAGATCTTACTACAAGACTTAACAGCTTCCAAACCCCTAACTGAAATGTCTTTTTCGTCCCCCATTCCAATGCCGATTAAGTAAAACATAAGAAAAATCCTCTAATTTGCCTTAATAACTCTTCCGACTACACTCCTGAGCATATGCCCAGTAACCTCTAAATCATAACTCTTCCTGGTATCAATTCTATCCTTCACGCCCACAATCAAAGGATAACTGCCCATCTGCCTCCCAAACGTATGTTTTCCATCATGAACCTCCATCCAAACATCCTTCAACACAGTCCCAACAGGCACTAATCTCTGCAACATTTCAAAATCAATCTCCTTTCTAATCTTATTTCTCCATTTCCAATACTTCCCCTTATTCTTTCTAATAAACTTAGTTCCAACCTCTTCCATAGCAGTTCCAGGCATAGGCGTAACTTGTCTAATATTAATTCTCCTTAGTAACAACTTCTCATCCAACATCTTCTTCAAATACTCATAATTAATTTCTCCAGTTTTCTTAGTTTCTCCTTTCAATCCTAAAACTAAATTCAACCCAGGAAGCAAATAATGCATTCCATTCGGTCCTCTTTTATTTCCAAATTTATTGATAATTCTAACAGCCTTCATTGCAACTTCAGGAGCAGTGTTTAATGTATTCTGTTTAACAACTTCCATATCAAAACTTTCAACACCAAATGCCGCAACATTACCTTCTGTACAATGTTTAACCAATAATTTAGTTCTATCCTCGTCAACCAAAGAAGGAATCACATTATCAATATGCAAACAGTTTAGTTTTAGTTTACTTTCTCTCCCAATTGGCTTCAACAACTTCTCAATTTCCTTAGTATTAATTCCCTTATAACTAAAGAAACAGGATTGTTTACCCAATCTAAAGTTCCTTTCACCCAGATCATAAAGTGTCTTAATTTCCTTGTGAATATCTTTTTGTTCTCTCCACTCAACCCTTGCTTTTAACGGTTCTGTACAAAAGCTACACTTGCCCATTATACAACCTCTGCCAGTTTCAATCTCAACCATCTTAGGCCAAGGAATTTGTTTAGCAATACTAGTTCCTTTCACTGCTAATGAAGCTAACTCATCATAATCACCAAAAACTTCACCCATCCTTCCGTCAAATATATCTCCAGGAATTCTTTCAGCAACTCTTCCACCCTGTAATTGGGTCCCCGTACTCACAACAGGACCATACAATATCTTTTTTGCCTTAATTTTATCTAAAAACTTTCTTAATTCCCTAATTGTTCCCGGCAAGGCACTCAAATATTTCCCAGGAGTTTGTATTCCTACAACACAATAAAGAGTTTTAGTTTTCTCAAGAACCTCTTTAACATTATTCCTAGTTAAGTTATATCTCTGAATGTCAGTCTTTTGTTTTTCTTTCTTTGGTTCAAAATGATTTCTAATATCATCAATTGTAATGTAATTAACTTTACCTTTCAAGTAACCCGCTAAATATCTAGGGTGAACTCCTAAATATGGGGGCACACCCAACCCCGCAGGTTCATCAGTATAACAATCTAAAATTGTATCCTCGTAGATCATAGTCTTATTCTCTAGTAAGAACCTTATAAGCATAACTAAAGCAAAATCCAGAAACAAAGGCCAAAATTAAAAACTCATTCACAAAATTCAAATCATAATAAACTATAACCAAGGCAGGCAATAAGAAGTACATAAAAGTCTCAACTAACAAACTCCTCCCCCACTTCAAACTAGAATCAATCAAACCAAAAATGAACACTAATGAAGCCAAAATCAAGCCAAACCTGCCTACGGCAAATGCCAACCCCAAAGCAAATACGGGGTAAGGTGTCCTCAAAACCATCCCAACAACTAATCCCAGAGCAAATAAGGCGCCCATATCTCGATTGAAACCAGAACTAAATATAATCAAGGATAAAAATCCAATTACAAGCATCAGAGCCATCCCAGACTTCCTAAAGTAGTTCTCACCAGGGCTAAGCTCCTCTTTAGTTATTTTCTTCAAGAAATAGCCCAAAATTAGTCCAAAGTATGCATATATAATCAACCAAAAAGCACCCATCTCTAAAAAAGTCATGTATCTAAGCAAGGCAGTAGGTATAAAAAGGTTTTCGGACCACTTAGTGACAAAATGTGCGGGATAACTGGCGCTATAAACATCAAGAACCATAAAGCTATAGCTGGCAAGGCCCTCAAAAGGATCAAATATCGTGGCATGGACAACCAAGACTTAACTTCAAAAAAGAACTTCACATTCTCACACTGCCTACATTCAGTAGTCGGAAACAAAAAACAACCACTAGAAAACAAAAACTTCATCTTCGCTACAAACTGTGAAATCTACAACTGGAAAGAACTAAAAACAAAACACAAACTAAAATCTCAAAACGACGCAGAACTCCTATTTGACTTACTAAACAAACAACCTATCGAAAAAGTACTTCCTCAATTAGATGGAGTATTTGCATTCGTCCTACACAACAAAAAAACAAACACAACAATTCTAGCAAGAGATATTCTGGGAGTAAAACCCTTATGGTTCCATTACAAAAAACACCTAATTTTTGCATCAGAAAGAAAGGCCATAAAAGAATTTGACCCAGAAGAACTAAATCCAAGAAAAATAATCAAATACAAAAACAATAAACTAACATTCTTAGACCAAGAATTCTTCAAAATAAAAGAAAAAACAACTAAAATAAAACCACTACTAATAAAAGCAATAAAGAAAAGAATCCCTTCAAAAGGCCTAGGACTTCTTTTCTCAGGAGGTTTAGACTCTACACTACTAGCACACATCCTAAAACAAAACAATGTAAACTTCACAGCTTACATGACAGCATCAACAAAGAAATCAAAAGAAATAGACAATGCCAAAAAAATAGCTAAAAAACTTAACTTCAAACTAAAAATAGTACAAATAACCGAATCCCAACTAAAAAAACATCTACCAAAAATAATAAACTTAATTGAAACTGCAGACCCGGTAAAGGTAGAAGTCGGAGCAACCATGTACTTCGCCCTAAAAGAAGCACAAAAAGACAACATCAAAGTAATCTTCTCGGGCGTAGGAGCAGACGACATCTTCGGCGGATACAAAAGAATGTCCCTAGCACAAGACATATCTCTAGACTCATTATCAAACCTAAGAAGAATCTACGAAAGAGACACCTACAGAGATGACGTACTTTCAATGTCAAATAACATAGAACTGAGACTACCCTACTTAGACAAAAAATTAGTCCAAGCCTGCCTAAACACTCCAAACAAAAACAAAACAGGCGAAACAAAAACACTCTTAAGAACAATAGCAAAAGAGCTAAAGCTACCTAATGAACTAACTAAACTAAAAAGAAACGCAGCACAATACAGCAGCGGAATAAGCAAATTAACCTCAAAACTAACAAAAGACACCTACAAAGCAAAATACTTCTCAAAAATACTAAAAAGAAAAAACCTCAAACTAGGAGCATTACTCTCAACAGGAAAAGACAGCGTCTACGCCTTCCACATCCAAGACAGATTAAACTATGATATCTCTTGCCTAATCACAATCGACTCTAAAAACAAAGACTCCTACATGTACCACACCCCAACAATAAATCTAGCCAAAAAACAAGCTGAAGCACTCAACATACCTTTGATCATAGAAAAAACCGAAGGTAAAAAAGAAGTAGAACTAAAAGAGCTTGAAACTGCCCTAAAAAAAGCCAAAGAAAAGTACAAAATTCAAGGAATCACAACAGGGGCAATCTTCTCCAACTACCAAAGAACAAGGATAGAAGAAATCTGTGACAAACTCAATCTAAAATGCTTCTCCCCTCTATGGCACATGGATCAAGAAACAGAAATGAATAATCTCCTAAAAAATAACTTCAAATTTATAATCACTAAAATAGCTGCAGAAGGTCTAGATACAACCTGGCTAGGCAAAACCATTACAAAAGACCACGTAGCTAAACTAGTAAACCTAAACAAAAAACTCCAAATTAACATTGCCGGTGAAGGGGGAGAATTCGAAACCCTAGTCCTAGACGCCCCTCTATTCAAAAAACAAATAAACATCAAAAAACAAGAAATCCAAAAAGATTCCAAACATTCAGCAACATTAATAATAAACAAAGTATCTCTTAAGAAAAAATGACATCTCTAATCAACCACGGATTCATAGTTCTCTTAATAGGAATTGCTCTTATCATCGCAGGATCCCTTACAGCTTCAGAAAAAACCGAATCAAACTTCTTCATTGGGGGTTTCTTTGGATTTATTCCCTTCGGCTTTGCCAACAATAAACAAATGCTCTTTTTTGGAATAATCCTAACAATCATATTAATAATCGCATTAAGCCAAATAAAATGACCCATATAATCCAAGTAAGATGCACCAAATGCAATAAAAAACAAAAGATGGAAGTTAGACAACCAAAACTAACAGTCTTCAATCATTTAGACCTATCGAACAAAAGAAAAGTATGCGTCTGGTGCGAAAAATCCTTCAAAATATCTAAAGATAATATTATCTAACACAACTACATCCACTACAAGTATAACCAACCTCACAGTGGAAATTAACTTCACATTCTTCACTATGGGTCACTAAATCATCACCACAAATAAAATCACAATCTTCTGGACAGTAAAAAGCATCCTCATACTTATCACAAATATTGTTCCCACAAACATCTTCTTCAATCAAAGAAAATCCAGTAGAACTATCAGTACCCATAGAATCCACAACAAATACGGCAGCCAATAACAAAACAATGGTCAAAAAAGGCTGACCTTTCTCAAGCCAAGCATCCTCACACGGAAATTGATCAAGAAGGCTAAATTTCTCTTTTTTCTTCCTATGCTTTTTCGGCTTCACTATTACACCTCAAATATAAAAAAGATCAAACACTTTTAAGTTTTGTTATCTCCCAAAAGAGCAAAGATAGTATACAAAAACAACAAATAATCTACAAAACATATATAAATGCGGAGATTTTCCAATTTAAAAAGGGGTCAAAACTATGTCTGAAATTTCATTTTTTATACTATCGCTAGCCTCCCTCTTTGCAATTATCAACCCTTTTTCTACAGCACTTATTTTCATCACAATTGGTAAAAACAGCACATTAGAATGGAAGAAGAGCATGGCCAAACGGGCCTGCACATATGCTGCAGCAATATTAATCCTAAGCACATACACGGGTTATTTAATCTTTAATTTTTTTAACATTTCTCTAAGCGCACTTGAGATTTCAAGCGGAATAATATTATTATTCATCGGTTTTAAGATGGTAAACCCATTATTAAAACAAAAAGAAATACTGCCAGAGCATAAAAAAGAAGTTATAGAAAAAGAAGACATCTCCCTAGTCCCTCTCGCAATCCCATTCATTTCAGGCCCAGCTGCAATCGCAACAACAGTCACACTTTCCTTGGAAGGTGGAAAATTTGGGGGCATGATTGTTATCTTATCGATAATAATAATTTCAATTCTAACATACGTTCTACTGCTAAAAGCGAATTCCATAAAGAGATTTCTTAAGGATAGTGGAACAAAAGCCGTTGAAAAGGTCATGGGCCTTATAATTCTCGCGCTAGGAACGCAATTTGTTCTAAATGGCATAAAAGGATTCATAGGCTCCTTCTAAGATTAAGCGCCGCGACCCAACCAATACATATTTTGTGAGGGGTTCCAGTATAACTTATGACCTTTAGAAGAGTTGATTACTATCATGCAAGACTTAGATAAGTGCAATAGGGATATATGCCACACTTAGGTTTGAAGGCTTATTTATTAAAAAATGCTGCTTTTCCTATGCGTGCTAATGCCACAGTTTTGCTGATTCTTTTCCCCTTTGTTTCTTCCCGTTTGGCACGGAGTATCCATCTGTATATTATTTTCTTTGTGGAAGGTGAGAATGCTTCAAAGTTCTTCTTCGCCACACTTTGCGTAGACAAAGCTTTTGCTAATGCGGGAGGCATAGGGGGGTTTTTAGGAATACCTTGGTCATGGGTTGGTTTTTGTAACCCTAACTTGTAAAACTTTAGGCCGAGAGGAGTCATTCTTTCTTCTTCGATCAGTTTTTTTGCATAAGATATAGTGTTGTTGCTCCATCTGCTGTTTTGATTTCGGCGTGTGAAGGTTCTCAAGTAAGTCATATCATCAATCCGTTTTATGGTTGTATCAATCCACCCGAAAGAAATAGCTTCTTCTATGAGCTCTCTATGTGTCGGTGCTTTTTTACCTGTATGCTTCTTATAGATTATAACTTCTACTTTCTTCTCTTTTTTGTGGTTTTTTTGTAGCCATGTTCTAAAATCTTCTTTAGTAAAAACAGTGATCTTTAGTGAGCCCATAATACCTATTTTATTACGCAGGTTTATATTTATTTGGTTCAGCTAATTTAGGGAATTTACAAGTAAGGAAAATAATCAAGGTGTGTCATGACACAACACCAGGACAAATTATCCAGAAGCAACAGATTTCTTAATGCCCATTACGAGTGTAATACGTAATAGATAGTAATGCTACTAGCGTATAATCTTTTTGACTAAGGTTAGAAATGGTTGGTTAAGGAAACTATTTTATATCCTTAGCAAATGGATGCGTTTAAGAAGACAGTCAAGGAATTGAAGCAAGAAAAAAGTCTTGATTAATGAATAGAGACCCAATAAGGAGAGGGCAGTTCTTGTTCAGGGTATACTTGATTGTGGTATATAGCCCATCCTTGTTGTGGATCATGATTGTAGAAAGTTGGCCATCCAGTATATGCTATGTTGTATTTTGCTTCTACATATTTAATGCGTTCAGGATTGTCAATTTGGAAGAGTGAAAAGCTGTTGCCCCCCTGATGGTAAAAGACGTTACCACCGAAGTATAGGTGTTGCACATCGTCATTTGGCATGCCGTTGGTCATAAAGCCTTTGCTTAGGAATAAGTTGTTCTTTACAGTGTTGTAGCTAGAAACACCATGGTAGCGGAGAACGTGTTTATGTGGGTTATGGATAACGTTGCCAATAACAGCTGAACGAGTGTGGTCTACTAATCGAACAGTTGCTTCACAGCTACCGATGGTGGGACATCCTTCGCCGCCGTAGAATTTATTGCGTGCAAGAATAACATCTGTGTTTGTAAAGCCTGGATTATTGCCAGACCATACAGCATATCTATTACTCGTGCCTTCGCTGTTAATGATGGCAGTTCTTCTCACACAAGGGAGATCGAATGCATACTTGTCTCCAGCATGAGGAATAACCAAGCCATCAATGAGAACATCTTGTATACACCAGTCTTCATATGCTTGATAGTCTGCACCAAACTGTTCAGGGATATCAAACTTTACATTGTGTGCGGTGCCTGGTCCTGTGATGCGAAGGCGTTGTCTACTTTTTGTAACAAAAAGTTGTTGAACGCTTGCTCCTTCCTGAATGACGACAACAACATCGTCTGCTTCAATACGTATATCTCCAAGGTGTCCTGTTACAATAAATTGTGTATTTGGGTTTCCCTTAAGATCGTCGTATTGCTCTTGTGTTGAGATGTAATGGGTTTTGGATATAGTTGGTTCTGCAGGCCAAGTGGGCATTGCATCAGAAGGTATTTTTCCAAGGTCGCTCAGAGATTGAATAGGTCTTCGTTGATCAGCATGTTCTTGTACAATGTTTCCGGAGATGTCTTGAGGCGACCAGTATATTAAGAATATTCCGAAAAAAATGAGGACAACAAAAAGTATATACATATTCTCCGAAGAGACAGTCGCAGCTGATACACCTCTTTTTCTCACCATATCAACGCACAAAAGAGGCATTTATTTAAGTGTTTCTACAACAACAG
>CAYFJW010000008.1:0-36701 GCA_964343875.1 Candidatus Woesearchaeota archaeon
CAAATGTTTTGTTCAAGATAATGCTGGAAACACCCTAGAAACAATACTGAACTTCACTACACAGGCAGCAGTTGTGGGTGGTAGTTCTCCTTTTATTGATCCAGACTTTGTTGCACCTATATCTAAAAAGGTTATTGGAAAAGGAACTATGGAGAATTATGCAGGCAAGTATGGTCCTTTACCTGAGCAAGGAGAGGCGAGGTTAATTAAGAAGTTAGGTGGAATTAGATTGTTGCTTGCCGAAGAAGAGCATGAAGTTAAAGTCGAGGATATCGGGGATAATTCTGTTACTCTGTTGATATCCAGTGATCCATTTACAGTTAGCATTGATGTTAATGAAACTAAGGAAATTGATGTTAATGCAGATGGTATTAATGATTTAGAGATTTATTTACATAAGATTCACCAAAAGGCGGCAGATTTGGTTTTTAAGGAGATCTCTTCTCCTGCACCTGTTGTGGAAGAAGTGATAGAGGCTCCTGTTGTGGAGGAGGTCGAAGTTGTTGAAACTCCTGTAGAAGAAGGCCAGTTTGGATGGTTGTGGACGTTATTGGTCCTTGTAATTGTTATATTGGTATTGATGTATATTGTTCATAAGCTCTCTGGAAGGGGTGGACAAGGTGGAGGAAAGGCGCCAATTAAATTTACTCCAAGAGATTTAGGATCTGGTAATGATGGCTCTTCATGGGGCGGGAAATCAGATAATTCTGCTAAACCATTTTACTGAATGTAAAATTTTTAAAGGCATCTTGAGACTTATTTTGTATGGCAACTAATGCTGGTTTTGATTTTCAGAAATCTGAGGAAGAGTATAGGGATGCGGATGGCCCTAGCGAGAAGTTGAAGGCTCTTCAGAAGATGCTTAGGACTGCACCGAAACATAAGTCTAGTGAGAAGTTATTGGCTTCTATTAAGGAGAGAATTTCTAAGTTAAAAGCGATCATTGATAAGCAAAGTAAGGCTGGTAGCCGTGGTTATTCTCCCACTATTAAGAAAGAAGGTGCTGCACAAATATGTTTAGTTGGGAAAACTAACTCAGGCAAGAGTAAGTTGTTGAATGATCTAACTGGGACTAATGTCGAGGTTGCAGATTATGAGTTTACAACTAAGAAACCAGAGATAGGTGTGATGGATTATCATGGAATCAAGATCCAGGTTGTCGAGATACCTGCAATTGTTGAGGATTTTGAAGGGAGTGTAATGGGGCCGACTTATTTAGGCATATTGAAACAAGCTGACCTTATGGTGTTTTTGTTTAGAGCTGTTAAGGATAAGGGATTTTTAGATAAGGAGTTAGCGGAAGTTGGTACTAATAGAGCGATTTACAATGATCAAGATGTTGCAAAGTTTAAAGATGAACTTTGGGATAAGTTGGGAGTTATTAAGGTTTATACGAAACAACCTGGAAGAGAGAAGGATCATCCTCCTGTTGCTTTTGCTAAAGGTTCAACCTTAAGAGATGTTGCAAAAAAAGTTCATAAGGATTTTCTTAAGAGTTTTAAGTATGCTAGGATTTATGGGAAAAGTGCTAAGTTTGAGGGCCAGACTGTTGGATTGGATCATGTTTTGTATGATGATGATGTAGTGGAGCTACATATGAAATGAATTCTTCTGTTGTAGAGAGATATAGTGAAATAAAACCGGTGGTTTTAGACCGTTTGGATACGTTTTCCAAGGTTAACAGAAAGGAAGACATTTTTTATGAACTTTGTTTTTGTTTGTTAACTCCACAAAGTAATGCCAAAAGATGTGCAGATGCGGTGGAAGAGTTAAAATTGTTGAATTTATTCGATTCGCCTGTCGATGTTGATGATATTAGGAATGTGTTGAGGACTAGGACTAGGTTTCATAATAATAAAACAAGGTATGTTTGCGAATTGAATAAACTATTTGAAACTCTTTGGGGGAAGTTTGATTTAAGTGATAAGTCAATTAATTCTGTGGAAGTGAGGACTTGGCTTGTGGAGAATGTGAAGGGTATTGGATTGAAAGAAGCAAGTCATTTTTTGAGGAATATTGGGTTTAGAGATCTTGCCATATTGGACAGGCATATATTGAGAAATCTGACTAATCTAGGGGTTATTGGTGATTATAAGGGCCTTGCTAAGAATGAATATCTTTTAATAGAAGAAAAATTTAAGTCATATTGTATGAATCTAGGTGTTAGTATGGATGAATTAGATCTTTATTTTTGGTATAGTGAAACGGGGGAAGTTTTCAAATGATGGATGTTAGCAAGATAAAGATACAGGAAGATACTTCTGAGGAGGATTTGAAGAAGTTTAGAGAGGAGAATTCTGAGGAGGGGACTTCAAAGAGGAGGGACAAGGTAGTTAATGCTTTGCTAGTTAAAGATGGGAGGATTTTATTGATTAAGAGAGGACATTTTCCCTTTAGAAATACCTGGGCTTTACCTGGAGGCCATATTCAAGAAAAAGAAACTGAAGAGAAGGCTATTGTTAGAGAAGTAAGGGAGGAGGCTGGTTTGGATTTTAAGCCCAAATATTTTGGTAGTTATGAAGAGTTTTTTGAAGAAATTGGGTTTTGTGCATATACTTCTGTGTTCTCTGGTGATTATAAAGGTGAACCAACTATTAAGAATGCGGGTGAAGGAGAGATATTGGATGTTAAATGGTTTAAACTTGATGAATTAACTGATCTTAAGATTGGTTTTCAACATAGGAAGATCATAGATGAATATTTTGGGAGTTAAGCGATAAGTATTTAATCTTTTAAAACTGAGGTGATTATAATGGCTGTGAGTTATGTTGGACTGAATTCTTTGGACGATATTGACCGTGAAAGGTTGAAGAAAATTGTTTCAAAGTATAATTCAGACCTTCGTAGATTTGGTTCTAGGAATAATCTGAAGTTTCATGTTAAATTACATGAGGTTGGCGGGAGAGTCAGATATAGCTTTAGAGTTCATCTTAATGTTGGAAAGGAAACGTTGAACTCTGAGATTGAAGGTTGGGATTTTAAGAAAAATATTCATGCTGTTATGAAGAAATTAATGACTGCAGTCGAACATAAGTTTCATTTAGAGGGGCAGAAACAACAGAAGTTTCATCCTAAAAAAGGTAAAGATGGGTTCGGTAAAAGGATTAAGCTTAGGTTAAAAGGTTTGGTGAAATCTATATGAGTTTTAAACAAGTTATACTAGTTAGGTCTGATCTGAAGATGCCAAAGGGTAAATTAGCTGTGCAAGTTGCACATGCGAGTGTTGAAGCTGTTCTTGGTTCGAGTAGTGAGAAAGTTAACTCTTGGAGAAGGGAAGGCATGAAGAAAGTTGTTTTGAGGGTTATTGATGAGGTTGATTTGAGACATTATCTTAAAAAGGCAAGAGCTAAAAAATTAAAAACTGCTTTAGTTACTGATGCGGGCAAGACGTTTTTTGATACAAATACAACTACCTGTTGTGCAATTGGCCCTGATATGGGGGAGAAAATTGATGTTGTAACTGGCGGATTGAAGATGATATAATGGTTAGCATAAAAGAATTATTCAAGATAACGGGAATTCCGGTTTTGTTTGCATCTCTTTGTTGTTTATCTCCGATAATACTTTTGTTATTGGGGGTTGGGACTGTGAGTTATGCTACATCTCTTTCTGATCTGTTGTATGGGCAGTATAAATGGGGATTTAGGGCATTTGGTTTGTTTTTATTAGCTATTTCTTTAGTTATCTATTTCAGAAAGAAGAAAATATGTACTCTTGATCAAGTTAAAAAAAGAAGGAATGAGGTGATAAATACAGTTCTTATTGTTTTGATTTCGGCAGTTGTAGCCTATATTGTTTGGCTGTATGTAATTGTGCATTACTGGGGTGTATTCTTGAATATTTGGTCTTGAGGATCATTTACTGCATCTACCTGGTTGTTTAGGTTGTTTTATCTCTTTGTGTTTTATTTAATAATTCATGATGAATGCCGCTCTTGCAAGATGTTTGGCTAAGCTTTGTGGAGATGGCCATATTAGCTCTAAATATGCAAGGTACAATAACACTTGTAAGACTTTGCTTAGCCAATTCGAAAAAGATCTTATTGAAATTTTTGGAGAAATCCATCTTACTCGAGGCATGGTCAACTCAGGTACTTCATTCATACAGTTTCAAAGGAAAGCCATTGTTGAGTTTTTCTTATCTTATCTTGAATCATTTGGATGTAACAAAATAAAGATTCCAAAAGAAGTTTTTGATGGGTCAATGGATGTGAGGCTTGCATTTATTGGTTCTTTTTTTGATGATGAGGGTTGTGTTGGATTGAGGTTTAGTTTATCTGAGAATGCGTGGAAGAGGAACATAAACTTTTATTCGAACTCATATGGTATCTTGAGAGAGATTAGTGAAATCCTTTTTTTGAATGGAATTTCGTGCAATAAATTACGCAGAAACAATAAACTTAAGGATAATACATGGGTCTTGGGGATTACAGGCCGAGCCAATATTTCTCTTTTTAGAAAGCACGTTCCAGTTGCGCATCCGAGGAAGCGCTATCTCCTCGATTTAATGGTTGAAAGTTATGGTGCGACACCTTCTAAGAATACGGCTAAATTCATGGATTTGCTGAATAGATTGAAAAAAGAAAGGGACAACTAACCAGGGTTCCCACAACAAAGTGCAGTACAACCTGGAACGTGAGCTTGCTTAACTTACTGTGTTCGGGATGGGAACAGGTGGAACCAAGCTGCCATGGTCGTCCTCAGTAATTTTGTGATTTGAACGATTTATAAGGGTTTTGGCTTGTTTAACCAATTAATAGATCGAATATACTATTCATTTTGAGCCATCCTGCAAATCCAACTCCAAGAAGGATTAGGATAAGCATTAAAATTAGTAATACTTGGAGAAGTTTATTTGTATCTCTTATGGCTTGATTAGTCTGCTCTAGATTTTCTTGGGAAAACCCATAGAGTGTTTTGCCTTTTTCATCTTTGTATTCCATGTTAAGCCCCCCAGGTTGTTAACCCTCTTAAGTAGTACAAGGGATATTTAAGCCTTTTTCTTATTTATTTTTAAATGTTATTTATCAATAAGAATATAGTTTTTTGGGTTAACAGGAGAGATTAGTCCCTGGCTCATGTCGATTAAACAAAACTCCTCTAATGCAATCATATTCCTTTCTACTGAAAGCTTTAGGTCCCCTAGATTAGAGTATAGAAACATTGGTTTTTCTTCATCGACCCCCACCAGATTCCAAACACCTGGCGTGAATTGGTTATTGCCTAATAGTCGGTCTAAGAATAAATAACCCTGTAATCCTGCACCATAACTTTTGTTTAAATAATAGGCTCCATTGATCAAGTAACCTGCTTCTTTACAGCTGAATCCGTCCTTGTCATCTGCTACACCTATTGGACCTATAGCTTTTGCCATGATGTAGCTTTTTTCTGATAGTAACATTAAAGTTCTTACGTCGATAAAAAGCAATAATGCTTCTTTTTCTTTTGAGGGATTAATGTCTGTTGAAAGTGCAACTTCTTCTCTAAGTTTTGTTAGGTCTTCTACAAATGGATCTACGTATTTGTAGTTAATCAAATTATTTGGTATGTGTTCTGTTTTGAAGCTTGTTTCGTATTTTTTATCTAATTTTGCTATTTCATTAAAACCTTCTTCGAATGTGAAATCTCTGACTGCTGTTTGTTTTAATATTAAGAAAAACAGGATTATAATTATAATTGCTCCTATAGTTAAATAGACTTTCTTTTGTATTTTTGGGGTCTTCTTGGTCATGATTTGTTATTTTCTATGAGGATTTATAATCTTTTCTGTGATAAGTTATTTATATGGTTAATTGTTAGTTTTTATATGGTTAAGCGTGTTGGAAATGTGAGGACTATTGCTCAGGAGAGGATTAATACATTGTTTTCGGAGGCCTCCTCTAGTTTTAGGATGCATCCTGAGAGGAGTCATAGATATGTTAAGATTATACTGAGACTTTCTGCCAAGGCAGGAGTTAGGATTCCTAGGAAGTTTAGATCTAATTATTGTAGGAAGTGTAAGATTTATTTGTCTTCAGGTGTTAATTCTAAGGTTAGGACAAGGAATGGAAGGTTAATTGTTCTTTGTTTTAAATGTAAGAATTATAGGAGGATGTTGTTGAAGCCTAGATCCTAAAGAAACTGAATCGTTTTTTATTTTTTATTATCCTTGTTCTCGGTTGTGTTTTGTGCGGCATTAGCTCTTTGTATAGATTGAACCATTCATTTTTTTGCCATTCTTTTTCTTTTTTTAGCATGTAAGAGAAACCGCGCTTTTTTAATTCTTTTTCAACTATTCCTCCTTGATGAGGGTGTTTGTATAATTTTGGTAGATGTGAATGGAATCCATGGGAGTAATGGACTATTTCATGTGCGATTGTTAATTTAATTACGTCTTCTGGGACTTGCAAGTTTTTGAATAATTTGTTGATTGCTATTTCACATGTTTTATTTTTGGTGGTTGTTATGTGACCGAATTTGTTTTTCCAATTGCCTTTCCATCTAATTGATACGTCTTTCTTTTCCACGTCTGGGAAGAATAGGGTCCAAATTTGGTCAAATCTTTGTTGTAGCCATTCATCATCTCTCATTTTTTAGAATATTTTGGATGAGATTAAAAGGATTTGTGTGGAGGAATGTTTATAAACTTCTTATTGCTTTTAGTTTTCAATGGAGATTAACATCACCATAAAAAAGAGGCATTTCTATCTGCTTAGTACGCTATTTGTTGTGTTTGGAATAGTTGCATTTGTACAGGGTCAGGGCGTTAGTAATTTTGGCCATACTATTGATCAAATTGAAGGGTTGGAGATTACTGGGATGATCGCTATGTTTGATGTTGATTGCCCTGCTGGCTGGACTAGATATGCTGATTTAGATGGCAGGTTTCCTAGGGGCGATGATGTAGTGAATGTTGGTGTTGAAGGTGGTAGTGACGAATATAGGATAAGTGGCCAAGGAACTGGTGCAGATTGTTGTAGTGGTACTCAGAAATTCCAATCTATGGAAATGGAATGGAGAGGTGGCGCAATATCTAAGATTAGCGCTGGTAATGGAATGAACCGTGGTGCTTGGGCGGTGCATAATCCTCCGTATAGAAATATGGTTTATTGTAAAAAAGATTAAGCTTTCTTAAATTTAGCAACTGTATCGATTAAGTCTATATGGCCCACGAAGATTGCTTTGCAGCAGTACCTATCTAAGCCAAGATCTTTCATAACCTTCTTTTTTTCTTCGCCTTTATCTGTTCTAGCTTTGTATTCTTCCCATAGGTGACCAATTGGTTTACCGCATGAAAAGCATCTTATTGGAATTATCATCTTATCTCTTAGAGAACTGCCTCTTTGCTCTTGGTTTTGAATCGTTTGGTTTATGTGGCTCGTTTCTTCTAGTGTCTGCGATTAGTAAGTGTCTGTCGTAGTCAATGAAGTCTTTTCTTAGTTGTGCGTCTTTGTTTGAATATGCGTAGATTGATTTTGCTATTGCTAGTCTACAAGCTTCTATTTGGCTCTGTGAGCCTCCGCCTGCTACTTTTAAGTCGATATTTACTTTCTTTGAGAAGTCTTTAGCTATTTCTAATGGCTCTTGTAATCTTAATCTTGATATTTCCGGTTCAATTGTTTCAATTGGTTGTTTGTTTATTCTTATAATTCCCTTTCCGTCTTTGATTGTTGCTCTAGCTACTGCTTTTTTTCTACTTCCGGAAACGTTTATTGTTTTCATTTTCTTCCTATCTGCTTAGAGAGGTCTGCTAGACGAATATATTTAAGGGTTTGGGTCTTTGTGATGTTTGCACCTTGAACTTCTGTTGTTGGTTTGTCTTTTAGTTCTTCGGGTGTTCCTAAGTGACATTTTACTTTTTTGAATGCTGTTTTTCCACGTTCTTGTTTGTATGGAAGCATACCACGAATCATTCTTCTTAATAGTAAGTCTTCTCTTCTTGGAACGAATGGTCCTTTGTATGGGTGTCCACGTTCTTGTTTTTCTTTTTGTTTCTTAATTACGTCTTTTTTACTTCCTGTGATCATTACTAGTTCGGAGTTGATTATGTCAATGTTTTCTCCAAATAATGCTTGCTTTGCTGCGAAACTTGCAAGTCTTCCAGCGATTAGGTTTTTTCCGTCAATTATCATTTTAACATATAATTCTAACTTTGCTCCCTTTTGGATTAGATTTCATTAATTCTTGGATTGAGATTGTTTCTTTGATTTTATTAACTGCTTGTTCTGAGAATGACCAAGCTACAACTTTAACTTGTTTTGTTAGGTCTCCGGTTGCTAGAACCTTACCTGGGACTATTACTGTTTCTCCACTTTTTGCATGTTTGTCTATTTGGAATAGATTTACCTTTCTTCTTTTTCTTGTTGGTTTTTCTAGTTCTGTTGCTATTCTCTTCCAGATGTTTACTTTATTCGTGATACTAAGTGTTTTAAGGTCCTTGATTAAGGATTGTAGTTCTGGATTTGTAGGTCCTGTTCTTTTCATTTTAAGGTTGTATAGAACACGTATGTGCTCTACTGTCCGCTTACGCTTGCAGAGTAATTAGATTGTGAATTAACGGTTTATAAGGGTTCTGGTATGCGGAGGACAGGGTTCGAACCTGCGCAGGCACTAAGCCACTAGGCCCTCAACCTAGCCCGTTTGACCACTCCGGCACCCCCGCGTAAGCAGAGCTAATTATTAAATTGTTTTAAGTCTTTCTAGAACTTTTTATAGATGTTTTTTCTATGCTCTACTTCGAGAACATGTATTACAAGTATGTTGTTTATGATGTCTAAAATTGCCCTATAATCTCCGATTCTTAGTCTGTAATACTTTGAACCTACTACCCTTCTTACATGGGGATAGGGTCGAATTCTACATCTTTTAATTGTAGAAATAACTCTTTTTTGAACATCTTTTGGCAGTTTGATTAGTTGTTTGTTTGCAATGTCTGAGAAAATAATCTCATAACTCATTTTTTGAGTCTCTTTTCAATTTCTTCAAGAGTATGTATCCTTCCAGCTTTGATGTCTTCTTCAGATTTTTTTATGTTTTCTAATGTTTCTTGTGACAATTCCATACTATCTTCTAGTAAATCTCTTATTATATCTTCATAGGTTTCTTTATCGTACATTTTACGAGATTTGATGTCTTCTAGCAATTCTTTACTGATTTGTATTGTTGTTGTCATAGAAGGTATATAGAGTCCTATAGTATATAAATGTTTTGTAGAATTCTCTCTTATGGTTAGTAAAATTGAGAAAAACTTACTTCAACTTCTTAATACAAGATTCAAACTCGGATAGTTTTCCGTCAAAGAAGTCTATTGCTTTTGTGAATATTTCTCTTGGAGGTAGTTGACCCCAAGATTCAATTGAGAAAATAAAGTCTTCTTCACTGGATTTAACTTCGATTCCGTTTTGTTCGCAGATATCTTCATAGGATTCATTCCAGTTTGTTAAATCTTTGATTTCTAGATTGTTTCCTTTTTTGGTTATTACGTCGGATAGTTTTTCTAGACATGCTTTTGTGTTGCTGTCTTTTGTTACTATTAATTCTGGAACTCCTCTGTAAACTGCTAGTGCCGGAGTGAACTTTGCATGTTCTCTTCCCTGACCAAGTCTTGCAGTCATTACCAGTTCAATATCTTGGCCTTCTAGAAGTTTTACAATTGGCATTTTTTCAAATGCTGGAGCTACTTTTGGATCAGTAGATTTAATATCTGAAGCGTAAACTGTACAAGGTCCTTTAGCCTTTAGTGTTAATTTTAATTCATATTGTGCACTTTTTGGGACTTCTGATTTCTTTCCTTCCCAAAGTTTGTATGATTTTAAGTCTGTTTTTATTGGAAGTAAGCCGAGTCTGTGTGCTAACATTTCATCGTATAATGCTGAACCATTTCTCTTTATTTCTACGTCATGGATTGCCATGGTTGGAACGTATGCTAAAATGTACCTTCTAATTGCGTTAGCTATTGAAGGGTTAATCTTAGAAATTCTAAAGATTGATCTAGAATCGTCTTTCTTAAGAACCTTGATATCCATCCTTAAACTCTCCTTCCTCTTTTACCATGTTTTTTTCTACATCCGTCTGTAGGAAGACCGGTTACGTCTTCGATAACACCGATTCTTATTCGGCTTCTTGATAATGCTCTTACTGCAGCTTGTGCTCCAGGACCCGGTGAGTTTGGACCGTTATGTCCGCCAGGTGCTCTGATTCTAATGTGTAATCCATTTATTCCTTTTTCTCTTGCTTGTTCTGCAGCTTGTTTTGCTGCTGCCATTGCTGCGTTAGGTGAACTTTCTAATCTGTGTGCTTTTACAACCATTCCACCAGATGCTTTTGCAATTGTTTCTGATCCAGTTAGATCTGTAATATGAATAATTGTGTTGTTGTGGCTGGAGTAAATGTGTGCCACTCCCCATCTCATTTTGTCATCACTCATTGTTTGACCTCTGTTTTTGGTTCTTCAACTTTAGGTTGTTCTGCTGGAGCCGGTTGCTCTTTTGGAGTTTCCTCTTTTGCCGGTTCGGGTGCAGTTGGAGTTTCAACTTCTTTGGGTTTAACAGGGACTTCTTTAACATCAACTTTTTTAATGTCTTCTTTTTTCTTAACATTTAACTCTGGATGTTCTGGGTCTTTGAATTTTGAATTAGGAGAATACTCCATTTTAGATTCTTCTGAAATTTTAACTAAGTATGATGGGATGTTTGTTTTTTTCTTGTTAATTGTAATATGTCCGTGAGAAATCATTTGCCTGGCCTGTTTGCTACTTCTTGCGAGGCCTTTTGTTAATGTGACAGATTGTAATCTCCTTGCGAGTAACTGTCTTGTGTTTATTTCTAGAACATCGTCAAGAGTTGCTCCTTCTTTTAGAACACCCCAGTTAGCTAGTTTTTCAAGGAGTAGTTTTTCTTCTTTTCTAGCTTGCTCACTTCTGTCTGCGATTAGGTTTTTTGCCTGTTTTTTTAGGCCCCTTAGTTTAGAAGTAGTTTTCCAAATCTCTTTTTTATTTTTTAATCCAAATTCTTTTGTAAGCTTCTTTTCTTCTTCTATTCTTTCAGCTTCCCATGGGTGTGAAGGTCCTTCAAATTTACTTCTAAGTCTTCTTACAGTTCCCATTTTACTTCTTCTTTGCCGTCTTAGCAGCTGCCCCCTTCTTTACTACACCAACAACAGAACCTTTTCTAAAGTTACCTTTAGTTCTTTGACCTCTTACAGGTAAGTTGAACATATGTCTTGTTCCCTTGTAGGATTTTATTTTCTTCATACGTCTAATATCAAATTCTTTTGTAAGTTTTAACTTTGGACCTGTTAGATGTTTATCTTCACCAGTATCATAGTCTTTTTTTCTGTTAAACATCCAAGTTGGTACGCCTTGAGGATCTTTGATTTTATTTTCAATTGCTTCTTTTGTTTTGTCGTCCATAGCTCCGATTTTACCAAATTTATCTATATTTAGAACTTCGCAAATTGCGTTAGAGAACCCTAGACTAACACCTTTGATCTTTGTAAGGCCGTATAGTATGTTTTTTTGGCCCACAATATCGGTATTTGCCAATCTGATTAGATTCTTAATCTCTTGAGTCATTTTATTTGAGAGTTGGGCGGAAGACTATTTAAAAGCATTTTGGTCTCTAATTGCCCACAAAGAGCCTGTGCTTATCTTCTTCGTTTAATTCTAAGAGAATTCTCTTTATGATTGCGCTTTCTGGATTTGGCATTAATTTTACTCTTTCCTTTAGGTCTTGGAAGTTCTCAAATGGCTTTTCTTCACGCTTTTCCAGGATCTCCCACATATGTTTTTTACCTATTCCAGGGATTAATTCTAGTTGGTGCCTTCTTGCGTTAATTGGTCCTGCTTTGTTGAAGAATTCTATGAATTTCCGTTCTGAGTCTACGACTAGTTTCTTTAGAAGATCTTCTAGGTTCATCTTTGCTGTTTGTGTTAGTCTTAGGAAGTTGATTCTACCAGAAATATGGTGTATTTCTTCTCTCTTGCCCTCTCCCATGTAGACTTCTTGTTCAGATTTTAAGAAAACTCCTTTCTTAGGAACTAGTTCTAATAGAATAAAATGGTTAGCACCCATAGCTTGAGCTATGGCTGTCTTCATATGTGCAGGTCTTGTATCCGATGGATACCCGTTCGGAAGAAAATCTAGGATTATAGCTTTTTCTTCCCTTACTACTTTGTTCATTTACTATTTGCATTCTACTTTGTTATGCAATCAACAATCTTTTTCACATCTTCTTGTTTCAAAGTTATGTTGTCGTTTGCGAGTATTATTTTTACACTATCTTCGTCCTCAGGCATTAAGTTCGCAAGGTTGATTATTTGTCTTTCTTTGATTCTTGGGATGTTTAAATCCGTTAGTTTCTTTTGTAGTTCTTCTACTTTTTTAACTTGTTCTTTTCCGAAGGTTTCTAGGAATTCTTCAGCTTTTTTTGTTCTGAATCCTGCTTCTTCGTCTTTGCTTCTTTGCTTTTTAACTATCTCTAGTTTTTTTGCAACCTCTGCATATGTTAGAGGCGTTTCATTCTTTATTTCAATTTCTGCCATTTTATAGTTTTTTTAGATGCACTGGATGTGCAATAATTATTTTTGATTTGTTTCCGTCTTTGAATCGGACTTTGTAGCATGAACCGTCTTTTTTTACGATTTCTCCGGTTTTTCCATGGAATCTTGGGAAGTACATTCCCTTTTGTACTGCCGGTTCTGCTTTGAAGCATACCTTGTTTCCTGTTTTTAGTTCTTGGAAGTACTTTCTGATACTTATTTTGCCTTTTTCTTTTGGGCCTTTTCTCAGTTTGCTTCTAGTTTTCCTTCTAAATCCACCAACTCTAGTTGCCATTGTAAAACCTCGTAAATCTTGTGTTTAGGTATTTGATACTGGTTATATGGTTTTATAAATGTTTTCTTCGTTAGAAATGCTTATTTCTTGGGTTTGGGATTGATGCCTTCTAGGGCTGCGCTTATGGTGAAAAAGATGTTCTCTCCGTCTGCCTTAGCAGTTAATTCTCCTGATTTTCTAGAGAAATTGGCATTAATGTTGAATTTTTTGTCTCCTTCTTGATTAAGCTCTAGAAGTAGTTCTGTAAAGTCTGGATGGTCGTTGGATAATTTTTTTGTATAGTTTCCTACAATTTTCTTTACTACTATGAGGGTTGCTGCGTCGAGCTCATTGAACCCTTTAAGTTTAATATTTCCTCCAAGTTCTATCATTGTATATGTGTTTTATTAGGGGGTTAAAATGTTATAAATAGCTTTCTAAAGGCTTTTTGCAAACATTTATAAGTGATTTTCTGCTTTGGATTGTATTAAGGAGGTTGTTTTGATGAGAGAAGAGCATCGTGTGTTATTTCCGGCGTTTCTAGTTATATTTGCTTCATTTTTAGCGTTTAATATTGATGATTTAAGTTCCCCTTCTGTTGCTGATGTTGTTAGTTCTCTTGGATCTGGAGGAATAACTGGGATGGTTGTTGGGGAGAGTGTTGCAGGAGCTTGCGGTGATAAGGATGTTGTTGGTTTGTTTTTGAAAAATAACTCGCATATTTCTATGATTGGTTCTGGCGAGAGTGTTGATTATTGTGCAGAATTGTCTTTTGATTTGAGAGTTGATAGTCCTACGAGAAATTGTTATGCTGATGATTCTAATGTGGTTGCATATATTTCGAATGGGTTAAGTGTTTCTTCAACTTTTGATTGGCCGATTGGAATTGAGACTGTTGTGGATGTGAATAGTTTTACAACTGCCTATGTTGCAGATGCAAATAATCATTGTATAAGGAAGATAAGCGGGAATGGGCTAGCTGAACATTTGAGTGGAACCTGTGGTACGAGTGGAACTACTTCAGGTGGAGCTACAACTGCTAAGTTTAATTATCCTGCTGGATTAGTTTTAGTTGGAGATTACTTTTATGTTGCGGATAGAGATAACCATTGTGTTAGAAGAGTTTTCTTAAATGATGGAAGTGTGGCTGACTTTGCAGGACTTTGCGGTACAAGTGGAACTGGTGATGGAGTTGCGGGAAGTGCTAGGTTTAATCAATTAACTGGAATAACTGTTGGCCCTTCTGGATACTTGTTTGTTGCAGATAAAGGTAATCATTGCATAAGGCAAGTTGCTTTGGCTGATGGGGAAGTTACAACTATTGCTGGGACTTGTGGTGCCGAGGGTGATGTGGTGAATGTTGTTGGTGCTGATGCTAGGTTTAGTAATCCTACAGGCGTGAGCTATAACCCTTCTGAGAACTTAGTTTACATTGCTGACAAGGATAATAATAAGATTAAGAGTTTGGATTTGGTTAGTTTTGGTGTTTTAACCTATGCTGGAACAGGTGGTTCTGTTTCTGGAGCAGGATTTACTGCCCCTTATGCATTGACTTATGATGTTGTTTCAGATTCGTTGTATGTTGCTGATACGAACAATCAAAAGATAAAGAAAATTGATGTTGGTGGGTCTTCAATAAGTGATTTTGCAGGCGATGGGACAACTGGATTTGAGGATGGGCCTTTGTTAAGTGCTAAGTTTTCATATGTAAGTGGGATTGATTTAGATGCATTTGGTAACTTGTTTATTGCAGATACTTGGAACAATGCTATTAGAATTGCAAACAGTAATGATGTTAATACTTTGGCAGGAAATGGTACTGCTGGACTTAACTATGGGACTTTAATTGGAGGAGGGCATATTTATGGACCTGAGTCGACTGAGAGTGAATTGCCTCCAAAGGGGTATTACCAAAAAGTTTGTTACGATGAAGTTCAGTGTAGTACTTTAGTTGGGAGTATAGGAAGTTCTGATTGCGGTGACAAGTTTTGTTTGCTTTCATTTGGTGATGGGAATGGTGGAACGTATAATGTTCATGCTGCTGATTGTAATTCTTATTCCAACAAATTATGTTGTGAATACTTAGCGCCTGGAAGTGTAGGTGAATGTGGAAATAATATTCTTGAACTTGGTGAAGAGTGTGATGACGGTAATACTGTTCCGGGTGATGGATGTGATGAATTCTGTAAGATAGAACCTTTCATTGATACAGATGGAGATACATTGGAAGATGCCTTAGATAATTGTCCTTTGAACCCTAACTACGCTACCTTTGGGACTTGTATAGATGTGAATACATTATCTAATCCTGAAGGAAATGTTTCAAGTTACTTGTGTGCGAGTGATGCTGATTGTGTTGGTAAGTCTGTGAATGTTAATGGTGTTGATTACGATGTGGAACATTGTGAACTAACACAGGATAATGAGGACGGAAGCACTGCTTCAACTACAGGTGATGATTGTGGTAATGCTTGTGATATTGATTCTAATGATAGGAATACTTGTTTGGTTATTGGAGATCAAGGTGGTGGGGGAAGTTCTGAATGTACTCTGGCGTTGCAAGGTGCTAGCTTTAAGTGGAGCACTTTGACTGCTGAAAGAGGAGATAATGTTGTTTTAACTTTGGATTTGAATGGTGATAATAGGTGTGATGGAATATCTTTCGATGTTGATGTAATTAATGAAGATACTCAAGAGTTGTCTGTGATTAAACCTGATCCAATAACTGTTTCTGGAACTTCTGGAAATACAGATTGGACTGCAGAAAATAATAACCCTGGGCCAGATCCAGATGATGCCAGATGGAGAGCCAAAGGTTATAACTTTGGTGGAGGTATTGCTCCTCCAAGTGATTTATTAACAGTTACTGCTACATATAGTTATTGTGGCGATAACAATGTTGATCCTGGTGAGCAGTGTGATGATGGAAATACTGTGAGTGGTGATGGATGTAGTGATACTTGTTTGTATGAGGGAATGAGTGGCCCTGGGAGTGGTGATGGTTGTTCTTCATATTGTGTAAGGGGAACTGCTGTTTGTACTGCGATTGGAGTTGCTTTTTGTGGTGACTATGATGGTGATGGATGTAATGAACTGAGTAATGAAGTTCAATGTGCTTCTGGAGAAGTTTGTAATCCTGACTTTGGAAACTGTGTTGCTGCAACTTGCACAGTTAAGAATTATCCTGAGGTTGTAAATCCCACTTGCCCTTCGACTGGGGGTTATGCTTGGGTTTGTGGAACATGGACTGACTGTGACAATGGGGAGCGAACTAGAATTTGCAATCCTTGTTCTGCTGCTGGAACTTGTTCATCTGATCCCTTAGAAAGAGTTGATTGTAGTTTAGAGCCTTCTGTTAAGGGGCCTGTATTTGATATGTTTAGTTGGGTATTAGCAATATTATTATTGTCTTTATTCTATATGTTTGGAAATGGGGCAGTTAAGCTGAGTATTACAAAAAACTTAAATATTATGGTTGGTTGGTGAGCGTAATGACTTGGTTTATGGAACTGTTTGGTGGGAAAAAGTCCAAGTATGTTCAAGAGTCTAACTCACTTATTTCTGAGTTTCTTAGGTTGAAAGGTAGTAAAAAGGAGGCTGCAAGGATAAAACTATCTAATTATCTGCGTAAGGTACGCACGCATTTAATTGAAATGCAATCACTTGTGACTGAAATTGAAAGACTTGATGCAAAAATAAAGGCAGGGGAGGCAAGGTTAGAAAGTACTAGGACTCACCCTTATGGATTTAGTGAAGAGAAAAGACTTCAACAAAAGAGGGCTTACGATTTGGTTAAATGTAAGATTGATGATCTTTCTTCTAAGGCTAGAAGACTTAGTCGTCGGTTGAGGTCCCTTACAAATGTTCGTTGCGGTGTGGGGGATGCTGTAGATGTTTTGAAAAGAATAGAGGTAGTTCTCAATTCAAATTGATTACTACATTTTATAATTTCTTAGAAACATAAGGTCCATCTGTTTTGTAATTTAGGATTTTGTTGTAATATTCTCTTACTCCGATTCCTGAAATAACTACCATCTTGTTTGAGTCATAGTTTTCTTTTGCTATTTTTTCAGCTGTTTCCATCAATTCCCTACCATAACCTCTATGTTGCGCTTCTGAAGTTGTTTTTGGCTTGTTTTTTAAGTCAAGAGATGTTCCAAAAACATGTAACTCCCTTATCCCTGCAGTTTTATTTGTTATTTCTTTTCTGAACGACTTGTATGGAATTCTTAATCTTGCGTAGCCCAACAGAATGTCGTTTTTTGTATCTTCTTTTGAGATGAAGAATTCGGTGCCTTTTGATGCCTTGTATTTGTTTATTTTTGTTTTGACATGGTCGAGGTTAACTTCTCTGTTCTTTGGTTCTCTGCATCTAATACATCTACAGTTTTGCTTGGCTTTCTGTAGTTTTTGTTGAATTAGTTGTCTTAGATTTGTTTTGTCTACGCCTGCTTCTGTCATGAATGTTGGAATATCTCTTTGAATACGCATAATTCTACAGTATTCTGGAATATGTTTTTTTATTTCTATTATTCTTTCAGTTGCTTCTTCCGTGTTTATTGGTTTGAATTTGCCTCTCTTATAATCCTTGTAGAGGGGCGTTCCGGCCATTACAAGGCAGGGGTATATCTTTAGTGAATCTGGTTTGAAATCTGGATTTGAGAATAGTTCTTTGTATGTTTCAATATCTTGTTTTTTGTTTGTTAGGGGGAGGCCTAACATCATGTGATATGTGGTTTTCATCAAGGAATCTTTTAGTAACTGGGTTGCTTTTATTGCGTCGTTGACCGAGTGCCCTCTTTTTACTTCTTTTAGCACGGAATCCCTTAGACTTTGTAAACCCAGTTCAACTCTTGTTGTTCCAACCCTTAACATTTCGTTAATTTCTGGTTCTAATGAACAATCCGGTCTTGTTTCAATTACTAATGCGATACATCTTATTTTTTTTGTTTCATTCCTTTTTTGTTCTTTTTCAAGTGTTGTTTGATTTTTGTTTTTTAGTTTGGTCATTCTTTCTTGGAGTTCTTTTTCTCTTTTTTCAGAAGTTATTTTTCCTGGAAGCATGAAGAAATCTTTGAATTTTTTTTCTTTTAGTTTTCCTTCTTTTGTGTAGAACTCATCTGAGAAGTCATTCATTGCTTTCATTGCATTTCTAATGAAATCATCCCTGTATTTCTTTGGGAAGTTGGGGAATGTTCCACCCATTATGATTAATTCGACCTTTGATGGGTTGTGTTTTAGGAGCAAATAGTGTTCTAGTCTGTTGAATACTTGTAAATATGGATCGTATTTGTTTCTTATTGCTCTTTTTACAGCCGGGGCTCCGTCAGTGTAACTCTTGGGTGTGTTTCCAAAAATTGAACCTGGGCCGCCAGGACAATATGTACATTGTGCTTGTGGTGGGCAGGCTATGGGTGCAGCCATTATTGCTACAGGCGCTACACCTGAGATTGTTCTGATCGGTTTGCTTTTGAGAATGTTTTCTAGCTTGGTTCTAGATTTTTCTGATAGTGTTGAGAGAATTTCTGCGTTTTTTGGAACTTCTGTTAGATGGAACTCTCTGGCTAGTTGATTCTTTGTTTTGTTAAATTCCTCTTGAGTTGTAAAACTTCTTTTTGAGAGCTTTAGCATGAAATCTCTTTTTGTCATTTTTTGGATGTGTTTTATGGGTTTTAATAGCTTTTTGAGAAGATTTAAATAGTATTTTGGTGTCTTTTTTATGAAAAAGAGGTAAGATGGAATTAAAGATTAATATTGAAAAGAGGCATATTTATTTTATTGGAATTCTCATTGTTGTATTCGGTGGTGTGTTGTTTGTTCAAGGTCAAGGGATTAATAATTATGGCCATGGTGCGGAGAGTGTTTATGTAAATATTAATGGTGTTGAAAAGGGCTTACAAGAGAGAATAGATAATAAGGAGCTTGTTTATGTTAATATTGGTGGTTCTGAGAAAAGTTTGCAAACTGCGGTTGATGATGGAGATATTGGTCAAAAACTAAACTGTAGAACCGTGAAGAAATATTGTGCGGGACATACTTGTACTGCACGTTGTGATGCCGCCGAGTTTGTTGTTGGGGGCGGATGTGGCATAGGATGTACTTCTGCTAGTGGCTGCGGGAGGGGGGGCCATCGGGATGAGCCTACTGCTGATTCGCAGGGATGGTACTGTTATGATTCTGACTCTTGGGATGACGAGACAATTGCGAGTGCAATATGCTGTGGATGGTCTTAAATAAGACTGGTTATGTTTGAATAGTGTGCTTGTGTCACTTTGGTAAGAGAGGTAAGATGGAATTAAAGATTAATGTTGAAAAGAGGCATATTTATTTCTTTGGCTTGTTAATTGCCTTGGCGGGAGGAATTTTGTTTGTTCAGGGTTCTGGAAGTAATACATTTGGACATGGGGCTAGGGATCTTTATGTTACCATTGAGGGATCTGAAAAAAGCTTACAAGAAGCGGTTGATAACGGTGAGATTGGTGGAAAGTTTGCAAAAGCTAGACATGATATCGATGATAATGTTGAGGAGTATACAGTTAATTTGGAGAGGTATCATATAACTGCAACGGCTCCTAATTATGGCGGGACAAATAAGGAAATTGATCATGGAATTTTAACTGACCTTTGTGGAGATTTTGATGGGTGTGAAGTTAGGATAGGGATGACAAGATGGACGCAAGAGTATCAAAGAGAGGCTGCCAATAGGGGACCCTACATATTATATTATGCCCCAAGCAACGGAAGATGGAGGTTATGGGATAATTCTGGGACCGATCAGGATGGTACTGGTCAACATGTGTTGAATATATGGTCTACATGCTATTTTACTGATGGGGAATTTGATAATTATGCTGTGAGGGGCGATAGTGATAAAGGATTTAGTCTACTTGTTTGGAATAACTACAGAGGCCCTACAAGGACCTGTGAGTTGACTTTGATTGATTAGATCGGAAGATTTAAATAGTGTTTTAATGTTTTCTTGTGTAGAGGTGTAGAATGGAGATTAAAATTAATGTTGCAAAAAAGCATTTCTATTTTTTTAGTGTTTTAGTTGTTCTCGTTGGCGGAATCCTACTTGTTCAAGGCCAGGGTGTTAATAATTTTGGACATGATTCTTCCTCGATAGATGTGGATATTGGCGGTACGATTTATACATTACAAGAGGCAGTTGATGGTGGCTTGCTTGGAAGTGGAAGTTCTGGGTCTTTATGGATACAAACAGGAGATGATATTTATTATTCTGGCGGTAATGTGGGAGTGGGTAAAAATAATCCTTCTGTGGCATTAGATGTTGTTGGAAAGATTAAAGCTTCCTCTGGACAGAAAGTTTACGAAATTACAAACCAGTATTGTGAAGGCCAAAAGCATTTAACTACTGAAACGAAATGTGATTCTCTTGAATGTTATGATCCCAATTTTGGAATTTATGGATTCTATTCATGTACTGGTACTTGTTTAACATATAGCAATGGTGAAAGGTGTTCGAATACCCTTTTGGGAAGGATTGTTGAATCTGGTTAATAACAATAATCTTAAATATACTTTTTCTTTGAATTTCTTGCAGGCTAGGCCGGGGCAGCAGTCGTGCCTTGTAACCACAAATCGGCTTTAGGGTGGGGCTGAAGCAGTCGAGAGGATTGGACTCTTGGTATTGGTCCTAAACCGTACTAGGAAACTTTGTCCTAATTGGTTGGTAGTCTTGAGAACCAGGTCAGGCCCTGACGGGAGCAGCCTTAATCATTGTTATCGGTGCTTTTAGGGTAACGAAGTGGAGGAAAGTTTGGGGTTAGCCAGTATTGGTGTTTGATTCCATCTTCTGCGGTCTGCGCTTATATTTTCATAATTTTATCTGCTTCTGTAGAAATTTCTTCTAGATTTATTATAATTAATTCATACATTCTTTTTACAATTAATTCGTATAAGGATTCTTTTAATGGACCAGTGCAATACGGCATTATTCCTTCCATGTCTAGTACATCTTGTTTTCTCATTTCAGATTTTGGCATTGTGCAGGTCATTGATTTTCCTTCTAGAAGTGTTATGTGTTCTGAGGGTGTCCCTTCTTGTGCCCTGTCAAATTTGATAAATAGCTTACATTGGTTTGCTATTGTCGGGTTTATTTTGTAATAGTAAATATTATTGTCTCTTGAAGTGTAAACTTCTGCAGGTCTACAGTTGTATGCTTTTTCTGAGAAACAAGTTGTGTCTGTTCCACAATACTCTCTTGTGAATCCAGAGTAATATGCTCCAAGGAATATTGCACTAAGGATGATTATAAGAATGATAAAGCGCGACCAATTTTTGAACTTCTTACTTTTTGCATATTCCAATATACGCACACCTCTTGTTTAGTTTATTTAATCACGCTTAAATATGTTTTGTTCATTGTTGAAGGTCCTTTCTTGTTAGAACCTTCACTCTTGAACGTACGTCTTTCAAATAGGATTTTGTTCCTATCAGATATCTAATTCTTGCATTTTCTGCGGATTCTAAGATATCTTTTGTTAGAGACCCGTCAATTAAGATTGTGCTTGCGGATCTTCCGATATCTTTGATAGTTGAACCAATTTCCTTTGCTGGAACTTTTCCAAGGACATTTGATCTGCCGTCAAGAAGATATGCCTCTTTGGATCCCTTAAGTTCATCCATCAGCTTGTTGAATTTTTCTTTTTGAGCTACTGGAATTCTTATTGGTCTGTCAAAGCTTCTTTCTCTAGGTTTGAAGTCTCTTCTGTCCCTGGATTTAAATTCTCCCCTCTCTCTAGGTTTGAAGTCTCTCTTGTCCCTTGAAAACCTACTTGTTCTTTCCCTTGTTTGGGGTCTGGATCTTGTTTCAGTTCTTCTGGATCTTTCTGAGAACTTTGAGTTAGTTGATCCTAGGTTTTCTAGTGCAGTCTCAAACTTTATTTTGTTTCTAAGGGCTTGGTGAATTTCCTTGTGAGTTATTTCTTCAACTTCTTTTCCGTCCGGTGCCCTAGCTACAAAGTCAACTTTTGCAACTGCTTTAAGTTCCTTAAGAATTAAATCTCCTCCACGATCTCCATCGAGGAATACTGTAACTTCTTTTGCTTTTGAAATTGTTACAATTGTGTCTGGAACTGAAGTTCCGTTCATTGCTACTGCGTTTTTTATATCGTATCTCAGTAAATTTATTACATCTGCTCTACCTTCAACAACGATTACTGAGTCAGAGTCCTTTACATCGGGGCCTGCTGGTAGTTTATCTTTACCAAATGTTACAATATCTGCAACTCTTACTGCTGTTGAAACTTTATCCTTGATATCTTTTGAATCAGGAAGAGTTCCGTGAGTTAGATTGCTTAATAGTGACTTTGCTCTGTCAATAACCAGTCCTCTCTTTGCAGCCCTAACATCTTCAAGCATTGTCACCTTAACTTTAGCGTTACAAGGTCCAATTCTTTCAATAGTTTCTATTGCTGCGGCAATGAGTGCTGTTTCTGTTTTATCTAGGGAACTTGGAATATTAATTGTTCCACTAGTTTTACCGTCTTTACTTTTTAAGTCGACTTCGATTCTGCCTATTCTCCCTGAACTTTGTAGTTCACGGAGTTCTAGGTCTGAACCCAATAGACCTTCTGTTTGTCCAAAAACTGAACCAATAACATCTGGTCTGTCTACCATGCCTTCAACAGTAATTGTAGCATGGACTATGTACTTTGCTGATACTAAGCTTATTTTTCCCATTGTGCGCACCTCCATATATTGCGCTTTCTATTACTTCTCATCAAATTCCCAAGAAATACGTTGGAACATTCCTGTTCCTTCTGAGCTTTGTAGGTCTTTCCTACATTGCAAATGTGGGTCAAATTGACCACAATGATTATGATGTGCCTTAAGGCAATAATCTTATTTCTTGATTTTATTGATTTTTGAACGTGATATATGATTTAGCCCACAACTAACTCCCAAGTTCATTGCTTGACCTCTTCGTGCTCAATTGAGTGATTCCGAAGTGGGCAGTAGAAATGTATATGTTTGACCCCTTATATACTTTACTTTTTAAGCTTAGGGGCGTTAAAGAAGTCTTTTAGCATGTTTTTAAGGTCTTTTAGGTCCTTTTTACACTCATTACAGTCTGCGTCGAAGCGATTAGGAGCAACGAATTTATCAAAGCATTCCCTTATGAACCTGGTTAAGAATTTTCTACTCCATACATCGTCGTAGTCTCTAATTATGTAAGAATCGATAGATATTGAAACATCTCCTTCTTGCATTACTTTGTTTTTGGCCTTTCTATTCCTTATGCCTGTAGCATTTATTGTTACGTCGAGGCCTAATTTTGCGTAGTCATTTACTTTCTTTTTTAATTCTAGAACGATTTTGAGAGTTTCTTCTCCATGATCCCTATCACATTTGTATTGCTTTTCATCTACATCATATCTATTTTTCTTTGCCCACTTACAGATCTCTTTGTATATATCATTTAATTGGAATAATCCCTTGAATGATGTTGTATTTCCTCTTTCTATGAAATCCGTGTATGCCATTTTATAATAAGTGTTTTCTTACAATGTCTAATATTTCTTGGCCCTGTTCCAAGAGTTCGTCTTCTCTATCGCTAAGTTCTTGCTTAATAATAAACTTTTCGTAAAGGTGCCTTTGGAGCTCTCCTAGTTTTGTGCTCTTGAATGTCGGAGTTCTGTTACTACCCGAGTAGTTCTTTTTTAATTTGGTCATTAACCTGAAGTCAAAATTTCCCTTTTTTACCTTTTTTTTGTTTACAATTACATCAACTTGGCCCACCACAATGAATGTGACGTTGATTTGGAATTTTACATATTCTGTGATTTCTTTATAACACTCCCATTCCATATTCATTTCCTTTCCACTAGAGCTTATTTTTTCATCATGTGTTTTATCATTTATGTCATATCTTAGTTTTCTAAGGTGGGCTTTAGTTTCATCTACAATACTCTTTAGATCATATATTCCTGCGTATCTGATTAGACTGAATCCCCTCTTGCTACCATGTTGATACAAATCAGGTTTTGATTCCTTTCCCATTTTACTTTTTACTACCCTCTTTTGTAAGGATTATAATGTTCCCTCTTCCCTTTTTTATTTTTTTAACTAAACCTTTTGATTCTAGTTCGGTAATCATTAATGAAACTTTTGCTTCGCTTGACGGAAATTTCTTTCTTATGTCTTTTTGTGTAGCCCTTCCACCTAATTCTTTTATAAATTTTAGAACTTTTTCTAACTCTTCCTCATTTTCACTCTTCAATTCAGATTCGTCAACTTCTTTTATGAAATGTCCTTTTGAGAAGTGGAAATATAGGATGATTAAGACAATTGCAATTATTGTTAGTATTAAACCAAAGTTGCTTTCTTTTTCTTCTTCCAATGTGAAACCATTATCTAGTTCTTCGAATTCACTTGTATCTCCATCTAAAATATCTGGGTCTAATGAAGGAGTTAGAATTAAATCTATTTTGAAGTTTCCCTCTTTGTTAACTTTTATTTCTTCTTCTGCTTCGTATGTTGCATCTAATCCGTAATAGATTGCTGTTATGGTGTAATCTCCTGGGAGCAGTTCAAATGAATATTCTCCGTTTTTTGAAACTGCGGTTTGTTGTGGTTCTGTGTCTATCGTAATGACTGCCTTGTCTAATTCTTCTAGGAAGATGTCAAATACGGACCCGTGGACTGTTGCAGCACTGGCTATTGGTGCAAGCATCCCTATGAAGATTACTGCAAGAATGAAAATTGGAACACCCTTTTTAATTTCCATGTTTAGACTCCTTGTAGGCAGATATAAAAGCTTTTCCTGTAAGAGCCTGGTTAAAGTTTTCTAAAGCATTTCTAAAGTATGTTTATAAATAAGGTTTCTAGAAGGTGTTTATTCATTTAATGGAGGATTCAAATGAAAATGAAAAAGTTATCTTCGATGATGGTGGTGTTAATGTTCGTAATAGGAATCCTTCCTGCGGCGTTTGCTCAAGAGGCTGTTGGATCGGACCCTATGGTTATTGACGCATCATCTGATAGGGTGGGGGTGCAAAGATTGCCTGCGGCACAACCTGTTGCTACTAGTGCGGTTGCTTTAAGACCAATAAGCGTTAGCGGTGTTGGCTCTGGCTCTGTGGCTGGAAGTGCACCTACGACAGTAACAACTGATGCTGTTGAGGTTACACCTGTTAGCATAGAGAAAGTAGATAGTGATGTTGAAAAAACAAAAAGAAAGAGACATATTGATAAGCTTATTAAAACAAATAGTGGAAGAATAAAGAAAATCTTTAGAGAGCTTAACGAGAACTATGAGGAAGAGAAAGCAATAAAGTTTGTTACTTTTGCAGCTCACGTTAATGAGAGGGCAATAGATGTTCTTGAAAGAATGATGGAAAGGGCAGAAGAATCTCCTAAGTTCTTAGAGAACCACCCTAATGCATTAGATAGAATGGAAGAAATAAGGGGAGACTTGTATGAGTCTTATGAAACCTTCTATGGTGCAGTTAGTGATGATTCAATGTCTGAAGAAGAGTACCAAGCTTTAGTTCCAGAGTTAAAAGAATTTGGAAAGAAACTTAAGAGGTTCTCACAAAATGACAAAGTTAGGGCTTATGCAAAGAACCATAGGGAAGAAATTACAAAAAACCTAAAGAATAGGTATGGTAAAAATCCTAAGGTGAAAGCCGGCATTGAAAGGCTTGAGAATGCAAGAGATGCTAAAGAAAGAAAGGCTGCAATGGATGATGTTAGAACATCTGTTATTGAGGTATCTAGTGATAGAGTGAGCGTTGAACTTGCTGAGGATACTCCTGCTTTAGTTTAGAAAATATAGGCACAATGAGAGGGTACAACCTTCTCATCCTTATTTAGAAATACTTAAATAAGATGATTAACTAAAATGATATATTAAATAAGGTAGGTGTTGTCAATGAAGAAAATAGGATTAATCGTTGCTTCCTTGGTACTCTTAATATTCCTTGTTGGTTGCTCTTCTGGAGGACCTAAGGATACTGGAGCGCCTGAAGCTCCTGCACCGGAAAGAGGCCCTGATACAGGAGATTTGGGTGGCTTGGAAGGTGATTTAGAAGGTCTTGATGACCTTGAGGGTGACCTAGGACTTGATGATTTAGAGGATTTGGGCGACGAATTCAGTTTATAATCATTATAGTTTTTATGGCCTTAAAAGGCCATTTTATATTTTTTTACCACTATAGGATGAAGAATAACCCAAAGATTTTTAAAGGCTGATTTTCTATCAATATTCCATATAACTGGGGATATACAGATGATAGTGAAGGAAGAATTGCTGAAAAAATTAAGGGCCGCATTTGATCTTAATATTTATGAAGTAAAGATTTGGACTAGCTTACTCTGTAGAGGAGTGGCTACTGCAGGTGAATTAAGTGATATTTCTCAAATTCCAAGAAGCAGAAGTTACGATGTTTTAGATTCTTTAGAGAAAAAAGGTTTTGTAATGATGAAGTTGGGCAAGCCAATTAAGTACATTGCGATTGAACCTACAGAGATTATAAGAAGAATTAAAGACCAAGTTAAAGAGAAAAGTAAAGCCAGAATTGAAGAGTTAAGTAACATTAAAGATGAGAATTTGTTTACTGATCTTAACTTGTTGTATAATCAAGGTATTCAAAAAGTAGATTCAACTAATTTGTCTGGTTCCGTTCAGGGAAGAGATGCAATTTACTCTCAATTGAAAGGAATGCTAGAGGGTGCCGAGAAAGAAGTTGTAATTGCAACAACTGCGGAAGGCGCTTTGAGAAAGATGAAGAAGTTTAAGAGTGTTTTAACTAAGTTGAAAGATAAGGGTGTAAGTGTTAAAGTTGCTGCGCCTGTCGAGAATTTGGATGGTGTTTCTAAGGATGTTAGAGAGTCTGTTGCATTTAAGAAAGTTGAAGGCTTAGATGCTAGATTCTGTGTAGTTGATAAAAAACAAGTATTGTTTATGGTTTCAGATGATCAAAGTGTTCATGAAACTTATGATTCTGCTGTATGGGTAAGTGCTCCATACTTTTCAGAGTCCTTTAGCACAATGTTTGATGCTATGTGGGCTAAAGGTAGTTCTTTGAAGTAATTTGGGGTGTGAAGGTGCAACTTATGGTGAGAGGTCTTGCATTTGAAGCGACTAATGAGAGTTTAGATGCTGTTGTTGCAGGTGTGGATCCAAGTCCTAGTGATGTTGTTTTGGCTGTCGGTGGTTCTGGAGACCAAGCTTTTGCCCTACTTGAACATGCGGGAAGAGTTATAGTTGTTGATGACCATCCAGGGCAATTGATGTGGATTGAAGACAGACTTGGTGCGTTGAAAGACGGAGATTTAAGTTTGTTTTTGTATAGTTCAGAGGAAGAAACTTCTCCTTTAGGAATAACTGATAGTGAAGTTAGGGATGGGTATTTTTTGGAGCCTGGTAGATTTGATAGAATTAAGACTCGGGCAGGAAACTTAACAGTCCTTCCTCCTATGGACATGCTTGAATTTCTTAGAGGGGATTTTAATACGTCTGTCGACGCAGTTTTTTTGTCAAATGTAGTTGGGTATGGTCAAGATCCAGGAGTGTTTGTTGAGAGAGACCAGGGGATGTTGGATGTTTTAGGAGCTTCGCTAACTACTGGTGCGAGAGTTTATGTTACAAATGGTGATGAAGTTGTTGGTAAGAGTAGAACATATACCCTACCAAGGGAATTTAGGGTTGATGGGCTTAGGACTAGTAAGGCAATTGCTCTTGAAGAAGAATCGCCTTTATTTGAAAGTTATGGATGGCGACCAAAAGTATTTGGTATTAATAAGTAATTGAAAAAAGTTGGGTCTGTATTTCAGACCCCTTTTATTAGAAGCTTACTTTCTTTTTCTTCTTCTAACAGTTCTTTTTCTTGTAGCTCTCTTAACTGTCTTTCTTGCAGTTTTCCTTGTTGCTCTTTTCCTTGCGGATTTTCTTGCAACCTTTCTTACTGCTTTTCTAGCGGACTTCCTTGCGGACTTCCTAACAGTTCTTTTTCTTGTAGCTCTCTTAACTGTCTTTCTTGCAGTTTTCCTTGTTGCTCTTTTCCTTGCGGATTTTCTTGCAACCTTTCTTACTGCTTTTCTAACAGTTCTTTTTGTTTTTCGTTTCATTTGTTCCTCCGTTCACAAAAGATTGTGAACTGTGGTTTATTGCAACTGCAAAACATTGTAATTATATTGTGCAATTACTATATTGTAACATATATTTGGTATTTAAAGGTTTTGTTTTAGTTTTTTGTTAATTTTAATGTAAGAAATTAATTTTTGTTAAGAAAAAAAGAAAGTGCGTGAAATTAATCACGCAGTTTCAAACTTATGCAGTCAGTGTTTTGTATTCTTCTACCGCACTTGCATGTATTCTCTTTGTCTCAGGGATTGCTTTATTTTTAATAAAGTCATTTACATTTTGAGTTAACTTGTATGCGTCTTGGTGGTTATTGATGTTTGACCATCCTGATTGTAACCTTTCCCATTCAGCTTCAAGCTTAACTTGATCTGCTTCCATTCTAGCGATTAAAGCTCTTGCACCTGCAGTGTCTTTGCTACTTCTTGCCTCAACATCTTCAATTATTTCAGTTGTTCTAAGGATAAGTGCATCTACATTTCCAAGTACCCATTTAGCCTTACATCCGCCAGCTCTACCCATTGCGACATAAGCTGTTCCCTTAAAGTCATCATTGTAGAAGTTTCTTATCTTCTTCAATACTGCATTAAGATCTTCCCTTGTTGCGGTGTCTGGGTTAAGTGCCTGAACTTCTGTCTTTAGGTTTTCTGCTCTTGCAATAACATCATCAAGGTATGCGTTACCTTTGTCGTTATCTATACATGAGTGTTCAACACCAGTCTTAAGAGTTTCAAGCTCATCTTGGGCTCCACTAAGGAAGTTTACTAATTTGTTCTGAACTTGTTCAGCATCTTCCCTTGTGATTTTGTTCCTCTTTCTTACTAGATCTAATGTTCTTTTCACGTCTTCAGCTAGGCCTTTTACGTGATTTCTAGTTTTGTCTATTTGGTTTTTAGCTTTGCTGGACCTTTCAAGGAATGCCTTGTTTAATCTCTTTGCGTCATCAGCAGGACTTGCTATTACAGCTGGAACCATTGCGACTACAAAAAGAGTAAGTACCAATAAAGCACTTATTTTTTTCATTGTGTTTTTCATTTTTTTCTCCGTTTCGAAACCCCCGTTCGAGGTTTTGATTATTATGCCACATTGTGACTTGGATATTAGTTGTTAGAATTTGTTTATAAATAAACTTGCTAATTTCTTTATTTAGTTGTTTATTTTACTTTAGTTCTCTTTAACTGGGTTTTATTTTCTTTTAAGTTTGAAAAGAAGGTTGTTTTGTTCTTTTTTCCGTTTTTTATGCTATAAACAAGGTTTTTACTAGACACATTGGAAAGTACATGAATTACTCATCCCAATATCACTCCATTGATGGGGGAATGTACAGGTGTTTCCTATGCCGGTGTTTGAAGGGATTGTTATTACTTGGGCGATATCGTATAGGCCGTTGTAACAGAATCTATTGGTTGAGGCTCCGTGGAATTGGGTGTTTGGCCTGAAGAACATGCCGAATACGGCGTTGCCTTCCACTACGTTGTTTAGGATAGTATCATTCTCTGATTCTTCAATGTATATTCCTGCCCTGTTTGATGTGAGCGTGTTGTCTATCATGGATACATACCTTGTTCTTTTTACTGCTATTCCTACTCTGTAATTTTCAATATTACAGTTCTTTATTGTGACTTGTTTTTTCCCATTTAGAGATACCCCATAGTTCACTCCGCTTCCATTTATTGTGTATCCATTGCAATCTAGTGTTATGTGGTTTTTCTTTATACTAAAGCATGTTGAATCGGAGGATACGTCGTTTCTTAGAACTAAGTCTTCATAAAGTGGCCCACAAGTTGTTGGTGTTTGTGAGGAGTTAGATTCATACCATGCAACTAAACTACTTGTATAATAACCGCTTGCTCCTAGTATGTCTATATCGTTATCATTATCAAAATCTGCTGGTTCTGACCAAATTGGTCCGCCATTGCCGCTTGTTCCTGCGACAACGTGTTCTGTCCAGTTTAGGGTGTTTATTCCTTTATTTTCAAACCAAGATATCTTTTGATCATTATATGCGCTCCCTACAATATCTAAATCTCCGTCGTCATCTACGTCCGCCGGTCTTGCACTTGTTGCTGTGTCCATATTTGTTGAAATATCTCTTTCGGTCCATGTTATTGAAGAAAAGTTCCCATCGTTTTCAAACCAGGTTATTTTACTATCTAGGTCTATTGCACTAATTACGTCTGAGTCTCCGTCTTGATCTAGATCTTTGATATAAACTGACCAAGGTGCATTAATGTTTTGAGCTATGACTCTTTTAGTCCATGTTATTGGGGTGCCTCCCTTGTTCTCAAACCATACGATTTTACCATCACCTCTTGCGGCAGCCACAATGTCTATATCATTATCATTGTCTAAGTCTGCTGAATGAACGGCCCAAGCACCCTGGGTATTTGTTGAAATATTTCTTTCAGTCCATGTTACAGTGGAGTTTACCTGTTTGTTCTCGTACCACGCAACTCTTTCATCATTGCTAATTGCTGCTACAATATCTACGTCTCCGTCTTGGTCTAGGTCAATGGCATCTACGCGATGTACTGCATCTGTATTGATTGCAACTGTCCTAGTGAACCAGCTGATCGGATAATTTCCATCGTTTTCATACCATTCGATTCTATCGTCATCTTGGAGTGCGCTGACTAAATCGAGGTCTCCGTCTCCGTCGAAGTCTCCGGAGTCAACTGCTCGTGGGTTGTTTACGTTAGTAGTTATTACTTGTTCGGACCAGTTGATTGGATAATTTCCATCATTTTCGAACCAGATAACTCTGTCATCATGTCCGTTCCATGCTGTGGCTGCAATATCCATGTCTCCATCACCATCTAAATCTGCAGAGTGTGCATATGTTGGACCCCAAATGATTGGATCTTCAGCTACGACATTGGTTGTCCATCCGATTGTGGGGTCAATTGGGAATTCTTCATTTGGTTGTAAGGTTTTCTTTATCTCTACCGCGAGGTAGTTTTTATTGTTTTTAGAGTAAGTGTAAACTTTGTAATTTAGGCTTGTGATGTCTTTAAAGTCGTAATAGACGTCTTCGAAATAAAGGGTATGTCCTGCTAGGTCTTTTTTATTTGGATATAGTCTATGTTCTATTTCGTATGCCTTGAAGGCTGTTGGTTTCTTTTTTATTTGATATGTTTTCCCTTCCCAAGTTACTTCATCTGCTTCTATTTCGTGATTGATTGTTAATGTTACTTTTTGTTTTTTATTTAGGTTGTTTTTTAGTATGTATGCTTGTTTGATTGGAGGTTTGTTTGTGGTGAACCTTTCAAAGTCCAATTTTTCGTAGATTGATTGAATGTTCAATGAGTTAGAATGGTATTCTGTTACGATTTTGTTTATATCTGAAGTTTCTGTTTGTGTGAAAGTTTCTTTTGAGTTTATTTCTAGTTGGATGTTGTTTATTTTGTTAAAATGCGGGAAGTGGTGAATTGCATTTGAGTCATCGATAGTTCCTTCTTTTGTGATTTTGTTTTCTCCTATAAGCTCTAGTAAGGACTCATCTGCTAATGCACTTGTTGCGAGAATTAGGATTAATGCGATACATGAAAATATTAAGGTTTTTTTCATTTTTGTATATACTCTAAACCCTCTATTGGAAGAGATACTTGAGTTTAAAAGGTTTTTCTTAATCTTTATAAGGGCCTTAGGATTATTCTTGGTTTAAGGTGGTTTTTGGAAAGACTTTTATATTTTTTAATTTCATTGATATTATATGCTTCTCAAAAACAATATGCGGTTAATTTGTGGAGGGGCTAATCCTGAACTTTGTGATGAAATATCTAAAATATTGGATATACCCTTAACTGATGTCTCTATAAAGCAATTTGCTAATTCTGAGACGTATGTAAAAGTTAACGAAAATATGCGCGGGAGTGACGTTTTTGTTATACAGCCCACTTCTGAGCCCACTAATCAAAATTTGATGTCTTTGTTAATACTAATTGATGCATTAAAAAGAGCTTCTGCAGAGAGAATAACGGCAGTTGTTCCTTGGTATGGTTATGCAAAACAAGATAGAAAGGCAACATCGAGAGAACCAATTTCTGCAAAGTTGGTTGCAAATCTTTTAACAGTAGCTGGGGCTGATAGAGTGCTGACTGTTGATTTACATGCTGGTCAGATACAAGGGTTTTTTGATATCCCTGTGGATAATTTGTTTGCGATGCCAATTATTGTTAAGCATTTTAAGAAAAAAGATCTTAATAATTTTGTAGTTGTTGCTCCTGATGAAGGAGGGGTTAAGATGAATTCAAAATTGGCAGCCAAATTACATTTACCTTTGGTTGTTATAAGTAAACAACGGTCTTATGGCCTGGATGGTCATGATAAGGTTCAAAAAATGATGATTTTGGGTGAAGTTAAGGATAAGAATGTTATTATGACTGATGATATGATTATTACAGGTGGTACTATTTCTGCTGCTGTTAATTTATTGAAGGAGAATGGGGCAAAAGGAATTTATATCTCATGTGTGCATCCTGCTTTTGCAGGAGATAGCTTGGAAAAAATGAGTAATCTTGAAGTGGATGAGATTGTAGTAACCAACACTGTAAGGATTGATGATAATACCGATAAGCTAAAGGTGGTTTCTATTGCCCCTTTATTGGCTGAGGCGATCAGAAGGATTCATTTAGGGGAATCTGTTTCCTGTTTATTTGAATAGGAGCGCCGCGACCCGGATTTGAACCGGGATGCCCAAGGGGCCTAGCTTACTGGTACTTTCAAGAAAGTAATTCTTTATTACTTCCAGGCTTACACATAAGAAATTAAGATGTTCTTAACTTTGCTTATTTAGTGCGATACCAGATTACGCGACCGCGGCAATGTTTTGCAAGGTTGCTTTTAGCTTTTTAAGCTTTATTGTGTGATTAAAGCCGATTAGGCCAAGATATCTTTCTTTAGCTTCTTTTCTGTAGATTGTTAACATGACCATCTTCCTTTTCTGAGTAATCGGTTAATGCAGTTAGTTGTAACTCAATAATTAGTCAATTTTTTCAACTGATATATACATTATAGAATGTTTACTAAATATATCAACAATCTTTAAATAGAATTTTTGTATTGATATATTTGATAGAGATGGAGCACAAAAAAGAGTGCTGTGATCTCGCAATGAAGCCTTTGAATGAGTGCCAGAGAGATACTCTTTTGGCAAAGATTCTTAGGGTAGGAGAAAAGAGGAAGAAGGTTTACGCTGTAGAGGCAGCGAATGAACTTAAAAAACTAAGAAAAAATGGATATGATGTGGACAGTTACTTTACAGTGTTTTGGAGTTTCATTGAGAGATACAGCCTACGGGCATGAGTAAGGGGAGAGGTCCCAGTTTTTCTATAGAGTTCTATCTGTAATGTTTTTGTTGGTTTATCATGGGGTTACATTGGTGGGCTCGTCATGTGTTATTTTTTTGAATTCAACTAAAAACTTATATACTGCAAATTACAGCCCTCACCAATTGTTCTATATAATTAGGATTATATAATAAATAAGGGGGAATTACAAAATGGATGAAAACAAAGGAAAAACAGATTGCTGTGGGGAAGACTATTGTGAAATGACTTCCTCAATGGTTTGCCTTGCTAACGAAGCATGGTCTGATTTAATGAAAGAAAAAATGAAACATCTGTGGGATAAAGAACGTGGTCCAATTATGGATAATGTTGCAGATGTTGTTGTAAAACACACCATGGATGTGTGGAAAGCAAGAATGGAAGCCCATGATATGAAAAAGCAGCTTTCAAAAGAAGAGATAGACAAATTTAAGGAAGATTTGGGGAAGGCCTTTATGGGCTAACCCTTTTTATGAGTGTTTATTCAATTAATTCAATCTCAATATCAACATCTTTAGGGATTGGAACACGCATAACCATTCTTAATGCACGTTCATTATCTGCTAGGTCAATTAATCTTTTGTGGATTCTCATTTCGAATCTGTCAAAAGATGCCTTACCGTCACCACAAGGACTCTTTCTTGTAGTGTGTTTTAGAATTTGAGTTGGCAATGGAATTGGTCCGGAAATCTTTGTTTTTGTGGACTTAGCAATATCTTTAATGTCACCACAGATCTGATTTAGCTCTGAGATGTCAGTGCTTGCTATATTTATTCTTGCTTTTGCCATTGTAGATTTTCTTCTAAAAATTGAATTTATAAGGTTTTTGATAAGAAATGGGCTTCTAAATGAAGCTTTCTATTGCTTTTTTGAGGTTTTTCATATGCTCTATGGCTATTTTTGATTCCTCAATGGATATCTCTTGACCATAATAGTTTATATCATTTCTGAGCTTTCTTATTTCATTGAAATCGTCCCCTAGGTCGGATTCAATTAGGACTTCCTTGAGAAAGGCAGTGTAGCATTCGTGGTTATAAATTTTGAAACCTTTTTTTAGAGATAAGGCTTCTAGTAGCTCTCTTATTGAATTATAGGCTAGAGATATTTTTGAAGCAAGGGTTGTTTCGTTGAATGGAAGTAATTCTTGAGATTCCATCTTTTTTTCACTTGTTTTTAGTAGAGATTGAATTAGATTTTCGTCTGTGGAAATTGGTTTTACGATTTTTTTGTTATTGCATTCAATCCAATCCATTAGAGTCTCACCTTTCCTTCTAAAACATGTCCGTTAATTATACTATTTCTTAATTCTTTGTTTATGTCTAATATCTCTGTGAAACTTAATATTTGTACTTTTCTTTTAAGCTTTTTTTCGAATATTTCTAAATTGATTTGTTTTTTTGATGAGATTATCGCAAGATCTACGTCTGAATCTCGAGTATTCTCTCCTTTTGCTAATGAGCCGAAGAGAATGATTGTTGGATTAATGAACTTTTTGTTGAGGTAGTCTAAGAGTCCGGTTTTTTCAAACTTTTGTTTCCAATAAATTTGTGCAAGGCTCTTGAATAATGGACTATTTTTTGCCCAAAATAAGAGATATTGCCTGTTTTGTTGTTTATTGAGTAGTTCTTCTTTGGTTAAGCTTGAAAGAATTTTGGATGCGGTTGGAGGACTTACGTTTGTTATTCTAGCGTATTCTCTTACACCTAGCCTCCTATGACAATCTTCAAAAAAAGGCTTTAAATTGTTAATTATTCCTAACATGTGTTAATAAAGCTTTCTGTTTTGAGAAATTATAAAAAAAGAAGTGTTGTAAGGGTTTGACCCTTACTTCTTAACTAGTTCTATACACATACCAGCTGCGACTGTAGCACCAGCATCTCTAATAGCGAACTTAGACATTTGAGGAATTTCACTGAATTTCTCAAGTACTACTGGTCTTGTAGGTTTAAGCTGTACAACTGCTGCGTCACCAGTCTTCAATGTGTCTGGTTTTTCTTTTAGTACAGCACCAGTTGCAGGGTCTAGCTGTTGTTTCAATTCTGTGAATTGACAAGCTACCTGTGATGTGTGTATGTGGAACACCGGAGTGTAACCCTGTGTAATTACAGTTGGGTGATTTAGAATCATAATCCTTCCTGTAAATTCACTTGCAATAACTGGAGGGTTGCTCTCTTCACCAAGAACGTCTCCTCTTGCAATATCTTTCTTACCGATTCCACGTACGTTGAATCCAACATTGTCTCCTGGAATTGCTTCTTGTACTTGTTCGTGATGCATCTCAATAGATTTTACTTCACCAGGAACACCCTTACCTTCTCTTCCAGGTACGAATACAACCTTTTGTCCAACTTTTAGTTTACCTGTTTCAACTCTTCCAACAGGGACAACACCAATACCGGAGATGTTGTAAACATCTTGTAGAGGTAGCCTTAATGGAAGGTCAACTGGCTTTTCTGGCTCTTCGAATAAATCAATTTGTTCAGAAACAGTTGGTCCTGTGTACCAAGCCATGTTAGTACTTTTATTGAAAACATTATCGCCTTCAAATGCACTTGCTGGAATGAAGTTAACTTTTGCTGGATCGTAACCTGCAGTTTGAACTAATTTTGTTAGTCCGTCTTTAACTTCCTTGTATTTAGCTTCATCGTACTTTACTGTGTCCATTTTGTTAACTAGAACACATAATTGGTTAACACCAAGTGTTTTTAGAAGCCACAAGTGCTCTTTAGTCTGAGCCATAGCCCCTTCAGTTGCAGCTACAACTAAAAATGCTACATCAGCCTGTGAAGAACCTGTAATCATGTTTTTAACGAAGTCCTTGTGCCCTGGAGCATCAATAATTGTTGCTTCATATTTCTGAGACATGTACTTCTTATAGGAGAGATCAATTGTAACTCCTCTTTCTTGCTCTTCTTTTAAGTTATCCATAACGAAAGCGAACTCGAAACCTGCTTTTCCAAGCTCTTGAGCTTTATCTTTTAGTTTTCTCATTGCTTGCTCATCTACGTTTCCTGAGTCAAACATGAGCCTACCTACTGTGGTAGATTTTCCGTGGTCTACATGACCTACGAAAATTACGTTTAAATGCGGTTTTTCCTTTGCCATTTTGATTAATACTCTCCGATTATATAATATAATGAGTAGGATTATAACTAAAATGTGGTTTATAAAGATTTTGGTGGTTTCTCTTGTTAGAAAAGGACTACTAAGGAGTTATAAGGAAGGATTTAATAAGCTTTTTAAATAAGAATTATTGTTGTATATTGGTGCCTAGTAAAAAGAGGATGGTTAAGAGAAAAAGAGCACAGGCTTTTGATATGTTGGCCTTGTTGGGGCTAATATTATTTGTGGCTATTGGAATATTCTATTATGCATCTGAAGCCTCTAATACAAATGCAATTTATTTGAGTGATACTGTTAAGACTGTTGAAAATACTGTTGAGTCTCTTAGTAATCTAGGTGATGGTAGTGCAGA
>CAYFJW010000009.1:0-20966 GCA_964343875.1 Candidatus Woesearchaeota archaeon
TGCATTGTTACCTTAGAGGGTGCTGAAAGGCTTATAAATGATTTAAAGCTCTAAAATCTCATGGGAAAGGTGCAACTATTAAGCATTATTTTATTGATTTTATCTTTATTACTTATGGGTTGTCAAAATCAAAATATTCAAGAATATCAAAAAGAAGCTACTAAACAAACCATATCAAAAGAGGGTTTGCTTAACCCTTATCTAGCTGATTGTGATGATTATTCTGCCGAATGGAAGTATGTAGGAAATCAACAAATAGAAGGTTGTTTGATGTGTGAAATATACCAATGTGCATTTCAAGGCAATATAGTGAGAAATAAAGTGGTGCGTGATATTAATCAATGTGAAGAATTAGTTAATCCTGTGCCAGAATGTCCTTATGAAATTATATAACTAATCAATATTGGTAATAATCTCTGCATTTTGAACAATAATAAAAAGTTCCTCTTGTTCTAATTCTTGTCGCCATATTTCTCTTTTTGCCTTAAACCATTTTTTAATGTCAAAAGTATCTTCTACAAACAAATCCAACAAATACATATCTTCTTGATATTTTTCTTGTGTGCTGTTAGATGTCCATACCCCTTGAATGATTGGTAATTTTCCATAAGGGTCTAAAGAATAAGCTCCGAACTTTTCTCTAATTTCTTCAGCTATTTTTAAAATCTTTTTTTCTGGTATTTGTTTGCCATCATTGAAATATTTAGGTAGAAAAATTCTGTAAAGTTTCATTGTTATCTTCCATTAGGTCACCTGTTTTATTATTTTAAATTTAATCCCTTTTTTCTCTATTTTTTCTAGAACATCATCAGCATTTTCAACAATATCAAATTTATTTTCTCCAAGCCCCCTAAAAAGACCATTGCCTATTAAAATCTCAAAAACTTTTTCTTTATCCTCTTTAGAAACTTCTATAATGACCATTTTTAATTAACACCTCTTATTTACCACCACCAACTTTTTCTTCTTCGCCTTTTAGTAGTTTTTCTTTTTTTTATCGTAGTTTTTCTTCTTTTTGGAGGCATATTGTATAGCATTACGTTTGAACTTAATAAACCTATTTCTTTCTTGGCTTATTCCAATAAGGGCTTTTACATTCGGGACAGATTGTAGGAGTTTCCTGCTTTCTAGGAACCCATTCATGTTTGCACCTCTCACAGCGATAGCCTTTGATTTTAAGCATAATTTCAGCCATACTTTTTCTATATCTTTTTACTATTTAAATCTTACCTTTTTAGGTTATACCCTCTACTTATTACTTACCAACGAAAGACTTATATATCATTATTACCTCTATAAGGTATACTTAAATAGGTAATATAAAGATGATAAATAAAATTCAATGTCCAAAATGTAAGAGTGAAGAAGTAAAGAAGAACGCCTTTAGAAAGACCTTAAACAGGGGTAAGATACAAAGGTATCAATGTAAAAGCTGTAATTATAGATTTGTAGAAGATGACGGCTTTTTTAGAATGAGAAACAGCCCTCAAAAAATAACCTTATGTCTAGATTTATTCTTTCGTGGAATTTCAACAAGAAGGATACAAGGACATCTTAAAGCATTTTATCCTCATAATTCCTCTAATGTTTCCATTTACAAATGGATTAAGAAATATCCTAAAATCATAGGAAAATATGTTGACACTCTTTCAATAAATGGTGGCAGTGAATTACAAAGTGATGAGATGGAATACCATAGAAGAAAAAGCCATAAGAGAAAACAAGGAACAGCTATTAACTGGTTTGTTGATGTCATGGATACTAAAACAAGATATGTGGTAAGCTCTGAATACATAGAAAGTAGAACTAATGAAAGAATGATTAAGGTCATGAAAAAAGCAAAACAAAAAACAGGCAACAGCATTAAGGTAGTTACTACAGATGGATTACAAGGCTATCCAACAATATTAAGAAAATCATTTGGTTTGCATAAACATGGTGCAGTTTCAAAAATAGAGCATAACGTAGTTATTGCATCAGAAAGAGGATTTAATCATAAGATTGAGAGATTACATAATGCAATTAGAGAGAAAACTAAGACTATGCGCGGCTTTCATGGCAGTGTAGAAAGTGCAAAAGCAATCATGAAAGGAATAGAAATTTATTATAACTTCATAAGGAAACATCAAGCCTTAGGTAAAACACCATCAGATTGCGCCTTGCCTTTCCTAGAATTAAAAGAAGATAATAGATGGCTAGAGTTGATTAAATTGGCTTCAACATCATCCAAGTAATTAGACCTGCAGAAGAATAAAAAATAACAATAACTAGCCATTCCCACCATTTTTTTGGCAAAAGAAATTTTTTAGCTTTTAGACTTGGTGCACAAAGGATTATGATAAAAAGACTTGTAGGTATAAAGAATAAAATTATTGGAATTATGAAATTAAATGTTTCTCCTAATGAGTATATTATTAAATATTCTAAACCCAAACCAGCCACAGCCAATATCCCAATTTCAAGATATGTAAGTCCATACGTCATATATCTAGATATTGCTGGATTAAGATTACCTCTTTTGATAACAGGAGAATAAGCTATTCCACCTCTAAAATCCACTATGTTTAACAATCTTTCAACTAAAATGCTTAAGATTGCTACAAAAGCAAATGATAACACACGTATGGTGATGGCTTGAAAATCAGGCATTTTTATTATCCTTATTATATGCCTTGTTTATATCATTTTCGTGCTGTAATAGCTTTCTAACATATTTTAAGGGTATTAATACAAATAAGTAAAATATTACAAATCCTAAAATTATCAATAATTCTTCCATTTTCTGTCTTTAGCACCCTCTAAGGTAACAATGCACCCAAGACCCACCTATACAACAACAAAGCTTATTAATCCCTCTTTTAAAGGAGTTCAGATGTTGGGAATGAATCCAAAGGATCTTGCAAAAGCCATGAAAAAGATGGGAATTAAGCAAGATGAGATAGAAGCAGAGGAAGTTATCATCAAATGTCCAGATAAGGACATTATAGTAAAAAACCCTCATGTAGTCCGAGTAAACGCAATGGGCCAAGATAGCCTTCAAATCTCAGGAGATATCCAAGAACAAGAAGCAACCTCAAAAATATCGGATGAGGACATAAAAACAGTCGCTTCTCAAGCAAACGTCACAGAAGAACAGGCAAAAAAAGCATTGGAAGACAATAATGGCGATCTAGCTCAAGCAATCATATCTCTACAATAATTCTAAAATGAAAGCAACAGTAATTGAAGTAATAGAAGAGAGTCCATTAGTTAAAACTTTAAAACTAAAGCTAGAATCTTCAATAACTTTTGAACCAGGGCAATTTATCACAATAATTTACAACCTAGAAGGCAAGCTAGTAAGAAGAGCATATTCAATTTCACATTGGACAGAACAACCAACGGACACAATAACAATAACGCTAAACCAAGCACCAAATGGAACAATTTCACCAAGACTATTCAACGCTAAACAAAACGAAGTTCTGGAACTTGAAGGGCCTTTTGGTAACTTTAAACTAGATAAAAAAACAAATGCGGTTTTATTTCTTGCAGCCGGTACGGGCGTTGCACCATTAAATACAATGATTGAGTCAGAAAACAATAGACCACTAACATTAATTTACAGTGCAAAAGAAGAAAACTTGATCCTATTCAAAAACAAATTAGATAATAAAGCAAACCTAACATTCGTTCCAACACTAACAGACAAAGTCCCGGATAACTGGCCGGGCAAAACCGGGAGAATAAGTAAAGACTTAATCCAAGAATATCTAAAACCTAATTCAGAAGTTTACATTTGTGGTATGCAGGAGTTCGTTAAAACAATGATAACACACCTGCAAGCTTTAAACGTTCAAAAAGACCAAATCCACACTGAGAGGTGGTAATCCTTATATATTTCCGTATCTTATGGAAAAATATGGAAAAATTCATGGAGTTTAGCCAGAAGGCCGTCAAATCATACCAAACTGCCGACCACATGGTTCACATGACTTACACTGTTGTAAAAGATCCAAAAGTTTTACTATTAGCAATAACTCATCTCAACGAAGCATTTGAAAACGCAGTCTCTGCATTAATTTATTACGATTATTATTACAAAAGAATTCAAGACTTCCCAAGCGAATTTAATTCAAAATTAGACATCTTTCGAAGATTTACTTGTAAAAAATATGGAATCCCAAGAGAAATAGTTCAGGCTATACTTGACGTCAAAAGTATATACCAAGACCATAAATCTTCCGAAATTGAGTTCAGAAGACGGAATAGTTTCATAATTGCCTCAAAAAACTACAAACTAAGAACAATAAATAGCGAAAAGTTAAAAAACTTCCTCGTATTAGCAAAACCCTTGTTATCAAAAGTTTTAGAGGTCCAAAAGATAAATGATAGAAGAATTAGCTGACTCTGCATTGGAAGAGATAAAGAGAGCAGACCACTCGATTTATGTTTCACTAAAGTACACACGTACGGTTGACATAATTAAGAATACGATCAAACGTCTTATTTCTGCGATGGATATTTCAATCATCCAAGGTTTGGAATACGCAAAACAAGAAAAAAAACTGCCATCCATCCCACAATCCGCACGTCAGCGTGCAAGCGATATTGTCAAACTTTATCCACAGATGAAAAAAAGCATCGAATTCTACCAAAAACTAAAAAACATTGACAGAGCAGACTACACAAAGAAAGAAGAATATAGAAAGAACGTTGCATTAATAGCAAAAATCGGAGCTAAAAAGATAGAAGTTGGAATGGAAGAACTAAAAGAATTCTTTGACTCCACGGTTGTATTTTCAAGGGCAGTTGCAGAATTAACATCACAAAAGAAGTTCTTAGATACAAAAAAAGTAACAGTGATACACCCTGTTAAAAAACCTAAAAAAGCTTCCACACCGCCAAAAGACACTTCAAAAAATCAAAAAAAGGGTGGCAAATCAGTGAAAAAGACTGCTACAAAAACATACAAACTAAACCCTCACGCAAAACAAAGGGGCTTCAACGGTTTCTAAATAAACTTTTAAACACAAAAAATAAGGAAAAAAGATGAACAAAAGAATCCTGTGGATAAGAATCATTGCAATCCTAGCAATTATAGTCTCGGGGATACTTACCCACGCACATTACAAAGAAGACCCTTCAGAATTCTGCGTCTTCGGAGATAAATTTGATTGTGACATTGTAAACAAAAGTCCTTATTCTAACCTTGACGGAATAGTACACTTCCTCAACACAGACCTAGGAATACCCTTCCCAGACTTATACATCCCAATCCCTGTAGCACTTATCTCAATCTTAGTCTTCAGTGCAGTGTTCGCTCTATCATTCAAACCTAAACCAAGAATACTAAAAACCTTAATGATACTAAGTATGCTATTCGCACTATATTTAGTATACATCGAAGCATTTATATTATTAGCCTATTGCATTTATTGTATAATATTAGATATACTCATCATACTTGAAACAATATTAATATGGAAAATAAAATGAAAAGAATACTAGCAATCTTAATCTCATTAACACTCCTACTAACGGCTTGTGGACCAAAAGATGAATCAAAATATTCTCAAGAAGATCTAGACAATTTAGCACAATGCCTTACAGAAAATGACGTAGTAATGTACGGAGCATTCTGGTGCCCATACTGTATAAATTCCAAAAAGAAATTTGGCTCAGCTGTAGGTTATCTAAACTATGTTGAATGCGATTCAAAATGTAAACCTGATGAAAACGGAAAAATACTTTCTGCATGTAAGGGTCACGAAGGCCAACCAGAATTATGCTTAGAAAGAGACATCACTGGTTATGACACATGGATATTTGGAGATGGAACAAGAGCAACAGGAGAACCGTCCCTAGAACTATTGGATGAAAGATCCAACTGTAATGTGCTTCCAAAAGCCGAATAATTCTATTCTTTTTAAATAAAAGTAATTAAGCTTATAAATTTTCAATCCAAAACCCTACAAATGGTAATAAAAGCTGCATTCTTCAACGAATTAAAGAGATCAAGAAGGTTCCATCCATCCAAGGAATTAAAATTAAGCAAAATTGCACAACCTGGCCCAAATACGGCAACAGAAGTAATTGAAAACCTTAGACCTGACGAAGTTGCAGTAATTAACTACAGTCTAGCACCATTTGGATGCAGGGAAGGACCAGATGCAACAGCCAGATTCCCCATGTTTCTAAAGGGAGGAGGAACACCCCTAGAAATTAGGACAGAATCTTCATTCGAAGCGGCACGTGAAGCTAAAACAGGACCAACAAGAAGAAGAATCCAAGCATACCAAGAGGCAGACATAGACCTAGTTGCCTCAGGAATTGAATGGTATTGTCTAAGTGATAAAACTTGGAGAAGGGTTACAAATAATAATGTCCTAGAAGGTCATGAACTATTTGCATTCTCAGAATTAGGATTGGGAGTAAGGGGCCCAAAAAGAAACACTATTCGTGCAGATATTTATGGAACAGACAGGGACAATAGAGAAATTGGTGCAAGCGCAATTGTACAGGTCCCTTCAAGAAGCACAGATCATGTTTACAGGATTAAACTTCATGGAATTCCCTTCCTTGGATCAGATGAGCACACTGTTTGGCAAAGTTTAAAAACCGAACACTCAAATTGTGGTTCAAAAGATTATGGAAATGTTTTCTGGAGAAGAGATCCAAAAACAGGCAGAAGAAGAAAACATAGAGACGTAGTATTCTGTCCACATGATGTAGCTGCATATCTTGCAGTAGCAAAAGAAGAAAGAATAAGGGCATCAGAAGCAGGCAGAAAAAGAACAATGACCCTGCAACCTTTCCCATTATTCACTCAAAGAACTGTAAATATGTGGAATAGATTAAGGACCCAAACATTCTTCGGCCGACCGGACTCTGCAAGACCTCTCAGAGACCATGAAGTAGAAATAGAACTAGGAAGGTTCCTTTCAAGAAATCCAGAAGGAACAATGTACGCAAGTAGAACCTTAAGGGACTACGACTGGTCTAAAAACTTCCCTGTAACATCATAACTGTTATAAATCTCCTAAATTACTACATTTCCATGTTCTTTCATGACAAAACAACAAAAGAGGCCCTAGATCTAACCGCAACCCATGAATATGGCCTTACAAACGAAGAAGCGTCTAGAAGAATACAAGAATACGGCCCAAATGAACTGAAAAAAGAGAAAAAAGACGGTCCAATTAAAATATTTCTAAGACAATTCCACGACGTACTAATATACATTCTAATAGCGGCAACCATTGTTTCTTTCATAGCACATGAAAAAGTAGATGCATACATAATCCTAGCAATCTTAATCTTTAACGCAGTATTTGGCTTCGTACAAGAATATAAGGCGGAAAGAGCCATAGAATTACTAAGAAAACTAACAACTCTTAACACAAAGGTAATAAGAGACAATAAACAAATAGAAATCCCTTCAAGTCAAGTAGTCCCGGGAGACATAATTGTTCTAGAATCAGGAGATAAAGTTCCAGCAGATCTAAGACTTATTGAGGTAAACAACCTACAAACAGACGAAGCAGCACTAACGGGAGAAAGCAACCCAATAACAAAAACAATTGACCCAATTGCAAAAAGTGCACCTTTGGCAGAAAGGAAGAACATGCTATTCTCCGGAACAAGCATTGTAAGGGGTACAGGAAAAGCAGTTGTTGTACTAACTGGAATGAGGACCGAAATTGGAAAGATTGCAGACATGGTTCAAAAAGCAGAAAAAACTGAAACACCCTTACAAAAGAAGCTAAAAGAATTCGGAAAGTTCATTGGTTACATCACAATTCTAATCTCAATTGTAGTCTTCATAATCGGAGCAATCAGAGGTATGGATTTATTTGAAATATTCCTTACAGCAATAGCTTTAGCCGTAGCAGCCGTCCCAGAGGGACTTCCTGCAGTTGTTACAATCTGTTTAGCATTAGGCGTACAAAGAATGGTAAAAAGGAACGCCCTAATCAGACGCTTAGGCTCAATTGAAACCCTAGGATGTATCACAGTTATTTGCTCAGATAAAACAGGGACAATGACTAAAAATGAAATGACCGTGACTAAATGTTACACTAATCATAATTTCTACAACATAACTGGAAAAGGTTACAATGATTTAGGCGAATTCACAGATGATTCAGACAAACAAGTAGACCCACAAGAAACATTTCCCCAAATATTAGAAGTTGCAGCAACATGTAACAATGCAACAGAGGAATCTGGAGATCCAACTGAAAGAGCATTATTATTCGCAGCATTAAAAGGCAAAGCAAAAAGACTAAAGAGAAATGGGGAAATTCCATTTGATTCAGACTCAAAATTCATGGCCACAAAACACAACAACTTCGATTACTACAAGGGCGCACCAGAGATTATCCTAGAAAAATGTACAAACATAATAATTGACAACAAAAAAAGAAGAATTCTTCCAAAGGATAGAGAAAAAATACTAGAAGCAAACAAAGAGATGGCTACTTCCGCACTAAGAGTTTTAGCAATGGCAGTAAAAGAAGGAAAAGAAATGTACTTCTTAGGATTGATGGGAATGATTGACCCTCCAAAAGAAGGTGTAAAAGAATCCCTAGAAAAATGTCAAACCGCAGGAATAACCCCAATTATGATCACAGGCGATCATCCATTAACAGCAAAAGCAGTTGCTAAACAGATTGGAATGGATGGCAAAGAAATATCAGGACCGGAACTAGAAAAACTAGACGATGAAGAACTAAAAGAAAAAGTAATCAATTATTCAATCTACGCCCGTGTAACTTCAGCACAAAAAGTTAGAATTCTAAAAGCTCTACAATCTAGAAACGAAATAGTAGCAATGACCGGCGACGGCGTCAATGACGCTCCAGCAATCAAATCCTCAGACGTAGGAGTATCCATGTCTATAAAGGGCACAGATATCGCGAGAGACGCATCAGATATGGTTCTAACAGACGATCATTTCTCCTCAATTGTCAATGCTATTGAAGAAGGAAGAGTCATATATGACAATATTAAGAAGTTTGTAAGGTACTTATTAGCAGCAAACATCTCAGAAATAGGGGTAATTCTCATAGCTATGGTCGCGGGTCTACCACTCCCATTACTACCATTACAAATTCTATGGATTAATTTAATGACAGATTCATGGCCAGCTTTAGCTCTCGGTCTAGACCCTCCTGATAAAGATGTAATGAAAAGAAAACCCCGCCCAGCAAACGAAAACATTATGCTAGACCTAAAATCATTCATAATCGTAGTAGGTATAATAGGTACAATAGTAACTCTAGGCATGTTCCTCTGGGCAAATAGCTCATTCGAACTTACAAAAGCAAGAACGATAGCATTAACAACCCTTATGATCTATGAAATGTTTGTAGTTTACTCTGTAAAAAGTCCAAAACCATTCACACATATGTTTGATAACAAATGGTTAAACATGGCTGTAGCATTATCAATCGTATTACAAATGCTAGTAATTTACACTCCGCTAAATATGCTATTCAAACTAGCTCCACTAACGCCAATTGATTGGTTACCCATAATTGGAGCAGGGTTAATTGGATTCCTGTCAATTGAATTCTTCAAACATACAAGATACAAAAAAGTAGGAACAATTTTACAATGAAAATAATTTCATGGAATGTCAATGGCATTAGGGCTGTATTGGGTAAGGGGTTTCTCAAATTCATAGAATCAGAAAACCCAGATATTGTTTGCATACAAGAAACTAAAGCCCACCCTGACCAAGTAGATAAAATAATGCACGATTACGAACACCATTACTGGCATTCAGCAAAGAAAAAAGGTTATTCAGGAACCGCAATTTTCTCTAAAATAAAACCTATTTCAGTTCTATACGGGGATGGCCCAATGAATGATGATGAAGGCCGTGTAATCACCCTAGAATTCAAAAAATACCACCTAGTAACCGTTTATACTCCAAATTCTCAAAGGGGCTTAACAAGGCTTAAACATAGGAAAAACTGGGATAAAAACTTCCTTAAATTCCTTAAAGACCTAGAAAAAAAGAAACCAGTCATCTTTTGTGGAGACCTAAATGTAGCACATAAAGAAATAGATATAGCAAGACCAAAAAGCAACATCCACAACGCCGGATTCACCATCGAAGAAAGAGAAGGCTTTGACAACTACATTAAAGCTGGATTCATAGATACCTTTAGAGAATTCAATAAAGAACCAGAAAACTACACTTGGTGGAGTTATATGTTCAAAGCACGTGAAAGAAATGTTGGTTGGCGTATTGATTACTTCTGTACCTCAAAATCCCTAAGAAAACACTTAAAAGACGCCTTTATTCTGCCAAAAGTTATGGGCAGCGACCACTGTCCCGTTGGAATAAAGCTAAAATGACAAGATACTCCAGGCAAGAAATCTACATTGGAAAATCAAACCAGAAAAAACTACAAAAAGCAACTGTAGCCATTGTAGGTATCGGGGCCATAGGAACACAAACATCTAATTTGTTAGCAAGGGCGGGAATAAACTTAATACTAATTGACAGAGACACAGTAGAATTAAACAACCTCCAAAGACAAACGTTATTCAACCAATCAGACATAAACAAACCCAAGGCAAAACAAGCATTAAAGCACCTAAAAAACATCAATCCAACAATTAAAATAACGGCACACAACCAAGACCTAAACAACAAAAACATATCAAAACTAATACCCAAAACAACAAACCTAATTTTAGACTGCACAGATAACCTAGAAACAAGATTCTTAATCAATGATTACTCATTAAACAACAACATCCCTTGGATTTATGCAGCAGGAATTAAAGAAAAAGCATCTTTGATGAACATAATCCCTAAAAAAACTCCCTGCTTCCAATGCATCTTCAAACCAGCACAACTAGAAACTTGTCAAACGGCAGGAGTTCTGAACTCCACAACTTCACTAATTGCATCCTTGCAGGTCTCAGAAGCAATAAAAATACTTCTAAAAAATAACTACTCAAAAGAACTAATCAACATCAACCTCAAAAATAACTCCTTCGACAAATTCAAAACAAAAAAGAGAAAAGACTGTCAAGCATGCAACAAACACTATTTATTCCTAAACACAATAAACCCACAAGGAATACTAAAGTTCTGCTCAACCGGAAATTACCAGGTAACAGTAAAAAACAACCTAACTAAACTAAAAAAAGACCTCTCAAAAATAAGTAAAATCGAAGATCTAGGCGACTGTATTAAATTCAAAAACATGTTAATCTTCAATAATAGGTGTCTAATCAAAGCAAACTCGGAAAGGGAAGCTAAATCCCTAATTTCGAAATATATTGGAAATTAAACCAGTAACATTTATAAACTATAACTTACTATAGTTCACTATGGTATCAACAACTATCCAGATTAGTCAAAAACTTCAAAAAGAACTCAACAATAAAAAACTTTTCTCCAGACAGACATATGAAGAAGTAATCTGGGATCTAGTTGAAGACACAAGTGAATTAACCAATGAAACTATCCAAGATATTAAAGAAGCAAGAAAAGATATCAGGGCTGGAAAATTCACAAGATTAAAAGACATTAAAAGAAGGTATAGCATCAAATAGGTGATCTTCTTGTATGAAATCATCTTTTCTAAAAAAGCCGAAAGGTTCATAGATAGCCTAAACAACAAAGAGAGAATTAGATTAATCACAGCTATAGAGCGACTTAGAATTAGACCAGAAGCACACCTAACTAAATTGATTGGAATTAATGCCTATAAGTTTAGGGTAGGTGATTATCGCTTAATCATAGATATCAATAAAAAAAGGCTTCAAATCCTAGTTATTAAGGTAGGCCATAGAAAAAATATCTACAAAAATAAATATTACTTTTAGTCACCACTTATAAATGGCTAAAAAAGATAGGTTTATATACAATCAACTACTCATCTAGCCCATGAACCAAATCGAAGAAAACCTAGTTCGTTCTTTCAGAATGGTCAGAGAAGACGTAATAAGGCTCCAAAGAAAGATCTTAAACATGGAGCAGAGAGAAGCTCAAATCGTTAGAATTCTAAAAAGAATTGATGTCAATGAGCATGAATTATCTGAAAAGATAAGGAAATTACAAGCAATATATAAAAAACCAACAACAAAAAAGGTAGTAAACATTACAAAAAAGACCAAAACAACATTCATAGCTCCTAAAAACGGTAAAAGATTTCATAAAACAAACTGTCCTTACGCAAAAAACATAATTCCAAAGAACAGTTTAAAATTCAAAACAAAAAAGGCGGCATTAAATGCGGGATTTAAGCCTTGTCAGTGCGTAAAGTAATCTCAATTCTTTCTTTACCTGCGCCAATATTCTTCCTTTTTAGCTTAATCCTACCAATTTCCTTAGTGCTTCTAACATGAGTGCCACCACAAGGCATCTTCCAATCATCACAAACCCACCATCTTAAATCGGGTTTCTCCTCGTCTACATTAGTAATAACTTCATGGTCTTCTTCAATAAACTTATTAACTTTTTCTTCAATCTCTAGCAAATGTTCACTAATTGGAGTTTCTAACAGATAATCCAACCTTGATTTATCCACAGAAACATTAGACCCAATAGAATTCAACTTACCTAATTTCTCCTCAACGAAGTACCAAACAATATGTGCTGCAGAATGCAAATTTCTAATCTTATTCCTCCTTTCAACATCAATCTTAACTTCAACTTCATCCCCAACCTTAAACTCAGGATCTTTCTCCAACACATAAGTAATATCAATAATGCTCTCTTTATCTCCCGCCTTCACAGCTTCAACCACATTAACACCCCCAATAGTTCCAAAATCAGAGGCTTGCCCACCACTAAAAGCATAAAACACGGTCTGATCCAGCTTAACCCTATTGCCCTCAATAGAAGTAACCTTGGCCTCACAACTATCCAAATACGGGTCGTCCCAAAACAATTTTTTCATAGAAAAACAAGAAAGGTATAACTTTAAAAATATAACCCCTTAGATTAATTCATGCACAGCAGAGGATACCATCACTATAGCAAAAGAAAACATATACATCTTAAAAAGCAACACTATCCTAGCAAAGATCCTTTCAAAAGATTTCTCGACAACGCAGTATACATCATAATAATCATCGGAATCTTATTTACCCTTCCACAAGTTCTTAAAATTTGGATCGGCAAGGATGCAACAGGTGTATCGGCAATATCCTGGGCAGCATATGCATTTACATCAACCTATTGGTTGATCTACGGGATAGCACATAAAGAAAAACCTATAATTGTAAATAGCGCAATCTGGATAGCTTTAGATATGCTAATAATCATTGGGACATTGATTTATTCTTAGAAACACTTATTAAATCCTGTAGGAATAAATACTGCATGGAATGCAAATATTGCAAAAGATTGGATCAAGAACCAATTTACGAAACAAATTATTTCAAGATTTTTCTTAGTATCAAGCAGGATTATCTTGGTAGGTGCGTTATATTGACAAAAAGACATCGTGGAGACCTATCAGAACTAAACAATGAGGAATGGCTTGACTTCGCAAAACTAGTCAAGAAAATGGAGTGCGCTCTTAAAAAAGCCTTTGATGCAACAATGTATAACTGGACTTGTTTGATGAATAATGCTTTCCAAAAGGAACCTCCAGTACCCCACGTTCACTGGCATTTCAAACCGAGATATAATCACAAAGTTGAATTTACCGGAGAAACCTTCGAAGATCCAGAATTCGGACACCACTATGGAAGAAATAGGAAAAAGCAAGTTTCAGAAGAAATAAAAAAAGAAATAATTCAAAAAATCAAAGAGAACCTTTAGGCTTAATAACAATCAAACCCTTTCCAATCCCCATTTCCTTCCACTCTAATTCAGAGTGTCTCTTAAGAACTTCAAACAAGCTAGTTATCTTCCCGCCATGAGAAATTGTATTATCTACAAATATCAAAAAGTCATCCTCTAATTTATCCAAAACCAATTCTAAATATTGGCCATATTCACTCTTTTGAGCATCAATCAACACAACATTAAACTTCTCTTCCAACGTAGGAATAACCTCCAAAGCATTACCCAAAACTACTTCAACATTAGTACCTTCTAAATTCTTCCTAGCCACCTCAACCATTCCCTCATCAATATCAATACCCAAAACCCTCTTAGCTATCTTTGAAAACCATAGGGCAGAATACCCATTCAACGTTCCTATCTCCAAAACCTTAACATCATCAAACAACACACTGTTCACTATAAATTCAATTGTATCTCTAGAAATATTCATCTGCAACCTATTTGCTTCAAGTTCTTCTATCTTCTTGTCAACACTCACAGCGATAACTTCTAAAAGAGATATATAAATCAATCCATATCCTCCATAATACACATTCAAACCGATAAGTTTATTAACCAAACCTCCATAGCAGCTACATGCACAATAACCCAAAGAGAGACACAGTAAGGCTGTCCGGTAGTTAATACGCTATTTCTAATTCTTAGGAGGAATTTCTATGCAAAAAGTAAAGGATTTCAGATGGAAGAAGAATATTAATGTCGATGAACTAGTCAACAATCTAGGAAATATTGGATTTCAGAGCATTGAATTAAAGAAAGCAGTAGATACAGCAGTCAGAATGAAAAAAAATGGTGCCAAGATATTCTTAACATTTACATCAAATATGGTGACTTCTGGGTTGAGGGGGTTTTTCGCACAATTAATAAAATTAGGCATTCCAGATATAATTGTAACAACTGTGGGCGGCCTTGAAGAAGACATTATGAAGGCACATGGTGAAAGGTTCTTTGTAGGAGACTTCTCATCAGATGATATAGAGCTACATGAAAAAGGAATCAACAGAGTAGGAAACTTACACATCAGAAACGAATCTTACATGAAATTTGAAGATACAATAGGATCGATGTTAAAAGAAGTATACAAAAAAGAAAAAAGGTGGGCAGTTTCAGATATGTTAAAGGAATTTGGATTGATGTTAAAAGACGAAGACTCGATCTTATTCCAGGCTGCTAAAAACAACGTACCCATCTTCTGCCCTTCAATAACCGATGGTGCAATGGGCTTTCAATTATATCTATTCCAAGACAACAACAAAGACTTCATTGTCGACGTGGTTAGGGATTTTGAAAATATCTTATTCTCTGTGAGTCAAGATGATAAAAAAGGATTAATCTCCTTAGGGGGAAGCATCTCAAAGCATCACGCAGTTCTTGCAGGCTTGCTCAATGGAGGAATGGATTATGCAATTTACATGACAACGGCAAGTCACACCTCTGGGAGCATGAGTGGAGCCACAACCAAGGAAGCCAAAAGCTGGGGCAAAGTTAAAGATGATTCAGATGTGGTAACTGTAATTGGAGACGTAACTATAAACTTCCCACTCATGATGTGCAGTGCCTTAGAAAAGCTATCCAAAGAGGGGCTATTAAAAGAATGAAAGCGAAGTTCATATTGAGTAAAAAGGCGGTCCACAATCAACTAAAAAGGTGCTATGAGCTAGCAGATGAAGTATCTTACAGTGCTAAAACGAACTATGAGGTTTGCAAAATTTTAGAAAGCACTAATTGCTTTTTCAGTATACATTCGAAAGAAGTAGTTAATCAAATAAAAAACAAAGACAAAATATGGTTCTTCGCCCAAGGATGGAATCAAAAAGAAATCGAAGACCTGCATAATCAAGGAGTAACTTCTTTCGTCGTAGATAACAAAGAAGACCTTAATACCTTAATAAACTCAAATAAAAAAGTTAATCTGCTCCTCAGAATGAGACTTAAAGAAAGTACAGTTCACACTGGCAAACACTTTGTCTTCGGATTTTACTCCAGGGAAATCAACAACTTAATTCCAGAGTTAAGAAAAAATAAAAATATCAAAACATTAGGCATCCATTTTCACAGAAAAACCCAAAATGTAAGTGAATGGTCACTAATAAGCGAATTAGAAGACAGCTTAGATAAAAACACCCTAAAAAGCATTGACGTATTAAACATTGGAGGCGGAATTCCAAGCATCTACAAAAACTATAGGGTTGAAGCATTAGAATCCTTGCTAATTAAAATCAAGGAATTAAGAGATTGGCTAAACAGACAGGACATAAAGGTAATTGTTGAACCTGGAAGATTCATAGCCGCTCCATCGGTTAAGTTAGTAACAGAAGTAAAAAACATCTACAACAATAACATCATATTAAATGCATCAGTATACAATTCTGCAATGGATACATTTATTGCCCACATTAGATTACTAGTCGAAAATGAATCAGAAGAAGGGACCCCCTATGTATTGAAAGGCTCAACTCCAGATTCGTTGGACATATACAGATATAGGGTTTTCCTAAAAGAAGTACCAAAAATAGGAGACAAAATAACATTCTTAAATGCGGGGGCATACAACTTTAATACAGAATTTTGCAACCTGCCAAAACTAGAAACAGAGGTTGTAGAATGAGATGGATGCAACTACCCGATGAATACTGCAAAGATAGTTCTAAATTCATTATTCTTCCTGTAGAATATGAAGGAAACGTTACATATGGCAAGGGCGCCTCTAAAGGTCCAAAAAAGATAATTAAAGCATCCCAACATCTAGAGTACTACGAGGATCAATTCTCAAATGAACCTTTTGCAGAAGGAATAAAATTATTAGAACCCATTAAACCAGGCAATGAGAAAGAAATGCTTGAAAAAACATCTGAAACAATTATAAAAAATAAAGATAAGTTTGTTATTAACCTTGGAGGAGATCACTCCATAACTCTTGGAATCTTAGATGGACTGAAAAAAAACAACGATTTCTCAGTAATTATACTAGATGCACATAGCGATTTTAGAGATTCCTGGAAAGATTCAAAAAACAACCATGCATGCATATCAAAAAGAATATCAGAAAAGCATGATATTGCAATTTTAGGTGTTAGGGCACAAGACATTGATGAACTCAAAGAAATAAAAAATTCAAACAATGTCCATCAAATTACCGCATATGACCTAACTTTAGATAAAATAAAGGAAATTCTTCCAAAATTAAAAGAAAAAGTTTACATTTCTATAGATGTTGATGTATTCGATCCTTCATTCATAAGAAACACCGGAACACCGGAACCAGGAGGATTGGATTGGAATACCATAATCAACATCCTAAAACTAATTTTCAAAGAAAAAAGAGTAATTGGTGCAGATATTGTTGAATTCGCACCAGAAGAAAACTACAGAGCCGAAGCATACTCCTTAGCCAGGCTTGTTTACAAAATAATGGCTCTAAAGTTAAATAATTAAAAGTTATTTATCAACCCTCCAACCTTTTAAAACATCAGCAACTACAGGCAAAATCTTATGATGCGCCGTAACCATACTCTTACCCTCCCTAAGCAACCAAGGCCTACGCCCTTCCAATTCAGCAAGATCATCAATACTCAAAATAGATGCAAAAGAATCATCCTGTACCTTCATAAATTCTCCAAGAAACATTGGTCTTCCAGTTATATCAATAATCCCCCCAACAACATCTTCATCATAATCAACACCCTTTTCCAGAAAACCAATCAAATTATACCAATCGACACCATTTGAACCACCATTTCTAAAATTCCTCTTACCACCAATATATCTATACGCCTGAGATTTCTTACCTTCCCCTATGGGAACACTAACCTTAAATCTTTCGTGAGCACACCAAGGAGGGACATTAGTGTAACTTTTAACCCCATACCTCTCTCTACTAGTCGTCACTAAAGTATATCTCTCATCTCTCATTTAGAACAAAAAACCAGACAACTAACTTCCTTATATTAATTCATATTCTAAAAAAACTATTTTGCATAATCCAATGCAATTGCACTAGTAACTAAACCAGAACCAAAACTAACAATTATAACTTTTGAACCCTCTTGTATCTTTGGCTCAATACCCAGTTTAGGAACTCCATGAATTGCTTCATGCAACCCAACTGCACATGTAGCTGAAGACATGTTCCCATATCTCTCAATATTTACAAATACCTTATCCATTCCTAATCCAGATTTCTTAGCAACAGTCTCAATAATCCTTAAGTTAGCCTGATGAGGTATAACCAAGCCTAAATCATCATTATCCCAGCCCAAATCACTTTTTAACCCAGCAACAGCCCCAAGCATATTCTTAACAGCTAAAACATAAACCTTATCCCCCTCAGGCATCCTTAAATTTCCATTTTCATCCCTCACAATTAACTCTAGTCTTCCATCTTCAACAGTACTTCCTTCAAAATGTCCTACAATTCTTCCTTCCAACCCATCAGTACTTCCAGCCCTCCCAATAATAACGGCACCTGCACCATCTCCAAATAAAGGAGAATTTTGATCCGAATAATCGACATCTCTCGTTAAATGCTCGGAAGCACTCACTGCAATATATCTAGGCTCGCTTGAAATTGCAAACCTTCCTACCGCATTAACCACTGCAACACCAAAACCTGCACAAGCAGCTCCAACATCATGTGCAACAAATTTTCTATTTCCCTTATAACCTAAATCTCCCTGAGCTTCACATGCAACAGAAGGATATCCCTGTGGTGATGTCACAGTCGCAGAAATAATCCCATTTAATTCATCAACACCCAAATTACCTTCCAAAGCATTTTCAATTGCTCTCAAGGCCATAAAACTAGAATCTTTATTTGCAAGAGTTCTTCTTCTTTCTTTTATACCGGTTCTTTTAATAATCCAATCATCAGTACAAACTACGCCCCCTCCGCTTATCCTTTCACCATTACTCTTATACTTATACAAAGTCTTACCATCAAATTCCTTATTAGTCACAACTTCTTCAGGCAAATAAGCTCCAGTAAAAAGAACTGCCGCATTTCCATAATTAAAGTCATCAGGCATATAATCCCCCTAATCAATAGGTTTATAACATTTCCCAATAAAGGCTAAAACATGTCTAAAATCAAAGTATACCTCGAAAGAGACGAAAAAACAATAGAAATATCTCTAAAAAACATAAACAACATTGGAGACCTCCTAAAACATCTTAAAATCAATCCTGTTACGGTTGTAGTAACTAAAAACAATGAAGTCTCCACAGAGCAAGAAAGTATAACCTCGAAAGATAAAATAAAAGTAATCTCAGTAGTCTCAGGTGGATAAATGTCAATAGTTTACATAGACCAATCCAAGAAAAAGTACAACAAGTCCCAATTTATTAGATACTTTGAATCAAAGGCACTAAGGACCATTAGAAAGTACAATATGTTCCAAAAAGGAGACAAAATTCTAATCGCTTTATCGGGTGGAAAAGATTCAATTGCAACAGCGCATATCTTCAACAATATTCTATCTAGAAGAGGAGAAAAACTTCAAGCACTATTAATCGACGAAGGAATCCAGGGATACAGAGATAAAACAATCAAAGATGCTAAAAAGTTCTGCAAAGATGAAAATATAGACTTAACCATAGTTTCAACTAAAAAAGAATTCAAATTCGGTCTAACTGACGCACTTAAAAAATTGAAAGAAAACCCTTGCACTATTTGTGGAACAATGAGACGTTTCTTACTAAACAAATATGCTAGAAAACTAAAAGCAACTAAAATTGCAACGGGCCACAATCTAGATGACGAAGCCCAAACAATATTAATGAACCAATACAAGGGCAACATTAATCTATCAGCGAAACTAGGACCTGTAACTGGAGTTCTAGAACATAAGAAATTCATCAAGCGTGTTAAACCCCTATACTTCCTTACAGAAAAAGAAGTTACAATCTACACTACATTAAAGGGCTTTCAAGTTGATTTCAGTGAATGCCCAAACGCAAAAGACTCCTTCAGATCAACTGTAAGAGATCAATTAAATGACCTAGAAAATAAGTTTCCAGGAATGAAAAACGGAATTATTAATGCATTCATAAGCCAATTACCAAAACTAAGACAGAACAAACTAAATAAAATAATCACATGTAAATCCTGCTCAGAACCATCCACAAAGTCTATTTGTAGCATGTGCTTAATCCTAGATAGATACAACAAATATTCCAGTTCTAAATAAAATCCAGAGGAGTCTTCATTCTATTTAATTTCGGCTTCACTAAATGAACATAACCCACTGTTGTTTCAGCACTATTATGGCCCATTAAATTCTGCAAAATAACCAAATCAACACCAGCCTCAATCATATGGGTTGCAAAAGAATGCCTAAATGTATGTGGATGAATTCTCTTTTTAATTTTAGCTTTCTTCCTAGCATTTTTTACTATTTCTTGTATGGTTCTAACACTATGAGTCCCATTTCTACCAGAAAATAAAAAGGATTTAAGATTTTTAGAATTAACATATTCCTCTAATTCCTTTTTAATCCTTTTAGAAATTAAAAATTGTCTATCTTTATTCCCTTTTCCCTTCCTAACCCATCCTCTTAGATCATTCAAATCAATATCTTCCACTCTCAAATTTACTAATTCACTCACCCTTAAACCTGCCGAATAAAGAAGTTTTATCATAAGTTGGTGTTTTTTATTCTTGATGCAACCAATTATTAGTTTCACTTCATCCTTACTAAGAACTATTGGTAATTTTTTCGGAATTTTTGAATATCTAATACTTCTAAACAGCTTTTTTCCAAGGATTTCTAAAAAATAAAACCTTAATGCGCAATAATTAATATTTATCGTATTTCCAGAATATTTCTTCCCTATCAAAAAATCAACATAATTCAAAATATCTTCTCTTTTTATTTGCCTTATATCTTTTTTTGTATGATACAAGAATAATTGCACACATCGTGAATAGGCTATAATTGTTTTGTTAGAATATCCTCTTCTCAAGGCCTCTTTTCTTATTTGTTCAGAAGGATCCATGATATAAATGTAAGAACATTTTTTATTTAGCTAGCCCACCTATTTTCGAAATTATTTCAGTTATCACTAAACAATAAAGCCTCAATACCAGGTTCCAATAATTAAAATTCGGTTAGATTTTATCCCTCAAAGGCACAAAAAAACCAAAATTCGCATAGAAAGAGTT